>JBBJNN010000184.1:0-5469 GCA_037720885.1 Gemmatimonadaceae bacterium | reverse complement strand
CGTCGGCGAGGGCAGCATCGTCCGTCGTCACCGCCCCACCATCGCCGAACGCGCCGAGGTTCTTGCCCGGGTAGAAGCTCCACGCGGCGATGTCGCCGAGCCCGCCGGCGCGCACGCCGTGAGCGCGCGCGCCATGCGCCTGCGCCGCGTCCTCCAGCACGCGCAGGCCGCGGCGGCGGGCGATCTCCATGATCGGCGCCATGTCCGCCGCCTGCCCATAGAGGTGCACCGGGAGGATGGCGCGCGTGCGCGCGGTGATCGCGTCCTCCACCCGCTGGGGATCGAGGTTGTACGTGCGCTCCGCGGGCTCCACGGGCACGGGCGTCGCGCCCAACTGCGTGACCGCGAGCCAGGTCGCGATGTACGTGTTCGAGGGAACGATCACCTCGTCGCCCGGTCCCACGCCGAGGGCGAGCAGCGAGAGGACGAGCGCGTCGAGCCCGTTCGCGACGCCCACGCAGTGCCGCACCCCCACGTACGCCGCCCACTCCGTCTCGAACGCCTCCAACTCGGCGCCGAGCAGGTACCACCCACTGTCCAGCACGCGCGCCATGGCGTCGTCGAGGTCGTCCTTGAGCTCGAGGTACGCGGCGCGCAGGTCGAGGAAGGGGACAGGTGCGGGCGTGGACGCGGGCACGGCCTCCGGCGCCCGTCGCGTCACGGCATCGATCAACTGGCCTCCACGGCCGGCGCTGGCCGCCCGCCCCGCCGCGTGAGCGCGTAGATGCCGAGGACGAGGGCGAGCGCGCACGCGGCCTGGATCAGGTACGCGTCGTTCGGCATCTGCGTCCCGTTGTTGATGAAGTAGCGCGCGTAGTACGGGAGCATCTCGTTCAGCTCGAGCGACAGCGGCACCGCGGCTGGATCCGGATGGATCGGAAGCCAGACCTTCGACGCCACGAGCGCGGTGCCCCCGAGGAGCCAGTACACGGACGTTGGCCAGCGGAGCCCGTCGACCGCCTTGACGAGGAACGGCATGACGATGGGGACGGCGAGCGTGCTCTGGCGCGACTCCGGACTGAGCCCGAGGATGAGCGACCCGAGCACGACGAGCACGAGCCCGGGCCCGTACCCCCGCACGAGACGGCAGACGGACGGCCAGCACCAGAGCAGGAGGAGAAGCACGGGGCCGAAGTAAACCACGTGCGAGATGAAGAAGATGAGCGGGCGCGTCACCGGGAGGATGGCGAGCGACTTCGCGAGGCCCCCGGTGGCACGCGCGAGCATGTCATCGTCGCGCGCGAGCACACGACCCACCGCAATGGGACCGATGAGCGCGACCGAGGAGAGCACGAGCGGTCGGCGGCGGATCGAGCGGAGCGCCGCCCGCACGTACGCCAGGTCAACTCCGGCGAACAGCGTGCGCACGGCGGCGACCTCGTATGCCACGAGCAGCGCGAGGCTGAGGGGGACGACGGCCGCCTGTACGGGAATGACCGGGCCGTATCCGATCTCGCGTGTACCCTGCACGACGTACACGAGGATGAAGCCGGCGAGGGAGAGCGCGGCGACGCCGGTGGCGAGCGCCGTGGCGAGCGCCGTCGGCCGCTCGGGCAGCGGCGGAGGAACCGCGTCGCGCGGGAAGAGGAGGAGGAGCGCGCCGACCACCCCCGCCAGCGGCCACGCGAACGCGCCAGCGAGCGCCGTCGCGAGGAGCGCCATCTGGTACCGCCGCAGGAAGAGCCAGAGCATGAGCGCGCCGGTCGCGAACGCGGAGACGTCAGTGATGACCGGGTCGTACGACGCGAACTTCAACATCGCGAAGTTCACGAACAGCCCCGTGAAGCCGAGCCAGCGCCCGCGCTCGCTCACCCCCAGCTCGTTGGCGGTGCGCCACCAGAGGACGCCCGTACCGAGCGTGAGGAGCAGGTTCAGGATCTCGAATCCCAGGATCACCCGCGGCGTGTCGCGCGTCACGCCCAGGAGTCGCAGGGGCACGTGCACGAGGAGGCTCGGGAGCACGCGCTGAATGTGGTAGCCGTCGATGCGGTCCACGAACACGGACCCGAAGAAGTACCTGGCGAGCTCGCCGTAGAGCTGCCCGTCCCAGCCAAGCCCGCCGCTCTGCGGGATGCGCTCTCCCCAGCCGATGCCGATGATGCCGGCGCCGAGGAGTAGCGCCAGCATGAGCACGTGGGCGCGCGCGACCCGCCGGCGGCGATCGGGCGCTGCGAGTTCCGGCGCCGCGAGTTCCGGCGTCGCGAGTCCCGGCGCCGCCGTCGCCGGCGACGTCGCGGCGGCCCGCTCGGCGAGCGACGCGGCGCTCATCGCGCCCTCACCAGTGCGCTCATCGCGCCCTCACGAGCCGCAGAAACTCGTCGTAGTCGCGGATGTAGTCCGCTTCCTCGAACACGTCCGAGGCGAGCACCAGGATCGTGGCCTCGGGCGAGTGCGGGCGAAGCGTGGTCCACAGCATTGGCGGGATGTGGAGGCCGAGGCCGGGCGAGTCGAGCACGATCTCATCGCGGGCGGCGCCGTCGTCGAGCGCGAGGGTGCAGGCCCCGTGCACGCACACCATGTACTGGTGCAGTGCGCGGTGTGCGTGCTCGCCACGCACCGCGTCCTCGCGCACGCCGTAGATGAGGAAATAGCGCTGCGGGGTGAAGGGAAGGTGCGTCCCCGTTTCCGCGAACGAGAGGCTCCCGCGCGCGTCTGGGATGACGGGGAGGCGCGCCGGCGTCACGCTGCGGACGCGGAGCGTGCGAGGTTCGGGCGTGTGGTGGTCCACCGTTTTCTCGTACGGGACGCTTATCCGCACTCGGCGCCCGACGGGCGAACGCCGCGGGCGCCTGTGCGGGACGCGCGGCAGGCAACGAGAGACATGATGATCGGACTCCTGGAGCTCGGGAGGGACGCCGTCACGCTATCCGGCGCGGCGCGACCGCGAGGCTCCGCGCGGCGCCAACCGGGATCGCCGAGTCTCGCGGACCACGGCCGGTGGAGGTTGCGATCAGGGCATCGTCGACCCTATTACTACGTCGGCAAGCGGCCGGATGCAACTGAGCACATGTCACGCTGGCGCATTATGTTACACCTCGCTCCCGCCGGCACGTCGGCCACCGTACCGCTCCGACTGCCTGCTCCTACCCACCATGTCCGACCATGCCTCGGACGCGAGTCACCCTCACCGTCGAACCTTCGGGATCAGGTCGTGTCTCCGTGAACCCTCGAACACGATGGCTTCGTTCAACCTGGCACGGCCGCGGTTTGGCGAGACCGACGTCGTGCGACGCGTCGGCACGCGCGTAGCACGCGTGGAGCGCCCTTGTGCGGCATGAGATACGGCTCCAGGGCGCGGCCTTCGCGCTGCGGCCGGTCGAGCTGTCTGACGCCCGTCTGATCGTCGCGCTCCGAACCGACGGGGATCGCACACGCTTTCTGCACCCCACGCCACCGAGCATTCAGGCGCAGGAAGAGTTCCTCGAGCGGTACTTCGCTCGCGAGGGCGACTATTATTTCGTGGTGGAGCGCCGAGACAGCCACGTCCCCGAGGGACTCATCTCAGTCTACGACATCGATTCCGGCGCGCGATGTGGCGAGTGGGGCCGGTGGGTCGTCCGATCCGGTTCCCTCGCCGCCGTCGAGAGCGTGCTACTGATCTTTCGCGCCGCGTTCGAGGTGCTCGATCTGGAGATGGTCTACTCGCGCACGCTCGTGCAGAATGAGAGGGTCGTCTCCTTCCACGAGTCCTGCGGGCTCGAGACGCATGCCGTCCTGCCCCGCTACACCCGCATCGGCGGTGAACAGCACGATGCGATCGAGCACCGACTCACGCGCGCGCGCTGGCCGCAGATCGAGCCGGGACTGCGCGCGCATGCCGACCGGATTGCCCGCTTGCTCGGGCGCACGGCGGCCACCTCCTGACCCTTCCGACCGATCCCCGGCACGGCAGTCCGCTCCCGGCGGCTGCCCACGCTACGACCGGAGGAGAGCTCCCATAGTGGATTCCCAGGCCGAGCGGCACCGGCTCGAGAGCATCGCCCAGCATTCGCTGTACGCCCACGGTGCGAGCGGCCTTTCGGTGCGCCACTCATACTCGATCGTCGAGCGTTTCCTGCGCGACGGCAGTATCCTCGAGTTGGGCGCTGCCGAAGGTGTCATGACGAACTACCTGGCGCGACGAGGGCAGCCGCTGACGATCGTCGAGGGGTCAGGCCGATTCTGCGCAGACCTCCGCGCGAGGTTTCCGCAATGCGAGGTGGTGCACGCCCTGTTCGAGGAATTCGAGCCCGGGCGGGCGTTCGACAATATCGTGCTCGGCCACGTCCTCGAGCACGTTGACGATCCGGTGCGGATTCTCGCGCGCGTGCGCTCCTGGCTCAGCGAGCGCGGCCGCGTGGTGGCGTCGGTCCCGAACGCTCGGTCGCTCCACCGACAAGCGGCCGTAAGCCTGGGTCTGCTGCAGTTCGAGGAAGAGTTGAACGACCTCGATCGACATCACGGACACCGCCGCGTGTACAACCCCGAGACGTTTCGGCGCGATTTCCGGGCGGCGGGATTCACGGTCGAGACGTTCGGCGGCTACTGGATCAAGCCGCTATCCAATCAGCAGCTCGACAGCACCTGGACTGACGAGATGATCCAAGCCTTCATGCAGCTCGGCGAACGGTACCCCGACATCGCGGCCGAGATCTATGTCGTCGCCCGCACGTAGCCGCGCCCGGCGCGGCGCCGCACAGCTAGTCTGATGCGAAGGCCAGGGCAACCGCGTCAGCGCCGGCGTCAGCGACGGTCGACGAGAATTTCGCGCAGGTACTCCCCATAGCTCGACTTCCCGAGCTCCGCAGCGAGCCGCTCGAGCTGCCCAGCGCCGATGTAGCCCGCACGGTAGGCAATCTCCTCGGGGCAGGCGATCTTGAGCCCCTGCCGCCGCTCGACCATCTCGATGAAGCTCGACGCCTCCTGCAGCGACTCGTGCGTTCCCGTGTCGAGCCACGCCATGCCACGGCCTAGGAGCTCCATCCGGAGCTGCCCGCGGTCGAGGTACGCGCGGTTCACGTCGGTGATCTCGTACTCGCCGCGTGGCGACGGCTGGAGATCGCGCGCGATGTCCACGACCTGCTCGTCGTAGAAGTAGAGTCCCGTGACGGCGTAGTTGGATCTGGGGAGCGCCGGCTTCTCCTCGATGGAGAGCACCTGTCCGGCGCCATCCATCTCGGCCACCCCGTAGCGCTGCGGATCCTTCACGTGGTAGCCGAACACCGTCGCGCCGCCCGTCTGGCGGGCGGCGCGCTGCAGGATGGCGCTCAGCCCGCTGCCGTAGAAGATGTTGTCGCCGAGGATGAGCGCCGAGGCGTCGCGTCCCACGAACTCGCGTCCGATCACGAACGCCTGCGCGAGCCCGTCGGGCGACGGTTGCACCGCGTACGCGAGCGACATCCCCCACTGCGTGCCGTCACCGAGGAGATGGCGGAAGCGCGGCACATCGTCGGGGGTCGAGATGATGAGGATGTCCCGGATCCCGGCGAG
>JBBJNN010000087.1:0-23169 GCA_037720885.1 Gemmatimonadaceae bacterium | reverse complement strand
CGCCCGCTTCGTCACGTCATCAGCTCGCCGCCCGCGGAATGGCCAAAGTCGAGCTGAGCGCTCGGCGCAGAAAGTCGCCGCTCGCCGCGGCGAGGCTCGGCGGCAGGCGGCGGATGGCGTCGTCGATCACCGAATCCGGAATGCGCTCCCGCAGCGCCGTGGCCACGGAATCCCACACCGAGCGCTCGAGCTCCGCGAGGACCCGCCGATCGAGCACGCGGCCGTTCCACGTGAGCCAGAGCGGATCGGGGTACTCCCTCCCGAAGCTGACGAACTGCGGGTACGGATAGACGAGGCGCGCGAGCGACCACACGACGCCATCGAGCTTGACGAGCGCCCAATCGCGGTCGCGCGGAATCGGCTGCCACCGGTCGTCCGGCGCGTTCCCGAAGCGGGCCCACCGCCACTGGTCCGGGTGGCGATCCCAATCGCCGACGAACATGTCGAACAGCCGGGCCGCGAGGAACGCGCGCGCGTCCACGCGCTCGTCCGCGCTCGCCGTGATGCGCTCGAGCAGCTTCTCCGAGCTCACTACCTTCGTCGCGCCGGCAAAGCCGCTCCCGCCCTCATCGTCCGGATCGTCGGTGGGGCGCACCTCGATCAACCCGAGCATCCCCGCGAACTCCCCCCGGAACTCGCCGAGCGCGGGGTCGTCGGGCATCACGGTCAGCTCGGGCGTGGCATGGAGGACGCCCGCGGCGTCGAGCAGCCGCGCGACGACGAGCGCGCCACCAGGATGCTGCGCGCTGATGAGGTCGCGGACGACCCGGCTGGCGTACGTCCCACGCACCTCCGCCGGCAGGCTGGGCGAGGGGTCCTTGTCCACCGAGCGAAAGACGTACTCGTGGCCATCCGCGCCCCTGAACCGCAACGACCTGGTCTGCTGCGACCCACCGCGCGCGAGTGGACGCAGCCCGCCCGCGTACTCCGCGAGCGAGAGCACCGGGACGGTGAGTGGCGCCGTCCACAGGTCGCGATAATGGTCGCCGTAGAGCAGCCGGCCCACCGCACCCACGCGGTACACGGCGCCGGGCACGACGACCGCACTCTCCGGGGCCGCGCGCCGTGCGCCGGCCGGCACCTGACCCACGAGCGTGCCCGTGGGCGCTACGATGCCGGCGACGAGCGCGGCGAGTGCGACGAGTGCGATGCCCACGCCAGGCACCACACGCCTCAGCGAGCCACCCGAGCCACCCGAGCCAGGTCGCATACACCTCCCGCGGAGTCGATCGCTCAAGTTGCGCGATCCCGCCAGCGTGGGGAAGCCGAGTCCGGGCCGGGTCGTGTGCGACGAGCGGCGCAGCCGATGCCCGAGCCGATCCGGATTCTCCCGCCGATCCGGCCACAGAACCTTTACACCGGCCCCGCTGGACGCGCGGGGCAGGCGCGTGCATCGTGCGGCCCACTCACCCCCACCCTGAGCCAGGCTCGCCCATGACCGCTTCCCGCCCCGCACGCGCCGCGCGCCCCCGCGCGCGTCACGCGCTTCGCGTCTCCCTCATCACCCTCCTCGCCGCGTGCCGAGCCGGCACCGCCGCGATGCCCGCCTCCTCGGCGGCACCCGCCGGAGCGCCGCGGCTCGCCGGTACCGTCCTCGTCGCCAACCAGCAGGCGGCCAGTGCATCGGTCATAGATCTCGCCAGCGGCACTACCGCCACGATCGCCGTCGGCACCGGGCCGCACGAGACCGCCATCTCCCCCGACGGACGCTGGGGCGTCGTCACGATCTACGGGACGCAGCCGGCGGGGAACCAGCTCGCCGTCATCGACATGGCGACCCGCGCGGTCGTGCGTACCGTGGACCTCGGACGCTTCACGCGGCCACACGGCGCGGCGTTCCTGCCAGGGGCGCCAGGGCAGGTGGCCGTCACCTCCGAAGCTACGCAGACCGTGGTCATCGTGGACATCGCGGCCGGCCGGGTGGCCGACTCTATCGCCACGCAGAATCCCGGCTCCCACATGCTCGGAGTCACGGCGAACGGGAAGCGCCTCTACACTGCCAACATCCCCGGGGGCACCGTTTCCGAGATCGACCTCGAGCGCCGCGCGTTCGTGCGCCAGATCGCGGTCGGTGCGCCGGCCACCGAAGGCGTCGCGGTCACCCCCGATGGGCGCACCGTCTGGGTCGGCAGCAACCAGGCCCACACCGTGAGCGTGGTGGACGTCCGCACCGGGATCGTCACCGACACGCTCACCGGGTTCGGGATACCCTACCGGATCGGCATCTCGCCCGACGGCCGGTGGGCCGTGATCTGCGACCAGCCGAACGGCAAGATCCATATCGCCAGCGTCGCCACACGGAAGGTCGTCGGCGAGATCGCGGGATTGGGCTCCCCGCGCGGCGTCTCCATCGCGCCAGACGGCCGCCTCGCGCTCGTGACCCTCGGCCAGGGCGAGGTGGCCGCCGTGGACCTGGCCGAGCGACGGGAGCTCAAGCGCTTCCCGGTAGGCGCGTCGCCGGATGGCGTCGCCTACACCCGCACGACACTCGGCAGGTAGCTCCAGCGGGTCGAACAGCGCCGCGCAGAGTACTCCCGTCCCGTGGCGCCGTACTCCGTGGCGCCGTACTCGGCGAGAGCACTTCGGCAACCTCGATACTGTGTTGGCGAGCGCGACTGCCGAGGGCTTGACAGGTGAAGACGAGTGCCTTATATAACCAAGTAGTTATATAACCTTTTGGTTATACGACGCAACTGATGCCTCTACACCAACCCACAGGAGCCCGTCATGATGACGACGACGCAGGTCGCACCCCAGAGCTTGCCCGGGCGCGCCCCGGGGAGGGGTCACGCACAGCAGGGGACGACACGGGGGGCACATTCCCGCCGCTTGCCCCGAAGCATCGCCGCCGTCCTGTCCGGGCTCGCCGCGATCGTCACGCTCTCGCTCGGCACCGATCAGGTGCTCCACGTGCTCGAGGTGTATCCGCCGTGGGGCCAGCCGATGTACGACGCGGGCCTGAACCTGCTGGCGCTCGCCTACCGGATCGCGTACGCCGTCCTCGGCAGCTACATCGCCGCACGGCTCGCGCCGCACACGCCGATGCGTCACGCGTTGGCGCTCGGGATCGTGGGGTTCGCCCTGAGCGCGGCCGGCGCGATCGCGACCATCACCCAGTACGACCTCGGGCCGGACTGGTACCCCATCGCGCTCGCGCTCACGGCCGTACCCTGTGCCTGGCTCGGCGGAGCGCTACACCGCGTGAGGAACGCCTAGCCCTAGATCGATGCTGCACCCCACGCGGGCCACGCTGTCGGCGTTCGGGACCTGCCGCCGCGCACGGGGGCAGAGCTGGTAGGGCGTCCGCAGCGAGAGGCACGTGACATCCACGTGAGATGCGCATGGCAACGGATCCTCTGAGCACCACTTTCGCCGCACTCGCCGACCCTACGCGTCGCGCGATCCTCGCCCGCCTCGCCGCGGGCCCGGCCACGGTCACGGAGTTGGCGGCGCCGTTCGCGATGAGCGGGCCCGCCGTCTCGAAGCACCTGAAGGTGCTGGAGCGAGCGGGGCTGATCGAGCGCGGGCGAGAGGCGCAGTGGCGTCCTCGCCGGCTCCAGGCGGCGCCGCTGAAGGAGGTGGCCGCGTGGGCCGAGGGGTATCGCCGCTTCTGGGATGCGAGCTACGAACGGCTGGATGAGTACCTACGACACCTCAAGGACAAGGAGAAAAACGATGGCCACGACAAAGACGAATAAGGGCAACGCCACGGTGTTCACGACGCCGTCGGACCGGGAGATCGTCGCGACACGGGTGGTCGATGCGCCGCGCCGGCTGGTCTTCGAGGCCTGGACCAACCCCGAGCACGTGCCGCACTGGATGACCGGCCCGGAGGGCTGGACGATGCCCGTCTGCGAGATCGACCTCCGCCCGGGCGGGGCGTGGCACTTCGTCTGGCGCGGCGCCGACGGCGCCGAGATGGAGATGCGCGGCGTGTATCGGGAGGTCACGCCACCGGAGCGGCTCGTCAACACCGAGTCGTGGGGGGGCGAGTGGCCGGACACGCTCAATACGCTGGTCCTCACCGAGGAGGACGGCAAGACGACGATGACGTCCACGGTCCTCTACGCATCGAAGGAAGCGCGTGACGGGGCGCTCGGGACGGGCATGAAGGACGGCTGGGCCGCGAGCAACGATCGTCTCGACGCGTACCTGCGGACGATGGCCTGAGGCTCGCCCGAGGACGATCGGTCGCGTAGCACAGCGAGCGGGCCGGGGCGGAATCCGCCCCGGCCCATTGCCGTTCCGATCGCGGTGGCCAGCATGCTTGACGGCCGGTCGGCGCATCAGCGAGGCACATCCTGTGGCGACAGTCGTGCCCGCCCGGCGCGCCGCCCGGACCGCGCCGGCGGCGGCGCTCCAGGGCCACTGATTTCACGGGGTGGGGCCCTGGAGGGCGTGGTCAGCATCACGGACGAATGATCAGCCGGATGCTGCGGATGATCCGCCATGATGATCCGCCACAGGGTACGCAACGCGTCAGGTCAGCGCGTCAGCTCGTCGGCAGTCTGTAATCCCGGTACTCGGCCCGTAGCCGCGTCTTCAGCAGCTTGCCGGTCGCCGTGTGCGGCAGCTCGGCGACGAAGACCACATCGTCCGGCCGCCACCACTTCGCCACCTTGCCCTCGTAGAACGCAAGGAGCTCGGCCCCGCTCACGGTCGCGCCCGGCTTCCGCACCGCGACCACGAGCGGGCGCTCCCCCCACTTCGGGTGGGCGACGCCGATCACCGCGGCTTCCTGAATAGACGGGTGGGCGACCGCCAGGTTCTCGAGCTCGATCGAGCTGATCCACTCGCCACCGGACTTGATCACGTCCTTCGAGCGGTCGGTGATCTGCACGTAGCTGTCGGGATCGATCGTCGCCACGTCCCCCGTGGGGAACCACCCATCGCGAAGCTGATCATTCTCATCAGCCTTGAAGTAGGACGCACAGACCCACGGCCCGCGCACCAGGAGGTCCCCGGCCGCCGCACCATCGCGCGGCAGCTCCGCGCCGTCGGCGCCGACAACCTTCACCTCCACGCCGAACACCGGCCGGCCCTGCTTGACCTGCAGGTCGAGGCGCCGGTCCGCGGGCAGGCTCGCGTGCTTCCTCTTCGGGCGCGAGACGGTGCCGAGCGGGCTCGTCTCCGTCATCCCCCAGGCGTGGATCACCTCGACGCCGAAGTCATCCTGTAGCGTCGCGATGAGTGCGCGCGGGCAGGCCGATCCGCCGATCAGCACGCGTTTCAGAGTACTCAGCCGGAGCGCATGCTCCGCCATGTACGTCGCGAGGCCCAGCCACACGGTCGGCACCGCCGCGCTGACCGTGACCCCTTCGTCCTCGAACAGACGGAACAGGCTCGCCCCGTCCAGCTTCGGGCCCGGCAGCACGAGCGTGCTCCCGACGAGTGACGCGGCGTACGGCAGCCCCCACGACATGACGTGGAACATGGACGACACGGGCGCCAGCACGTCGCGTGCGGAGAGGGCGACAGCGTCGGGGAGCGCGATGGCCATCGCCTGGAGCACCGTGCTCCGGTGGCTGTAGAGCACTCCTTTCGGATGACCGGTCGTCCCGGACGTGTAGCACAGCCCCGCGGCCGTGTGCTCGTCGAGCGCGGGCCAGGCGAAGTCGTCGGGCTGCGCCGCGAGGAGCGCCTCGTAGCGAAGCGTGCCCGGCGGCGCCGGGGCCTCCAGCTCGTCGCGCTCGTCGCCTTCATCGGCGAGGAGCACCCACGCTCGCACGCGCGGGCAGCGCGGCGCTAGTGCCTCGGCCAGCGACCGGAACGCGACGTCGAAGCAGACGAGCGTGTCCTCGGCGTGGTCGATGATGTAGGCGATCTGGTCGAGAAAGAGCCGCGGGTTGACCGTGTGGCAGACGGCCCCCATCCCCGACACCGCATAGTAGAGCTCCAGGTGGCGGTGGCCGTTCCAGGCCAGGGTCGCGACGCGGTCGCCCGGCCGCACGCCCAGCGAGAGGAGCGCGTTCGCGAGCCGGCACGCCCGGTGGTGCGCGTCGGCGTACGTGTAGCGGTGGTCCGCGCCGTCGGCGCCGCGCGAGACGATCTCGGTGTCGCCATGCACGGCGGCCGCGTGCCGGAGGAGGGACGAGATCAACAGCGGCGTCTGCATCATCTGGCCGAGCACGAGCGCCTCCGTGGCGAGGTCGGTGTCGGGGAGCCGGTCCGAGGAGAGCGGGCGCCGCCAACGTACCGCGCGTGCCGCACGCGGGCGAGAGCGCCGGCGCCCTCGCGGCAATCAGCTACGGCGCACCCCCGCGAACAGCGCGGCGACCTCGCACGCGAAGCCGGGCAGCACGAGACCGCCGCTCAGCACGTCCCCTTCCCGAAGGGTGCGGGCAGTATGTCTCGCCTCGTGGACCGTGATCGTGCGGTTCATGGGGTCCGCCACCCAGACCGCGTGCACGCCCACATCGAAGTATTCGTCGAGCTTCTCACCCAGCTCGGGCACGGTATCACCGGGCGAGACCACTTCGACCGCCAGGTCGGGTGCGAGGTCGAGGAAGCCGGACCCGATCCCATCCGGTGGCAGCCGCCCAGTGCGGACGAACGCGATGTCGGGAGCGCGCACCGTATCCGGATCGCGGCGGAGCTGAAAGCCGGTGGCTTCCGTGAACAGATCACCCAGTCCGTGGCCATGGACGTACGGAGCGAGCGCAGCGAAGATCCGGCCCACCACCAGGCCGTGCATGCCGCTCGCAGGCTCCATGACGCGCAGCCGTCCGGCCACCAACTCGTGGTGCGTATCGCAGCCGGGCATGGTGAGGAGCTGTTCGGCGGTGTAGCGGACTGTCGCGTTTGGCGTGACCATCCTCGTCCTCTCGGAAGCCTGCACTTCGTGAATGCCACCTGAACACTCCACCGTTCGAGGGGCGCCGCTACGGTGAGGGGGCGTCACGCTCGCCCGGCTGGCCCGCCCAGAGCTCCACCTCGTCGAGGAGGGGCTGGAGCTCGACCTCGAGCGGCGGGACCGCTGCGCTCGGCTGCCACGCGAGCCGGTCGGCGACCACTTCGGGCCGCCCGTCGTCAGGCCGCCAGCGCTCAACCGCCCAGAGGGCACCCGGCCGCGCGTCGAGGTCCACGATCCAGTACTCCGGTACGCGCAGGCGCTGGTAATAGCGTCGCTTGAGCCCACGGTCCCGCCGAGCCGTGCTGGGGGAGAGGATCTCGACAGCGAGGAGGAGGGCAGTGACCTACGTCCATGCACGGATCGGGGGCGTGATGCTCGCGGGGATCACGAACAGGTCCGGCTGCACGAGCGCAGTCGGCTCGACCGTGACCTCGGCGGGCGAGTAGATGACACGCCCGAGCCCGTGCCGCTCGACGTACGGGGCGAGCGCGCGGACGAGCAGGTCGAGGGCGACGAAGTGCGCGGGTCGCGGGACCGGCGTCACGAGCAGCTCGCCAGCGATGCACTCGTAGCGCGGCCAGTGGCGAGACTCGTCGATGAGCTCGCGCACGCGCTCCGGGGTCCAGACGCTGCTATCCGCAGGCATGGCCATAGGGTACGCTCGGCGAAGCGGTGGAGACAAGGGCGCACGGAGCACGCTACGCCGAACCGGGGCGGCGTGGCGGATCAGGTCGTGGCGAGGGGGAGCAAGCACTCGCGCCTCAATTTGTCACGTCCCGCTGGCCGCCTGGTTCATCCCCGCGCGTGCGGGGAACTCGTCTCCGGCATAGGCGATCTGTTCGGTCCCGACGGTTCATCCCCGCGCGTGCGGGGAACTCCGAATGCGAGCGCGATAGTGGGAGCGGGCGGTCGGTTCATCCCCGCGCGTGCGGGGAACTCGTCCGTCGCGCGCTTGGCGAAGAACACGGCGCCGGTTCATCCCCGCGCGTGCGGGGAACTCTACGTGATCGTGAGCCGCAGCATCGCCGTCACCGGTTCATCCCCGCGCGTGCGGGGAACTCTCGAGCCACGTCCGGACGCGCCCATCGGCCACAGGTTCATCCCCGCGCGTGCGGGGAACTCGTAGCAGCCGACTCACCTGCACTCAGGGTCGTCGGTTCATCCCCGCGCGTGCGGGGAACTCGCGTCGAAGGCGGCCTGCATCCCCTGGCCGGACGGTTCATCCCCGCGCGTGCGGGGAACTCGTCGGTTCAAACGGCGGGAGCGGTGGCACGACCGGTTCATCCCCGCGCGTGCGGGGAACTCCCTCGAGCGAGGCTGAGGCCGCCGTGCGTGACAGGTTCATCCCCGCGCGTGCGGGGAACTCCGAGATCTCATCCATGTCCCCATCGGCGGCGACAGGTTCATCCCCGCGCGTGCGGGGAACTCTTGAGCCGGAACGCGCCGGGGGAGAGCGGATCAGGTTCATCCCCGCGCGTGCGGGGAACTCACTCGCGGCATAGCGCACACGTAGCACAGTGGCGGTTCATCCCCGCGCGTGCGGGGAACTCGCAGCGGTCGTTCGGGCTCGGCGCTACTTGCCCGGTTCATCCCCGCGCGTGCGGGGAACTCGGCCTCATCCCCGCCGCGAGCGCCTTCACGATCGGTTCATCCCCGCGCGTGCGGGGAACTCGGGCGTGCGGCGTGGGGCGAGACGGCGCGGGCCGGTTCATCCCCGCGCGTGCGGGGAACTCGCGGAGACCGTCGTGAAGTCGGCGACCCCCTGCGGTTCATCCCCGCGCGTGCGGGGAACTCATACGCACGCCGTGCCAGATTCGATCGTCGCGCGGTTCATCCCCGCGCGTGCGGGGAACTCCTGGCGGGCGGCACGGGCCCGGGTTCGGGTGACGGTTCATCCCCGCGCGTGCGGGGAACTCCCCACCTGCGCCGGCCGTTCGTCGCGGTCGATCGGTTCATCCCCGCGCGTGCGGGGAACTCGGCTTCCCCGATGTCTCGGACAAGGAGGCGGCCGGTTCATCCCCGCGCGTGCGGGGAACTCGCTCGCGGTCATCGCACGAGGCATGGTTCGATACGGTTCATCCCCGCGCGTGCGGGGAACTCGCGACAACCGATTGGCGCGAATGGTCCGGTGTCGGTTCATCCCCGCGCGTGCGGGGAACTCGGGCTCCGGCAAGGGCTCTGGCGCGACCTCGCCGGTTCATCCCCGCGCGTGCGGGGAACTCCTGGTCCGCGATCGTCTGCAACCCAACGCCCGCGGTTCATCCCCGCGCGTGCGGGGAACTCGATGCCGACGGAGCGGGTCGGCGCATGATCTCCGGTTCATCCCCGCGCGTGCGGGGAACTCTACTTCACCTGCACCGTCGCCGGCACGTTGATCGGTTCATCCCCGCGCGTGCGGGGAACTCCGGCAGCGGAGGGCCACGTAATGGCTGACCAGCGGTTCATCCCCGCGCGTGCGGGGAACTCAATAGCACGTCGCCATCCTCGCCGTCACTGCCCGGTTCATCCCCGCGCGTGCGGGGAACTCAGCGTGGCCGTGATGGTGGTGGTCCCGACGCCCGGTTCATCCCCGCGCGTGCGGGGAACTCGGCACGACGAACACGACGGACGAGCGCATGGACGGTTCATCCCCGCGCGTGCGGGGAACTCCAGTCGCCGTGCGATCCGTCGGCCCTGCGGTGCGGTTCATCCCCGCGCGTGCGGGGAACTCCAGTCGTAGGTCGCCCCGTCCTGGTAGAGGGCCGGTTCATCCCCGCGCGTGCGGGGAACTCCGATTGGCACTCGTCCTCGACCAGATCCCTGCCGGTTCATCCCCGCGCGTGCGGGGAACTCTGCTCGGCGTCGCCCCGAACAGGACCAACGCCCGGTTCATCCCCGCGCGTGCGGGGAACTCCAGAGCACGGGTTTCGAGTGTTCGGCGCCATGCGGTTCATCCCCGCGCGTGCGGGGAACTCGCCTGAATCCGGCGTCGCAGGGCGGCGTGATCCGGTTCATCCCCGCGCGTGCGGGGAACTCTCACGCAGCAGGCGCCGCACGTCATCAGGCACCGGTTCATCCCCGCGCGTGCGGGGAACTCTAGAGCGAGGCCACGGGCTCGGCGCGCTGCGCCGGTTCATCCCCGCGCGTGCGGGGAACTCTTGCCGGCGCACGATCTCTGCCGCCGTCTCAACGGTTCATCCCCGCGCGTGCGGGGAACTCGCGGGCGGCGCCCTGCAATGCCGCGAGCTCGTCGGTTCATCCCCGCGCGTGCGGGGAACTCTCTTACGAGTAACAGCAAGCCTACCAACCAATTACCAATACCTCGAAAACCCTACCGCGCCTTGTCGCCTTCGGCCGCTGGGCTTCCGGCTTCCGGTTCGGCCGCTCCGAATCGCACCAGCGTCAGACCATCAAAGTCCACGGCGGTACGTCGGTTCGGCCCGATCGTCTCGAACGCGAACCCCGAATCCGTGGGGGCCGACCACGCCAACACCGCTGAGCCGTCACCGACGAGCGCCGCCACTTCGGCCCAGATGCGCTCGCGCGTCCGCGCCGAATAGACGCCGACGTACACGCCCGCGCGCACCTCGGCCAGCCAGAGCGAGAGCCGCCCGCGGAGCCGCGGCGGCACGTTCTCAACCACGATGACCATCATCGCCGGACGTGACCTCCGGGAGGGCAGGCGGCTGCCCCTCGGGCGCTTCGGTGGGGGGCGCGAGGCCACTCGCCGCGAGCAGCTCGCCGATGGTGGGGATGATGCGCTCCAGCAGGCTGGTGCGCCGGAACGTGTCGCGGCAGGCAATGCGCACCTGCCGCTCGAGGGATCGCTTGTCGCCGCCGCGCTCGATGCGCGCGGCCACGGTGAAGGCCGCCGGCACCACCGTCTCGAATTTGAAGATGTCGGCGATGTCGTAGACGAAGCTGAGCGGCTTCCCCCGGTGCAAGAAGCCGATGGCGGGCGCGCACCCGGCCGCGAGGATCGCCGCCTCGCACAAGCCGTAGAGGCACGCCGTTCCGGCCGAGAGACAGCGATTGGGGACATCGGCCGCGTCCCAGGCCGCCGGATCGTAGCGGCGCGCCTCCCAGGTGAGGCCGTGTACCCGCGCGAGCTGTTGGTAGAGCTGCCGCACCCGCGCGCCTTCGATCCCGCGAAGCTGGTCTACCGATCGACGTGCGGGGGGCTCTTCGCCAAAGCGCATCGTGTACATCGCGCGCACCACACGCAGCCGCGCGGTCTCATCCAGCGCGGCGCCTGCCTGGTAGAGGAGGCGGTCGGCCCGGGCTCCGCCGGGCTGTCCGGCGGCATAGAGCCGCACTCCGCCTTCGCCTACCCAGACGAGCAGACATCCCACACGCGCTGCGAGCGCTACCGCGGCGTGCGTGATGCGCGTGCCGGGCTCCAACATCAGACACGCGAGCCCGCCCACCGGAATCTGCACCCGCGCGCCCTGCGCATCGACGAGGACGAACGCCCCGTCGATCACGTCCACCTGTCCGTACTCGAGAAAGACGATCGCCGAGCGGTCCTTGATCGTGATCGGCCGCAGCGGCACGTATGGGGCATCCGACATAGGGGCTCCTCACGCGCGGCGGATGAGCATCAGGCCGCACCCGAACGCCTTGGCGCGCCCGAAGCCGCGCGTGATCGCCGCAACGAACGTTCCCGGATCGCGAACCTCGAGTGCCCCTTCGAAGTCGAGCACGCCGAGCGTGCCGGATGTGCCCGCGCGATCCAGTCGGAGCGTGCGGTAGCTGAGCACCCGAACTCCATTCACCCCCTGCCCCGCTCTCCCCAGTTCCACTTCGCCGGCGGCCTCCCCGGCATCATCCTCGTGCGCGCCGGTGTCCGGCGCTCTGACCGCGATCGAGAAACCCGCGCGTGTACCCTGCGCAGCGAGCCACGCGAGACCAGCAGGCTCGATGACGCGCTGGCGCGCCGCGGCCCGTTCGCCACGCGCGACAGCGTGCAGCGCATCCATCACGACGTCAGACGGCTTCCCACGCCGCCCGGGCCCGCTGCCGCGCGCCACAGTGGCATTCGCACGGAGCGCGAACGCCAATCGGTCACCCGGCGCCAGCATCGGCGCGAAGAGTTTCGGCTCATCGAGCTCGAACAGCCCATGCCGATCCGTAGGAGGCCGCTGCGAGAGAAAGTAAAAGAGCCCTGGCTCCGCCTCGCGCCAGAGGAAATCACGCTCGCGGTCCGGCACGTCGGCGAAGAGTGTCCACACCAGGCGATGGCTGGCTGACACCCGCGCCGACTCGTCTGAGGGCGCGAGCAGTGGCCGGAGCGCGGCGGCCGGCGCGTCACGCCGCAGGCGGGCGCGGGCGAGATAGAGGGGTGCCGTCATGCGGGCTCTCCCGGCGGCATGGCCGGCGTGACTACAGGTTGTCCCGCCGGTGCCTCGAGCACCCCAATCTCGATCGTGCGTTCAGCGAACTGCCAGCGCTCGCGCTGTGCCGCCGCGTCACGGCGCGTCTCGCGTCTCAGCGCACGAAGTCCAGCGACGAAGCCATCACGATCACACGGATCGTGCGCGACCTCATGCCCCCATCCGCTATCGGGGCGGAGTAGGTGCGCCTCCACAGCCAGTGGGGCCGCGATACGCTGCCCGAACGCAGCGGCCAGCGTCTCCGCGGTCACCACCGCCGGCTGGAGCGGAGCGCCAAAGGCATTCGCCTTGCGGCCGGCGTAGAGCACGAAGGCGGGCCGGCGCAACGCTGTCGCGAGTTCCTCCAGCGCCCATCGAGCGCCAGCACGAGCCCACAACGCCACCGTCGCCAGCGCGTCCTGCCGGTAACGTCGACGAGAGAGGATTGTCTCGCGGTCGCCCGCAGCCAGCAGTTCCGCCCGCGTGGACGGACGCCGTTTCCGAACTGCTGACGCGGCGACCGTCTGCACAGTGTGATAGTCCGAGAGTGGCACGCCAGGCGCGTCGAGCCGCACCGCCACGCCATAGCCGGCGTCGAGCGCGTCGTGCGCATCCTGATCCTCGCGGGTCAGCCCGAGCGCCGCGGCCACGAGCCCGAGCACGGCCGAGCGGCTCGGCCGATCCCAGGAGCCGCGCGACTCACCGACGGCGATCTCCCCCCAGCTCACGAGCGGGGCGTACAGGGTGAAGAGCAGGAACTCGGTCATGCAATCGAGTCCCGCGCGAAGCTCACCACATCGTCGAGCGTTCCCTTGTGCTCGAACGGCGTGACGCGCATCTCCCGGCGGTCATCGGCGCATGGCCCGTACGCCTTGTCCAAGTTGGCGCAGAACCCGGTGAGGCGCGCGATGGATGCCTCTACGGCATCCGTCTCCCCGATCCGGCGCCCGACCGGGTTGAGAAATGCGGCCGCCAGCGTCCGCGGCTGCTGCCCCCCCCGCTCGGCCAACACGAAGGACGCGCGCGCCCGCGATGCGAAGCTCGCCTGCTTGCCGCGCGGAGAGACCGTGGCGGCGCAGCGGATCATCGCGTCCACCGCGTCCTGCGCGAGCGCGCGGTCGCCTCCGAGGTTGCGGGTGAGGAGATCGCAGTCCACGCAGGCGTAGAGGTAGAAGAGGCCGGCCCCGTACTCCTGCACGCCGATGAACGACGTCCCCACGTCCTCGTGCTCGGCCGGGTTCTTGAGGTCGTCCACGGCGACGTAGTAGTCATCTTCCACCGCCGCCTTGTGGGTGGTGAAGGCGTGGGCCACCTGCACTGCGGCTTCCCGGTTGAAGGCCGGATTGTCGGCGAGCATGCGACCGAACATCGCGATGTCGGCGGCACCATCGGTCTTCACGAGCAGGTCGTCCGCACCCGGCTTTATCACCTCGCCGGCGAGCGCGCGATCGGCGAGCGCGCGGACACGCGCGAACTCGTCGGGCGAGACGAAGGCGAGCTGCTTGATGTAGGTCGGGTCGTCATCGCTCTCGTCCACCAGCTTGCCGAAGATGCCAGCGATCGTCCGCGCCGCCTTTGTGGCCGGCTCCTCGGGCATGCCCTTGCCGACGAGGTATTTCTTCACGTCCTCGCCCAAGCGCTGGGTCCGCTTCCCGACGCGCTCGCCAAGGCGCTCGGCGAACACCGGGGACGTGCGCCACGCGCGCTTGAGGCTCTGCGAGGAGATACGCAGGCGTGGCGAGCCACCGAACTCCACGGTCTTGGGGCGGCCGGTGTCGTCGCGGTTGAGGTTGGAGGCCGGGTAGGCGGTGAGCAGGTGGAGCTGCAGGAAGGTCGTCATACCTCGTCGTCCTCAGTGTCGGTGTCCGTGTCCGGGACGGTCGTGGGAGGGGCCACGGGCGCGGCATCGCTCGCGGCGTAGAAGAGGAAGGCCCAGCGCTCGCGCACCCGGTCACCCCACTCCGGGTGGTTCCACAGGAGGAAGTCCTCGGCGAGTGCGTCTACCTTCACACGGCCGCCAAGCAGGGCAATCAGACGAACGAAGGCGGTGACTTTCTCCTCGCCATCGCCAGTCTGAAGCAGGCGCTTGAAGCGCCCTTCGGCGAGCAGGGGACGATCCTCACCGGCATCGCTTTCCTTACGGTCTCCGGCGAACCGCTTCCAGCCGGCGGCACGCATCGGATGCTGGGTGCGGTCGTGCTCCTTCACGTGCGCGAGCACGCGCGCGAGGTCGAGCGCGGCCCGAGTGTGCCAGTCCGACGCCTCGCCGCTTGCGGCGCCAAGCCGGCGCGCCAGGCTGACGGCAGCGCGGATGCCGAGGAGTTCAGGCGTCGAGCGAGCGCGGCGGAGTTGGGCGAGCGCGGCCGGGTCTCCGCGTTTGGGATCGCGAAGCCTCTGCCACCAGGCGAGCGCGCGCTCCCCGCGGCTCGAACGGGCTGGCGACGGCGCGCGCGTCGGTGGCCCGGTAAGTGGATTGCTCATTCGACGGCCTCCTTGCGTGCGCGTTTCTTCGAGGCGCGGGCCGCGTGCCCGCCCCCGGGCAGGGGGATGCCCAATGCGTCGAACATCTTCTCGCCGAGCTTGGAGATTCCGCTCAGCGCCATGGTGAGGTTGTAGCGCGCCGTGACTCGCCGGCGCAGTGCGGCGGGCGCGAGGCCGGCGGCGGGGCACCACCGATCGAAGACTTCGAGCGCGTCATCCCGCAGCGCGAGCGCGAACATCTTCTTCCGCACGGTCGCCGTCTCGATCGCCTGGTCGATGTCGAGTGTCGGCGCAGCGATGACTCTCATCGTCTCGTAGAAGGCACGCTCGGTCGCTGCCCAGAGATCCGCGCGCACCTGGCTAAGGTCGCGCGACGCATCGTCCGGACTCTGAAAGAGTGTGGCCTTGACGGCGCCGAGCAGGGCGCTCGCGGCGATGCCGGCGGCATCAGTGAGCGCCTCCGCCGTGTTGCGGAGGAGCGCCTCGCGCTGCTCGTCAGCGACGACGAAGGCGGGGAGCGTGGCGTCCGTCCAGCCGCGGGCCTTCATGTTGTCCATGTCGTAGCCGAAGGCGTGGAGCCGGTAGCTCATCAAGCCAACACTCGCGCCTCGCCGATTGAAAGCGGCGACCGTCGCGGCGGGCTCCCGTAACCCTCCTGCGGGCGCACGCAGTGTGAGCGCAAGCCAGTCGCGCCAGGCGAGACCACCCGGCTGACCGTGCACGGGCAGCCATTCACTGTCTACCTTCTGCCGGTAGTGGGGAGACAGTGGATGACGCCACGCGGCATACTGGACCCCGTAGTTCCGCATCCGGAAGCCGGTGACCGTGCGCTCATCCTCCACACCCGTCAGGTCGCACCGTCCAGGGCCGCCAAACTCCAGGCGGATGCGGCGCGGCAGCCCGAAGTAGATCTGGATCGGGTGCGCATCCGAAGGTGTGGTTTTCACACCGCTGGCCTTGCCGGATGAGCGAGTCGGCGAGAGCCAGGGGAAGCCCGCATCGAACGATGTCGGGGCTCCTGGCGGGGTCCGGTCATCCCACTGTGCCCAGGTCTCGACGTTCGCCCAGAGCTTGTACCACAGCGGTCGCTCGTGCGCACGCCAGCGGCCCTCGTCGTCCACACGTGGATCCACGAGCGTGGCGAGCGGACCGCCGCCGCGGAGCGACGTACGGTGCCCCTGCCCACCCGCGGGAGCATACGTCTGGAGTGTGAGGATCGCCATCGCCGCGGCTGGACGGCCGAGCCGCCCGACACGCTCGCGCTTGACGAACAAATCCTTGTTGAGTCGGAGCGTCTGGTCGCCCGGCGTGTCGATCAATAGCTGATCGACGGTGCCCGGCTCGGTATCGGCAAAATCCACTGGGGACAGGTCCTGGAAGAATCGCGGCCCCTCGCCATCGAGATCGAAGGCAGGCGGCAGCGCATCGAGCGCGGCCTGGAGTGCCTCGCGCGAGGGCGGTCGCGTCCACAATGCCTTCCATGCGCGCTCGTCCGGCGGCTGGAGCGACGCCGTGAGCAGACCGATGAGGAACTCCTGGAGCGCGCCATCGAAGTCGGCGCGTGGTGCGACGAGCGCGACGACCGGATCGTCCTCGAGGCGATCAACCAGGAGGGCCGGAGGCCCCCACTCGACGGCACCGGACCGGCGCCGCCAGGGAATCCAGGGTTCGCGTTTGAGATCGTATGCCATTCACTCTCCACGGAAAGAGGCGGCCGACGTGCATGCCCTCATGCCTCATGACACAAGCGGGATTGATGAGATGGGGCACTGACACTGCTTTCGCAGATCTCATCCCATGCTTCGGTATTCGGTATGGTGATTAGTCGGCGCCGATTTTCTCGAATGCGAGCCCCTCGGCGGCCGTGTAGCGAATGGTGAGGACGGTTCGCTTTCTGGGATGGATGAGCCGGCCACGCCACACGCCGTTGACAACCTGCTCGAGCGGCAGTAGCGGCAGCTCCTGTTCGAACCGCCCCCACTCCATTCGCGCTGCCGCTACCGCCCCCTCGTACCGCGCCTCGGGCGCACAACCCGGCGGCACTCGCTTGGCCGATACCCGAACCTCGGAGAGCGCCCAGGCTTTCCACACCGGCCGCTCGTCGGACGCCCACGGCGTCAGACTCCCGTCAAGACGCACCTTCGCCAGGCGCACCACGATCGAAGGCTGATTCTCGAGTCGCGTCGGCACGCGTAGCTCGCTCAGCCACGCCTGGGCACCCGCGTGGTACCCGTCGGTCACCTTGAGCGTCGCGTAGCGCGCCGTCGCCGCGTTGCCGCGCTCCTCGCCCTCCGCTCGTTGGGCAACCGGCAACAACAACGAGGGGACGTCGCTCGAGCCATAGACGCTCTCCACCAAGTCGCGCAGGCCGCCGGGCGTACTAATCGCTCCCACACTCGCCAACACCCGCACCGTACGCCAGAGCACGCCCGCGTTCTCGTAGACGTGAGAGGTTCCCTTGAAGATTCCTGCCAGCCACTCGCGTGGCGGCTCCTCGTCGGGCATCGGCGAGAGCACGACCAGCTCGCACTTCAATCGGGCCGGACGCTCGTCCTTGCGCGCCTCATGACGCTGCAGGCGCCCCGCGCGCTGCACGAGCAGGTCCACCGGCGCCACGTCGCTCACCATCGCGTCGAAGTCCAGATCGAGCGACTGCTCGATTACCTGTGTCGCGACGAGCACCCGGCCCGTTCGCTCCGTGTGAGGGGCCTCCTTGCCGAAGCGGCCGAGCACCTCCTGCTCCCGCCGCTGCCGGTCCGCTTGCGCGAAGCGCGCGTGGAAGACGATCGGCTCGATCCCGCGCGCGCGCAGGAGCGCCGCCGCCGCCAGGCAGTCATCGACTGTGTTCCGCACCCACGCCACCGCGGCGCCAGCATGTGCAGCATCAAGAACGTGATCGAGCGCATCGTCGAGCTGGTGCACCAGCCGGACGGTCACGGACCGCCGCGACCGCGGCGCGGCATCCACCGGATCCTCGCGAACGCCATCCGCGCTCACCATGGTGGCGAGCGGGTAAGCGTCGTGGGAGACGAGCGGCGCGGCCGCTCCGCCATTCCGGGAGAACCGCCCTTCACCGCCAAGTCCTTCGTGCCAGGCGCGCGCGAGCTCCTCCCGCTGCTTCCGCGAGAGCGTAGCCGAGAGGACGATCGCGGAGCCACCCAGCGCGGCCTGGAAGCGGAGTAGCGCCTGCACCTCGCCGCTCACGTACGCGTCGTAGGCGTGTGCCTCGTCCACGACCAGTACCTTGTCGGCTAGACCGAAAAGGCGCATGGCGTTGAACTTCGACGGGAGTACGCCGAGGATCGCCTGATCCACCGTGCCCGCACCGACGTCGGCGAGGAGCGCGGCGCGACGGTTATCGGCCAGGAAAGCGGCACAGGACACGGTCCCCGACAGCTCGTCGTCGTCACCGCGCCGCGTCACGGCGGCGGCGGACAGTTCGTGACCCGGCTCGACGCCGAGCACGCGCGAGCGGAATCGCTCGTGCAGCCGCTGCTGGCCGTGCGCGAGCACGAGTGACGGCCTCGGATCGGCGTCGGCTGCATAGAGCGCGTCGAGGGCGCGCGCCTGGCGCTCGTACATCGCGTTCGCCGTCGCCTGGGTCGGCATCGCCCAGTAGGCACCGGAGGCGCGGCCCGCGACCATGAGGCGGTGCACGAGCATCTGCGCGGCCTCCGTCTTCCCGGCGCCGGTCACATCTTCCAGAACGACAAGCAGGGGACCGGCCTGAAGCGCCACCGTCTCTGCCCAGCGTTGCGCGGGCGAGGGCGGCAGGTCGAGGCCGGTGAGCTCACCGAATGTCCTGGCCGCGCCCGGCGGCGGTGCGACGAGGCCTGCCGCCCGCACTGCACGGCGCGCGGTGTGCCGCGCGGTCTCCCAGTAGTGAGCCAGCGTCGGATCGTCGTCGCGGCGGTCGGCGTACTCGAACCATTCCTGACGCGAGCCGATCCAGTCGGCGACCGTGACCAGCCCCGCTACCCACCAGCTCGCGAGGCACGCGGCCCGCTCGTCAGGCTCTGGAGCCTCGATGGGCGAGGGAGCGAGGAGAGAGAGGACAGTCTCCGCGCAGGCGACCGCCACACTTGTGCCGGTGGCGCCGAATCGTTGCGCCGGCAGCAGGGTGGGAGGCGGCCCGCCCACAGGCCGGCCATGGTGGCCGAACACCGCGGGGGCGAGCACCCGGAGTACCGTCGCTCCCTCCGGCCAAACCCGCTCGGCGACGAGGCGGCGGAGCGTCCAGTGCCAGAGCACATACCCATCGTCTGTGTGTCGGCCGTCGACGATGCGGGTCGGATCGTACGCTCCGAGCACGGCCGGCCAGTGCGCGGGGGCCTTCGCCTGGAACGCCAGCGCGAACTTGCCGAGGTCGTGCAGCGCGACGAGCGCGACGAGCAGCCGGTGTGCTTGCTCCGGCTCCAGCCCGAACAGCCGGCCAGCTCGCGCGCGGGCGAGTGGACGCACCTCGAGGATCGCATCCGCGACGGCCGCGACGTCCAGCAAGTGGTAGGCGATGGGGTGAAACGGCGCGACCGCGTTTCCGCTCGGCTGTGCCTTGCCCCAGAATGTCAGAAACTCGGCGGTGGTAGGCACGGAAGGATGCTGAAGTGGCGGTAGGAAGCGTCGGTAGGCGGATGAAGGTGTGAACGGGGTCTGACACCAGCAAGACAACAGCGGCGACGGTAGAAGTCCGATCGGTTCTCCGGGGACTCTGACGCCCCGCGCTTCCGCCCGCTCCATTCCGATGCGACCGCCCGCGCGGCGCTCCCGCATCGTGGCGCGTGCCTCCGCCCCTACCGCCTTGCCCTCACCATCGCGAGCCGAGCATCCTATACGCATGCCTGCCCAGACGAAGCGCTGGACCGCGCAGGAGGTGCGCGACCTCGCCGACGAGTCACGCCACTGGCCGCGCTACGAGCTCATTGGCGGGGAGCTGTTCGTGACTCCGGCGCCTCGCCCCGTCCACCAGCACGCGTGCGCGCTGCTCTGGAGCGCGCTGCGCGACTATGTGCGCAGCGCCGGGGTTGGCGAGGTATACGCCTCGCCTGCCGACATCGAGCTCGAGCCCGGGACGATCGTCCAGCCGGACGTCTTCGTCACCCCGCGCGTCGGAGGCCGGCGGCCGCGGGAGTGGTCCGAAGTGGCAGCACTCACCCTGGCGGTCGAGGTCGTCTCCCCGAGTTCGGCTCGCGCCGACCGTGTGGTCAAGCGCGCGTTCTTCGCGCGGATGGGCGTGCCCGAGTACTGGGTCGTGGACCTCGACGCGCGGGTGGTCGAGCGGTGGCGACCGGCGGACGAGCGGCCGGAGATCGCTACCGGCGCGCTCGCGTGGCAACCAGCCGACGCCCCCGAGCCGTTGTCGCTCGATCTCGACGCGTACTTCCGCGACGTGCACGACGAGCAGGATGAACCGGACGCGGCCGGTGGCGCCACGGCCTGACGCCGACGCGGTGGGCGACACCCAGCCGAGCCCGACCGACCCACGGATTGATGACCGCCGCGCTGAACCGATGCCAAGCCGGATCGAGACCCGGCCTATGCTCTCGGCGTGGCCTCTTGCACGCGCGTCCCCGAGCCGAGCAGACTATGGGTATGCCCGCCCCGCAGCCAGTGCGGCGATGGACCGCGCAGATGGTGCGCGAGACGTTCGACCTCGCGCGGCACTCGCCGCGCTACGAAGTCATCGACGGCGAACTGCTCGTCTCCTTCGCCGAGTCGGAGCCGGCGGTGACGAACGCGCCGAGCGTGGCGCACCAGCGCGCGGTGCGAGGGCTGTTCCGGGCGCTCGACGAATACGTGCGCGCGGGACGCCTGGGAGAGGCCTTCACGCCGCCCGCCGACCTCGAGCTGGAGCCGGGAACGATCCTTCAACCGGACGTCTTCGTGGTCCCGCTCGTCGGCAGGCAGCCGGCGCGCGCATGGAGCGAGATGAAGGAGTTGCTGCTCGCCGTCGAGGTGCTGTCGCCGAGCACGGCGCGCTACGATCGCGTCACGAAGCGGCGCTTCTTCGCCCGCGCCAGGGTACCGGAGTACTGGATCGTGGATCTGGACGCGCGTGTCGTGGAGCGCTGGCGGCCCGACGACGAGCGCGCCGAGGTGCTCGACGAGCGGCTCGCGTGGCACCCCGAGGGCGCGCCAGACGCCCTCGACCTCGACCTCCCTAGCCTCTTCCGCGAGGCGCACGCCGAGGCGTAGGCTCGCCCCGCTCCTTCGGTCAGTACTTCACCAGGTAGTTCTCCAGCTCCCACTGGCTCACCTGCGTGATGTACTCGCGCCACTCCTGGCGCTTCGCCTCCACGAAGTTCGTCGCGATGTGGTCGCCCAGGGCACCGAGGATGACGTCGTCCTTCTCCAGCTCGTCGAGCGCCTCGTTGAGGTCGTGCGGGAGATCATCGATGCGGAGCCGGCGCTTCTCGCGATGCGACATCTCCCAGATGTTCGTGTTCACCGGCTCGCGCGAGTCGGCCTCCGTCTCGATCCCGTCGAGCCCCGCGGCGAGCATCACGGCGAGCGCGAGGTAGGGGTTCGCGGCGGGGTCCGGCATGCGCAGCTCCACGCGCGTGCCGAGCCCGCGGCGGTCGGGGATGCGGATCAGCGGCGAGCGGTTGCGCATGGACCACGCGACGTTCACCGGCGCCTCGTAGCCGGGCACGAGCCGCTTGTACGAGTTGACGAGCGGGTTCGTGATCGCGCTCAAGCCCCGCGCGTGCCGGAGCAGCCCGCCGATGTAGTGCAGCGCCGTGCGGCTCAGCTCCCACTCGGCCCCCTCGTCCCAGAAGGCGTTGCGCTCCCCCTGAAAGAGCGACTGGTGGGTGTGCATCCCGCTTCCGTTCTGCCCGAAGATCGGCTTCGGCATGAACGAGGCGATCAGCCCGAACTGCTGCGCCACGTGCTTCACGACGAAGCGGAAGGTGGCGATGTTGTCCGCGGTCTTGAGCGCGTCGGCGTAGCGGAAGTCGATCTCGTGCTGCCCGTGCGCCACCTCGTGGTGCGCCGCCTCCACCTCGAAGCCCATCTGCTCGAGCACGTCCACCATCGCCCGCCGCGCGTCCTCGCCGAGGTCGGCCGGGGCGAGGTCGAAGTAGGCGCCGACGTCGTGCGTGACCGTGGTGGGAACGCCGTCCGTACCCGTCTTGAAGAGAAAGAACTCCGCCTCCATCCCCGCGTTCATCGTGAAGCCGAGCTCCGCTGCGCGAGCGATCTGGCGCTTGAGGCAGCCACGGGGGTCGCCGGGAAAGGGCGCGCCGTCGGGGGTGTTGATGTCGCAGATGAGCCGCGCGACCCGTGCGTCGGCATCCCCCCAGGGAAAGATCTGGAAGGTGGCGAGGTCGGGCGCGAGGAGCATGTCCGACTCCTCGATGCGGACGAAGCCCTCGATGGACGAGCCGTCGAACATGATGTCGCCGTCGAGCGCCTTCCCGAACTGCGACGCGGGGATCTCGACGTTCTTGTTGACGCCGAGGATGTCCGTGAACTGGAGGCGGAGGAAGCGGACGTTGCCTCGCCGCGCGAGGTCGAGGATGTCCTGCGCGGTGGCACCGCCCAGGTCGGGAGGCGCGAGGCGGTCGCGGTCTCTGGGAGGCACGGGTCCCCGCGCTGGTGGGTGGCGGTCGGGAAATTGAATGGAGCCGGGAGGCTCGGAGCGCGCCAAGCTAACCCGGCCCACGCCGGCGTGTCAACGAAGTCGTGCGCTCTGTGCACTATCGGGGCGCCACAGACGTACTTTTCTCCGTCCGCAGTCCGACATCCCAGCCGCCGGCTGCGGAATCAGCGCGACGTGCGGTACGAGTCGGCCACCACGGCCACCAGGTGAGCGGGCTCGCGGCTACATCGACCGGCGGTCCGTATGGTCCGGGGATTGCCCCCGCACAGTACGCCGGCGCGGGACGCCGGCATAGCGCCCGGCATAGCACTGGGACGCAGGCAGCGACATCTCAAGCGACATCTCAATGGGAGCCCGTGAGTTATGGAACGAGCCAAGGACATCATGACGAAGAACCCGGCGACGGTGACGCCGGAGACGCGCATCCAGGACGCGGCGCGGATGATGAAGGACGAGAACATCGGCATCCTCCCGGTCGTCGAGCGCTCGGGGTCGAAGCAGTTGGCCGGCGTCGTCACTGACCGCGACATCGCGATCCGATGCGTGGCCGAGGGGCACGACTCCTCCAAGTGTCAGGTGCGGGAGGCGATGAGCCGCGACGTGCAAACGGCCCGCCCCGACGACGCGGTGGAGGACGTGATGAAGCGGATGGCGAAGGAGCAGGTGCGCCGCATCCCGATCGTGGACGCCAGCGGTGAGCTCGTCGGCATCGTCGCCCAGGCCGACATCGTGCGCGAGGCAGACGACGACAAGCGTGCCGAGCGTACCGTCGAGGAGATCTCGCGCTCGGGGGGGAAGCATAACGGATAGCGGGACGCGAAAGGCGACGGTCTATACCTTGGGGGGCCCCCCCCGAACGACACGATCGCGGCGGAACGGTGAGA
>JBBJNN010000183.1:0-5527 GCA_037720885.1 Gemmatimonadaceae bacterium | reverse complement strand
CGATGCGCTACTCCTGCCTCAGCGCCACCACCGGGTCCACCCGCGTCGCCCGGAGCGCGGGGATGAAGGTGGCGACGAGCGCGATCCCCGCGAGTAGGAGTGCCACGGCGACGAAGGTCGCCGGGTCGGTGGCGCCCACCGAGTAGAGCTGGTTCCGGATGAGCCGCGTCAGCGCGAGCGCGCCCAGCACGCCGAGCACCACGCCAGACAGGGCCAGCGTCATCCCCTGCCGCATCACCAGCCCCAGCACCGACCGCCGCTCGGCGCCCAGCGCCATGCGGACACCGAGCTCGCGCGAGCGCTGCGTCACGGAGTACGACATCACGCCGTAGATCCCGATCGACGCGAGCACGAGCGCGATCGTCGCGAACACGCCGAGCAGGATCATCGAGAGCCGGCGCTCCCCCACCGACGCCTCGACCATCGCGCTCATCGTCCGCACCTGCGAGAGCGGGATGTCGCGGTCCACCGAGCGCACCACCTCGCGCACCGCCGGCAGCGCACGGAGCGGGTCCGCGCCCGGCGTGGTGCGGACGGCGACCGTGAGGAACGGCGTCCCGCGCTGCGCGTACGGGAAGTAGAGCTGCACCCGCGACTCGGCGTCCAGCCCCTCCTGCTTCGTGTGGCCCACCACGCCCACCACCTCGAGCCAGCGCGGCGAGCCGTCGGGGTTGTTGTTGCGCGTGATGCGCTTGCCGATCGGGGTCGCGTTCGGCCAGTAGCGCTTCACCATCTCCTCGTCCACCACCACGACGCGGGGCGCACCCGTGTGGTCGCCTTCCGCGAACAGGCGCCCCTGCTTGAGCGGCACGCGGAGCGTCTCGAAGAAGTCGGGCGATACGGTGCGAATGTCTCCCCACGGGTTCGGCTGGTTGGGCGCGAGCTGCAACCCCTCCACCGTGAAGGTCCCCGTGGACCACCCGCCGCTGAAGGGCATCGTGGACGACGCCCCCACCGACTGCACGCCCGCCACGCCCGCCAGGCGCGGCAATACCTGGTCGAAGAAGGCGATCTGCGCCGTGTCCGACGGGTACTTGGCCGCCGGCAATTGCACGTTGAAGGTGAGGAGCCCGCCGGGGTCGAACCCGGTTTCCACGCGCTGGAGCCGCGCGAAGCTCTTGAGCAGGAGGCCGGCGCCAATGAGCAGCGTGAGCGCGAGCGCCACCTCCGAGACCACGAGCACCCGCCGCACCGCGTGCCCGCCGCGGTCGGCCGACGACGAGCGCCCGCCCTCCTTCAGCGTCTCCTGCAGGTTCGTCTTCGATGTCTGGAGCGCCGGCACGACCCCGAAGAGCAGCCCCGTGACCAGCGAGATGCCGAGCGTGAAGGCCATCACCAGGCCGTCCACGCGGATCTCGTCGGCGCGCGGCAGGTTCGTGGGGTTGAAGGCGACGAGCGCGCGCACGCCGAGGTAGGCGAGCACGAGACCGAGCACCCCGCCCGCGAGCGCGAGGATCACGCTCTCCGTGAGGAGCTGGCGCGCGATGCGTGAACGAGAGGCGCCGAGCGCGGAGCGGATGGCCATCTCCTTGAGGCGCGCCGCGGCGCGGGCGAGGAGGAGGTTGGCGACGTTCGCGCAGGCAATGAGGAGCACGAAGCCCACGGCGCCCAGGAGCACGAGGAGCGCCGGCCGGATCTTGCCGGTCGCCTTCTCGTTGAGCGAGGTGACGACGAGGCTCCAGTTCGCCGGGTAGTTGTCGGGATATGTGCGCACGAGCTGCGCGGCGAACTCGCGCAGTTGGCTCGCCGCGGTCTCGAGCGTGACGCCGGGCTTGAGCCGCCCCGTGAAGTTGAGCCACTCGTTCGTGCGCCCGGCGTCCACGAACTGTGTGGCCGGGAGCGCGAGCGGCGTCCACAGCTCCGCGCCCCGGGTGAAGAAGCCGCGGAAGCCGGCCGGCATCACGCCCACGATGTCGTAGCTCTCCCCGTTGAGCAGCATCTTCTTCCCCACCGCGCTCGGCTCCCCCCCGAACAAGCGCTGCCAGAGGCCGTAGGAGAGCACCACCACCTTGTTCCGCCCGGGCTCGTCTTCTTCCGGCAGCAGCGCGCGCCCGCGGAGCGGGGCGATGCCGAGCGTGCGGAAGAAGAGGCCGGAGACGCGGGCGCCGTCGAGGCGCTGCGGGTCCCCCATCCCCGTGAGCGCGGGCCCCCAACCGGTCTCCACGGCCGCCGATTCGAACAGGTTCGTCCGGTCGCGGTAGTCGCGGAAGCCGGGCGCCGACACGGGCGCCTGCAGGTTGTTGAGGCCAGGGTAGAAGTGCTCGACCGTCACGAGCCGCTCAGGCTCGCGGTAGGGGAGCTGCTTGAGGAGGACGGCGTTCACCACGGAGAAGATCGCCGTGTTCGCGCCGATCCCGAGCGCCAGCGTGAGCACCACGATCCCGCTGAAGAGCGGCGTGTGGAGCAGGCGGCGAACGCTGTAGCGAAGGTCCTGCATCATGGTGTCCACGGCACTCCCTCGGCGAAGTGGCGACGATCCCGCCAGACGCGGCGGACGCACATCACATCAGGGATGGACACTACGAACGCGGGAAAGGATTGGAGTCGCGCGCGGCTTCCCCGGGTGCGGCGCACGGCGTCATCTTGCCTCGATGCTCGCCGCTCGACTCACCGCCGCGCTATTCCTCGTCGCTGCTGCCGCCGCCGCGCGCCCCGCGCCCGCGCAGCGCGCCCCCACGACCACTGCCACCCTCGCCCGGCCCACCCTGTCCGTCGCTCCCGCGCGGCCGGCCCGCGGGGCGGTCGTGCAGGTGATCGTGCGGGGCGGTACCCCCCGAGGAGGTACCCCCCGGGGCGGTACCTCCCGCACACCGGCCGATTCGGTCACCGGCGCGCGGGGCACCCTCGCGGGCGAGGCGCTTCACTTCGAGCGGCTACCCTCCGGCCGGCTCCGCGCCTTGGGCGGTGTTCCGGTGGACGCGGCGGACAGCCTGATCGTGCAGGTGACGGTCGAGCGGGCGAGTGGGCGTGTGGACACGCTGGCCGCGCGCGTACCCGTCGCCGGCCCGCCACCCACGCCACCCGCCGCCGCACGCCCCGCCGAACGGCTCCGCGTGGCCGCGGAGTTCGGGCGGGAGCCGGACTCCGCACTCGCCGCGCGCATCGCGCGGGAGGGCACGATGGCGCGCGAGGTGGGCCGCCGCGCGCACGACACGCCCAAGCTCTGGCGCGGCTCCTTCCTCCGCCCGCGCGCGAGTCGCATCACGAGCCGCTTCGGCACGGGACGCGAGTTCAACGGCGCGGTGCGGAGCAGCCACCAGGGCATTGACTTCGCCGGCAAGCTGGGCGAGCCCGTGCGCGCCACGAACCGCGGCGTCGTCGCCCTGGTCGGTGACTTCCACCTCGCCGGCCGCGTGGTCTACGTGGACCACGGCGCGGGACTGGTCACCGCGTACTTCCACCTGAGTGCCACGGAGGTCGCCGTAGGCGACACGGTGACGCGCGGGCAGGTGATCGGGCGGGTGGGGCAGAGCGGGCGCGTCACCGGCCCGCACCTCCACTGGGCGGCGCGCTACGGCACCCTCGTCGTCAACCCGCTCACCCTCCTCGCCATCGACCGGCCGCCCCCCGCCGCACGGAAGCCGGCGCCGAGGCGGCCGGTGCGCCGGATCCGCGGCACCCTCTGACCCTCCTTCCCTTCGAGGCTCGATGCTCCGACTGTCGATACTCCGCCGCGCCACGGTCACCGCGGCGGTAGCCGCAGTCTCGCAAGGCGCGCTCGTCACGCGTGCCGATGCGCAGTCGCCCGCGCTGCCCGCCGCGCGTGGACCCACTGCGGCCCGCCTCGACACCGCGCGCATCGATTCCGCCTTCGCCCGGTTCGACCGCCGCGACTCGCCGGGCTGTGCGCTGGGCGTGATCCGCGACGGGGAGCTCGCGTACGCCCGTGGCTACGGCATGGCCGACCTCGAGCGCGGCGCGCCGATCACCCCGCGCACCGTGTTCGACATCGGCTCGACGTCCAAGCAGTTCACCGCCGCGAGCCTCCTGCTGCTCGCCGCCGACGGCCGGCTCGCGCTCGACGACGACGTGCGGAAGTACGTGCCCGAGGTTCCGGACTATGGCACGCCGATCACGCTCCGCCACCTCTTGCAGCACACGAGCGGGCTGCGCGACTACATCGGGCTCATGAACCTCGCCGGCACGCGCTTCGAGGACGTGACCACCGACGACGATGCCCTCGCCGCCATCGCCCGCCAGAAAGCGCTCAACTTCCGTCCCGGCACGGAGCACGACTACAGCAACTCCGGCTTCTTTCTCGCCTCGCTCGTCGTGAAGCGCGCGAGCGGGAAGTCGCTGCGCGAGTTCGCGCGGGAGCGGATCTTCGCGCCACTCGGCATGGCGAGCACGCAGTACCGCGACGACCATGCGTCCGTAGTGCCGGGACGCGCGACGGCCTACGAGCCGGCCGACAGTGGCCGCTTCAAGATTGACATGTCCGACTGGGAGCAGACGGGCGACGGGGCGGTCCACACCACGGTCGAGGATCTCGTGCGGTGGGACCAGAACTTCTACACTCCCACCGTGGGCGGGCAACAGCTCCTCGCGCAGCTCCTCACCCACGGCCGCCTCGCGAGCGGGGACTCCCTCAGCTACACGCTGGGCCTGTACGCGGACCGGTACCGCGGCGTCCGGCGCGTGCACCACGGCGGGAGCTGGGCGGGCTACCGCGCCCAACTCGCCCGCTTCCCCGACCAGCGCGTGTCGGTGACCGTGCTCTGCAACCTGGCCACGGCGAATCCATCGGCGCTCGCGACCCGGGTGGCGGACATCGTGCTAGCCGCGGTCCTGGAGCCCGCGCCGGCCGCATCGCGGCGCGCCGATGCGGCCGCGCCAGCGCTCGACACGCGTAACGCCGCCGCCCCCGAGCGCGACGTGGCGCGCTACGCCGGGCTGTACTTCGACGAGCGCGCCAACGCCCTCCGGCGCGTCACCGCAGACAGCGGGCGGCTCGTGCTCCACATCTCAGGCACCACGCTTCCGCTACGCGCGCTCGGCGGCGGGCGGTTCGAGGCGATCACGTACCCGGTGACGCTCGCCTTCCGGTCGCCGCGTGCGGGCGGTCCGCCCCAGATGGAGGAGACGATCGGCGGCGGCCGTCCCGCCACCTACGTCGCCGTGCCGGCCGCGTCGCCCACGCCCGCGGAGCTGCCGGCCTACGCCGGCACCTATACCAGCGACGAGCTTGCGACCACCTGGACGTTCACGCTGCGCGACGGCGGGCTCGTGCTGCGCCACCGCGCCCTCGGCGACACCCGGCTCGTGCCGGCCTTCGGCGACCTGTTCACCGCCGGCCCCGCGCTCGTGCGCTTCACGCGCGGCAGCGACGGGCGCGTGACAGGCTTCACCGTGAGCATCGGGCGCGCCCGAGGCATCGGCTTCGTGCGGCGCGTGGAGTAACGATCGGCCACCCCGCCCCGCGTGGAGGCCGGCGTCGAAGCGCCCCGCATTGAACCCGTGGCCGGGGTCCGTCTAGGGTGTGTTTGCCAAGTGGCGTAGCTCCTGCGGCGTTCAGCGGGCTCTTGCT
>JBBJNN010000086.1:0-23253 GCA_037720885.1 Gemmatimonadaceae bacterium | reverse complement strand
ACTCGGGACTCGGGACTCGGGACTCGGGACTCGGGACTCGGGACTCGGGACTCGGCACTCGGCACTCGGCACTCGGCATTAGGGACTCGGCAGTAGGTCTAGCCGGGCCATGATGAATCATGGCCCCAGAGGCTGCCTGGAAGCTTTGCAGCCGAGTGTCGAGTCCCGATGCGGCCGTGCTGCTATCTTCTTCCCGGTGACCCAGCTCTCAGTTTCCAACGCGGTCGTTGACTTCGGCGCGACCACCGTCTTCCGCGACATCACGTTCACCGTCGCCCGGGGGGACCGGTGGGGGATCGTCGGGCGTAACGGCACGGGGAAGACGACGCTCTTCAAGCTCCTCACCGGCGCGCTCACGCCCACGCGCGGGAGCGTCGCGCGCACGCCCGGGCTCCGGGTCGTGCTCCTCGAGCAGCACCGTGACTTCGGGAGCGCGAGGACGGTGTGGGAGGCGGCGGCCGGCCAGTTCGCCGACCTCCTGGCGCTCGAGCACTCGCTCGGCGAGCAGGCGGACGCGATCGGCGCCCTCGGCGAGCGCGCGACGGAGGAGATACTCGCGCGCTACGCCCGCGACCTCGAGCGCTTCGAGCACGAGGGCGGCTACACGCTCGCGCCGCGCGTGGACGCCGTGCTCCACGGACTCGGCTTCGACCCGACCGAGGCACGCACGCGCCCGATCGAGGCGCTGAGCGGCGGGGAGCGCGGACGCGTGGGGCTCGCGCGGCAGCTCGTCGCCCCCGCCGACGTGCTCCTGCTCGACGAGCCGACGAATCACCTCGACCTCGATACGACGCGTTGGCTCGAGGGGTACCTGCGCGACATCGACGAGACGGTCCTGCTCATCAGCCACGACCGCGCCTTCCTCGAGGGCGCGGTGGACCACGTGCTCCACTTCGAGGCCGGCTCGGCCACGCCGTACATCGGTGGCTACTCGGATTTCGTCGCGCAGCGTTCCGAACGGCGGCTCGCACAGCAGCGCGCGGCGGAGCAGCAGCGGCGCACCGTGGCGAAGGAGGAGGATTACATCCGCCGCAACATCGCCGGCCAGAACACCCGGCAGGCGAAGGGGCGCCGCAAGCGCCTCGAGCGCCTGCCGCGCCTGAGCGCCCCGCCAGGCGATGACGACGCGATGGCGCTCCGCCTCGAGATCGGCGAGCGCGGTGGCGATCAGGTGCTGGTCGCGCGCGACGCGCGGGTGGCGGTGGAGCGCGCGGCAGTGGGTGATGCCTCCTCCGCCGCCGACGGCCACCGCGTGCTCATCGACCGCTTCTCGGCGCGGGCCGAGCGCGGGGACGTGATCGGGTTCCTGGGACCGAACGGCGCGGGGAAGAGCACCCTGCTTCGCACGCTCGTCGGCGAGCATCCGCTGGATGGGGGTGAGCTGCGGATCGGCGGGTCGGTGACGCCGGCGTACTACCGGCAGGATCTCGCGCAGGTGCCGACCGGCCGCACGCTCTACGACATCATCAACGACCTCCGCCCCATGTGGGGACGCGGGCCGGTGCAGAGCCACCTCGCGCGCTTTGGCTTCCCCGGCGACTCCGTGCAGCGTACCGCGGACAACCTGTCCGGCGGCGAGCGTGCGCGCGTGGCGCTGGCGATGATCATGCTCGGCCGCGCCAATCTGCTCCTGCTCGACGAGCCGACGAACCATCTGGACGTGGAGTCCATCGAGGCGCTGGAGGACGCGGTCGAGCGCTACGAGGGGACGGCGATCATCGTGAGCCACGACCGCGCGCTCCTCCGCGCGCTCGTCACGCGCGTGTGGGTGCTGCACGAGCGGCGGATCACCGTGTTCGACGGCACCTTCGCCGAGTGGGAGGCGGCGAGCGTGGAGCGGGAGCACGCCGCGACGGTCGCGGCGGAGGAAGAGGAAGACCTGCAGCGCGTGCGAGAGCGGCAGCGCACGAAGCGCGACACGCAGGCGCGCGACCGCGACACGACCGCGCGCCGCGCCGCGCGGCGGGAGGTGGCGAACGCGGAGTCGGACGTCATGACGCTCGAGCGGCGAGTCGCCGAGCTCAAGGCGACGCTGGAGGACCCGGCGCTCTACACTACGCCCGAGGGATCGAAGCGCTCGGCGCAGCTCGGCGCGGACCTGGAGAGCGCGAAGCGCGCGCTCGACGAGGCGCTCGCGCGGTGGGAGGCGGCGACGGCGGCGCTGGAGGAGGTGGTGGGGGCGGAGGCATAGGGGACGGGACGACCGTGCCCCTGCTCCCTCACGCTTGTGCGAGGGAGCAGGAGACGCGAGACCCACGGCAGATCGGCGCTCCGGCCGAGCCGACGCTCCCGTCGCGGCGGCGCGACTATGGCCTCACCGACGCTGCGACCGAGCGCGGCGTGTCGCCGACCCGCTGGAGAATGGCCGTGCGTTGCTCCACGCTGAGCAGCGGCGAGCCGGCGAGCGCTCGCGCGCTCCGAGCCAAGCGGAGCGCCTGCTCCTCGCGGCCGTCGTCCCGCGCGATGAGCGCAGCGTCAAGGTAGGCGTTGGCGGCCCGTTCCACGTCGCCGCCGGCCAGCGCCTGCCGCGCAGCCCGCTCCATGAGCCGGCGCGCGGTCGCGCGATCCTTCGCTCCTACGTGGAGCCATGCGGCGCGGCTCCAGCTCGCGACCGCTCGCGGATGGTCGGCCCGAAGCGCCGCGGCGCGCCCTTGCAGCGCGGCCGCGGTGGCCCAGTCCTTCCGCTGCCCATCCACGAGCGCGGTCGCCCGCGCCTCCAGCGCATCGGCTTCCGCGTTCGCTCGCGTGGTCACGTCCGTCGTCGCGTCCGTCGTCGTGATCGGGACCGAGCGGACCGGCTGCCGCGCTGCCTGCTGTGCCGCCATGTCATGGGGCACGATCGCGCCAGCGAGCACGAGCGCGAGTGTAGCCGTGGCCAGGTGCCGGGTCCCGGTTACAGCCTGCCGGCTGATGCGCGGCGGCAGGTGATGGGACCTCGCGGGGTACGTCGTGGGACGCGTCATCGTGATCTCCTCGAGTCGGGGCTAGCGTCCGCCGGCAGTGGACCCGCGTGCGTTGCCGTTCGGATCGCTCGCTAGTACGTTCGAGCGTGCAGTGGAGTGGGTCCGCACCTGTAGTCGCGACGGACGCGCAGAAAAGCGGACACGCTGCTCCGGAGCTCGGAGGTGGGGCATGGCTGCTAAGCCGCGAGACGTCACGGGCGCCCTGGCGGCGATGGCCGACGGCGCGTCGGATGTCACGGACCGGCTCTTCGTGCTCGTCTACAACGAGCTGCGCCGTGTCGCCCACCGGCAGCTTGGCGCCGAGCCCGTGGGCCACACGCTCTCGACAACGGCGGTGGTCCACGAGGCGTACCTCAAGCTCGCCGGCCAGCCGCGCGCGCAGTGGCACGACCGGGGGCAGTTCTTCGCCGTCGCCGCGGTGGCGATGCGGCGCATCCTGGTGGACTACGCCCGACAGCACCGGGCAGCCAGGCGCGGCGGCGGGCAGCGGCCGCTCGCGCTCGACGTGCTCGACGCGGGCACCAGCGACGAGGGCGAGAGCGGCGGGGGCATCCAGGTTGCCGTGGCGGAGCGCGCGGAGACCCTCGTCGCCCTGGACGAAGCGCTCGTGCGACTCGCTGCGCTCAACCCGCGGCTCTCGAGCGTTGTGGAGTGCCGGTTCTTCGCCGGGCTCTCGGAGGAGGAGACGGCCACGGCACTCGGCGTCACCGCGCGCACGGTGCGGCGCGACTGGGTGAAGGCGAAGGCCTGGCTCTACGAGGAGCTGCGGCATAACCTCGCCTGAGCCCCCGCGTGAGAACTCGCGCGAGTCGCCGCCTGAGCGGCCAGCGGCGACACCGCCGATGACGCCGGAGCGCTGGCGCGCCGTAGAGCACGTGCTGGATGGCGCGCTCGACCTCGCGCCTGATGCGCGCCCCGCGTTCGTGGCGCGGGCATGCGGAGGCGACGCCGAGCTGCGGCGCGAGGTCGAGCGGCTCCTCAGCGCGTGCGAGCGCGTGGAGGAACGAGGTGAGGCCGAGAACGCGGGGCACGCAGATGATGCGGCCGGCGCCAGGCACCTCCTCTCGCGGCCCGCCGCGGAGTTCGCGGCCCCCGTGCTCGCGGGGGCCGCCGGCCGGGCGGCGCGCGCGGCGGCTGGCCACGCGGCGGCCCAGCCCGACGTGCTCGCGACCCTCCGGACCGCGCTCGCCGAGCGCTATACCGTGGAGCACGAGTTGGGGCGCGGCGGCATGGCCGTGGTGTACCTGGCGGGGGACGTCCGGCACCACCGGCCGGTGGCACTCAAGGTCGTGCACCCGGAGCTCGCTGCGGCGTTCGGCGGCTCGCTCGGCCGCTCCCTCGGGGCCCAGCGCTTCCTGCGCGAGATCGCGATCGCCGCCCGGCTCGCGCACCCACACATCCTGCCGCTGCACGACTCGGGCGAGGCCGCGGGACTCCTCTACTACGTGATGCCCTATGTGGAGGGGGAGAGTCTCCGGGCGCGGCTGGCACGCGACGGGGAGCTGCCGATTGCGGTGGTGGTGGGGCTCCTGCGGGATGTGGCCGCGGCGCTGGCGTACGCCCACCGCCAGGGCGTGGTGCACCGCGACATCAAGCCGGAGAACATCCTCCTCACCAAGGACGGCGACGCCGTGGTGGCCGACTTCGGCGTGGGCAAGGCGCTCGCGGCGGCGGCGACTGCTTCCGACTCCGACGACGCCAGCAGCGAGCCGCTGACCGCGATGGGGTTCGCGCTCGGGACGCCGGCCTACATGGCGCCGGAGCAGGCGGCGGCGGACCCGCACGCCGACCACCGGGCCGACTTGTACGCGTTGGGCGTGGTGGCGTATGAGATGCTCACCGGCGCCCACCCGTTCCCCGGGCGCTCGGCGCACGCGCTCCTGGCGGCGCACGCCGCCGAGGCGCCCGAGGCGGTGACCAAGCGCCGGCCGGGCGTGCCGCCGGCGCTGGCGGCGCTCGTCATGCGGTGCCTCGAGAAGCGCCCCGCCGACCGGCCGCAGCGCGCCGAGGAGGTCGCGCTCGCGCGCGACGCGCTGCCGACGCCGGGCGGCGGCACGGAGGTGATGTCGGGCACCTCCTCGAGGAGTGTGCCTCGCACGATGCTCGCCGTGCTCGCGCTCGTCGTCGTCGCGGCGGGCGCCGCGTGGCTGTCGTTCGGTCGGCGCGAGCGGACCGGCGCCGTGGCCTCGTCCCGCCTCCTCATCGCCCCGTTCGAGAATCTCACGGGGGCCCCACGCTTCGATCACATCGGCCGCATCGCCGCGGACCGGCTGGCGCTCATGATAGCGCAAGGCGGCTCGATGGACGTGGTGCCCTCGAGCATCGTGCTCATGGCGTTGCGCGACACGACGGGCGGTCAGGCGGAGCGCTTGCGGCGCCTCGCCGCCGCGACGCACGCGGGGCTCGTGGTCTCCGGCACAGTCGTGCTGCGGGGCGACTCGCTGACGCTGCAAGCGCAGACGACCGACGTGCGCACGGGCAAGGTCGCCCACACGTTGGACCCCGCGACGGGCCCGGCGGCCGACCCCATCGTGGCCGTGGACGCGCTCGGGGATCATCTCCTCGGCGCGCTCGGCAGCCGGCAGTTGCCGATCCTGCCGCAGGACTTCCGGGCGCCCAAGCACGCGGCGTATCAGGAGTTCGCGAAGGGGTTCGAGCGATTCGCCGTGTATGGTGACTTCATCGGCTCGCGGCCGTTCTTCGAGCGCGCGATCGCCATCGACAGCAACTATACGCGCGCCTACCTGCTCCTCCTCCGGCAGTATCTAGGCGCGAGAATTTGCGCGCGCAGACTCCATGGTCGGTCGGATAGAACGGCTCCCGCAAGGCCTGAACGCGGCCGAACGCCACCTGCTCGATTTTGATAAGGCGGAACTGCGCGGCGACATCGCGGGCAGGCTCCGAGCGCAGCAGGCGCAAGTGGCACTCGACTCGAGCGCTGTCGCCCTCCTGCTCGTTGGCGTAGCAGCCACTCAACTGCTGCGGCCGGACTTGGCAGTCCCGGCGCTCGAGCAATCCGGACCGGCCTATCTCCTCATCGGCGGGACGTCGGCACGAGGACAGACGACCGCGCTGGCCGAGGCGTATCACCAGGCCGGGAGGCACGACCGCGAGCTGCGCACGCTCGTCGCCCAGCGAGCGCTGTACTCGGAGTACCCCGACGTCGCGCGTTTCCGCGGGCGACTGCTTCGTGCCTACGCCGCGCAGGGACGGGATGCGGCGGCGCTCGCGCTCGCGGATACCATGTTGCGCGGGGGCAGCGACTCGTCCGGAGTGGTCCTGGCGGGGGTCCCGCCGGGGGCGCAGGAGTTCCGCGCCCACGGCCGCGCGGCCGCGGCGTCGCAACTGCTCGCGCTGGCCCGCACGTGGGTCGCGGCGCACCCGGCGCGCGCGCCGTCGCCGGACCGGCAGTTGTGGGAGGGGATCGTCCTCCTCGCGAGCGGGCTGCCGGACAGCGCCGGCGTGCGCTTCGCGTCGGTGGCGCGCGACTCGAGCCGGCTCGACGCCGCCGGCTATCTCGCGCTGGCCCAGGTAGCGCGCGGCGACGGCGCCCGCGCGCGTGCCGCCGCGGATTCACTCGGCGCGCTCCCCCGCCGCTGGCTCTTCGGCGCGCAGACGTTCTGGCGGGCGGCCATCGTGGGCACGCTCGGCGACCGCGACATGGCGGTGCAACTGCTCCAACAGGCCAATCGCGAGGGACACACGATGGCAGCTTGGCACTACCACGCCGCGCTCGAGGCGCTGCACGGGTACGCGCCGTTCGAGGCCCTCGTGCGTCCGCGACGGTAACTCGTCCGCCTGAGCGAGCCGGACGGCCGCGCGCCAGGCCGCCGCGGTGCGGGGCGTGTCGCCGAGGCGGCGGTTGGTTGCAGGGCTGTTCCTGGACAGCCCTGCCCTCAGTCGCTCGTCAATACGCCTCGCGCCGGTTGACGACGCGGAGCACGGTCATTGCCGCCCCTGCGAGCGCGAACCGCACGCGCCAGTCTCCAATGCGGAGCCGGTACTCCGGCGGGCTCACGTCGGTCAGCTTCCTCACGTCCCCGTGCCCGGTCGCGGCGAATCGGTCAATGGCGGCGACGATGCGCCCGCGCTCCGTCGCGTCGAGCCACGTCTTTACGCGCGCGGTGTGTCCACGTAATCGTCAGCGCCACGATGCACGCCCGCGCGCTACTCGCCGAGCAGCTCGCGCCGGACGTCGGCGTGTGGGATCACACCGCCCCGCTGCATTTCCGCGCGTGCTTCCGCGACCGCCGCGCGCTCCTCGTCCGTCTCCGGCTCGTCATCCTCCGGCGCGAGGGCAAGCGCGCGCGCCACCGGGTCCGACACCGAGAGTGCAGCGAGTCCTTCCAGTACACGAGCCGCCGTTTCGAGCTCGCGGGCCGGCAGCATGTCCACCAGCCGATGGACCCGTTCCTTCGTCGTCATCCGTCGTCCTCCAACAATGCCATCGATGCGGTCAACCCGTCTCGGCGCCCGGAGTACGGTGTGGGCTGCACGCGGGACGGGGGACGTCTGAGTGACCGGCCGTGGCACCTGGCAGACGCACCCTCCGCCTCGCACCAGACCCAGGCGGCCTGACTCCCGGAGTCCTACTCCCCCAGACTCGGCTCGTAGCGCTCCTCCCCGCTCGGCGCGAGGTGCGGGTTCCGCATGAGCACGCGCGCGCACGTGTTCCAGCGGAGGATCGCCTCGTCGTTCCCCGCGGGACGGACCGCCTCGGCTTCCTCGTACCAGCTCATGGCCTCGCGGAGCCAGTCGTAGGCGGCGAAGCCGGAGCCGGGGGTGCCGCGCCTGAGCTGCGCTATCCCGCGCCGCTCGCAGATGATCCCGCTGTGGTATGCGCGCATGTACGGATCGCGGAGGCGCGGGAGCACCGCGCGTGCCCGCGTGATGCCGTCGGCGAGGCTATCGGCGAACTGGTCGGTGAGCGCGAGGAGGAGGACGACGAGCGCGTGCTGGTTCTCCGCATCCACCTCGAGCACATCGAGGCAGATGCTCTCCGCCGCCCACGGCTGGTTGAGTAAGCGGTAGCGCTCGGCCTTCCGGATGGCGGCGGGGACACCTTCGCCCGACAGTCGCTTGAGCTCGAACATCGCTGGGGCCTCTAACGAGGTTCACGTAGATGCGTTGACACTCCGGCTGTCATCCCGCAGGAGCGCCGCGCGAGCGGCGCGAGTGTCGGGATCTGCTTTCATTACCCCGTAGCCAGCCGCGGCGCCGGGTGAGTAGATCCCGACACTCGCGCCTGCGGCGCTCCTGCGGGATGACACTGGCACGCAACCGTGGTGAAGCTCACTAGCGGCGCTTGAAGAGCTTCACCAAACGCTTCACTGGATCGTAGAACTCGTCCACCACCCGCTCCTTGAGCGGGATGATCGCGTTGTCGGTGATCGTGATGTGCTCGGGGCACACCTGCGTGCAGCACTTCGTGATGTTGCAGTAGCCAATCCCGTGCGCCTGCTTCAGCTCGGCCACGCGGTCCTCCGTGTCGAGCGGATGCATCTCGAGCGCGGCGGCGTACACCAGATAACGCGGGCCGATGAACTCCTCGTGCTTGTGATGATCGCGCAGCACGTGGCAGACGTCCTGGCAGAGGAAGCACTCGATGCACTTCCGGAACTCCTGCACCCGGTCCACATCCGACTGCGCCATGCGCCAGGTGCCATCCGGCGCGTCCGGGGCGCGCGGCTTGAAGGGCTTGATCCCCCGCTTCACCCGGAAGTTCCAGCTCACGTCGGTCACGAGGTCGCGCACGGGCGGGAAGGCCCTGATCGGCTCGACGGTCACTGGCTTCGTGAGGTCGAGCTCCGAGAGCCGCGTCATGCACATGAGCTTCGGGCTCCCATTCACTTCGGCCGAGCAGGAGCCGCACTTCCCGGCCTTGCAGTTCCAGCGCACAGCGAGGTCGTTCGCCTGCTCGGCCTGGATCTGGTGGACGGCATCGAGCACCACCATCCCCTCAGAAACCGGCGTGGTATAGTCCACGAGCTGCCCGCCCGCGCCGTCGCCGCGCCACACGCGGAAGGTCGCCACGCCGTGCGGCTCCGGCTTCTTCCCCTCCGGCGCCTTCTCCTCCTCGACCCGGCCGACCTCTTGGAGGTCCGGCTTGAGGACGTCGGTCATTTCATCTCCTCGATGATCGCCTCGAGCTCCGCGGGCATCGGCGGGATCGGCTCGCGCGCGAGCTCCATCTCGCCGCCGTCCCCCTTCCGCACGAGGATGTTGAAGGCGCCGAACGACGGATCCTTGTCCGGATAATCGTCGCGGAAGTGGCCGCCGCGACTCTCCTTCCGCTCGAGCGCCGAGCGCGTGATCACCTCGGACACAGTCAGCAGGTTGGGGAGGTCGAGCGCGGTGTGCCACCCGGGGTTGTACTCGCGGTTCCCCGGCACGCCGGCATGCTCCGCCCGTTGTCGCAGCGCCGCGAGCCCGCTCAGCGCACGCTCCATCTCCCCCTCCGTTCGCACGATCCCTACGAGATCCTGCATCATCTCCTGCAGGTCGTGCTGCACCTGGTAGGGGCCGGCGCCATTGCCATTGCGGCTGAAGGGCTCGAGCGCACGCTGTGCCGCCGCATCTACCTCCGCTTCGTCGATGCGGCCGGCTCCATTCGCCCGCGCGTACCGAGCGGCGTACTCGCCGGCGCGCTTCCCGAACACGAGCAGGTCCGAGAGCGAGTTGCCGCCGAGCCGGTTCGCGCCGTGCAGCCCCGCGGCCACCTCGCCCGCGGCGAAGAGGCCCGGCACGGTGGACATCTGCGTGTCGCCGTCCACGCGCACGCCGCCCATCACGTAGTGCGTGGTCGGCCCCACCTCCATCGGCGTCGTCGTGATGTCGATGTCGGCGAGCTGCTTGAACTGGTGGTACATGCTCGGGAGCTTCTTCTTGATGACCTCCGTCGAATTCGGGAGGCGCTCCTTGATCCAGGCAATGTCGAGGAAGACGCCGCCGTGCGGGCTCCCCCGCCCCTCCCGCACCTCGCGCACGATGCAGCGGGCGACGTGGTCGCGCGTCAGGAGCTCCGGCGGGCGGCGCGCGTTCTTGTCACCCTGCGTATAACGCCACCCCTCGTCGGGGTTGTCGGCAGTCTGGCTCCGGTAGTTCTCGGGAATGTCATCGAACATGAACCGCCGCCCCTCGCGGTTCCGGAGCACCCCGCCCTCCCCGCGCACCCCCTCCGTCACGAGGATGCCGCGCACGCTCGGCGGCCACACCATGCCCGTGGGGTGGAACTGCACGAATTCCATGTCCTGCAGCGCGGCGCCGGCCTCGTACGCGAGCGACTGCCCGTCCCCCGTGTACTCCCAACTATTGCTCGTGATCTTGTACGCGCGCCCGATCCCGCCGGTGGCGAGGACGACGGCCTTCGCGCGGAAGAGACGGAAGCGCCCGCGCTCGCGGTCGTAGCCGAAGGCGCCCACCACGCGCCCATCATCCTTGAGGAGCGTGAGGACGGTGCACTCCATGTGGACGTCGATGCCCTGGTGGACGCCGTGGTCCTGGAGCGTGCGGATCATCTCCAGCCCGGTGCGATCACCGACGTGCGCGAGACGCGGGTAGCGGTGTCCGCCGAAGTTGCGCTGGAGGATGCGGCCGTCGGCGGTGCGGTCGAAGAGTGCGCCCCACGCCTCGAGCTCGCGGACGCGCGCCGGCGCTTCCCGGGCGTGCAGCTCCGCCATGCGCCAGTTGTTGAGGTACTGCCCGCCGCGCATGGTGTCGGCGAAGTGCACGCGCCAGGAGTCGCGGTCGTCCACGTTCGCGAGCGCGGCGGCCACGCCCCCCTCCGCCATTACCGTGTGCGCCTTGCCGAGGAGCGACTTGCAGACGAGCCCGACGCTCACTCCCTGCGCCGCCGCCTCGATCGCCGCGCGCAGCCCCGCGCCGCCGGCGCCGATGACGAGGACATCGTGATCGTGCGTCTGGTAGTCAGCCATGTCGGGTTACAGAATCCTCCAGTCCGTCCACACGCCCATCGAGCAGAGGCGGACGTACACATCCGAGAAGGCGACGGCGAAGAGGCTCATCCACGCCCAGCGCAGGTGGCGCTTGTTGAGCGCGCTGCACCCGTAGTAGCACGCCTGCCGGAAGCGGTGCTCCGATGGGCGATCGAGCACGCCGCCCACCAGGTGCCGCAGCGAGTGGCAGCCGAGCGTGTAGCCGCTGAGCAGCACGACGTTCGTGGCGAGGACGAGCGTGCCGACGCCGATCCCGAAGCCATCGGCGAACCGGGTGGCGAGGAGGACGTCGTAGGCGAGGATGCCGAGAAAGACGATCGCGACGTAGAGGAAGTAGCGATGGACGTTCTGCAGGATGAGCGGGAAGGAGCGCTCACCCAGATACGATTTCCGCGGCTCGCCGACGGAGCAGTTCGGCGGGTCGGCCCAGAACGCCTTGTAGTACGCGCCGCGGTAGTAGTAGCAGGTGAAGCGGAAGAATGCCGGGAAGGGGAGGATGATGAGCGCCGGCGAGAACGGGAGCCACCCGGGCCACCCGCTGGGCTTCGGCCCGAACCAGGCATGCGGGGAATCGCCGAAGAGCACGGGGGAGTAGAAGGGCGACAGGTACGGCCCAGACTCGAAATGCGCGTTCTGGAAGGCGGCCCAGGTCGCGTAGCCGAGGAAGCTCGACAGGATGACGAAGATGATGAGCGGCTGCACCCACCAGGCGTCGCGGCGCATCGTCTGACCAAAGCGACGCCTGGTGAGGGGGGCGACTGCGTGCGCCATACCTACGGCACCACCGTCGCCTTCACCGTCCGGTCCAGCTTGTCCGCGTCCTTTCTGGACTTCAGGTGCTCGTCCATCTTGAGCCGAGGCACGCCCTCCTTCATCCAGTCGGGCGCGGGGGCGCCCGTGAGGTACGTGTCGAACCACTCGCGCATGCGGATCGCGTAGTCCTTCTGGTTCACCGGGCGCGCGAGGCCGTGGTTCTCGCCGACGTACTCGAGGAGGATCACGTCCTTCCCGAGCTGACGCAGCGTGTTGTAGTAGGTGATGCCCTGGTTGAAGTCCACCGCGCCATCCTTGTCGTTGTGCAGGATGACGAGCGGCGTCTTCACCTTGTCGGCGTGAAAGACGGGCGAGTTGCGGATGTAGGCTTCGTGATTCTGGATGAAGTTTCCCTTGAAGCGCCCCTGGCTGCTCTCGAAGATCGCCTGGTTGGTGCCGCCGGTGTTCCAGTAGATCGAGCTGTACATGCTCACCATGTCGGTGAGCGGCGCGCCGGCGATCGCGGACTTGAACATGTCCGTCTGCGTCACCAGGAACGCCGTCTGGTAGCCGCCCCACGAGTGCCCCCAGAGCCCGACGTTCGCCGAGTCCACGATCCCGGTGGCGACCACCGCCTTCACCGCGGGCAGCACGCTCCACACGGCCGACATGCCGGGGTCATTCACCTTGTAGACGATGTCCGGATCGAGCACCGCGTAGCCCCGGCTCGTGTAGAGGCTGCGGTTCGGCGCGCTCGTCTCGCTCGGGTTGACGAAGGTGTTGGCGAGCTGCGAGCGCTTCTCGTAGATGGTGACGAGGAGCGGGTACTTCCGGCCCGGCTGGTAGTCGGCCGGGAGGTAGAGGGCCCCCTGAAGCGAGTCGCCCTTGTCGCTCACGTAGTCGATGATGCGAACACCGCTCGACCACGCGTACTGCGCCTGCTCGGGGTTCGCGTCCGTGATGCGCCGGCCGCTCTTCAGATCGGAGCCGGCGACGTAGTAGTTCGGGAAGTCGCGAGCGCTCTGGCGCATGTAGAGGAAGACGTCCGCCTCCCGCGCCTTCTGGAAGTTGAAGCTCGCGTCCTCCCACACCAGCGAGGTCGCGCCCGCCTTTCCCGGCGCTACGCGGGCGAGCCCGCCCTTCTTCGTTCGCTCGCCGTACGTGCCGAAGTAGAGCGGCCGGCTCAGGTCGAAGCCGCCCACCACCCCGCCCGGTCCGCCGCGCCCGCCGCCACCGCCGCCGGGAGCACCCGCCGCCGGTGGGGCATCGAAGGCGTAGAGGCGCTGGTAGCGCACGCCGGTCTTGCGGCCGTCCCCGGTGAGATTCACCGCCGCGCCACCCCGCACCGGCACCTTCCAGGCGTCCCACCCGTCGGAGAGCAGCACCGCGCTCGCGTCCTTGCTCCAGCCGAAGGGCTGCTGCGAGGGCGGGAACAGGTTGTTGTGGTCGTCCTCCGTGTCCGCGAAGTTGGTCGGCACGTCCTTGGTGATGTTCCGCGTCGAGCCCGTGGGAACGTCGAGCACGTACCAGTGGCCGTCGGTGCCCCAGTAGAGCACCTGCCGCCCATCAGGCGCGGGGATGACGAAGGGCGACGGATGCTTCGACAGCACCTTCGTGCGCGCGCCGGTGCGGAGGTCGTAGGTGTAGAGGTCGGCGAAGTTGCGCCCGCTGTAGCTCGCCGCCTGCTGGTACTCGCGGTTGTCGGTGCCGTACGCGTAGCGGTCGTGCGGCAGCACGGTCACGTTGCGGATGGTGTCGTCCGCCAGCCGGACGAACCTGTCTTCGGCAACACGATAGGCGGCCTGGTAGGTGTACGCCCGGTCCTGCTGCTCCTGCACGATCTGCATGGACTGCAGGCGCGGGTCCTTCCAGTGCCAGAGCACGAGCGTGGACGTCTCATCCTCCGGGTCACCGGCGCCCAGGCGCGGCTGGTTGACCGTGCCGCCCGCGCCCGGTGCCCCGGGCTGGACGATCGAGGCGGCGCGCACGGGGGAGACCACCGCCACCGAATCGGGCGACGTCGCCTTCTTCCCTTCCTTGATGCCGAAGAACACCGTCGCGCTGTTCTCGCCGAGCCGCGGCGCCCGCTCGCTCGCCACCCGCATCCCCGCGGGGAAGTCGGTGCGGCGAGTGGGATCGAATACCGCCTTCTTTGGTGTCGCGGGACCGATGGCCGTGAGGGAGACGACGGCGAAGAGCGTGTCGCGCGCGAGCGTATCCACCGTACCGCGGAGCACGGCCAGCGCCGCGGTACTGTCCGCCCAGGCGAGCCGGCGGTAGAGCGCGCGCTCGCTGTCGGCGACGCGGACGACGCCCGTCTTCATGTGCCGGAGCTGAAGCCCGTTCCCCACCGCGTCGCGCGCGTCGATCGTGTAGGCGAGCCAGTCGCCCGAGTCATCGAACCCGAACTCCCCGACGTTGCCGATGTTCTCCATTCCGCCCGTAACGAGCGAGTGGAGGAGCAGGTCGGTCCCCTCGGCGCGCCCCGCGGCCGCGGCGCCGGCTCCGCCAGGCGTTGCACCACCCGGAGCGCCCGATGGCGTCGCGCCAGGCGCGCCCACCGCGCCAGCTCCACCCGCGGCTCCCGCGTCGGCCGGATAGCTCCCCAGCGCGAGCCAGGTTGGCCGGTCGCCGTTGAAGGCGAAGCGGCGCACCTTGTCGAACTCCCGCTTCTCACCGGTCACGAGATTCACGAGCGCGACCTTGTTGTAGGTCGGCCGCCGCGCCGTGCGCGCGCGGCGCGCCTCCGCCTGCGACGGGTACACCAGGAAGGCTGCCCATTTCGAGTCGCCCGAGATGGCGAGCGCGGTCGAGGCCGGGCCGGCGGCGGCCCCCCCCGCCGGCACCGCCACCGGTTGGGGCGCTGCCGATTGGGAAGCGCATGTCGCGGCCGCTATCGGCCGTGGCCCGGAGGATGACGGTCGCGTCGCCCTCGTTGGGCGCGAGCACGTAGGCGAACCACTTGCCGTCGTCGGAGAGGACGGCGCTTCGGATCGTTCGCCACGCCTTGAGGTCGGCCGAGGCGAACTGGCGCGATCCGGAGGGCACGGCCCGGCGGGTGCTATCGGATCGCGCGGCGGCGGGGCGTGACGCCGTCTGCTGTGCCCGCGGCACCGCGGGGATGGCGAGGTGGGCGCCGAGTAGGCCGAGGGCGAGGGCGGACGTTCTCACGGATGGCATGACGGATCGCATAGGTGATGGTCTCCCGTCGAGCGAGCGGTCGAACGGAATGGTGCTGCGGCCCCAAAATATACGCGATCCCGCCCGCACGCGAAGGAGAACCTGAACATCCAGGCGCGGACCACGATAAGTTCCGGCGCCCTGCTTCTCCGAGAGCTTCAAGGACCCCGTCATGCCGCTCGATCGCCCCTCCCTGGCTATCAGCCTCTACCGCGTGCTCGCCGAGACCGCGGCGGACGCGATCGTCACCATGGACGCGCGGAGCACGATCCTCTCGGTGAACCCGGCCGCCGAGCGCATCTTCGGATATCCGGCGACCGAGATGGTCGGCCAGCCCCTCACGATGCTCATGCCGCCCAGGCTGCGCAGCTCACACGTGACGTCGGTGGAGCGATATCTCGCGACCGGCACGCGCCACATCCCCTGGCAGGGTGTCCGGGTGCCGGTGCTGACGAAAGCGGGGGACGAGATCCCGGTCGAGATCTCCTTCGGCGAGTTCGTAGCTGACGGGCAGCGCATCTTCTCCGGGATCATCCGTGACGTCTCGGAGAGCGTCCGGCGCACGCAGGCGCTCGAGGAGGCCCGCGCCGAGGCTGAGGCGGCGACCTGGCAGCTCCAGGAGCAGGCCGCGGAGCTCGAGGCGCAGACCGAGGAGCTCCAGGCGCAGGCCGCGCAGCTCGAGGAGCGCACCGAAGAGGCTGAGCAGGCCGCCGCGTCGCTCCGGGCGAGCGAGGCCCAACTTCGCACCCTGGCCGACGCCATCCCCACGCTCGCCTGGACGGCGCGCGCCGACGGCTACATCGACTGGTACAACGCGCGCTGGTACGAGTACACCGGGACCAGCCCGGCCGACATGGCCGGCTGGGGCTGGCAGTCGGTGCACGACCCCGAGGTGCTCCCCGCGGTGCTCGAGCGCTGGCGCTCGTCGATCGCCTCGGGCCGGCCCTTCGAGATGACGTTCCCGCTTCGGGGCGCCGATGGCCGGTTCCGGTCGTTCCTGACGCGCGTCGTACCGGCGCGCGACGCCGAGGGGCGGATCGCACGCTGGTTCGGCACCAACACCGACATCGAAGCCGAGCGCACGGCCGCCGCCGAGCGCGAGCGCCTCTACCGGGCGCTCGAGGTCGAGCGGTCGCGACTGGAGTACGTCTTCCGGCTCGCCCCCTCGTTCCTCGCCGTCCTCCGCGGTCCCGAGTATGTGTTCGAGCTGGTCAACGAGGCGTACTACCAGCTCGTCGGCCACCGCGAGCTCCTGGGGAAACCGGTCTGGGAGGCGCTGCCCGAAGTGCGCGGCCAAGGATTCGAGGCGCTCCTCGACCAGGTGGTCGCGACCGGCGAGCCGTTCATCGGCCGTGAGATGCCGGTCCGAGTCCAGCGCACCCCGGGCGCTTCGCCTGAGGAGCGGTTTCTCGACTTTACCTACCTGCCGCTCGTCGAGGCGGACGGCGCGCGCTCGGGTGTGATCGCGCACGGCACGGACGTCACCGAGCAGGTGCAGGCGCGCACGGAGGTGGAGCGGACCGGCCGCCGGACGGCCCTCCTGCAGTCGATCACCGCGGCATTCGCGGGGACGCTCACACCTGAGGACGTGGCGACGGTCGTCGTCGACCAGGGGGTGGAGGCCATGGGGGCCGCGACCGGCATGCTCGCTCTACGCTGCCCGGCGAGCGACGAGCGCCCCGCCGACGAGGTCATGATCCTCCGTCAGCGCGGGCTCACCGAGGACGTGCGGGCGCAGTACGCCCGGTTCCCGCTCTCGATGCCGGGGCCGGGGGCGGCGTGTATCCGGAGCGGCGAGCCGGTATGGGTGGAGACGCGCGGCGAGCTGCTCGGCCGATTCCCCGAGCTCTCGCCCGTATGGGACCGCCTGGGCACCGGGGCCATGGCGGCCGTGCCGCTCGCGGTCGCCGGCGAGACGGTGGGGGCGATGTCCTTCACGTTCGCCGCGCCCCGGGAGTTCGGGGCCGAGGACCGCGACTTCTTCCTCACCCTGGGTGGGCAGACGGCGCAGGCGCTCGAGCGTGCCCGGCTCTACGAGGTCGAACGACGCTCGCGCGCCGAGGCCCAGGCGGCCCAGGCCGCCGCCGAGGAGGCAAGCCGGGCCAAGTCGGACTTCCTGGCGACGATGAGCCACGAGCTCCGTACCCCGCTGAACGCGCAGGTGGGCTACGTGCAACTGCTGGAGATGGGGCTCGCCGGCCCGGTCACCGGGCTGCAGCGCGAGTACTTGGAGCGGCTCCGCGCGGCGAGCGAGCATCTGGCCGGCCTCGTGAACGACGTGCTGGACCTCGCGAAGATCGATGCCGAGCAGCTCGCCGTCGCGCGGGAGCCCGCGCGGACGGCGCCCGTCATCGCGGCGGCGATCGCGCTGACGACGCCACAGGCGGCGGCGCGTGGCGTACGGCTCGAAGGCTGTGGCGACGAGTCCCGGTACGACTACGTCGGCGACGAGCACCGGGTGCGGCAGATCCTGGTCAACCTGCTCTCGAACGCGATCAAGTTCACCCGGTCCGGTGGCGCCGTCCGGGTCCGGTGCGACACACGGGGCGAGGCGTCGCCGCACGCTCACGTGACCGGTGAGGGGCCGTGGGTGTTCGTCTGCGTCGAGGATACCGGCATCGGCATCCCGCCCGAGCAACAGGCGGCCATCTTCGAGGCCTTTCACCAGGTGGACTCCGGACACACGCGCGCGGCCGGCGGCACGGGGCTCGGCCTGGCGATCAGCCGCCGCCTCGCACGCCTCATGGGCGGTGACCTGACGGTCGAGAGCACACCGGGCGAGGGCTCCGCGTTCACGCTCTGGCTGCCGACGACCGGCGCGGCAGACGTGGTGACAGAGCGCGCCGATCCCCGCAATGCGCTCGCCCTACGGGAGGTCGTGAGCCCCGGCACGCACGGGCTCGCCGAGGTGGCCATGCATCTGCGCGCGCACGTGGAGGCGCTGCTCGACGCGGTCGGGGCGCGGTTGCGGACCGATCCCTCGACGATGTCCACGGCCGCTGGACTTCGCCGCTCGCAGCTCGAGGACCACCAGTTCTCCTTCATCGCCGACATCATCCAGACACTCGTCGTGATCGAGGAGACAGGCGGGCTCCAGGCCGAGGTGCTCCGGGACGGGAGCGACGTCCAGCAATTCCTCGCCGAGCGCCACGCCGTGCTCCGCCGCAACCAGGGATTCACGGAAGCACAGCTCACGCGCGAGTACGAGATCGTTCGGGAAGAGATCGAGGGGCTCGCGCGGCGCGTGTCCGTGGTGCCCGAGCGTGAGAGCGATACGACGACGGCGATCCGGGTCCTCCAGCGGCTCATCGCGCAGGCGCTCGTGGCGGCATTTCGCGGCTACCGGAGTGGCACGCCACCCCACGTCAGCGCCGTCTGAGGACGCGCGTGAGCACGCGGTCGAGCGCCGCGGCGAACGCCTGCTTCTCGCGCGCGCCATACGCGCTCGGCCCCCCGGTCTCGACGCCCGCCCCGCGCAGCCCCTCCATGAAGTCGCGCACGGAGAGCCGCTCGCCCACGGTGTCGGCCGTGTACTCCGTGCCACGCGGATCGAGCACGACGACTCCCTTCGCCACGAGCGCCGCGGCGAGCGGGATGTCGGCAGTGATGGCCACGTCCCCGGCCGTGGCCGCGTCGGCGATGTAGCGGTCGGCGACGTCAGGGCCGCCGGCGACGCGCACCGCGGTGACGAGCGTCTGGCCGGGCGGAACAGGCACGCGGCCCTTTGCGACCATCGCCGCCTCGAGCCCGAGGCGCATGGCCGCACGGACGACAATGTCTTTGACGTCGCGCGGCGCGGCGTCGGCATCAACCCAGAGCTTCATCGGGACGCGGGACCCGGGTCCCGCTACAGTTCCGCCGTCGGCAGGAACCTGGGCGGCGCACGGTGCTTCGTCGCCTGCTCGAAGGCGTAGGCCAGCCGGAGGAGCGTAGGCTCGCTCCACGCGCGCCCGAAGAACGACACGCCCACCGGGAGGCCGTGGATGGAGCCTGCCGGCACGTTGACGTTCGGGTAGCCGGCGACCGCCGCGTGCGTGGAGGAGCCGCCGCTGAAGTGATCGCCGTTGAGCAGGTCCGTGGGCCACGCCGGTCCACCCGTGGGCGCGACGATCGCGTCGAGACGGTGCGCGATCATCACCGCATCGATCCCCTGCGTGCGCGCGAGCCGGAGGCAGCTCGCGCGCACGGTGCGATACGCCGCGCTCGTGAGGGGGCCCTTCGCCTGCGCCTGGATCATGATCTCCTGCCCGAAGTACGGCATCTCCCGGTCGCGGTTCCGCTCGTTGAAGTCGATCACGTCCTTCAGCGAGTGGACGAGCGCCGACGGCGGGAGGGCGCCGAGGTACGCGTTCAAATCTGCCTTGAACTCGTAGAGCAGCACCTCGAATTCCGGGGCGTCCACCTTCCCCGCCGTCGGGATGTTCGCCCGGTCCACGATCACGGCGCCCGCCTCCTTCATCGCGGCGATCGCGGTCTCCATCACGGCGTCCACCGCGGCGCTGAAGCCGAAATAGTTGCGGGCGATCCCTAACCGCGCCCCGCGGAGCGCGCCCACGTCGAGCTCCGCCGTGTAATCCGCGCGCGCCCGGCCGCGGCTCGCCGCCGTGACCGGATCGCGCGCGTCCGCGCCGACGAGGGCGCCGAGCAGGGCCGCGGCGTCGGCGACGGTGCGGGCCATGGGGCCGGCGGTGTCCTGGCTGTGGGAGATCGGGATGATCCCCGCCCGGCTCACGAGCCCCACCGTCGGCTTCACCCCCACGATCCCGTTGGCGGACGATGGGCAGACGATCGAGCCGTCGGTCTCCGTGCCGACCGCGGCCGCGCACAGGCTCGCGGCGACCGCGGCGCCGGAGCCGGAGCTCGACCCGCATGGGTTGCGGTCGAGCGCGTAGGGATTCCGCGTCTGCCCGCCGCGCGCGCTCCACCCGCTGGTGGAATGCGTGGAGCGGAAGTTCGCCCACTCGCTCAGGTTCGTCTTCCCCAGGATCACCGCGCCGGCCGCGCGCAGCCGTTCGGCCACGAACGCATCGCGCGCCGCAATGTTGCCGGCGAGCGCGAGCGACCCGGCGGTCGTCATCATCCGGTCCGCCGTGTCGATGTTGTCCTTGAGCATCACGGGGATGCCATGCAACGGCCCGCGCACGCGCCCGGCCTTCCGCTCCGCGTCGAGCGCGTCGGCGATGGCGAGCGCGTCGGGGTTGACCTCGATCACGGCTCTGACCGCGGGCCCGCGCCGATCGACTTCCTCCACGCGCGCGAGGTACTGCTCGGCGAGAGCGCGCGCGGTGTACTCACCCGTGCGCATCCCCTCGCGCAACTCGGCGATCGTCTTCTCGTCGAGCGGCGCGGGCGCCGGCGGCCGGTACGGTGGGTGCAGGGGGCCCGGTGTCCCAGGCTCCGACGCCGGGCGCGGGGGCGCGGGGTCCGTGATCGCCACCGCGCCGCTCAGGGCGCCGTAATGGAGGAAGGTACGCCGGTCCATGTTACGACGTCAGGCGCTCCTTCTTCGCCACGGTCCACCGGGCGCCGCGCCGCACGAGGGCGTAGCGCTGCTCGAGGAGCATGGGCTGCAGGACGGTCGCGCTGTCGCGCGCGGCGCGGAACTTCTCCGCGGTGATGTAGAGCTGCACGGAGTCGCCCGGCATCCGGAACACGCCCGTGACGCGGACGACGTAGCCCGCGCTCGCCGCCGTGCACACGGGGGCGGACTTCTCGTCGCCGCCGGCGGGCGCGCACGTCCCCTGCACGGTGCCAGTCGCGCGGAGCGCGCGGATCACGTCGCCAGGCAGGGCGCCGGGCGAGCGAGCGCCCGCCGAACGGCTCTTCGGGAGGAGTGCCGTGTCGAGCAGGAGCACGAGGCCCGGCCCCACGTCGAACGCCTGGCGCAGCGCGGCGGCATAGGCGCCCGCGCGATCGGCGGCCGGGAGCGCGGCGGGCGGAAGGCCGGCGCCGCGCGCGTTCGGACCCTCGTCCTCGCGCTCGGGCGAACACGCCGCAAGCGCGAGGAGCAGGAGCGTCAGGGACCGAAGCGGCGTCATGCCCGTGACGCTAGAGGTAGCGTGGCGTCGCGGCAAGGGGCCGCGTGATACGACCGCCGGCGACCTGCCTATGCCACAGGCCACAAGGGCCCTTACACGGTCACACCACGAATCCGCGCACCGCGAGGTACCTACAATTCGAGCTCTCGTCGTATCATTCAGGGTCATCCACGGCACCCATCATCCCAGAGCGACGATGCACCTATGCCGATTAGCCTCGAGGAGCTGAGAGCCAAACGGGGGCCGATTGTGCAGGCCGCCGAAGAGCACAGAGCGCGAAACGTACGAGTTTTCGGCTCTGTCGCACGCGGGGCACTCGAGCCGTGGAGTGATGTCGATCTCCTCATCGACGTGCTGCCAGGTCACAGCCTCCTGGACCGCGCGGGGTTGACCCTTGCCCTTCAAGAACTCCTCGGCACCCCGGTGGACGTCGTGACGGAGAAACAGCTACGGGAAGCCATAAGAGACCGGGCGCTGCGGGAAGCAGTTGCGCTGTGACTCGCGACCGGACTCGGCTTCTCGAAATCCTCGACTCCATCGAGCGGATCAATCGGTATGTACCGCGGGGGAAGGAGGCATTCCACGAGGACGAACTGGTCCACACGGTCATCAGTTACCGGATCAGCAGCATCGGCGAATCGGTGAAGGGGCTATCCACGCCGTTCCGCGAGCGCCATCCCGACGTACCATGGAAGTAGATCGCCGCGATGCGTGACGTGCTGAATCACAAGTATTTCGACGTTGACTTGGATACGGTATGGACCACGGCTGAGCGCGACATCCCCGCACTCGAAGCGAAGATTCGGCGAATTCTGATGACCGACCCTGCAGTCGGCGACGAGGATACCGCACGGTGAGCCGCTGCGCGCGATGAGCCCCCACGCGGCCAGCGACGCCCCGAGCCCCGGCCTCGACGCCGCCCACGATCCCGGCGTCGACGCCGCGCGGGAGCGCGCCGAGGTGGCGCTGGCGGGCGCACCGCGCGCGGCACGCCTGCGTACGGAGACGGGGCACGAGGTGCGCATCGGCACCGCGGGATGGACCGACCCCACGCTCACGGCGGCCGGCGTCTTCTACCCGCCAAGTGCCACCACGCCGGAAGCGCGGCTCCGCTTCTATGCGGAGCGCTTCCCCACGGTCGAGGTGGACGCCCCGTACTACGCACTCCCCTCGGCCAGGAACGCGGCGCTCTGGGCGGAGCGCACGCCTGCCGACTTCGTCTTCGACATCAAGGCGCACGCGCTCATGACCGGGCACCCCACGGAGGTCGCCCGGCTCCCGCGCGCGCTCCGCAATGCGTTGCCGGCGGATGTCGCGGGGAAGAAGCGGGTCTACCCGAAGGATCTACCGGGCGACGTCTACGACGAGGTGTGGACGACCTTCCGCGCCGCGCTCGAGCCACTCACCACAGCGGGGAAGATGGGCGCCGTCCTCCTCCAGTATCCGCCCTGGTTCATGCCTGGCTCGGCCAGCCGCGATGCGATCCTCGAGGCGCGCGATCGGCTCGGCGGCTTGCTCGCCGCCGTCGAGCTGCGAGACCGCCGGTGGTTCGCACCGAAGACGGCCGAGCGGACGCTGCGCTTCCTCGCGGACCACGCGATTCCATACGTGATCGTGGACGAGCCGCAGGGGCTCCGGAGCAGCGTGCCGCCCGTGCCCGCGGTCACCTCGCCCGAGCTCGCGATCGTGCGGCTGCACGGCCGGCGCGGTGACACGTGGGCGAAGCGCGGCGCCTCGGTCGCGGAGAAGTACCGCTACCTCTACGACCGCGCGGAGCTCGAGACCATTGCTCCGATGGTAGTGGGCGTCGCCGACCAGACCGCGCGGACGCGCGTCGTCTTCAACAACTGCTACGGCAACTACGGGACGACGAACGCGATGGAGATGACGGCGATGCTCGCGGGGCCGTCGCTGGCGGAGGGGTAGCACGGCATCTTCTAGCCGCCGCCGCGCGCCCAGCGGGGAGCGCTCGTTCAGGATGACAGCGGCACTTCCGTTCCGACCCGGAGCCTGACCAGCCGCTCGTCATCGTCCCTTCGACTCGGGAGACAGAGCGAGCGCTCGACTACTGCGGCTCGCCATCTGCGGGCCGCAACGCCGTGTCGAGACTATCTCGTCAGTTCGCGATTGTGCCACGCAGAGAGCGGGCAGCCACCCGGGGAAGTGGCGCGGGGGCTCGGCATCCGCGGCGACATGCTATCGAAGTCTGGTACAATCGCCAGCGCCGGCACTCGTCGCTCGGCTACGTGAGCCCCGCACAGTATGAGCGGCAGATGAAGGCCGCAGCATAAACCCTGTGTCCATCAAACCGGCTCTCCCGCACTTTGCGTGGTGCTCCCCGGGTGACGGCTGACCTCGGCTGAG
>JBBJNN010000007.1:0-87604 GCA_037720885.1 Gemmatimonadaceae bacterium | reverse complement strand
GTGACGCAGGACGGGCAGTGGCTGGGCGCGGCCGGGGTGACCACCGCGCTCGGCCGCCCGGCGGCTGGCACGCTTGCCGCCCTCACGCGCTCCGACGTACTCATTCTCGCCGGGCGTGGGTCGGTCACCGCGACCACTACCAGCGACACGATCGCCAAGACCATCGCGGCACTCGCCGGTAGCTGGCAGCCGGGTGAGCTGGTGCGAGAGGTCGCGGCCGGCCGGAACCGGTACCTCACCGCCGCCGCGCCGCTGGGCGACGTGGCGACCGTGGTGTTCGTGCGCGACCTGACGCGAGACCTCGCCGTGCTCCCCAGGTTCCGGCGGGTGATCGCGCTGAGCGCGGCGGGAGCCTTGCTTCTCGCTGTGCTGCTGGGCACCGTCGCCGCGCTGCGGATCGCGCGCCCCGTGCAGTCGCTGGCTGCGGCCGCCGATCGGCTCGCCGCGGGCGACTCGGCCGGGCCGCTCATGCCCTCGTCCATCCGCGAGATCAGCCGGTTGTCGTACGCCTTCGATGCGATGCGCGACGCCCTCGCCGCGCGCATCCGCGAGGTGACGGCGGCCAACCGCGAGCTTGCCGACCGTCAGGCGCGGCTCACCACCGCCCAATCGGAGATCCTGCAGCGCGAGCGCCTGGCGGTGAGCGGCCGGCTGGTGGCCGAGCTGTCGCACGAGATCCGGAACCCCATCGCCAACGTTCGCAACTGCCTGGAGATCGTCCGGCGGCGCGTCGAAGACGACGCCGAGGCGCGGGAGTTTACCGACCTGGCGATTGACGAGCTCCTCCGCATGCACGAGCTGGCGGAACAGATGCTCGACCTCAATCGCCCGCGCGACCCAACCGTGCGCTCCTCTCGCGCGGTGAGCGTCGCGCGCGAGGTTGCGACTCTCGTCCTGGTGGGCGAGGCCAAGGACACGTGTGCAGTGGCCGTCGCCGCGACCGGTGACCCGCTCGTCGCCATCGCGCCAGACGCGCTCAAGCAGGTGCTCCTCAACCTCGTGCGCAACGCGCGCGAGGCGATCGCGCAGCAGCAGGCGCGCGCGGGCGCGCTGGACGCGCAGATCGAGATCGCGGTCTCGAACGACGGCGGCACGGTGCGCATCGACGTGTCCGACAACGGCCCCGGCATTCCCACGGACGTCCTCCCGCGGATCTTCGACCCCTTCTTCACGACGAAGGGCGATGTGCAAGGGGTAGGGCTCGGTCTGTTCGTCGCCGAGGGGCTGGTTCGTACGGTCGGGGGCCGGATCACTGCCGCGAACACGCCGGGTGATGGTGGGGCATGCTTTCGTATTGAGATCCCCGAGGCACGGAGCGCCGAAGTAATTGGCGCCTCGATCAGCGCCTCGCGTACCTCTCGAGGATCGTGAACACCTTACCGCGCCGTCACGGATGGAGTAAGGTGCGCCCTGGTGTAGTATACATACGACGAAGGGGACACGGCGCTCGCCGCATTCCGCGGAGGGCGCGGGGAGTATCACGGCTCGGCCACCACCGCGCTCCCGCGCCCTCCGCGGTCAACGATGTTCCGCCAGCGAAGCTAGTCGCCCGCCACCGGCTGCGGCGTCGGCCCCACGATGTGGTGCTCCGCGGTCGCCGGCGTCTTCATCCCCACCTTCCGCCCAAACCAGCTTCGCATCTCGTCGAGGATTTCGTAGAACGTCGGGATCGCCACGAGCGTGAGCAGCGTGGAGGTGATCACGCCGCCGATCACCGCCAGGCCGAGCGGCGCGCGGAACTGCGCGCCCTCGCCCGCGCCGAGCGCCACCGGGAGCATCCCCGCGATGAGCGCGAAGGTCGTCATCAGGATCGGACGGAGGCGGATCGCGCCGGCCTCGATCAGCGCCTCGCGCAGCGGTGTGCCCTCCTTCTCGCGCGACCACTTCGCGAAGTCGATGAGCAGGATGGCGTTCTTCGCCACGATCCCCATGAGCAGGATCACGCCGATGAGGCTCATCAGGTTGATCGTGCTCCCCGTTACCGCGAGCGCGAGCATCACGCCAATGAGCGAGAGCGGGAGCGACAGGAGGATCGCCAGCGGGTCGAGGAACGATCCGAACTGCATCACGAGGATGAGATACATGAGCATCACCGCGACGCCGAGCGCGAAGAAGATGTTGCTGAACACCTCCGTCTGCTGCTGCGCGTCCCCGCCCTGCGTCACCCGGACGCCCGGCGGGAGCTGGATCTGGGCGACGCGCTGATTGACGTCCGCGATCACCTCGCCGGTCGATCGCCCGGAGACGTTCGCCTCCACGTTGATCACGAGGTCGCGATCCAGGTGATTGATGACCGCAGGCCCGAGGCTCTGCTCCACGGTCGCGACCTGCCCGAGGGGAATTGCCGCGGGCGCGCCGTTCGGACCCTGGATCACGAGCGGAAGCTGCCGTAGATCGGATGCGCGCTGCCGCGCCTCCGGCGCGAGCCGCACCACCACGTCGCGCACCTCGCCGCTCGGGTCCTCCCAGTCGCCGGCATCGATGCCCTGGAAGGCCGGCCGCAGCGCCTGCGCCACCTGTCCCACGGTGACGCCCAAACTGCCGGCGACGCCGCGGTTCAGCTCCACGTTCAGCTCCGGCCGCTGGCCCTTGCTCGACAGCCCGACGTCCACCGCGTTCGGCGTTGCTTTCACCGCGGCCATCACCTGCTCGGCGGCGGTGTTGAGCGCCGCGAGCTCGGGGCCACGCAGCTCGATCTGGAGCATCTTCATCCCGCCGCCCCAGTCCGTCGCGAACACGGAGAGCGTCGCGCCCGCCACGCGGTTCAGCTCCGAGCGCAGCACGCTCGCGAACTGCTCGGCGCTCCGCCCGCGCGCGTCCTTCGGCGTCAGCTTCACGTAGATGTTGCCGACGTCCACCGACCCCGACGAGCCGCCGCCGAGCGTGGTGTACGTGTAGCGGACCTCGGCGTGGCCGCGGGCGATGCGCGCCGCCTCCTCCGCCTTGAGGCGCGTGTAGTCGAGATTCGAGCCCGGCGGCGTCTCGACGCGGACGTTCATCTCGGCGTTGTCATCCTCCGGGAAGAACGCCACGCCCACGATCCCCCACGCCGGCACCGCACGCACCGCCACGACCGCCAGCGCGACCCCGGCGACGACCGCCGCGATGCGTAGGTACCAGCGGCGGAAGATCAACATGCCGGCGACGACGACCGCCACGCCCGCCAGCGCCGCCACCAGGCCGCTCATCCCCTTCGCGGGGAGCACGAACGAGCTGAGGAACGTTCCGACCGCGATCGCCACGATCGGCCCGCGATGGTCGAGCGCCCAGGCGACGACGCGCTTGTACCGCTCCGCCTGCCGGTTGAACCAGCGATTGAACTTGTCGAGCTGCCGCGTGTGCCACCACTTCTTCTCCTCGGGCACGTGCGGATCCGGCCAGTAGGCCGAGAGCATCGGGTCGAGGGAGAACGACACGAAGAGCGAGACGAGCACCGAGCAGGCAATGGTGAGCGCGAACGGCTTGAACCACTGACCGCTCACGCCGCTCATGAACGCGATTGGGACGAACACGGCGAGGATCGAGAACGTCGTCGCCGCCACGGCGAGCCCGATCTCGTCCGTTCCCTCGCGCGCCGCGCGGTAGTGGTCTTTCCCCATCTCCACGTGGCGGACGATGTTCTCGCGGACGACGATGGCATCGTCGATCAGGATACCGATCGCGAGCGACAAGCCGAGGAGCGACATCGTCTCCAGCTTGAAGCCGAGCGCCCAGACGGCAATGAACGAGGCGAGCACGGAGACCGGGAGCGCGAGCCCGGTGATCACCGTCGAGCGCCACGAGTTGAGGAACAGGAAGACGACGAGCACGGTGAGGATCGCGCCCTCGAGCAGCGCCTCCTCCACGTTCCGCACCGAGTTGCGCACCTTGACGCCGGAGTTCTTCACCACGTCAATGGTCGTTCCCGCCGGCAGCCCCTTCTTCACCACGTCGATGCGCTCGATGATCTTGTCGCTCACCGTCGTGGTGCTATAGCCCTTCGACTTCTTGACGTTGATTCCGACCGCCTCGCGGCCATTGTAGAGGGCGCCAGTGCGCTGGTCCTCGGTGCCATCAATCACGTCGGCGACCTGCCCGAGCCGGATGAGCTGCCCGTTCCGCTCCGCGACGACCAACTGCGCGAACTCCTGCGGCCCCTCGAGTCGCCCCTTGAGACGGATCGAGCGCTCGTCGAGCGGGCCGGTGACGCGCCCCACCGGCGCGGCCAGGTTCTGGAGCTGGAGCGCCTGCACCACCTGCGACACACCCACGCCGGCCGCCTGCAGCGCCTCGGGCCGGATCTGCACGGTGAGCTCGCGCTCCGCCTTGCCGAGCACCTGCACCTCGGCCACGCCGGGAATGGAGCGGAGCTGCCGCGTGATGCCCGGGTCGGCCAGGCGCGTCAGCTCGGAGGGCGCGAGCGTGGTGGACGACAGCGCCAGCGAGACGATCGGCAGGTCGGTGTCGTTGAACTTGGTGATGATCGGCTCCTCCATCTCCGTCGGGAGGTCCGACCGGATGCTGGAGATCGCGTCGCGAATGTCCTGCGTCGCCTCCGCCAGCGGCTTCTCGAACTGGAATTCCACCATGACGGAGCCGAAGCCATCCTCGGCGCGCCCCATCACCTTCTTCACGCCACTGATGGAGCTGATCGCCTCCTCGACCGGATCGAGGATCTCCTTTTCCACACCGTCGGGCGACGCGCCGGGATAGATGATCCCCACCGTCACGAACGGCGGCGCGACATCCGGGAACTCATCGGTCTGCAAGCGCAGCAGCGCGAACAGGCCAAACACGGCGAGCGCCACCATCACCGTCACGGTGATGATGGGCCGCTTGATCGCGAAATCCGAGATGAACATGAGTCGAGAGCCTCCTTACTTCGCCGCGCGGTCGACGACCGCGCTCACGCGCACCTGCGTGCCCGCCGAGATCCCCTGTGCGGCGCCGAGCAGGAGCGTATCGCCGGCCGCGATGCCGCGGACCACCTCGACGCGCTCCGTCTGCTCGTCCCGCAATCCGAGCTCCACCTCCACCCGCTCCACACGCCCGCCCTTCACCCGCATCACGACCGGGCGAATGCCGCGGACATCGACGGCGGTCATCGGCGCCACGATGCCCTTCCGGGACTCGCTCGCCACCCGCCCCTCGGCGAAGAGCCCGCCCACGAGGGCACCCGCGCTGTTCGGGATGGCGACGGTGATGCGTACCTGCCCCGTCGTCGCGTCCGCCGTCGGGCTGATGCGGTCCACGCGGCCGCCGAACGTCCGCCCCGGATAGCCGCTCACCGTGAACTCCACCGGTGCCCCCACGCGGAGCGCGCTCAACTGCTGCGCCGGCACCGACGCCTCCAGCTTCATCCGCGAGGGGTCCACGATCGCGAACAGCACGTCGCCCGGCTGCACCGCGTCGCCGGCCTGCACCCGCCGGTCGCTGACGACGCCGGCCGCGGGCGCGCGAACCTCCGTGTTGGCGAGTTGCTTGCCGGCGAGGGCGACGCGCGCTCTGGCGTCGGCGAGCGCCGCCTCCGTGCTCGTACTGTTGAAGCGCGCCGACTCGAGCTCGCGCTCGGCCACCGCGCCCGCCTCCGCGAGCTTCGACGAGCGCTCGGCGTTCCGCCGGGCCACCTCGGCCGCCGCCTCCGCGGAGCGCACACCGGAACGGGCGGAGAGGTAGGCGTCGCGGACCGCCGCGTCGTCGAGGCGCGCGAGCCGCGCACCCTTCGCCACGCGCTGCCCCTGCTCCGCATACGTGCCGAGCACGCGCCCACTGACCTCCGCGCGGATCGTCGCACTCCAGAGTGGTGCGATCGCCCCGGAGAGCGCGGGGCCGCTCCGCAGCTCGGACGTCTCCACGATGGCGACGTTCTCCGCCCCCACCGTCGTCACCGCCGGCGCGTTTGTCTCCGCGGCGTCCGCTTCGCCACCGCGCTTGCACCCGGCGGCCACCAGCGCGGCGGCCGCGGCGAGCGCCACCAGCACGCGCTTGGTCTCCTGTCGTCCGATCGTCATGGTATGCCCGCTCCCGTTTGTCCACTCGTGCTCGCGCTCGCCGACGTGCCGGCTGCGCGCGGTGTCCCTGGTTGGCCCTGCCCGCCGGTCTGAGGTGCCGGCTGCAGTGGCGTGTACCCGCCTGCGCTCCCCGCTGCCGCCGCGCCCGCGCCGCGCGACGCGCCGAACGTGCCGAGCGGAAGGTCGCGGATGAGGGCGATCCGGACGCGCGCCACCTGGAGGTCGCGCGCCGCGAGCGCCCGGTTGGCCTGCGCCTGCTGCAGGAGCAGGCGCGACTCCGAGAGCTCTGTCTGCGTCGAGATCCCCTCGCGGTAGCGGATCTCGGCGATGGTGTACGCGCGGGTCGCCTGCGTCGCCGTGCCGGCACTCGCCTGCCACGACGCGTCCGCAGCCTCGAGCTGCGCGAGGGCAGTGCGCGTATCGAGCTGCGCCAGCTCGCGCGTCTGATCGAGCTGCAGGCGTCCCTCCGCCAGATTCGCCTCGGCGACGAGCTCGTCGCCATGGATGCGCCCGCCGGTGAACAGTGGAACGGAGAGCCCGACGCTCACCGTCCAATTCGTCCGGAACTGTGCCCAATCGGGGACGCCGCCCACCGGGTACGCCACGCGGCCGTACGACGAGCTCACGCTCAGCGACGGCAGGCGCTTCGCCTTGGCGATGCGAAGCAGGTTCTCCTGCACCGTCACCACCTCGGCGGCCTGGCGGACGGGCGCGCGGAGCGAGGCCGTGTCTGGCACGACCGCCTCGAGCGCCGCGAGGCGCGCGGGCGCTACCTGCGCGCTGTCGCCCAGGCCGCTGGTGAGCGCGAGGTCGCCATCGAGTGGGAGGTCGAGGATCTGCTTGAGGCGCATGTAGGCGAGCTCGCGGTCGGTGCGGCGCTGTACGACCACCGGGCGCTGGTTGTCGCGCGTGACCTGGGCGCGGAGCAGCTCGAACTCGGGCTGGCTCCCCACCTGCCGCGCAAGCTGCGTCTCGCGGAGAGTCGTCTCGGTCTGGTCGAGCGAGGCCCGCGCGATCGTGAAGAGGCGGTCGCTCAGCACGGCGTCGTAGTACGCTTGCGTGACATCGAGAATGAGCTGTGCGCGCGCCGAGGTGAGGCCAACCTCCGCCGCGCGCCGGCCCGCGGTGGCCACGCGCGTCCCGGCGCCGACGCGGCCGCCAGAGTAGAGCGTCTGCGATCCGGCGAGACCGAGCTGGACGGTGTTCGCCCGGCCGAACGGAAGATTGCTGAAGTCGATGCCGCCAGCGTCGGCCTGGCAGTTCGTCGCCAGCGCGAGCGCGCTCTCCAGGCTGTCGAGCCGGGAGGCAGTATTGGGCGCGCCGCCGGCCGCGATGAAAGGCTGGCACTCGGGGCGGGTGTCCGGGGGCCCGCTCACGGACAGTCCCTGAAACTCGGACTTGAGCGTGCGGACGTAGGCCGCCGTGCCCGAGAGCTGGGGGAAGAGCTCGCTGCGCGCGCGGAGCTGCTCGCCGCGCGCCCGCGTGACCCCGGCACGCGCGATCGCCACGTCCTCGCTTGCGCGCTCAGCCATCCCGAGCGCCTCGTCGAGCGAGAGCGCCTGGCGCGCGCTGCCCGCCGTCTGCGCCATCTGCGCCGTTTGCCCTGCCTGCGCCGCCGCCGACATCGCGGGTGTCGCCCCGGCGAGCGTGGCGAGGAGCGCGAGCGCCGCGAGCGGCTCGCAGCGCGCCCGCAACTGGCCGCGCGTGCGTGTCCGTGTGTCCATCATGCCATCACCCGTTCACTGGTAGAAGTCCCGTCGGTAGAAGTCCCGTCCCGCGCCGCCGCGCCGGGCGTGACGCCGATTCCGCGCAGGAAGACGCGGACGTTCTCGTCGAGCGTGCCCTCCGTGTCCTCGCCGGTGATCTCCGGGATGACGTCGCACCACATCGCGCCGGAGAAGAGCACGGCCATGAGCATCCAGGTGGCGGCACTCACGTCGAACGCGGTCGTCGTGAGTCCCTGGTCGCGGAGTCGCGCGAGGTAGCCACTCAGCTCACCTGCCGAGCGGAGCGCGCCGGCGGTGGCGGGGTGGCGCATGTCGGGGCGCTCCGCGACCTCGCCCATACAGGTCCGGATGAGGGACCGCACTTCGTAGAGCCGAGCGAAGCGCGCGCGGCACCACTCGACGAGCTCGCGCTGCGGATCGGCCGCCACCTCGGGGAGCGTCGGGCCGCCGGAGCGAGGCCCGCAGTGGCGGATCGCCTCGAGGATGAGCGCGTCCTTCGAGCCGAAGTGCCGGAAGAGCGTGATCTCGTTCACCCCGGCATCCTGCGCGATGCGCCGCGTCGTGGCGCCGCGGTACCCGGCCTCGGCGTACACGCGCGCGGCGGAGAGCATCAACTTGTCGCGGATGTCCATGACGGGAGGCAACGTAGGGAAAACGGATGTGTAAGCAAGTAACTACTTGCACCATGCTGGTTACGGTAACGTCACAGCCAGCACGTAGGTTCCACCAGCGCGAGCGGGTAGTGCTCGCGGGTCGTGCTAGCGGAGCGGGTCGCGCGGCCGCTGGTCGCCGCTGTCGGCGCGCTCCGCACGCTCGAGGAGGGACGCCAGCTCGGGCTCGGGCAGCTCGCGCCAGTCGGCGGGGAAATCACGGAGCTGGCGCCATGCGCCCGCGGACACACACGAGAGCCAGCGGGCGACCCCCGCCGCCGGCCGGCGCCGCCCGCTGGCGCGCGGCACCTCCTCCACGTTCCAGACGATGCCGTGCCGGTCGGTCACGCTGCGCGCCATACCCGTCACGCCTCCGCGAGCTGCGCCGGCACGGGGAGCGTCACCGTGAACCGGGTGCCGCTGCCCGGCGCGCTCGCCACCGCGACGTCGCCGGCCAGGAGCTCCACCAGGTTGCGGACCACGCTGAGGCCAAGCCCGGTGCCGCCGGCCCGGCGGGTCGCATGGTGCTCCACCTGCCAGAACGCGTCGAAGATGTGCTCCAGGTGCTGGGGCGCGATCCCGATCCCCGTGTCCCACACCTCGAACACCGTGCGTCCGGGCTCGGGCCGCACCGCCAGCCCTACCTCGCCCCGCTCCGTGAACTTGACGGCGTTCGCGAGCAGATTCACGAGGATCTGGCGAATCTTGCCGATGTCCGTCCGCATGCGCGCATCGCCCTCCGGCACGCGCATCGCCAGGTGCAGCCCCTTCCGCGTGACGAGCGGCTCGATGAGCGTCCGCGTCGAGGTCACGATGTCCGCGATGCATGCCTCCTCGATGTAGACGCGCTCCTGCTTTGCCTCCACGCGCACGAACGTCAGGATCTCCTCCACGAGCCGCAGCAGATGCTCGCCGCTCCCGCGGATGCGGCCGAGCTGTTCCTTCTGCAGCGGGCTCACGGGCCCGACGATCTCGTCGGCGAGCAGCTCGGCGTAGCCGATCACCGTCGTCAGCGGTGTGCGCAGCTCGTGACTCATCACCGCGAGAAAATCCGACTTCGCCTGGCTCGCGCGCTCCGCGCTCCGGTAGAGCCGGGCGTTGTCCATCGCCAGCGCCCCGCGCACTGCCAGCTCCTCGGCCAGCGCGAGGTCCGACGCGTCGTACACCCGCTGCGCGTCGCAGGTGGCGAGGGAGATGGCGCCGATCGTCTGCCCACGCGCGGGGAGCGGCACCACCATCAACGACGTGGGGCGGAGCGCGGCGAGGATGTGGAGCACGCGCGCGTCGGCCGCGACGTCCGCCACCATCTCCGCGGGCAGCTCGGAGTAGAGCGCCGGCTGCCCCGTGCGCAGCACCGTCGCCACGATACTGCGCGGATCGGCCGGGTCGGGGAAGCGCAGGTGCCCGAGCTCATGGAGCAGCGCGTCCTTCGCCGGGTCGGCGTGCGACGACGCCACCTGCGAGATCGCCCCGCCCTCCTCCACCTCGTGAATGAGGCAGTAGTCGGCGATGCGTGGGACGGCCAGGCGCGCGAGCGTCGCGAGCGTGGCGTGGTAGTCGAGCGACGTCGCCAGCACCTGCCCCGCCTCGGCGAGGAAGCGCTGCGCGTCCTCCGTGCGCCGCTGCTCGGTCACGTCGCGCATCTGCCAGCGCACGCCGAGCAACGAGCCGTCCGCCTGGCGGATGTCCGAGACCGTGATCGAGGCGTGGACCCTCGGCCGCTCGCGCGGCGAGAGCGGCAGCACCCAGTGCAACGTCTCCGGCGCGGTCGGGATCTGGCGGAGACGGGCCATGAAGTCGCGCCGAGCCCCCTGGTCGATGAAGAGGACCAGCGGCTTCCCGATCAGGAGGTCGAGCGGGACGTTGAGGAGCGCAGCGGCTGCGCGATTGGCCTCGTAGATGGAGCCATGCGCATCGGTGACGAAATAGCTATCGGGCGCGCAGTCGAACAGCTCCTGGAACCGCCGCCGCTCCGCGTCGCTCCGCGCATCCGCGCCGGGCGCGACGCTCACATCGTCGCCGTCATGTCCGCCGGCGGCGCGCCGCTCCTCCGCCTCCCGGCGGAGCCGCTCCTCGGCGACGCAGAGGTCCTCGAGCGTGGCCATGAGCGCCGCGACGGCCTGGCTGAGCATACCTTGCTCGAGCGCCGGCGCGTCGGCGGGATGCCCCGCGAGCGCCGCCGCGCGCCGCCGTACATCCTCGAGCTGTCGCGAGAAATCGTTGACGTCCACGTCCGACCCCACGTCGCTGCCCGCGCGCGGACCGACGCGCGCGGTCCCTTGCTGCATGTGCTGCTGCTGCATGTGCTGCTGCTGCTGCATGGCGGCCCGCCTACCGTTGCTGCCGCTCCGTCCGCCGGCTCACGCCGTCGTCCTTCAGGTCATTGAAGTAGCCCCACGTCCATCCGACCAGCGGGATTACCAGGAAGAACCACCACGTCACCGCCCCGTAGAGCGGCATGTGCGGGAACCCGTCCGTCCGGTGGGAGAGCGGCGTGTCGTTGTAGAGCACGATCGTCGCGGCCAGCAGCGCGAGCGCCACCAGCCACAACACACCGACGAGCGCGACACTTCTCTTCCGCTTCGCCATGATGCCTCTGATCCCCGGAGAAAGTGGAGGAAGAATTCTGTCACGGGCGCGGGTGGATGGCTAGAGCATCCGGCATCTCCCGGAACGCCCAGCCTCGCGACGCCAGTGTGCCCGCGACCTGGACGCCGTTGTGTCCGCGCCGCGGATGCCGTAGCGTCATGCGCATCGCCCCTTGCCCGAGGTGCACCTCATGCGGACGTCACCGGTTCCCCGCGCGCGCCCCGCGCCCGTACGCTGCGCGCTCGCCACGCTCGCCACGCTCGCTCTCCTCGCCGGCTGCGCGTCCGGCAGCACGCCGGCCGCGCCGCTCGAGAACACCTACTGGCGCCTCGTGGCGCTCGGGGGCCGTCCGGCCGTCGTCACCGACAACGAGCGCGAGGCGCACCTCCGCTTCGGCACGGACAGCGGGCGCGTCGTGGGCTCCACCGGGTGCAACCGGCTGAGCGGGCAGTACACGCACACCGGCGGCACCCTGCGTTTCGGGCCCGCGATCACGACGAAGATGGCGTGCGCCGACCAGGGGGCGAATGACCAGGAGCGCGACTTCCTCGCCGCGCTCCAGGCCGCCGATCGCCACGCCATCGCCGGCGATACGCTCACCCTCGCCAACGCCTCCGGGCCGCTCGCGCGCCTGGTCGCGACGGCGATGCGGACCGATGGTGCGCCGGCGTCTGCCGCCACCAGCGCGCCGGCCAGCGGCTCGCCCTCCACCGGCTCGCCCTCCACCGGCTCGCCCTCCACCGGCTCGCCCTCCACGTGGACGGTGACCGAGCAAGGGCTCGGCCCGCTCCGCGCCGGGATGACGCTCCGGGACGCATCGAGCGCGCTCGGCGGAGCGCTCGCTCCGAGGGCGGGCACGGACACCTCCGCGTGCACGTACCTCGAATGGCGCGGCGGCCCACCCGGCGTCCGCGTCATGAGCGAGGGCGGCCGCATCGCGCGCGTGGAGGTCGTGGACAGCGGCACCATCGCGACGGCCGCCGGTGCGCGGATCGGCGATACGGAGGCGCGGGTGCAGAGTCTCTACGCCGGGCGCGTGACCGTGCTGCCGCACAAGTACACCGCCGGACGCTATCTCACGGTCACGCCCGCGGTGAGCGCCGACAGCGCGTACCGGATCGTGTTCGAGACGGATGGCCAGCGGGTCACGCGCTACCGCGCCGGCAGGCGCCCGCAGGTGGAGTATGTCGAGGGATGCGGCTGACCGCGCGCGTCCCTCGCCGCCGACGCCGTCGCCGCTCGCACCGACTACCGCGCGACGATGGACAGCGTGGTGGACCGGCTCGCACGCCGCGCCCGCGGCCCGCGGCCGTGGGACGACGTCGCGTCGCCGTTCGAGCGCCCGCCGAGCGGAGGCACGGGCGCGCCGCCAGGCCGCTAGGCCCCCACGCGCTGGACGACGATCTCGGCGTTCGACAGGCCGTCGGCGCCGAGGACCGGGTACGACTGTGTCGTCGTGAAGAGCAGTGTGTCGCCGGAGCGGATGGTCGCGCGGACGACGTACCGGTGGTTCGACTGGATGGCCGCCGGGTCATACTCCAGCGCGAAGCTGAATGGCACCTGCCGCCCCTCGGTCCGGATCACCTGCTCGGCGAGCACGGTCGCGGCGACATCCTGGCGCGAGACGTCCTGGAGCTGCACGGTGACGATGGCATCCGGCGGGAGCGCGATCCGCTCGCGGTAGAGCACGGTGCCGGTGACGCGGGCGGTGCCGCTCGGCCCGGGGGCCGACGCGCACGCCGCGAGCAGCATGACCGCGGCGATCAGCCCGGTCAGCGACACGGCGGTCAGGTATGCGTACAATTCTCGCAGCATCTCGTCAGCACTCGTTGTGGCGCGGGAGGCGCTCCGCTGAGCGGGCGCGGCGCGCGAGCGCTCTTGACGCCTCCTGTATGCACGCCAATATAGGTGAGCCCCGGACAGACCGAACCTCCACGTCCGACAGGCGAATGCCGTCGCCTCGCCGTCCCTCGCTCGCCCGGGACGTGAGACTGGAGGCGCGACGGACGCTGGTTGGTGTCGACGCCCCCGGCGAGCGAGGGACGGTCGGGTGCGCCGACGCCGGATAATCGCCGACGATCTCAACTTTTCATAGGCTTCCCGGCCGAGACGCCGGTCGGCCGTCCCCTCCCCCAGGAGAAGACATGCAACTTTACCGGTCGGTTCGCGGCCTTGGCGCGGTTGCCGTCGCGCTCGCCCTGTCGGCCGCTCTCGCGCTCGCGCAGGGGCGCGCCCGGGTTGCGGGCAGGGTGACCGACGAGGCCACCAAGCAACCACTCCTCGGCGTGACGGTGCTGATCGTCGGCACGTCGTACGGCGCCCAGACGAACGAGGAGGGCCGCTACGTCATCGCCAACGCGCCCGCGGGTGTGTTCAGCGTCGAGGCGCGTCGCATCGGGTACGGCGCCAGACGCACCGAGAACGTTCGCGCCGGACGCGACAGCGTGACGACGCTCGACTTCGCGCTCTCGACGAGCCCACTCCGGCTCGACGACATCGTGGTCTCCGGCACGGTGGACGCGACGTCGAGCCTCAAGGTACCGTTCACGATCGCCAAGCTCGATGGCGAGAAGGACATCCCTGTCGCGCCGTCGCAGAACGCGGTCGCCGCGATCCAGGGGAAGGTCGCCGGCGTGCACATGGGGCGCGTCGGCACCCCGGGGCAGGACCCGCTCATCCAGCTCCGCAGCCCGGCGAGCCAGTTCAAGAGCACCACCCCGCTCTACATCGTGGACGGCGTGATCCTCAACTCCACCGTCGTGAACCCGCTGCAGGACATCAACCCCGACGACATCGCGAGCATCGAGGTGCTGAAGGGGGCCGCGGCGGCGTCGCTCTACGGGTCGCGCGCCGCGAACGGGGTGATCGCCGTGACCACGAAGCGCGGAAACGAGCTAGCGCTCGGCAAGACGCAGTTCTCGGTACGCAGCGAGTACGGGTTCTCCGAGCAGGCGGAGACCTACGCGAAGCCGAGATATCACCGGTTCCTCGCCAACGAGGCCGGCGACTACGTGGACCGGAACGGCGCCGTCGTGGCGCGGACCCAGCGCGTGCTCGACCCGAACGGGTTCATGGACAACCCCTACACGGGGACGCTCTACGACCATGCCGGGCTGTTCTTCCGCCCGGGGACCTTCTGGACGGCGACGGCGACCCTCGCCCAGAACAGTGCGGCGACGAACTTTGCCGTCTCCTTCACCCGCACCCGCGAGGCCGGCGTCGTCGAGGGCTCCGACGGGCTCACGCGGCAGTTCGCCAAGCTCACGCTCGACCACCGCTTCCGCGACGACTTCTCGGTCAGCCTGAGCGGGCAGCACTCGCGCGCCTACGAGGACCCGAACGTCGCCTCGTTCGCCGACTTCTTCCGGATCGACCCGGACGTTGATCTGGAGCAGACGAACCCCGACGGCACTCTGAGAGTGCTCCCGGACACACTCAGCTCCCTCGTCAATCCGCTCTACATCCAGCAGCGCAACGACAACATCACCCGGCGCGCCCGCACGCTGCTGGCCGGGAGCGCGACGTACCGGCCCCTGTCGTGGCTCAGCCTCGACGGCAACCTGAGCTACGACCGGTCGGACCGGAACCGCACGAACTACATCGCGCGCGGCTGGCTGACCACCGACGGGCAGACGCCGAGCCTCGGGTCACTGTACCTGACGAACGATGTGGTGGATGGGCTGAACGGATGGATCGGCGGCACGGCCACCGGGAGCTTCCGCGATCTCACAACGCGCTTCACCGGCCGCGCCATCATCGAGCGCGAGCGCAACCCGTACTTCGACGAGACCGGGAGTGAGTTCTCGGTCCGCAATGTGAAAGACCTCAGCATCGCGACGAAGTACGCAGGCAGCTCCTCGTTCACCGACCGCCGTGCCACGAGCTACCTGAGCTCCCTGACACTCGATTACGCCGGCAAGTACATCGGCGACTTCCTCGTGCGCCGCGACGGGAGCTCGCTCTTCGGGCCGCGGTCGCGCTGGAACACCTACTACCGGGCCAGTGGCTCGTACCTCCTCGCCGAGGAGGCGTGGTGGCCGTTCAAGAGCGCGCTCCCCGCGTTCAAGCTGCGCTACTCCCTGGGGACGGCGGGCACGCGCCCCGACTTCAGCGACCAGTACGCGAACCTCGAGACGACGACCGGCGGCGGCCTCACCCGGCAGTCGCTCGGCAATCCCTTCCTCAAGCCCGAAATCGCGACCGAGCAGGAGATCGGTCTCGACGCGATCATCAAGAACCGCGTCTCGGTGTCCCTGGTCTACGCGGGCCTCGTCTCGCGCGACAACATCATCTCGGCTCCGCTCCCCGGCGTGATCGGCTTCAACACCCAGGAGCAGAACATCGGGAAGACCACGGGCCACACCGTCGAGGCCACCATCCAGGCGCAGCTCCTCAACCGCGGCGGCTTCCAGTGGGAGATGAACGTCGTCGCCGACCGGTCGCGCAACCGGGTGGCCGAGTTCAACCGCGCGTGCTACACCGAGGGGATCATCTACCGCTGCGAGGGAATCACGCTCGGCAGCCAGTGGGGGAACGCCTTCATCCGGGGCAAGAACCAGCTCCGGCCGGTCCACGCGGGCTCGCAGGATGCCTTCGACGTCAACGACGACGGCTGGGTCGTAGCCGTGGGCACGGGCAATAGCTGGCGTGACGGCGTGGCGAAGAATCTCTGGGGAACAACCGTCACCGTTGACGGGAAGAGCTACCCGTGGGGCCACCCGATCCTCCTGCGCGACTCGCTCGACCAGACCGCTTTCGTGCAGATCGGCGACGCCAACCCGGATATCAATTACGGCATCGGGAACACCTTCCGGTACAAGGGGCTCGACCTCTACGTGGGCTTGACCGGCGTGAAGGGCGGCACCGTCTACCACAACACGAGGCAGACGCTCTACCAGAGCTTGGACCACCCCGACGTCGTGCAGGCGGGGAAGCCCGACGAGCGGAAGAAGCCGACGAGCTACTACACCGGCCAGAACGGGCTCTCCTTCAACAACAGCGGCTACATCAACCACTTCATCGAGACGGGGACGTACCTCAAGCTGAACGAGATGCGGGTGCGCTACACCCTGCCGGGCGTGTTCATGCGGACGGTCGGCCGGCTCGGCGCCGAGCGCGTGTCGCTCGACCTCATCGGGCGGAACCTGTACACGTGGACGAAGTACTCCGGGCTCAACCCGGAAGCGGTCAGCACCTACGCCTGGAACCGGATCGAGTTCGAGGTCTACCCGCTGTACCGCACCTGGACCATGGGCGTCAATGTCGCATTCTAACCGGCCCGCCGGCCAAGGATATCGAGAGATGAAGCAGAGATTCCTGCTCCCGATCCTCGCGGGCGCGCTGGCGCTCGGGGGATGCCAGGACCTCACGGTCCCGAACGAGAACACACCGTCGCTGGAGCAGGTCTTCAGCAACGGGGAAGACCTGGAGAACGCGGTCGGCACGCAGTTCCGCATCGTGTGGGGGGTCGCGCAGGGATCGCGCACGAACTCCACGTACCCGGTGCTCGGCCTCGCGGCGTTGGGTGAGGAGCTCACCTCCGCCAACCTCTACCCGTTCAACGTCGCGTCGGAGCCGCGCTCACCGCTCGACAACCGGGACGCCGGGCAGTGGGTGAACCGCAAGCCCTGGTACGACCTCTACGAGGCGATCGCGACGAGCACCGACGCGCTCACCGCCCTCGAGAACGGGATCAAGGTAGGCGCCGTCACCACCGACCGGCCGAACGGCGCCCACGCCGGGCGGGCCCGGATCTTCGCCAAGTTCATCCAGGGGCTCGGCCACATCTACATCGGGATGCTCTTCGACAAGGGGTGGACGCGGGACGAGACGCTGCCGATCAATCCGGCCACCGGCCGCTTCGTTGACGAGGCGCAGAACGCCTTCAAGCCCTACAAGGAGGTGACCGCATTCGGGATCGCCAAGCTGGAGGAGGCGATCGCGCTCGCCGGCACGCTCCCGCTCGACACGTTTCCGACTACCTGGATCAACGGCTTCACGCCGACCACGAGCGGCTTGATCCCCGTCATGAACTCCTACATCGCGCGGGCGATGGTCTACAGCGCGCGTAACCCGCAGGAGCGCGCCGCGGTGGATTGGGCGAAGGTGATCCAGTACCTCGACAAGGGGATCAAGACCTCGTTCGCGCAGCAAGCCTCGACGAGCATCACCGGGACGACCAGCGCCTACCTCCAGTACACGCAGCTCATGACGGACGCGCGCGTGGACAACCTCATCGTCGGCTACGCGGACACGTCGGGCGCGTTCCAGACCTGGCTCGCCACACCGCTCGCGCAGCGGGCCGACTTCCAGGTGAAGACGCCCGACCGCCGCATCCACGGCGCGACCGGGCCGACCGTGCGGGGCACGCTCTTCGAGTACCGCAGCGCGCAGACGATGCCCACCACGCGCGGCACGTACATGCACTCGCGCTACCGCGGAATCCGGTACGGAACGACCTACTACCAGACGGGCCTCATCGAGACGATGAACCTGAAGGAGATGGAGTTCCTCCGCGCCGAGGCCGCGTACCGGCTGGGCGACCGGGCGACGATGGTCACGATCCTCAACCGGACCCGCGTGCCGGCTGGGCTCAGGCCAGTGACGCTGACTGGCCCGCCGCCCGGGCAGGACTGTGTGCCGCGGAGGGAGGACCGCTCCTGCGGCAACCTGTTCGACGCCTTCATGTACGAGAAGCGCATCGAGCTCTTCGGGCTCGAAGCGATCATCCCGTTCGCGGATTTCCGCGGCTGGGGGCGCCTCCCCGAGGGGGCGATCGTTCACTTCCCGGTGCATGGGCGCGAGCTGGAGACGCTCCGCCTCCCGTACTACTCCTTTGGCGGCGACCTGCCAGGGAGCGCGCCGGCGCCGACCGGGCCGTTCCCGGGCGCGCCCTGACCGAGACCGAGGCGCTCAGGCGGGGGTCAACACCCCACAGGAGACGACGCGGTCGCGATCGGCGGGGGAAGCGAGCACGTTGACCGAGTACGTCTGCCCCGCGCTGAGGGAGACGGGGACGGTGGCGGTCAGGTCGCCCGTGCCGTCGGACCGCGCCGAGATGAGGCGGAACGCGGCCTGCGCGCCGAGCTGCCGGCCGCCCTCGCCACACTGGCCGACCCGGATCTCCCAGGGGAGTTGCTGATTCAGGGCCGCTCCCCGGATGGAGATCTTCGCGCGGAGCTCGTCCGCCTTGCCCGTAGGCTCGAGGCGGATGGTGCCATAGATTCGGCTGCTGACCGCGTTGAGGGTCGCGATCATCGCCGGACCGCCAGCCGCGGGTGCGGACGCCTCGGCGGGGCTTACGCCCTCGGGGGTGCTGGCGCCGGAGGTGCCGCCGGCGGTGCCGCCGGCACCTCCCGAGGCGCAGGCGAGCGCCACGCAAGCGCCGGCGAGGGCGAGATAGTGTTGCGCCGTCATCGACGAGTACCTCCAATGTCGGGGAAAGTGCGCGAAGTACACGGTGTGCAGGACGCCGGGTAATATTCGATCGGACGGGCGCAGGGGCCAGACTCCCGCGTGGCAAAAATATTGAAGCCCATCGGAGCCCATCGGGTGTGGAGGCGAACGTGAGCAGGTCGGGTGCCCTGGGACTCATCCTCGCCGCGAGCGTCGTGGCGGGTGGATGCAACACTGACTCACCGCCAGGGGGGCCCCCCGACCATGGCGAGCCGGCGCGGCTCACCGTCGTCGGGGGGAACGGACAGACGGCGAGGGCGGGGACGCGGCTGCCGGGAGCCGTGATCGTCCGCGTCGAGGACTCGCGGGGCGAGGCGCTCCGTGGAGTCAACGTCGCGTTCGAGGTGACCGGGGGGGAAGGAACGCTCGACGCAGCCACCGCGAAGACCGACGAGCAGGGCGAGGTGAAGGTGGACTGGACGCTCGGACCCGAGCCCGGCGTCCAGGAGATCGAAGCACGCATCCTCGAACCGAGTACAGGGCGGGTGCTGCTCTCAGCAAAGGCGACCGCGACGGCGACCGTGCCCTCGCCCTCCCCCTCCCCCTAGCCACAATGGCCGCCTCCGCACACCCGCGGGCACGACTGCGGGCGGCCGCCACCCGCCTCCGCCACCGATGAGCTCCTCCCTGCTCCCGGGCGCCGCGGCCGCCCCGCTCCCGCCCGGCCCCAGGCGGCGCTTCCCCGGGCAGCTCATGTACATGCTGAACCGGGATCGCCTCACCTTCCTGCGCGAGCTCGCCACCTACGGCGACGTCGCGCACGTGAAGCTGGGGCCGCAACAGCTCTTCCTGCTCGGCCATCCGGACCTCGTCAAGGAGGTGCTGGTCACGCAGAACCGGAATTTCACGAAGGGCCGCGGCCTCGAGCGCGCCAAGCGGCTGCTCGGCGAGGGACTGCTGACGAGCGAGGGGGACTTCCACCTCCGGCAGCGACGCCTGGCGCAGCCAGCGTTCCACCGCGAACGCGTCGCGGGCTACGCGCAGGTGATGGCGGCCTACGCGCATCGCACGCAGGCGCGCTGGCAGGATGGTGCGACGCTGGACGCCGCCGAGGAGATGATGGGCCTCACCCTCGCCATCGCGGGGAAGACGCTCTTCGATGCGGACGTGGAGGGTGAGGCCGGCGAGATCGGGGAGGCGCTCACCGCGGCGCTCGAGCTGTTCAGCCTCGCGCTCTTTCCCTTCGCCGAGGTGATGGACAAGCTCCCGCTCCCGTGGACGCGCCGCTTCAACCGCGCGCGCGCCCGGCTCGATGCCACCATCTACCGCATCATCGCGAGCCGGCGGGCGAGCGGCGAGGATCGCGGCGATCTGCTCTCGATGCTCCTGCTCGCGCAGGACACCGAGGGCGACGGCGGCCGGATGACGGACGAGCAGCTCCGCGACGAGGTGATGACGATTCTTCTCGCCGGCCACGAGACCACCGCCAACGCTCTCGCGTGGACGTGGTACCTGCTCTCGCGGCACCCGGAGGCCGAGGCGGCGCTCCATGCCGAAGTAGATGCCGTGCTGCTGGGAGCGGATGGGGCGCCCCGTCTGCCGACAATGGCGGACCTCCCGCGTCTCCCCTACGCGCGCGCGGTATTCGCCGAGTCGCTGCGCCTCTACCCACCGGCGTGGGTGGTGGGCTACCGGGCCATCGGCGACTGCGAGATCGGCGGCTACCACGTGCCGGCACGCTCGCTCTGCGTGATGAGCCAGTTCATCATCCAGCGCGACCCACGCTGGTTCCCCGATCCCGAGCGGTTCGACCCCGGACGCTGGACCACCGAGCACGCCGAGCGGCCGCGCTTCGCGTACTTTCCCTTTGGCGGCGGGCCGCGCCAGTGCATCGGCGAGCAGTTCGCGTGGGCGGAGGGAATCCTCGCGCTCGCGACGATCGCGCGCGAGTGGTCGCTCCATGTCGCGCCGGGCCACGACGTCACGCCCAACCCCGTCTTCACCCTCCGACCCAAGGATGGCGTTCCGGTGACCGTCCACCGCCGCCACACGAGAGCCCTATCGTGAGCCACACACCAATTCGCAACGCGCGACGCGCGCTCCGCACCGTCGCCATCGCCGCCGCGCTCCTCCTCCTCGCCGTCGTGGCGGCCGAGGCACACGACCTCTTCCTCAAGCTCGACTCCTACTGGCTCGCGCCGAACACGCGCGTCCGCGTGCGGATGCTGAACGGCACGTTCACCCGGAGCGAGAACTCCGTGACGCGCGATCGCGTGCGCGACCTGAGCGTCGCCGGCGCGGGTGGCGTGACGCACCCAACGGATGAGGGCTGGCGCGACGCGGGAGACACCACCGTCTTCGAGATCACGACCGGCGCGCCCGGTACCTACGTGATCGGCGTCTCCACGAACCCGAAGACGCTCGCGCTCGCCGGCACCGAGTTCAACGCCTACCTGCGCGAGGAGGGCGTCCTCGACGTCCTCGCGCGGCGGCGCGCGCGCGGCGAGCTTGGGCGGAAGGCACGCGAGCGCTACGCCAAGCACGTGAAGGCGATCGTGCAGGTGGGCGACGCCCGCACCGATGCCTATGCGACCGCGCTCGGCTACCCGGCCGAGCTGGTGCCCCTCGAGAATCCGTACGCCTTGCACGTTGGCGACACGCTCCGCGTCCGCGCGCTGGTGGATGGCGCCCCCGCCGCGGGCGTGACGGTGATCGCCGGCCGGCAGACGACGGCACGCGAGCGCCCGCGCCAGCGGACCGTCCGCGCGGACAGCGCGGGGATCGCACGCATCCCGCTCGCCGGGCGGGGCACCTGGTTCGTCAAGTTCATCCGCATGGCGCCCGTCGCGGGAGATTCCACCCTCGATTACGAGTCGAAGTGGGCGACGCTGACGTTCGGGGTGCGATAGCGCATCGGGACTCGGGACTCGGCCAGCTCTCCCCTATTCGTTGCCTTCTCCCTCGGCCAGCATCACGGGCGGCACGCTGCGCGTCGCGCTCGCCGCCTGCTGCTTCTCCACGATCTCCATCTTCATCGTCCTCGGGACGCAGCGGGGCGGCGCGCCGCTCGCTACGGTGCTCGCGGGGCGATATACGCTGGCGGCGCTCGCACTCACCCTGGTGCACCGGATCGAGCGGCGGCGGGCAAATGCGCCCGGTCCGACGCCGCCCGGTCGTGCGATTCGCGCGATGCTCCTCGGCGGCACCGGCCAGGCACTCATCGCCTACCTCGCGCTCTCGGCGCTCCGGATCATTCCGGCGGCCACCGTCGGCTTTCTGTTCTACACGTTCCCAGCCTGGGTCGCGATCGTCGCGGCCGTGCGCGGCACGGAGCCGCTCGACGCGCGCCGGGTGCTCGCCGTCGCGCTCGCGCTGGGCGGTGTGCTGGTGCTCGTGGGCTCGCCCTGGTCGGCGCGCCTGAACGTTACCGGCGTGGTGATGGTGCTCGCGTCGGCCGTGATCTACGCGCTCTACATCCCGCTCCTCCGAGCACTGCACGCGGGGACGTCTGCCGCCGCCGTCGCCTCCTACATCGCGACCGGCTCGGCGATCATCTACGTGGTCGCGGGGCTCATCACCGGCACGCTGACCCTTGCGCTCTCGCCGGCCGCGTGGGGCGCGGTGATCGGGCTCGCGCTCGTCTCCACTACGCTCGGATTCGTCCTCTTCCTGCGCGGGCTCGCCGTGCTCGGCCCCGTGCGCGCGGCGATCGTCTGCACGGTCGAGCCCTTCGCGACCGCGTTACTCGCCGCCCTCGTGCTCGGGCAGCCGGTGACGTGGGCGACCGGCGCCGGTGGCGCGATGGTCGCCGGCGCCGTGGCGCTCGCGCAACTCCCGGCGCGCGGTGCGCCGCGACCGCCTCAGCGGCGGTAGACCGCCGTGAGCGTGGCCTTGGCGAGCACGTTCGCGTTGATGTTGAAGCCCACCATCGCGGACGTGGCGCCGGCGGGGATCTCGAGCCGGTCGGTCTTGAGCGCGAACACCGTGAAGATGTAGCGGTGAGGCTTGGAGCCGGGCGGCGGGCACGGGCCGCCATAGCCAGGGGCGCCGAAGTCGGTCGGACCCTGCATGCTCCCCGTTGGCGCCAGCCCCTTGGCCGCATCGCCGGCGCCCGCCTGGAGGCCAGTGGCCGATGCCGGAATGTTGTACACCATCCAGTGCCACCATCCGCTTCCCGTAGGCGCGTCGGGGTCGTAGACGGTGACGGCATAGCTCTTCGTCGCGGCCGGCGCGCCGCGCCAGGCGAGCGCGGGCGAGATGTTCTCCCCGCTGCACCCCATTCCCTTGAAGACGTGCTTCGCACCGATGGTGCTCCCGGCGCGGACATCGGGGCTGGTGAGCATGAACCGACCGGCCGGCGCCCCCGAGCTGCGGCCCTGCGCGACCGCCTGAGCGGGCGCCATGGTGACAGCCGCGGCCAGCGCCGCGGTGATGGCCGCGGCAGCGACGCGCGTGAAGGCGCCGGCGCGAACGCGGCGCGGCGAGTGAGTCGGTGCGAACATGCGGACGGGCTCCGGAATCACGGGATGGTCACGGGTCGTCGGACGCGGCGCTGCCGCATGCCGGCGCGCTCGGCCGCGAAGGTACGCGCGGCGTGCCCCGACTTCAACCGCTCCGGCCGCCCACCGCCGCGTGCTCCCCGACCCGCTCCTCGAGCCCGACCCGCTTCCGCAGGCGGACGAATCGTGGGTCGCCGCGGAGGTGCGCGAGCTGCGGGTCCACGGCGAGGAAGACCAGCGAGTGCGAGCGCTGATCCATCGCCCGCTCCAGCCACTGGAAGGTCTCCTCCCTGCGGCCGAGCGCGTCGTAGACCTTCGCGATCTCGTACGACGGGACGTAGCCGCGGCCGCCCGCCCCCTCCAGGCGTCGCAGCAGCGCTGTGGCCTCCGCGGTCATACCCCGCCCACGCTGCTCGGCCAGCAGTTCCACCGCAACGAAGGGTTCGGCCTCTGGGTCCTCCACGTCTGGCTGTGGCGGCACAACCCCAGCGGCCTGCGCGCGGACTGGAACCCGAAGGTCTCCTGCGACGCAGCAAAGTAGTCCGCCGCCCCCACAACGACACACCAGACTACGGAGGGATACTGCCATGCCCCGATTTCTGATCGAGCGCGACCTGCCCGGCGCCGGCGAGCTCTCGGACGACGAGCTCCGCGCCGTCTCGGTGAGGTCGTGCGACGTGCTGCGCGAGCTGGGGCCCGCCATCCAGTGGGTCCAGAGCTACGTCACCGGCGACAAGATCACCTGCGTCTACATCGCGCCGGACGAGGCGATGGTGCAGGAGCACGCCCGTCGCGGCGGCTTCCCGGCGACCCGCGTCCTGGAGGTCCGGGTGGTCATCGACCCGACGACGGCCGAGCCGGCTCGCGCGGCGGCGACGGCGACGGCGACGTAACGGTGGCAGCGGTGTGACGCACGGGGGCCCCCCCGAAGGATGAGTCGCGCCGCGCGCCGCACACGCAGGGAGTAGCCGACGTAGATGGTATCGGCCGCCCCGACATCGAGATCCTTCCGTGGCGGCGCACGCAGGTCATCGCCGTCCAGGTCCATCCGAGCGCGGCGCGCCCGCATCACCTCACGCGCGAAGGCGTCGACAAGGGCACGTACGTCCGCGTCGGCTCGACCAACCGCCTGGCCGACGCCGAAATGATTCAGGAGCTCCGCCGCCTTGCGCGCGGCGAGAGCTTCGACGAGCAGCCTATGCTCGACCTCGACTCGGAAGCCCTCGACTTCCGAGCCGCTTCCGAGTCATTCGCACCGGTTCGAAAACTGAACGGGCGTGACCTCGATACGCTGCGCCTGGTCACGTCGTACCAGGGACGGAAGGTCCCGACGGTCGGCGCCATTCTGCTCTTTGGCCGGGACCGCGAACGCCACTTCCCCGATGCCTGGATCCAGGCCGGCCGCTTCGACGGAACCGACAAGAGCCAAATCCTCGACCGCGCCGAAATCCGCTCGCTGCCGTCCACCGCCATCGTCGAGGCGATCGCGTTCGTCGAAAGGCACACCATGCGCGGCGCGGAGATCGGCGCGGTGCGGCGGACGGAGCGCTGGAACCTGCCGCCCGTGGCGGTGCGCGAAGCGATGATCAACGCCGTCACGCACGCGGATTACAGCCAGCGCGGCGCGCCGATTCGCGTCTCGATCTTCGACGATCGCCTCGAGATCGAGAACCCGGGTCTCTTGCCGTTTGGCCTGACCATCGAGGACCTCGAGCACGGTATCTCCAAGCTCCGCAATCGCGTCATCGGCCGGGTATTCCACGCCCTCGGCCTGATCGAGCAATGGGGCAGCGGCATCCAGCGCATGTTCGCGGCCTGCCGCAATGCGGGTCTTGCCGATCCCCGATTCGAAGAGATTGCCACCCGATTCCGGGTCACGATCTTCAGCGAACGCATCTCCCGACCCGCCCTGGATCAGACCGACCAGACGATCGTCGATGCGTTGTCGGATGGGGGCGGTAGATTGACCAGTGAAATCGCTGCCGTCATCGGCCTGACGTCGCGGGCCACCCGCACGCGGCTCGCGCGACTGGTCGGCAGCGGTCTGTTGCGCGAAGTCGGCACCGGACCGCAGGACCCGAAGCGACGCTATTTCCTCGCTCACCTCCAACGCTGAACGAAGAGGGCTCCACGTGGGCATCCTCGGTACCTGCACTCCCAGAGCAGACGTTCTCTCGGGCGACCTCAAGGACGCGATCTTCGCCGCGGACTTCGGCGACGTGATCGCGAACCATCCCGGAGCGCCGGAGGTCTATCGGGATCCGCACCTCTTCTTCCGAAACACGCATCCGGCGCGCGATCTCGTCCGAATCGTCCGCGAGGTATTCGCGGCGCTCTCAAAGGAAGGAGAGCCGGGCCTCGCCCTGCGCCTCAGTACCGGCTTTGGCGGCGGAAAGACCCACACGCTGCTGACCCTCTGGCACCTGGCGCGGAACGTGGCCACGGCCGAGATGGGCACCGAGCTGCTGCCGGCAGCCGGACGGCCGAGAACGATTCACGTCGCGGCAGTCGACAGCGTCAAGGCCGGCCACCCGGTCTTTGCGCAGCACGGCGGCGTGGTGGTGAAAAGTCTGGCGGGGGAGCTGTAGGGTCAAGGACATCGGTAACACTCTGGTCTGAAGACATCGGTAACACCGGCGCCGTACACCGTCAGGCGCGGACGAGGTCGCCGCACGCACGCTTCGGCATGGGCGCTCCCGCCCACTCGCCACGGATCGCTCGCCGGGTGTAAAGTTGGGGCGATGAAACCCAAAGAGCTCACGATACGCGCCCTGATTCTCGGCGCGCTCCTCACGACCGTGTTCACCGCGGCGAACGTCTACCTCGGACTCAGGGTCGGGCTCACATTCGCGTCGTCGATCCCCGCGGCGGTGATCTCGATGGCGATCCTGAGCGTCGTGAAGGACTCGTCGATCCTCGAGAACAACATCGTTCAGACCGTCGCGTCCGCGGCGGGCACGCTCTCGGCAATCATCTTCGTGCTGCCGGGGCTCGTGATCGTCGGCTGGTGGACGGGATTCCCCTTCTGGCAATCGTTCCTCATCTGCCTGAGCGGCGGCGTGCTCGGCGTGCTGTTCACGATCCCCCTCCGGCGCGCCCTGGTCACGACCTCGGACCTGCCGTACCCCGAAGGCGTCGCGGCAGCCGAGGTGCTGAAGGTCGGGTCGGGGACGCGCGGCGAGACGAAGGATGAGACGGGCGAAGCGCGTGAGGGGCTCACCGCCGTGATCCTCGGCTCCGTCGCCTCAGCGGCGCTCGCGATCCTTACCGCGACGCGCATTGCCGCCGCCGAGCTCACCGGGTTCGTCCGCCTCGGGGCCACGGCGTCCACCGGGTACACCATCGCGTGGTCGCTCGCGCTCCTCGGCGCAGGCCATCTCGTCGGGCTGTCGGTCGGCATGGCGATGCTCGTCGGGCAGGTGATCTCCTGGGTGGTCGCCGTGCCGATCCTCACGTCGATGCAGCCCGCTGCCGACGGCGTGACGCTCGCCGCGCATACGACGGCGATCTGGCGCACGCAGGTCCGGTTCATCGGCGCCGGGGCCATCGCCATCGCCTCCATCTACACGCTGGCCAGGCTCGCGAAGCCGGTCGTCGGCGGCCTCGTGAGCACGCTCGCCGCGTCCCGGTCGGAGGCCACGGCGGACGACACCGATCGCGATCTCTCGCCGCAGTGGATGCTCGCGCTCGCCGCCGCGTGCCTCGCCATCGCCGGGTGGCTCGCCTTCACGTTCGCACGCTCGACGGTGCTCGCGCCGAACGCGGGCACGCTGACGCTGATCGCCGTTCCGTTCGTGCTGATCGTCGGTTTTCTCATCGCCGGCGTCTGTGGCTACATGGCGGGGCTCATCGGCGCCTCGAACAGCCCGATCTCGGGCGTCGGCATCCTGTCGATCGTGCTCTGCGCCTCGACGCTCGTCCTCGTCGTGCCGCTGGGGCCGGACACCCGGCCCGCGCTCGTCGCCTTCGCGCTCTTCGTGACGGCGATCATCTTCGCCTGCGCGACAATCTCGAACGACAACCTGCAGGATCTGAAGACCGGCCAGCTGGTGGGCGCCTCACCCAGGCGCCAGCAGATCGCGCTCATCGTCGGCGTCGCCGCCGGTGCGGCGGTGATTCCGCCAATCCTCAATCTGCTGGCCAAGGCGTACGGGTTCGCCGGGGCCGCCAACGTCGGCGTCGTCGCGCCGAATCCGCTGCCGGCACCCCAGGCGACGCTCATCTCCGCCCTCGCCCAGGGGGTCATCGGCGGCAACCTCGAATGGACGATGATCGGCATCGGCGCGCTCGTCGGCGTCGGCCTCATCCTGCTCGACACGACGCTCGGCGCCGTGAAGAAGCTGCGCATTCCGCCGCTGGCGGTCGGCATCGGGATCTACCTCCCGATGTCGGCGACCTTCGCCGTGATCGTCGGCGCGGTGGTCTCCCACTGGTACGGTCGGCGCGCCCGCTCGACGTCGAACCCCGACCGCGCCGAGCGACTGGGCACGCTCGTGGCGTCCGGCCTCATCGTCGGCGAGAGCTTGTGGGGCGTGCTCAACGCCGGCCTCATCGTCGGCCTCTCGAACGACGCGCCCATCGGGCTCGTGCCCGAGGGCTTCGCGCTCGCCCCGTGGCTCGGCCTGCTCGGCTTCGTCGGCGCGATCGTCTGGTTGTATGGGTGGATGCTGCGTCGGTCGGCACGGGCGGGGTGAATCAACGCGGTCCCCCGCCGACGACGCGCCCGAAGGTCGTGACCCCCTCCACCTCCATCGCGCGCGCCCGGCCGTCCGGGCCCACGGAGAAGGTGACGAAGGCGTTCCCCAGCGCGCGGTCGCGCCAGCGGGCGCGGAAGGTGTCGTAGTGCCAGTGCGCGAGCTCGCCGACGCGGCCGCTCCCCACCTGCAGGACGAGCACGCCGTTCTCGACGCGCACGGTGGCCTCGCCGTAGAGGCTGTCCGCGTAGGTGCCCGCATAGCGCTCGAGGGCGAGCGAGGGCCGCGTGCCGGTCACGCGCATCGAGTCGCGCGCACGCTCGGCAGAGCGCGCCTGCGCGGTGAGCGTGCCGTACATCGCGCGCATCTCGGTGCTCCAGTCGCGCGCCGGGGGTCCGAGCGCCATGTCGAGCACGCGGTACATGAGCGCGTGGCGCAGCTCGGCGTGGTCGAGGTTGGCGAGAACGACGACGCCCACGCGCTCCTCGGGGATCATCCCGATGATCGCGCTCATCCCGTCGATGCTCCCGGTGTGCATGGCCACCGCGCGCCCGCGGTAGTCGTGCAGGAACCAACCGAGGCCATACGTTACGAAGTGTGGCTTGGTGAGCCGCATGGTGGGGTAGAAGCCGGCCGGCGGCACGATCACCTGCGGCGTGAACATCTCGGCGAAGGTGGCCGGTTGCACGAGGCGCCGGCCGCTCGCGCGGCCCGAGTCGAGCTGGAAGCGCACCCACCGCGCCATGTCGAGGATGCTCGAGTTCACCGCGCCCGCGGGCGCGATGTTGTCGAGGCTGCGGTAGGGGACGGCGCGCACCGTGTCGTCCACGCGGTCGTGCGGCGCGGCGACGTTCGCGAGCGCGGCGAGCGCGGCGACGCTCGTGTTCGTCTCCGTCATGCCGAGGGGCGCGAAGAGACGCTCGCGCAGGAAGGCATCCCACGACTTGCCGCTCGCCGCGGCCACGACCTGGCCGGCGGTGGCGTACATGACATTCTGGTAGGCGAAGCGCGAGCGGAGGCTCGACGCGGGCGGCAGGTAGCGGAGGCGGCGCGCGATCTCGTCGAAGGAGTTCGGGGTCGCGTACCAGATCGCGTCCACCGTCCCGAGTCCGCTCCGGTGGGTGAGCAGGTCGCGCACGGTGAGCTCGCGCGTCACATACGGGTCGGCGAGCTGGAGCTGCGGCAGGTGCTTCGTCACCGGATCGTCCCACCGCACCTTCCCCTCGTCCACGAGCATGGCGAGCGCCGTGACGGTCATTGCCTTCGTCGTCGAGCCCACGGCGAAGAGCGTGTGCGCGTCCACCGGCTCGGGCTTGCCCAGTGTGCGCACGCCGTAGCCTTTGGCGAAGACGATCGAATCGTTCCGGACGACGGCAATGGCGAGCCCCGGCACCTCCCACTCTTTCACGGCGCGGACGACGTAGGCATCGAGCCCCGTGAAGGGCGCGCCCTGCGCGCGCAGCGTGCACGCGGGGAGCGGCGTGAGTGCCGCGGCGGCGGCGAGCGCACCCGCGGCCGCGAGCCGCACGCGGCTGGCGCGCGTCCAGGTCATGCCTCGATCCTCGTACGGCTCATCGGTGACGTTCCGTGGTAGGTGGGAGAGGTAGGTGGGAAGAAAGTGTGACGCCCTACGGAAAATCGTCACGCCCCGCGCCCGTGCAAGGGCTACCGGAGCCGCTGACGTGCGGTGAGAGAGCGGAGGAAACCAACGGGAACATTGGAACCTGTCCCGGCAGCATGTCCATTGTGGTGGACGAATCGGGAAGGGGGGCTGGTGGCGGTTATTGCCAACTCCGCGCCTGTGCTTGGGTTACCGCTAAACCACTTCCCGGGCAGAGTCGGCATGCCGCGTGCACTTGTGGTCGGCGACGTTCAACACTGAGGAGACACCACCATGCACCGCTTCGTTTTCGCGCTGGCGCTGTCGGCGACCGCCGTGGCTGTTCCGCTGGCCGCACAGAACCGTGGCCGCAACGATGAAGGCATTCCCCCCGGCCAGCGTCCGCCGGCCGGCATGTGCCGCATCTGGATTGATGACGTTCCCCCGGGTCGTCAGCCGGCGCCCACCGACTGCGCGACGGCCGAGCGCCGGCGTCCGTCGAACGCGCGCGTGATCTATGGCGCGAACACGCAGAGCGCGCGGCGCGACAATTATTGCGACCCGCGGAACACGCGCACCGATCCGGACTGCCCGTACGATGACGGCCGCGACCGGCGCGATCGGCGCGATGATCGGGCCGACACCCGGGCGGACCGGCGCGGGGACAACATGTGCGTGGACAACAACCGCGACGGCGTCTGCGACAACGCGCAGGTGAACGGCGGCGTGGTGCCGCCGAGCACGAGCTACCCGTACCCGAACACCGGCAACGCGGGCTCTGTGTATCCCACGTATCCGCGGAGCGGCGGCTCGCGCCCCTTCCCCGAGATGTCCAGCGCCGCGCTCTTCGCACGCGGCACCCGCACCACCGAGGTCGTCAGCTGGCTCGGCTCGGGCGAGATCCACGTCCGCAACGTGGATGAGGATGGGAACGGAGTTCCCGAGAAGACGCTCTGGACGGCCGCGAACAACCAGCCCGTGCAGGTGTGGTACGACCGCGACCGGAACGGCCGCGCCGACAGGATCGAGATCTGGCGCGGGTCGCAGAAGGTGCAGACGATCGAGTAGCCTTGGGAGCGCGTAGCGGGACGCGTTGGTACAGATCGCGGCGGAATGGTGAGAGGGAATCACCGTTCCGCCGCGATCGTGCTATTCGGGGGGGGGCCCCCAACGTAGCGAACCTCGTTTTTCGCTCCCCGCTCCCCGCCTCACTCTTCACGCGTGGACGCCGAGCCCGCCGGCGCTCCCGCCAGGTAATCGAGCAAGAGGTTCGTCATCACCCGCATTCCGATCGGCACCGCGCTGTCGTCCGCGAGGAAGGTGGGCGTGTGCTGGCCGCCGGACGTCGTACCGGGCTTGCGGCTTCCCAGGAAGTAGAAGAAGCCGGGTACCTTGTTCGCGAAGAACGAGAAGTCCTCGCCGCCAGTCGTCGGGCGCATGACGATCACCTTCGGCGCGCCCAGCGTGCGCACGATCGTCGGCTGCATGCGGCGGTAGAGCGCGCTGTCGTTCGCGGTGAGCGGGTAGGCGCGGTCGAACGTCAGCGTGAAGGTACCGCCGCCGGCCCGGGTGACGCCGTCGAAGATCTCACGCATCCGCCGCTCGACCATCTCCTGCGTCGCGAGGTTGAAGGTGCGCACCGTTCCCTGCAGCTCCACCGTGGCCGGAATGATGTTGCGCCGCTCCCCGCCGCGCATGAGCCCCACCGTGATGACGCCCGGCTCGAACGGGTCCATCGTGCGCGAGCGAATCGTCTGCAGCGCCATCACGACCTGCGACGCGATCACGATCGGATCCACCGACTGATGCGGGAGCGCGCCGTGCGCCTGCTTCCCGGTGATCGTCGCGTCGAACCCCTCGGCCGCCGCGAGCATCGGGCCGGGCGCGACGCCGATCGTCCCCACCTCCAGGTCCGCCCACGCATGCAGCCCGAACACCGCGCTCGGCGCCGGCGCGCCGAGCGCGCCCTCCTTCACCATCAGCGCCGCGCCGCCCGCCTCGCCCGGCGGCGGGCCTTCCTCCGCCGGCTGGAAGATGAACTTCACCGTGCCCGGGAGCCGCTCGCGCATCGAGGCGAGCACGGAGGCGACGCCCAGCTGCACCGCCACGTGCACGTCATGCCCGCAGGCGTGCGCCACGCCCACCTCCTTGCCGAGGTACGTGGCGCGCACCGTGGACTTGAAGGGGAGCGGCGTGTCCTCGGTCACGGGGAGCGCATCCATGTCCGCACGCACGGCGACGACCGGTCCGGGCAGCGCGCCCTTGAGGATACCGACGACACCCGTCTTCGCCACACCCGTCCTGACCTCCATGCCGAGCGCGCGGAGGTGCGCGGCCACGAGCGCCGCGGTCTTCGTCTCGCGGTTGCCGAGCTCGGGGTTCTGATGGATCTGGTGACGCAGCTCGGTGATCGCAGGCGTGAGCCGCTCGACGGCGCCGCGCACGCGCTCGTCACGCTCCGCCTGGCCTCCCTGCCCCGCTCCCTGCCCCGCCTGCGCGCCGAGCACCGCCGGCACGCCCGCCCCCGCGGCGAGAAAAGCGACGGTGAGGAGCGTCTGCGGGAGCGCGACTCGCGCGAGGGTGGGGGGCAGGCGTCGGGTCATGGGCTGCTCCGGCGGTTCGAGTGCTGGGGTGGTGGAACGCCTGGGACGGGGCGGGCGACGCATGCTAACACGCGCCAGACGCGAAGGAAAGCGAGGCTTGTACGCGCCAGCGAACCGGCGCTAGGGTACCGGGCGTGATCATCGGCGTCGTGGTGGACACCGCGCTCAACCCGATCGCCGGCGCCGGCGTCACGGTCGTCCGTACTGGCGAGAAGCTCATGACGAACGACCGCGGCCGCTTCGTCTTCACGGGCGCCGCCGGCAGCGAGTACTACTTTTTCGTCCGCCAGCTTCGCTTCGAGGCGAGGATGGAGCGCGTCACCGTCACGCCGGGCGACACGGTCCGCCCCGCCTTCATCATGGTCCCGCTCTCGGCCACCGTGCTCGAGGCGGTGGAGATCCGCGCACGCCGCCAGTCGCAGCGCCTGGGCGGCTTCGAGCGCCGGCGGCGCGCCGGCTGGGGGCGCTACATCACGCAGGAGGAGATCGACGCGCGCGGCGCCATCGCCACCGTCGACCTCGTCCGCCGTATGGGCATCCCACTCTCGACGCTCGGCTCCGAGCTCATCCCGATCAGCTTCCGCATGGGCACCCCGTGCGCCATGCAGATCGTGGTGGACGAGTTCCGGATGTACCCGCCCGTGTCGATGTCGATGCTGCCGCCGCCGAGGGAGATTGCGGCGATCGAGGTGTACCGTGGGATGGGCGGCGTTCCCGCGCAGTACGGCGCGAACGCGTGTGGAACGGTGCTGATCTGGACGCGCGACGGCTACTAACTAGAGAAACGCGCCCTACTCGCTCCGGAGCGCTACCATCGGATCCACCCGTGCCGCGCGCCGCGCCGGGAGCCAGGTCGCCAGTAGCGCGACGGCGAAGAGGAGCGCGGGCACGCCGGCCATGACCAGCGGGTCCGTCGCGCTCACGCCATAGAGGAGGCTGGCCATGAGGCGCGTCGAAGCCGTGGCGGCGGCGAGCCCTACGGCCACACCCACGGCGGTGAGCACCACGCCTTCCCGCACCACCATGCGCGTCACGTCGCTCCGCTGCGCGCCGAGCGCCATGCGGAGGCCGATCTCCCGCGTGCGCTGGCTCACCGCGTACGCCACCACGCCGTAGAGGCCGACCGCCGCCATCACGATGGCCACCCCCGCGAACGCGCCGAGCAGGCCCATGATGAAGCGGCGGCCAGCGACCGACGCGTCGAGGAACTGCTCCATGCTCGTCACGTCGAAGATCGGGAGGTTCGGGTCGAGCGCGCGCACCTCGCGCCGCACCGCGCTGGCGAGCGCGAGTGGATCCCCAGCCGTGCGCACGAGGACGTTCGAGTAGCTCGACGGGCGCGCGAGGAAGGGGACGTAGAGCTGTCCGCCCGACTCCACCTCCAGCCCGTAGTGCCGCACGTGCCCCACGACGCCGACCACCGTCGAGACGATCGAGTCGCCCCCCGCCGCGCCCCGAATCCGCTTGCCCACCGCCGACTCGCCCGGCCAGAGCTGGCGCTCCAGCGCGTCGTCCACGACCATCACGTGCGCGCGCCCCACGCGGTCATCCGGCGTCAGCAGGCGCCCACTCTTGAGCGCGATCCCCAGGGTGGCGAAGTAGCCGGGGGTGACGATATAGCGCTCTGCGGTCGGCATGTCGGCGTCGCTCGTGTACGTCTGCCCTTCCACCCCGAACCCCACGCGGTCCATGTTGCCGGAAAGCGGGATGTTCGTGGTCGCGGCGGCGCTCCGCACGCCGGGGAGTGCCTCCGCCCGCTCGATCAACCGCGTGAAGAATGCCGAGCGGCTCTCCGGCGTCGGATACGAGGCCGACGGGAGGGAGATCGTCAGCGTCAGCACACCCGCGGGGCGAAGTCCAGGGTCCACGCGCTGCAGCCGCGCGAAGCTCTTGATGAGCAGGGAGGCGCCGACGAGCAGCGTGAGCGCGATGGCGAGCTGCGAGACGACGAGCGCGCCGCGCAACCGCGCGCCGCCCCCACTCGTCGAGCCGCGCGCGCCTTCCTTGAGGAACTCGTGCACGTCGGTCGTCGCGGCCTTGAGCGCGGGCACCATGCCGAACGCGAGCCCCGTGACCAGCGTGAGCGCAGCGGAGAAGGCGATCACCCGCCAATCCACTCCCACCTCGCCGGCGCGCACCGCCTGGGGACCGACCGCGGCCAGCCAGCGCGTCGTCAGGAGGGCGAGCGCGAGCCCGGCTGCTCCGCCGACCGCGGCGAGCAGCACGCTCTCGGTGAGCAGCTGGCGGACGGCGCGAGCGCGGTTGGCGCCGAGCGCGGTCCGGATCGCGAATTCGCGCGCACGGGCGACGCCGCGCGCGATCAGCAGGTTCGAGAGATTCGCGCAGGCGATGAGCAGCACCAGGCTGGCCGCGCCGAGGAGGAGCCAGAGTGGCTCGCGCAGCCGCCCGACCACGCGCTCGCGGAGCGGGACGAACGCGATGCGGGTGAACGCGTTCTCCTTGGGGTACGCCGCCTCGAGCCGTGCAGCGATGGCGCCGAGCTCGGCCCGGACGCGCGCGGGTGGCACCGTCGGCTTGACGCGGGCGAAGACGCGGAGGTGGCGGCAGGTGCGGCAGTCGTCGCTCGGGTCGAAGGGGAGGTTGCCCCACAGGTCGCCGTCGAGCGGGGGCGGAGCGCGGAAGCCGGCCGGGAGCACGCCGACCACCGTGCGCGCTCGCGCGTTCAGGATGATCGTCTTGCCCACGATCGCCCGGTCGCCGCCGAAGCGCCGCTGCCAGAAGCCGTGACTGAGGACGACGCGGATCTCGCTCCCCTCCGCCGCCTCCTCCGGGAGGAAGCCGCGCCCGAGCATCGGCCGCGCGTCGAAGACGCGGAACATCTCCGGGTACACGAGCGCCGCCTTGATGCGCTCGGGCTCTCCGTTACCGGAGAGTGACGGGCTCCACTCCTGTACAACGGCCATCCCCTCGAACGACGTCGCCTGCGCGTGCCAGTCGAGGAAGTTCGCGTAGGAGGTCGTCATCCCATCCTTCGCGCTCTCGTCGCGCGCGCTGTACTCGGCCAGCATCGCGAGCTGCTCCGGGTGTGCATACGGGAGCGGCCGCAGGAGGAGCGCGCTGACCACGCTGAAGATGGCGCTCGTCGCGCCGATGCCGAGCGCGAGCAGGAGGATGGCGACGGCGGTGAATCCGGGACTCCGCCGCAGTTGCCGCGCCGCATAGCGGAGGTCCTGCCGCAGGGCATCCATCAGGTCGAACCGGCGCATGTCTCGCTCCCGTTGCCGGCTGATCACGCGGCAGTCGTTGGTGAACGCATCGAGGTTCCCGAACTGCTTGAGCGCCTCTGCGCGCGCGACCGCCGGCGCGAGTCCCGCGGCGGCGAGCTGCTCGGCGCGCATCTCGAGGTGGAACGCGATCTCCGCGTCCACATCCTCGGCGATCGTCGGCCCGTGCACGACGCGGCGGAACGGGCGCTTGAGGCCGGGGATGAGCGACATGGGGACGGCGGCTCGCTCCGTCACCCGGTCTGCAGCACCTGGGACACCGCGTGCGCGTACCGCGCCCAGCTCGTCACCTCGGCGCGAAGCTGCGCCCGGCCGCGCGTGGTGAGCTGGTAGAACTTGGCCTTGCGGTTGTTCTCCGAGACGCCCCACTCGCTCTCGATCCAGCCGCGGCGCTCCAGGCGATGGAGCGCGGGGTAGAGCGCCCCTTCCTCGACGAGGAGCACACTCTCCGTGCGCTGGCGGATCCAGTTGGCGACGGCATACCCGTGCATCGGCCCCCAGGAGAGCGTCTTGAGGACGAGCACGTCCAGCGTTCCCTTGAGGAGCTCCATCGTCGGCGCGGGCATCAGCGGCTTCCCATAAGAGATTGAGGGAAGTCTAGGATGGCTCCCATAAAAGTTCAAGGGGAGCAGCGCGGGCCGTGGGGAGTGGGCATCAGGGACCCAGGGGTATGCGGATGCTTCGGACGACTGCCCGGATGCTGCGGATCACTCCTGTCGCATCCCCCCCTCCCCGCGCCGGCCATTCCTCTATTGCTGATGCTGTTGATGGGGAGCGGGGGGGGGGTGGATGCACACCGGGCAGATCCGATGTGATCCGTCGTTTCCGGAGCATCCGCATACCGATGCGTCCTTGATGCCTGCTTCCCGCTCCCTGTTCCGTCCCCCTATCTTCCTGCACGGGAGCCAGGAGGGTCGCCCGTGCCTGATCAGCTACAGCACCTCCGGAGCGAGCTGGCCGAGGAATACCTGATCGAGCGCGAGCTCGGGCGGGGGGGCGCGGCTACGGTCTACCTGGCGCACGACCGCAAGCACGACCGGGCCGTGGCCATCAAGGTCCTGCTCCCCGCGCTTGCCGCCGGGATCGACGCGGAGCGCTTCCTCCGCGAGATCAAGGTGCTCGCGAGCCTGCAACACCCCAACATTCTCCCGCTCTTCGACTCGGGCCGCGTCGCCGCGTCGCCCTATGGCGCCTGGGCGCTCTATTACGTGATGCCCCGCGTGGACGGCGAGTCCCTCCGCTCGCGCCTCGACCGGCGCCGGAAGCTCCCACTTGCCGACGCGCTGCGCATCACCCGCGAGGTGGCGGACGGGCTTCACCACGCCCACACGCACGACATCGTGCACCGGGACGTGAAGCCCGACAACATCCTCCTCGAGCGCGAGACCGGACGCGCGCTCGTCACCGACTTCGGCATCGCGCGCGCCATGGGCCGGGTGCACACACCGCCCGAGCGCCTCACCGACCCCGGCACGACGATTGGCACGCCCGCCTACATGAGCCCCGAGCAGGCGAGCGGCGACCGCGAGCTCGATGGCCGCAGCGACATCTACAGTCTGGCGTGCGTGCTTCACGAGATGGTGAGCGGGCAGCCCCCCTTCTGCGGGCAGACGACGCAGGCCATCATGGCGCAGCATCTCACGGTGGAGGCGCCCGCGCTGCGCGGGGCCTGGCTCGATGTGCCCGCGCCGATCGAGCGGGCGGTGGCCCGGGCGCTGGCGAAGTCGCCGGCGCGCCGCTTCGCGACCGCGGCCGATTTCGCGCGGGCGCTCGCGCTGCCGGACGACGCCGCCGGCCGGATCAGGCGGCTCCTCTCCTCCATCTCCTTCATGTCGCCAGCCGCACTCGCGGCGGCCTACCGGCGCGCCCGCCACCGCGACGAGACCGATGAGCGCTGACAGGGATCGCGAAGCGCTCGCAAGCGCCGCCGATGCGCACGATCACCCACCTCGCCCGATGACCCCTCCGCGCACCCACCGCCCTCGCTCCGCGATCGCGCGCCTCGCTCCAGTCGCCGCCGTCGCCGCTGTGACCGCCGCCGGATTTCTCGCGCTCGTCATGCCGGCGCACCCGGCACCGGCCCAGACGCCGACCCGCACGGCGACGCGCACGCCAGCCGCTCGGCAGGCCGCGGCACGGGCGGTGGCGGACACCGCCACGACGATCCGCCCGCGCGCCGACTATGCCGCGGTCGTCGCCGCGCTCGAGCCGTACATCGCGTGGGAGGTCGCGACGAAACGCCTCCCCGCCCTCTCCATCGCGCTCGTGGACGACCAGCAGATCGTCTGGGCGCGCGGCTTCGGCACCGCGAGGGAGGGTGTGCCCGCGACCGCGCAGACGATCCATCGCGTCGGCTCCGTCTCCAAGCTGTTCACCGACCTGGGCGTCATGCAGCTCGTCGAGCGGGGCGCCCTCGATCTCGATACCCCCGTCACGCACTACCTCCCCGACTTCAAGCCGGCGAACCCGTTCGGGAATGCGTCGAAAGCGGTGACGCTCCGGCAGCTCATGTCCCACCGCGCCGGTCTCGTGCGCGAGCCGCCGGTGGGGCACTACTTCGACGATACCTCTCCCACGCTCGCCGCCACCGTCGCGAGCCTCAACGGGACCACGCTCGTCTACCCGCCCGAGTCACGCGCCAAGTACTCGAACGCGGGCATCGCCACGGTGGGCTACGCGCTCGAGCGCGCCACGGGGGAGGCGTTCGCGCCCTATCTCGCGCGCGCCGTGCTCGCGCCCATGGGTCTCACGCGAAGCGCTTTCGAGCCCACGCCTGCTCTCGCGCGCGACCTTGCCGGCGCCGAGATGTGGTCGTACGGGGGGCGCACATTTCCGGCGCCAGCGTTCTCGCTCGGCATGGCGCCGGCCGGGAGCATGTACACGAGCGTCGTGGATCTCGGGAAGTTCCTGAGTGTCCTCTTCGCCGGCGGCCGCGCGGGCGACACCCGGGTCATCAACCGCCGCACGCTCGAGCAGATGTGGACGCCGCAGTTCGCGAAGCCCGGCGAGCGGACGGGCTATGGCATCGGCTTCGCCCTCTCGCAGCTCGAGGGGCGCCGCCGCTTCGGCCACGGCGGCGCGATCTACGGTTTCTCCACCGAGCTCGAGGGCCTGCCCGACGACCGGCTCGGCGTGGTAGCCGTGGCGACGGCCGACGGCGCGAACTCCGTCACTGACCGGATCGCCGACGTCGCGCTCCGCCTCATGCTCGCCCAACGGCAGAAGCGGCCGCTCATGCGCATCGACACTACGGCGCCCATTCCGGCCGAGCGGGCGAGGCGCCTCGCCGGCCGCTACGGCGCGGGGGAGAAGGCGCTCGACCTGCTCGAGGCGGAGGGACGCCTCTACACGATGCCCGTGCGCGGCGGCTTCCGCGCGGAGCTCCGCGCCCTCGCCGACACGCTCGTCATGGACGACCGCCTCGCGCTCGGCGCCCGCTACCGCGCGCCGGGCGACTCGATGCTCATCACGGGCACGGACACGCTCCGGCGCGTGACGGTCGCGAAACCCATGGCTGCGCCGGCGGAGTGGACGGGGCTCGTGGGCGAATACGGGTGGGACTACAACACCCTCTACATCCTGGAGCGCGGCGGGAAGCTCGACGCGCTGATCGAATGGTTCTTCCAGTATCCGCTGGAGCGTGAGTCCGCCGACGTCTACCGCTTCCCCGACTGGGGCCTCTACCACGGCGAGCGCCTCGCCTTCACGCGCGACGCGAGCGGGCGCGCGACGGCGGTGCGCGCGGCGGGAATTCCATTCGCGCGGCGGAGCGTGGGGCCGGAGAGCGGCGGCCAGCTCAAGATCGAGCCACAGCGCCCGATCGCCGACCTCCGCCGGGAAGCGCTCGCCGCGCAGCCGCCGGCAGAGACCGGCGCCTTTCTCCCGGCCGACCTCGTGGAGCTGGCGACGCTCGACTCCACGATCAGGCTCGACATCCGCTACGCGACGACGAACAACTTCCTCGGGACTGTGTTCTACTCCGAGGCACGCGCCTTCCTCCAACGGCCGGCCGCGGAAGCGCTCGCCCGCGCGCATCGCGCGCTGCGGGCGCAGGGGTACGGGCTCCTCATCCACGATGGCTACCGCCCGTGGTACGTGACGCGGATGTTCTGGGACGCCACGCCAGCGCAGCACCGCTGGCTGGTGGCGAACCCGCAGAGCGGATCGCGGCACAACCGCGGCGCGGCGGTGGACCTCACGCTCTACGAGCTCGCCACGGGCCTGCCGGTCGAGATGCCCGGCACGTACGACGAGCTCTCCGACCGCTCGCTCCCCCTCTACCCCGGCGGCACGTCGCTCCAGCGCTGGCATCGCGCGCTCCTACGGAGCGCGATGGAAGCGGAGGGGTTCGCGGTGAATCCGCAGGAATGGTGGCACTTCGACTACAAGGATTGGCGCCGCTACGCACTCGGCAACGTTCCCTTCGACCGGATCGCAACCGCGCGGTAACCTCGGCCGCGGCTTGACGCGGCCGCCGGCAACCGTTAGCCTGACCCGCATGCCGAGCTTCGCCCCCCGCGCCCCGCGCGCCACGTCCTATTACGCCTATTCCTACGCGCCCGGCACCACGGGACGTGAGGAGAGGCCTGCGCGCAGGTAGCACCCAGCGGTTCTGCGACGGCCAACTCCCGGCGGCCCGTGGTCATGTCCACGGGCCGCTTTCTTTTTGTCCCCACACCGCGAGAGGCAGCCATGCCCGCGACCCAGGGTGAGACAGATCCGCATGTCAGCACGAGCGCCCACCTCGACGCCAGGCTCGACGCCGATCTCCCGGCGTTTCTCGAGCAGCAGTATGAGCGCTACGACGAGGAAGCGCACGCGGTGTGGCGCATCCTCTTCGAGCGCCGCATGGCGACGCTCCGCGAGACCGGGAGCGGGGTGTTCCTGGCGGGCATGGAGCGGATCGGCCTCGAGCCCGACCGCGTGCCGGAGCTCGGCGACGTGAACCGCCGGCTCGCCGCGAGCACCGGGTGGGCCGCCGTGGGCGTCGGCGGCTTCATCCCCGCCGCGCAGTTCTTCCGCTGCCTCGCACGGCGCCGGTTCCCGACAACGTTGATCGTCCGTCCGCGCGCTCAACTCGATTACCTGCCGGAGCCGGACATCTTCCACGACGTCTTCGGCCACGTGCCGCTCCACTCGGACCCGGTGTTCGCCGACTTCCTCCAGCGGTTCGGCGCGCTGGCCGCGGGCGCGGAGAGCGAGGCGGAGACCACGGCGATGGCGCGGCTCTTCTGGTTCACCGTGGAGTTCGGGCTCATCCGCGAAGCTGGACGGGTCAGGATCTATGGCAGCGGTCTCATCTCCTCGCACGGCGATGCGGCGAACGCGCTCGGGCCCCGCTGCGAGCGGCGCCCCTTCTCGCTCGACGCGGTGCTGGCCCAGCCGTTCGAGATCGACCACTTCCAGGACGTGCTCTTCGTGGTAGACTCCTTCGAGCAGCTCTTCGACGCCGTCGAGCAGCTGCGCGCGCGGCGGACGGCGGGCGATCCGGGTGCCCGCTTGCGGGCGCATGTCGCCGGCGGCGCGCGCTCCCGAACCTCACTCGCGTCGTGATGCGCTACGCCGTGCTCCTCACCGTGGTGGCCGCGGTCCACCGCCTTCCGCTCGCCGCGCCGAGCGGCTGCCGGCGCGCGGGGCGCTGACGCCACGTGGCCAACGCCCTCGTCGACGTCTCGGACACTCGGCGCGCAGACGCCTTCGTCGCCCGCGTCGCCACGCTCACGCCGGCCGAGTGGGGAAGGCTCGACGCGTGCGGCGACCGGTTGAGTGGCACCTCTGTCTTTGCGCGCTGGGAGCGCGCGCGCGTGCAGGGCGCGCTGCTCCGCATCGGGCGGCAGAAGGAGGGCGCGCCGGCCGGAGACGTCCGCGTGCTCGAGCTCGTGGTCAAGACGCTCGCGTGGCTGTTCGGCGAGAGCGACGCACGCGCCGTCAATCGCATGCCGCCGCTCCCCGATTCGGCGCCGCCCCAGGCGCGCGGGCTCATCGACCGCTTCCTGGCGATCCGCGACCTGTCGGCACGCCAGCCCGGTGGCGCGGAAGGGAACGCGCCGGCGTGCCTGCACTACGCACTGCTCGCGCTCACCTACCGGGCGATGCTCCCGCCTGCCTCCTTCAACCAGCTCTACGGGCCGGTGGAGCCCGTGATCCCGTTCGCGTCGCTGTAGCGCATCGGCACTCGGCACTCGGCAGCGACACCAGCCAGCGAATTCTCCGTAGTGTGAGCGCACCTCTCACGGAGCATGAACTCGTGTACGGACAGGGATCCGCGGGCAACATCATCGCCGCACTGTGCAGCTTCACGGAGGTCTCGTGAACCACGACGCCATCATCATCGTGAACGCGATCGTCGGTACCCTGTTCGCCACCACGGTAGGCTTCGCTGTCGCGTGGCTCCGAACGCGGGAGCGAGCGATCCGCGCCGAGCTGACGCGCGGGCGTCTGCCGCAGGACAGCGATGCGCGATTCGATCAGCTCCAGCAGGCGGTGGACGCCATGGCCGTGGAGGTGGAGCGGATCTCGGAAGGGCAGCGCTTCGCCACGAAGCTGTTGGCCGACCGCGCGCGCGTACCGGAAGCGCTCACGCCGCTCCGCGTCATCACGCCGCACTGAGCGGCGTTGAGCGTGGCGCCGCGCTCGCTGGCGGGGAGCGGGGTACCGTCGTCATCTTTCCCCTCGCACGACTCGCCGGCGCACGCTCCACAGCCCCGTCCGCGGAGAATGGTTGCATGAACGAGAAGCAGATCCTCGCCCTCGCACGGAAGAACGCCGCCAAGTCCGCACAGGTGGAGAAGAAGCGGCAGCGCAGCTTCGACGCGACGCTCGATGCCACGCGTCCCACGGACGAGGCGGAGAAGGGTGACGCGGAAGAGATCTTCCGCGAGATGAAGAAGCGCGAGTTCTGACCGGCCACGCCGGCCAACCCGGCGCGGCGGCCTCCGAATTCGAGCGCAAGATCCGGGTGGTCGCCGCGGCGGCGCGCGGCCAGACTTCCCCCTGCACCGCGCCCCGGGCCACGGCCGCCACATCCGGCGCCGAGCGGCGGCCGCGGAGCGGGGAGGAACCGGGATGCCACCAGACGTGAAGCACGCGCCAGTCGCGCAGTCGCCACGCGGGAGAGTTGCCGCCGAGGATGCGGCGCGATGGGCGGCGGTCGCCGAACGCCATGCCGACGCCGACGGGCGCTTCGTCTACGCCGTTCGCACCACTGGCATCTACTGCCGGCCGAGCTGCCCGTCCCGCCGCCCCCGCCGCGAGAACGTCACCTTCTACGATACGGCCGACGCGGCCGCGGCCGGAGGCTACCGCGCGTGCCGGCGGTGCGCGCCGGGCAGCGCTGTTCGCGCCCCCGGCGATGCCGTCACCCGAGCCCGCGCGCTGCTCGAGGCGCGCACCGGCGAGGCCCTCTCACTCGACGCGCTCGCGCGTGAGGTGGGGGTCAGCCCGTTCCACCTCCAGCGCACCTTCAAGCGCGAGCTCGGGCTGTCACCCCACCAGTACGCGGCGGCGCTCCGCGCGGACCGGCTCAAGGCGGAGCTGCGGCATCCCGGTGCCGCGGGCACCGTGAGCCGCGCGACGTTCGAGGCGGGCTACGGCGCGAGCAGCCGCGCGTACGAGGCCGCGGAGCGCCACCTCGGCATGACGCCCGCCGCCTACCGGCGTGGTGGCGCTGGCGTGCGCGTGCGCTACGCGCTCACGCTCACGCCCTTCGGCCACCTCCTGCTCGCCGCCACCGACCGCGGCGTGTGCGCCATCACCCTCGGCGACGATGACGACGCGCTCGAGCGCGCGCTCGCGGGGGAGTACCCGAACGCCACCCGCGAGCGGGTGGATGCCGAGCGCGCGCCGGGCGAGCACCCCGGTGAACATGCCGACCTCCGCGAGTGGCTGCGCGCGGTCGTGGATCACCTCGCCGGCGCGCGCGAACGGCTCGCCCCGGCGGCCGTGCCGGCCGTGCCCGTAGATGCGCCGGGCACGCCCTTCCAGGGCCGTGTCTGGCAGGCGCTCCGCGAGATCCCGTACGGCGAGACGCGGTCGTACTCGGCCGTTGCCGCGGCCGTGGGCGCGCCACGCGCGGTACGCGCCGTCGCGAGCGCGTGCGCGCGGAACCGGGTCGCACTCATCGTCCCCTGCCATCGTGTCGTCCGCGAGGGTGGCGCGCTCGGCGGCTACCGCTGGGGAGTGGACCGCAAGCGCCGCCTGCTCGCCCACGAGCACGGGATCGCGGTACACCGGATCGGGGGCGCCACAGCTCAGTAGCGCCCGCCCGCCCCCCCACCGCCAGCTGAGCCGCCGCCGAAGGAGCTTCCCCCACCACCGCCGCCACCGCCCGAGGAGCCCGACGAGGAGAAGGAGCTGCTGGAGGACGTGGAGATGCGCGGCACCGTCCGCTCGTAGACTTTCTCCCACCCGCAGTGGCGGCACCGTTCGGTCACGCGCTCGTGCCCCTCGTGGCTCGTCGAGGCCGACACGAGCGTCAGCGTCGAGGTCGCGACCGTCCGGCGGCTGCACTGCGGGCAGACCGTGTACTTCGTGCGCCACGCCCGATACGGGATCTTGAGCGGGTGGTCGCACCCGTCGCAGACCCACACGTCGTAATTCACGCTCCGGATCTGCTCCTCGAGCCGCTCCCCCTCGTCGAGGTACGACTCGTCGGCCGCATCGTCAATGCGGCGCAGGAGCCCATGACCATACCGGCAGCGCCTGGGGCGGTAGCGGCGGTAGCGCAGCCCGCCCGTGACGCCCGCGGCCGTGAGCACCGCGCCGCCGAGGATGGCGAACGGCCAGACAGGGTCGTCGTCCTCTTCCTCGCGCGCGGACGCGGCGCCCTGCGGCACCGTGCCGGGGAGCGTGCGCGCGATGCGGCGGCGTGGGTCGGTCTCTTCGCGCGCCGCGGCGGCGAGCGCGCGCACGCCGGCCAGCACGCCCTCGTCGAACGCATCGCGGCGAAAGGCGGGGAAGATCGCCGTGTCGCGGATGCGCCCCACCCGTGTGTCCGGCAGCACACCCTCCAGCCCGTAGCCAACGCTGATCTGGATGGCGCGCTGCGTGGGCACCCAGAGAAAGAGGATGCCGTTGTCGTTCACCTGCTTGCCCACGCCCCACGCACGGTGGAGCGCGAGCGCTGCATCGAACGGCTCGAGCCCGGAAGTCGAGTCGATGACGACGACCGCGATCTCCGCCCCGGTCTCCTGCTCGAGCGCGGCAGCCTCGGTGTTCACCAGCGCCGTGGCGCCCGCGCTCAGGTGGTGCGATGGGTCCGCCACCCAGCCGCCTCCGGCGACACGCGGGTTCGGCACCCAGCGCAGCCGGGCCACGTGCGCCGGGTTGGCCGGCATCTGGGCCGGTATCTGAAGGGTGACGAGCGTGAGAAGCGCCGCGAGCGCGGAGCGTATCACGAGGTCACCAGCTTCCTCGCTCCCCGAGACTGGCGATTACCCGACTCAACCGCTCGGCCGCGTTGCGCCAGTTGGTCTGCACCGCGAGCTGCGCCTCCCCCGGGGCACCCACGTGCACCTGGCGGATGATCACCTCGTGCTCGTCCACCGATTTCGCGATCTCGTCCACGAGCGCGCTGATGTAGAGCCGGATGTAGCGCTCGGCCTGCGGCTTGATGGCGTCGTGGAGCGCGAGGAGACGGGCACCGCCCCCCGCCTCGACGTAGGCATGGTGGAACGCAGTGTCGAGGTCGAAGAGGCGCGTGGGGTTTCGCGGCTGCTCCGCCGCGGCGACGGACAGCTCCGTGTTGAGCCGTCGGAGCCGGCGCACCAGCTCGGCGCGCGGTGGCGCCGGGAGCGCGGCGGACCAGCGTGCGGCCAATCCCTCCAACTCCCCGACAATGGAGAAGAGCTCGCGCGAGTCGTCGTGCGTGAGGGGGGCGACCGAGAGGCGCGATTCCTTCCCGCGCCCCAGCGCCTGGATGTACCCCTCCTGCTGCAGTCGCTGCAGCGCGCTCCGGACGGGGGTGCGGCTCACGCCGAGCCGGGTGGAGATGTCGCTCTCCACAATGCGCGTGCCGGGGGCGAGGCGTCCCGAGACGATCAGCTCGCGAAGCTGCCCATACGCGCGCCCGATCCGGTCGCCGCGAGTGCGCCGCGGGGCCTCGGGGCGCGCGGCCGGCACCTGCTCGCTCTTCGTCGCCCGTGCGCGCCGCGACCGACCATCTGCTCCCTTCACCGTGCGCCGCGGCCCGGCCCGTAGAGCACCTGGCCCGGCTTGGCGCCCGTATGCCGGCCATGGTCCATCACCACGACGCCGTTCACCAGCACCCACTCGATGCCATCGGGGAAGAGCGTGGGCTCGTCGTACGTGGCGCGGTCGGCGAGCGTGGCGAGATCGAAGATGGTGACGTCGGCCCAGTTGCCCACGCGGATGCCGCCGCGGCCGGCGAGGCGCATCCGCGTCGCCGGCCACGACGTCATCTTCCGCACGGCTTCCTCCACCGTGAGCACGCCGCGCTCCTTCACGTACTTGGAGATCACGCGCACGTGGTTGCCGTAGCTCCGCGGGTGCGGGAGGCCGAGCCCGTCCTGCGCGCCGGCCTGGAGCGCCGCGCCGGCATCGCTCCCGATGCTGATCCACGGGAAGCGGAGCGCGATCTCGATGTCCCCCTCCCCCATCATGTGGTAGATGGCCATCACGCGGCCGCTTCCCTGCGCCACCAGATCAAACGCCGCATCGGCGGGGCTCTTGCCCATCTCGCGCGCGATCTCGGCGAGCGGCTTGTTCTGGTACTTCGCGTTGGCCGGATTCTGCGCGTTCACGAGCACGACGCCCTGCCAGCCGCCGGCCGCCTCGATGATGTTCCACCACCCGGGGGAACCGGTCTCGATCTCCTTCTTCAGCCGCTCGCGCACCGCGGGCGTGGCGAGGCGCACGAGCAACGAGTCGCGCCCACCCTCGTGCGCCCAACTCGGGATGGTCGCCTCGAGGCCAGTCCCGCCCGCCGTGTACACGTACATGTCCGCGGCCACATCGACGCCCCGCGCGCGCGCAGCCTCCACCGTGCGGCGCACGGAATCCATCAGCTTTCCCCATCCCGGCCGGTACGCCACCTTGAGGTGGAACACCTCCACCGGCATTCCCGCGCGCTCGCCGATGGCGATCGCCTCGTTCACCGACTCGACGACCTCCCTCCCCTCACCGCGGATGTGGCTGGCGTACACACCGCCGTACTTCGCTGCCGCCTTCGCCACCTCGGCCAGCTCGTCGGTCGTCGCGTAGGAGCCGGGCGGGTAGATGAGCGCGGTGGTCATTCCCATCGCGCCGGCGCGCATGGCGGTGTCGAGGATCATCCGCATCCGCTCCAGCTCCGGCGCCGTCGGGGCACGCGACTGGGGGCCGAGCACCTGGCCGCGTGCCTGCGCCTCGCTGAAGTAGGAGCCGAAGTTGATTGCGATGCCCTGCGCCTCGAGCGAGGCGAAATACGCGGGGATCTCGCTCGCCGGCACGGGCGTGCCGCCTTCGCCGCCGATCGCCGTCGTCACCCCCATGCGGAGCTTGTTCTCGGCCAGCCCGTTGCGGCGGAGCACGGAGCCGGACTGGTCCATCATGTCGATCCATCCGGGCGACACGTATTTGCCGCGCGCGTCGATCTCCGTGCGGCCGCGCTCTGGCACGATCCCGATTCGCGCGAACCGCCCCCCACGGATCGCGACGTCCGCGGCGATCCACGGATTCCCCGAGCCATCGAGCACACGTCCGTTGCGGATGACGATGTCGTAGCCGCCCGCGGTGTCGGGGGGGCCGGCACCACGCGTGGCGACTGTCGTCGCCGGCATGGGGGCGGGTGGGTTGGCTGGCCCCGGCGCGGTTGTGGGCGACGGGCGGGACGACGCGCATCCGGCGAGGAGGAGCAGGAGCGTGAACGTGCGTCGCTGGATCATCGGGGTCTCGAGGGTATGAGTGGCGGCCACTGGGGCCAGTGGCCGCCGGGGGCGGTCACCGCCCCGCCGCGCGCACCGTGCTCGGGTCGGGCCGGCGGCCGAACACCGCGAGGTTCTCGATCGCGAGCGAGGCCACCTGGCCGCGCGCATCGAGCGCGAAGCTCACGTACGCCCGGCCTAGCACGGGGTTCTCCCACGCAGCCCGAAAGGTATCGAAGTGCCAGTGCTCCAGCGCGCCCACATACATGGGGCCCACGCGCGCGACGAGCTTGCCGCCCTCCGCCTTCACCACGACGTCGCCGTACATGCTATCGGCGTACGTGCCCGCGTAGCGCTCGAGCGGGAGCGAGGGCTTCGTGCCGGCGACCCGCGCCGCCTCCACCTTCTTCGCCTCGGCGGCCACCTTCCCCTCGCGCTCCCGCGTCGCCGCGAGCATGCGCGCGCTCCAATCCTTCGGCCCGGCCGTGGAGGGCGCAAGATATGAGTCGATGACACGATACACCATGGCCGTCGGCGGCGAGGGGTGGTCAACGTTCGTCAGCACCACCACACCCAGCCCTTCCTCGGGCAAGAGTGCCACCTCGGCGCGCATCCCGTCAATGGCGCCGCCGTGCCCCACGATCTTCCGGCCGCGGTAGTCGCGGATCGCCCACGCGAGGCCATACGCCATGAGGTGCGTCTCGGGAAAGAGCTTCTCCGCCTCCTCCGACATGCGGACCACCATCTGCGGCGTGTGCATCTCCTTCACCACCGCCGGGGAGAGGAGCTTCGCTCCGCGATACGTGCCGCGGCCGAGCTGCAGCCGCACCCATTCCGCCATCTCCGCGACGTTCGAGTTGATCGAGCCGGCCGGCCCCACGTTGTCGAGGTTTCGCCAGGGCACCGGCCGCGGCGCGCCGCCATCGATGCGCACATGGGGTGTGGCGGCGTCGGGCTGCCCCTCGAGCCCGAGCGTGCTCGTCACCGTCGCGCGCATGCCGAGCGGGGTGAAAATGCGCGCCTTCACGAAGTCGTCCCACGGCTGCTTCGCCACCGCGGCGACCACCTGGCCGGCCGCGAGGAACATGATGTTCTGGTAGCCGTACGTGGAACGGAAGCTCCAACTCGGCTCGAGGAAGCGGACGCGGCGCAGCACCTCGTCGCGGTCGTTCCCCGAGGCGTACCAGAGCCGGTCACCGCGCGCGAGCCCGCTGCGATGCGTGAGGAGGTCGCGCACCGTCATCTCACGGGTGACGAACGGGTCGTGGAGCTGGAAGCCCGGCAGGTACTTCGTCACCGGGTCATCCCACTTCACCTTGCCCTCGTCCACCAGCATCGCCAGCGCCGCGGCGGTGAACGCCTTCGTCGTCGAGCCAATCGCGAACAGGGTCCGCGGGGTCACACGCTCGGGCTTGCCGAGCTCGCGCACCCCGTAGCCGCGCGCGAGTACCACCGAGTCGTTCCGGATGACGGCGATCGCCATCCCCGGCGCGCCCCAGTCGCGGAGCGCCTGCACCACGTACGCGTCGAGCCCGGCGAGGGCCGCGGGTGCGGCCGGCGCAGCTGCGGCCTGCGCGGCTACTGGCCGCGTGGCAACGATCGGCGCCACGGCGAGAGCCGCGACCGCTGCCGCCAGAGCGAGCGCCGGCCCCCGCCCCCGCCGGCGCTCCCGATGTGTCATCACGAGCACCCTCACCTCCGTTGCGCCTGTTGCGCGGCGGCTACCTCCTGCTACGTCCTACGTCGTCGGACTGCCGATGTTGGGATTGTTCACGCGCTCCACGTCCGGGAGGGGGAGGCACTTCAGGCTGCCGTACGTGCCGCCGCCATTCGGGAAGGGCGCGCCCGCCGCCGGGCTGAGCGCAACGTTGAAGCGGATGGTGTCGAACAAGCGGTGCGACTCCAGGAAGAGCTCGCGCCGCCGCTCCTCGACGAGCGCCGCGCGCACCGCCGCCGGATCGCCCGTGCTGACGCTGAGCGGGCCCAGGGCCACGCCCGCGCGCGCCCGCAACTGGTTGAGCAGCGTCACCGCCGTCTGCCCGCCCGCCGCCTCGGCGCGAATGAGAACAGCCTCGCGCCAGGTGGCGATGGGGATCGGGCTCGAGAGCGACGTGTACTTGTTCTGCGTCCACAACCGGACCGTCGGCAGCGATCCCCCGCGGCCGGCGTCGGACACCGGGACACGCGGGTCGTTCAGCCCGCGAACCGCGGGGTCCGCTGTGATCGTGCCCGAGCTGTTGTTCGAGCGGAACACGCGATTCTCCGACCGGCCCGACAGCGACGAGTAGTTCGCGTTGAAGACGAATCCGTCCGGGACGAGCGCGGCGTCGGCCGCCGCCTCCGTGAGCTTCCCCTGGTTCACACGCGCCCGCGCACGCCCGACCAGCGCCGCGTTCTTGATGGCGACGTCACCGGGCGCTGTCGCGGCCTCGATCGCGCGCGTGAACCTCGCTTCGGCCAGCGCGAACACCTGCGCCGGGGTGAGCTCGGGCCCGCGGTCAATGGCCGCCGAGCAGAACCCTTCGCCGAGGAGGATGTGGCTGTAGCCGGAGTAGAGCGCCGAGCGCGCGATCAGCGTCGCGCGCCCTGGCACCTCCTCGTCCGTCCATCCATCGAGCAGCTTGAGCGCGTTGTCGGCGCTGAAGCGCGCGATGGAGACCGGGGTGTAGACGCCGCCGAACCCCCCGCACTGCCCCTGCGAGTACAGGGTCGTGTTCGGAAAGGCGGTCCGCCGGTCGATGTCCCACGTTGCGGCGTTCGCCTGTGCGTCGCCGAACTCGTCGGCGACCGTCCCCATCACGGCTACGTACTGCGTGAAGGCGCACTCGAAGTCGGCGGTCACGCCGGCGACGATGACCTGCGCGTTGGCGGGTTGGAAGAGCGTTTTTTCCTCGAGCGTGCCGGGCGCCTCGACCTCGAGTAACGTGTCGCAGCCAGCGAGGGCGCCGGCGGCGAGCGCAGCGCCGAGGGCGAGCGCACAGGCGCGCCCCACCGACCGATATCCGTTCACTGTCTGCCTATTATGTCGCATGTGATGCCTCCGGGATCCGGATCGTTGGCCGCGTGACCGGCTAGAAGGTCAGGGTGAGCGAGGTGATGAACTGCGCGAGCTGCGGCGTCTGCGCCTGCTCGGTGCGCAGGAACTGCTCGGTCACGAAGTACGATTCGGGGTCCACGCCCGTCCACTTGGTCCAGGTATGCAGGTTGCGCGCGGAGAGGGTGAACGAGGCGCCGCTGGCGCCGATGCGGCGGACGTAGCTCTCGGGGAGCGCGAAGCTCGCCGACACCTCACGGAGCTTGGCGAAGCTCGCGTCGTTGTAGACGAAGTTGCGCAGCACGCCGGTGGACTGCACCTGCGCGATGAGCCCCGGATCGTACTTGGTCGGGTTCAGGTTGAAGTCGCAGAGCCGGAAGACCTGGCAGCGCGCGCGTAGGTTGTTGTCGAGCTGCGTGTGCCCGCGCTTGAAGTCCACCAGCCCATAGAGCCGGAGCCGCCGCCAGAGCGTGAACGTGTTGCTCACCGAGCCCTCGGTGGGCGCATCGGGGCGCCCGAGGAAGACGCGCGGCGCGATCGCCTGCCCCCGGGCGTCGAGGCACGCCGTCGTGCCGCCCTTCGCGTCGTCGCACATCGCGTTGATCGCGTTGCCGTTGGCGTCGAACGTCGCGCTGACCACCCGCAGGTCGTAATAGGAGCGCACCGGGCTCCCGATCTGGTTGCGCTGTGCGCCGATCTGGATGAACTCGAGCGGCTTGCCCGTGATCGGGTCGTTCCCGAGGTCGGTGACCTCGTTAGTGTTGTGGGAGAAGTTGAACGCGGCATCCCAGCCAAACTGTGGACGGCTGATCAGGGTCGCGCGCAGCCCCAGCTCGATCCCGGAGCTCGTGATGCCGCCGATGTTGACGAACTGCTGCCCCGGGAACCCTCCTGACGGGGCCAGGTCGCGGGACAGGATCGCGTCGCGGGTCTTGCGGTTGTAGTAGCTGACCTCGGCCCCTACGCGGTCGCCGAGGAGCCCGGCGTCGAAGCCGACCTCGATCTCGCCGGCCCGCTCCGGAGCCAGATTCGCGTTGCCCGGCGATGACGGCGTGACGGCCGCCTGTCCGGCGCCGCCCGGGAGACCACCGGTGATGGCGGCGAACGTTCGCAGCGCGGAGTTGACCTGCGGCTGCTGCCCGGTCTGCCCGTAGGCCGCTCGCAGCTTGAGTGTATTGACCCAGCCGAGGCTCCACCATGGCTCCTCGTTGATCACCCAGGTGGCGCTGACCTTGGGATAGGTGACCCACTTGAAGTCGTCGCCGAACGCGCTGTTGTTGTCCACGCGCAGGGCGCCGGTGAGGAAGATGCGGTTGGAGAGGTCGAACTGTTGCTGGCCGAAGAAGCCCACCGTCGAATTCTCGAGCAGGGCCTCGCCGCCGAAGGTCGTGGCCGTGGCATCCACCACCGTGAGCCCCGCGGCGGGGAACCCTTCGCCGCGCGCGGCGAGAGCGTACTCGCGACGGCGGTAGTACTGGGCGCCGAGCGACGTGTTCGAGTGGATGGTGGAGGTGACGGGGAGCGAGACGGTGCCGCTGTAGTCCAGCGTCGCGTAGGACAGCTCACGGCGGCGGGTGAACTTGGTACCGCCCTGCGTGACCGGGTTGGTGAAGAAATTCCGCTCGTACGGCCCCAGGCGCTCCAACTCGTCAATGTTGTCCTCGCCGGTGATGTCGTTGCCGACGGTCAACCGGTGGGTGAACCACTGCCCGAGGCGGTGGCTGAGCTGGACGCTCCCGGTGAACCGGTTCACACTCTGGTACTGGTTGAATGCGTTCCAGAACGCCTCGGGCGGGGCGGAGAAGAAACCGCGGCGGAGGCGGGTCGCGCTATCCGTGGGCGCCTGGCCGAAGAACGCGCTGAACCACATCCCGCCGCCGGCCTCGAGCGGGACGTTGATCTTCTGCTGGGTGATGCCCAGACTGGCGCTGACGTCGATGTTCTTGTACGGCGAGACCTGCAGATTCGCGCTCCCGCTGTAGCGCCAGAGGTGGTTGCTCGGCTCGATCCCCGTGTCGCGATCGTAGGAGCTGCTCAGGTAGTACCGCACGAGGTCCGATCCACCGCCCAGCGCCACGTTGTAGTTCTGAATCTGGCCGGTCTTGAACAGCGGCGTGCCGCGCGCCTCCTCCTGCTTCACCGGATTCCAGCTCAGGGTCGCGCCGCTCACGGGGTCGCGGCTGAGCGTCTCCGGGATCCGGTTCTCGGCGTTCATGAACCACTGCGCGCCCTGGCGCACGGTTGCCGTGAAGTGGGTCCGGCCCGCGCGCCCGCGCTTGGTGATCACCTGGATGACGCCGTTGTTGGCCTCGGTGCCATACAGTGTGGCGGCCGCCGGCCCCTTGATGATCTCGATGCTCTCGATGTCGTCGGGGTCAATGTCGCCCAGGCGCGAGACGACGCCGGACCCGAAGAACTGCGAGCGGGGTCCGGTGGACACGTCGTTGGCGACGCGGACGCCATCGATGTAGAGCAGCGGCTGGTCGCTGAGCGAGAAGCTGGCGGCGCCGCGGATGCGGATGCGCGGCCCTCCGCCGACGACGCCCGTCCCGGGGACGACCACCACACCCGGCGCACGGCCGTTGATCAGGCTGGTGATGCTCGGCGCCGGGGCGATCTCCTGCACCGCCACGGCGTTGACCTTCGCCACCGACGTGCCAATGGAGCGTTTCTCCTGCGCGCCGGCGGTACCGGTGACGACGACCTCGTTCAGCTCGACAGCCGCCTCGATGATCGGGACGCGGATGTCGAGGTCGCCGACGCGGACGGAGCGGACGACCGCGCGGTAGCCGATGCGGCGGATGTCGAGGGTGGTCGTGGCGCCCTCGACGTCGGCGATGCGGAAGCGGCCATCGTTGTCGGTGACGGCCCCTCGGCCGGTGCCGCGAATGGCGACTTGCGCGCCGGCGACGGGTCGCTCGGTGGGCCCGGTGACGACGATGCCGCCGACCGCATTGGTCTGCGCGACGGCCGGGGCGGCGACGAGGAGCGAGAGCCCCAGGCCAAGGGAGGCGGCGAACTGTGCGGAAAACGCCGACTGTTGCATGAGCTTCCTCCAGGGGTCGGGCAGAGACATGCGCGTCCAATACTGTATACTATATGTGGCGCATTATAGGACGGGCACAACCGACGGGCAAGAGGGCGTTTGCTTGTATCATCACGGGAGTAACCGGATCGGGAGGAGCGGCCGTCGCACCGCAATCCACCGCCCGGCTGTATACCTTGCGGTATACTATTGGCGACCGTATCTTGCCCGCCGTCGGCGCCCCCCGGTGCGCGGTGGCGCACGTCAGGCCCTTCGCTCACCCGGGCGCTCACCCTCCACATTCCGACATGGCCAGCCACAGCGTTGACGGCGCCGGCCGCACCGGCGAGCGGGCGACACCGGCGGGAGGAGCCACGCGGGCCACGCTCGGCCAGCCGCCCGTCGAGGTGCGCGCCTGCCGCACCCACGCCGATTATGCCGCCTGCGTCGCCCTCCAGGAGGCCACCTGGGGGGCAAGCTTCAGCGAGCGCGTGCCCGCCGCCATCCTCAAGGTCGCCCAGCGCATCGGCGGCGTCACTGCCGGCGCGTTCGCCCCCGATGGCCGCCTCCTCGGCTTCGTCTTCGGCATGACCGGCGTCGAGCACGGACAGCTCGTCCACTGGTCCGACATGCTCGCCGTACACGAGGACGCGCGCAACCTCGGCATCGGCCGTCACCTCAAGGAATTCCAGCGCGACACCCTCCTCCGGCTCGGCGTGTCCGTCATCTACTGGACCTTCGATCCCCTCGTCGCCCGGAACGCCCACTTCAACTTCAACCGCCTCGGCGTCCGCGCGGTGGAGTACGCGCGCGACATGTACGGCGCCGAGACGGACAGTGCGCTCCACCGCGGCGTCGGCACCGACCGGCTGGTCGTCGCCTGGCGCATTGCCGGCCACGAGGCCGGCGCCGCGCCCGACACCGCCCTCGCCGATCCCTCGGCGCGCATTCCCGGTGCGCGCGAGGCGCCGGTCGTGAACGATGGCGGCGCTGGCGCTGCTGGCGGCCCTGGCGATGCCGGCGCCCCGGCGGACCGCGCGCCCGTCGTCCGCATCGAGGTGCCGCTCGACATCCTCGCCATCCAGCGCGAGTCGCTCGAGCGCGCCGCAGCCTGGCGCGCCAGCACCCGACAGGCATTCCTCCGCTCCTTCGACCTCGGCTACGAGGTCGGCGGCTTCTACCGCGATGCCGCGACAGACGCCGGCTTCTACATCCTGACGCGCCCCAGCGAGCCGGCCGCCACCCGCGAGCCCGCACCCCGATGACCAGCAACCCGACGACGACCGCGCCCGCCCTCGCCTCGAGCGAGGCGTCGGCGCCGAGCGCGCCGCCCCTTCACATCGAGCGGATCACCCTGCGCGAGATCCGCCTCGCACTCAAAGAGCCGTTTCAGATCTCCTCGGGTCTCTGCACCGAGCGACGCATCTGCCTGCTCGAGATCGCCGACGCCAGCGGGACCGTCGCGTGGTCGGAGTGCGTGGCCGGCGAGCTCCCCAATTACAGCGCCGAGACCATCGACACCGCCTGGCTCGCGATCCGCGAGTGGCTGGCGCCCCGCCTCCTTGGTCGCGCGATTGCCGGACCGGAGGAGGTGATCGGCCTCCTCTCACGCAACGTGCGCGGCCACAACATGGCGAAGGCCGCGCTGGAGATGGGCTGCTGGGATCTCGCGGCGCGACTCCGCGAGCTACCCCTCACGACGATGCTCGGTGGCACGCGCGAGCGCATCGCCACCGGGATCTCGCTGGGCATCCAGCGCTCGCCCGCCGCACTCGCGGAGCGCGCCGGACGAGCGCGCGCCGATGGCTACCGCAAGATCAAGCTCAAGATCATGCCGGGGGCCGACGTGGAGTATGTGCGCGCGGTGCGTGACGCGCTCGGCGCCGACGCGCACCTCATGGCCGACGCGAACTCCGCCTACACGCTCGGCGATGCCGATCACCTGGCCGAGCTCGACGCGTTCAATCTCATCATGATCGAGCAGCCGCTCGGGCAGGATGACCTCGTGCGTCACGCCGAGCTCCAGCGACGGCTGCGGACGCCGCTCTGCCTCGATGAGTCCATCACCGACGTGCAGCGCGCGGAAGACATGATCGCGCTCGGCAGCGGCCGCATCGTCAACATCAAGCCCGGCCGCGTGGGTGGCTTCGCTGTCTCGCGCGCGATCCACGACCTCTGTCGCGAGCACGGCGTCCCGGTCTGGTGCGGCGGGATGCTCGAGAGCGGGGTGGGCCGCGCGTACAACGTCGCGCTCGCGTCACTCCCCAACTTCTCCCTGCCCGGCGACCTCTCTCCCAGCGCCCGCTACTGGGAGCGCGACATCGTGACCCCCGAGTGGACGATGGACGCCGACGGGATGGTGCACGTACCGCGCACGGACCCGGGGATCGGTGTGACGGTGGATGTGGACCGCGTCGAGAATCTGACCGTGCGGCGGGAGGTGTTGGGGGGGTAGCGGCCAGCCTCGTACCGGCCCCGGCCCACCGGACGCCAGCGCGTAGAGCGCCCGTCCAAGACCGGCTCGTGGGAAGAACCACAGTGCATCGGTACCCATTCAGCGGAGAGTGTCCCGTGCATCATCGCTATCTCGGCTATCTCGGCATCGTCGCCACGATCGCCCTCGGGGCGGCCTCCCTCGGCGCACCTTCCCGCCGCGTGAGCGCGCAGGCCGCGCCGCCGCGTGCCGATGCCGGACTCGCGCGGCTCGAGGCGGAGATGGCGCGGCTCGCCACCATCGGCGGCGGCACGGTCGGCGTCGCGGCGGTGCACCTCGAGACCGGGCGCGAGGCGTACCTCAACAGGGGCGTCGCGTTCCCGATGGCGAGCAGCTACAAGGTGCCCATCGCGGTGCAGCTCCTCTCGCGCGTGGACGCGCGCGAGATCCGCCTCGACAGCATGATCGCCGTGCAGCCCGGTGACCTCCATCCGGGGAGCGGGACGCTCACCGAGCTGTTCGACGACCCGGGTGTGTCGCTCTCCTTGCGGAACCTGCTCGAGCTCATGCTGCTCATCAGCGACAACAGCGCCACCGACATGGTGTTGCGGACGGCGGGCGGCCCGGGGCTCGTGACCGCGCGGATGGGGACGCTCGGCGTCCGCGGCGTGCGCGTGGACCGGCCGACGGTGCGCCTGATCGGCGACTGGATCGGGATCGAGGGCCTTACGCGTGACGACATCCCGCCAGCGAGGTTCGACTCGCTCGCGCGCGCGGTGCCGGAGGCGATGCGGAAGTCGGCGAGCGCGACGTTCGACCGCGACCCGCGCGACACCTCGACGCCCGAGGGGATGGTGCGCCTGCTCGAGAAGATCTGGCGGAAGCAGGCGCTGAGCGCGGCGAGCAGCGAGATCCTGCTCGACATCATGCGGCGCTGCACGACGGGACCGGAGCGGATCAAGGGGATGCTGCCGCCCGGGACGGTGGTGCGGCACAAGACGGGGACGATCGGCGGCACCACGAACGACATCGGGATCATTGACCTGCCCGACGGCGCGGGGCACCTGGCAATCGCCGTCTTCGTGAAGGGGTCGGACAAGGACGTGACGATTCGCGAGCGGGCGATCGCGCAGATCTCTCGCGCCGCGTACGACTACTTCGCGTTCAATCCCGGCGCGGCGACCGGGGCCACGGGATCGCTTCGCTGAGCGCGGGCGCGGCCGGTGCTCACGGCGCCGGGAGCGCCTCCGATGGCGCGGGTACCGGTGGCGCGCGGGACCTCGTGACGTCTGCCGACCCGCCGCTGCCCGACGCCGTGCGACGGCTCTATTCCCCGGCACTCGAGCGCACGCTGCGTGCGCTCCGGCGCGACCTTCACGAACATCCCGAGCTGTCCTTTCACGAGGAGCGCACTGCCGGCCGGCTCCACGACGCGCTCGCCGCGCTCTCCCCCGCGCGGCTCGAGCGCGTGGCCGGCACCGGCGTCGTCGCGCGCATCCGTGGGCGCACCTCCGGGGCGCCGGTCGTCGCCGTGCGCGGCGACATCGACGCGCTTCCCATCCAGGAGGCGACCGGGCTCCCGTACGCCTCGGCCACACCGGGCGTGATGCACGCGTGCGGCCACGATGTGCACGCCACGTGGGCGGTGGGAGCCGCGCATCTGCTCGTCGCGGACCCCGCGGCGGGCGACGTGCTCGTCATCCTCCAGCCGGCCGAGGAGACGGGGCGTGGCGCGCTCGGCATCCTCGAGAGCGGCGCGCTCGCCGACGCGCGCGCGATCTTCGGCGCGCACGTGGACCGCCGCTTCCCCGTGGGCCAGGTGGTGGCCGAGGCGGGGCCGATCGCCGCGTCGGCGGACACGTTCGAGATCGAGCTCGTGGGGCGCGGCGCGCACGCGGCACGGCCGCACGAGAGCGCGGACCCGATCGTCGGCGCGGGCGCGCTCATCACCGCGCTGCAGACGGTGGTGTCGCGACGGCTCAACCCCGCACTCGCCGGCGTGCTGACGATCGGCACCGTACACGCTGGCACGGCGACGAACGTGATCCCCGACCGCGCGCTGCTCACCGGAACGCTCCGCGCCACGGAGCCGGCCACGCGGCGCCTTCTGCACGACGAGCTGCGGCGGGTAGCCGAGGGAATAGCGGCGGCGCACGGGCTGGAGGCGCGCGTGTCGCTCGAGCTCGGCCCCCCGCCGATCGTCAACCCACCGGTGCCGGCCGAGTGGGCGCGACGCGCCGCGGAGCACGTGCTGGGCGCGGGCGCCGTCGTCCCGCTTGGCATGCTCAACCTGGCGGGTGAGGATTTCGCGCACTACATGGAGGCCATGCCGGGCTGCTTTCTCCGCGTGGGCGCGCGGGAGCCGGGCGGCGTGGCCGTAGCCGCGCACGCCCCGCACTTCTATCCGGCGGAGGAGAGCCTCTTCATCGGCGCCGCGGTGCTGGCGGAGTGCGCGCGCGTGGCATCGGACGAGCTGCGCGCTTGACCGCTTCTTCATCGAACTCACGGACCATGGACTCTCTGGCGCGCACGCTCTCGCTCCGCGACCTCATCGGCATCGTGATCGGCACGGTGATCGGGTCGGGGATCTTCATCGTGCCGGCGGCCGTGCTCCGCCAGACCGGCGGCACGGTGGGCCCCGCGCTCACCGTCTGGCTCGTCGCCGGCGTGCTGTCCTTGCTCGGCGCGCTCACATACGGGGAGCTCGGCGCCTCCGATCCCGACGCGGGCGGGCTCTACGTCTACATCCGCGACGCGTTCGGCGCCCTGCCCGCATTCCTGTACGGGTGGACGGCGTTCTTCGTCATCAGCAGCGGCTCGATCGCGACTCTGGCCGTGGCGTTCTCGCGCTACTTCGGGCAGTTCGTCCCGCTCTCGCCGCTCGGGGCCAAGCTCGTGGCGCTCGCGATGATCGCGGTCGTGACGGCGATCAACGTCGCCGGCACGCGGCGGAGTACCGGCGTGCAGGGGCTGGCGACGGCGATCAAGGTGGGGGCAATCCTCGTGATGAGCGTGCTCCTCATGGCGCGCGGCGACCGGCTCGCCGACGCGCGCGGCCAATGGTGGCCGAGCGAGCTGTCGGGATCGCTGCTCTCCGGCGTGGGGCTGGCGATGATCGGCGTGCTCTGGGCCTACGAGGGCTGGCAGTACGCCACCTTCGCGGCCGGCGAGACGCGCGATCCGCAGCGGACCTTCCCGCGCGGGATCATCGCGGGCACGGGGGTGATGATCGCGATCTACCTGCTCGCCAACCTCGGCTACCTCGCGGCGCTCGGGCCAGCCGCGGTCGCCGGGAGCGAGCGCGTGGCGGCGGATGCGGTGACGGCGCAGTTCGGCTCGGCGGCGGGGAAGCTGATCGCGGCGGTGATTCTCGTGTCGATGTTCAGCGCCGCGAACGGGCTCGCGCTCACTGCGCCGCGTCTCTACTTCGCGATGGCGCGCGACGGTGTCTTCTTCTCCAAGCTGGCCCAGGTGCACCCGCGCTTCGGGACGCCGGCGTTCGCGGTGGTAGCCGGCTCGGTGTGGGCGGCGGTGCTGGCGGCGACGGGGACCTTCGAGCGCCTGCTGACCTACGTGGTGTTCACGAGCTGGATCTTCTACGCACTTGGCGCGGCGAGCATCTTCGCCTACCGGCGCCGGTCACCCAACGCGCCCCGCCCCTTCCGGGTCCCCGGGTATCCGCTCACGCCGCTCCTGTTCATCGTGTCGGCCGCGGCGATCGTGGTGAACACGCTGTTCACGCAGCCCGGCCAGGCGCTGGTCGGGATCGCCGTGGTGTTCCTCGGAGCACCAGCGTTCTACCTGTGGCGAGCGCGGAGGACCGCAGGGGCCAGGAGCTGACGACGGGCTGGCAGCCTTCGCAGCCTTAGTAACCCTGCCAGCGCGTCCCTCGCCCTAACCTGGCCCCTGGGCCCCGCGAGGCGGATCCCTCACGCCACGTGGGGTAGGCCGGCCTCGTCAGCGTCCGGGTCGTCGTCGCCCTCGCCCTCCCCCTCCGGCGGGCTCCCGTCGGCGTTCGGCGTCACCGCGCCGCCCTCCACCTCCATGCGCACAATGAGCGGCGTCTCGCTCGGATGGCGCTCGTTCAGCTCGGCGATGACTTTCCGGATGCGGGAGCGGAGCGTGTCGGCGTGCTCCGCGTCGGGAGAGGTCAGCAGCACCTCGAAGTGATTCGCGCCCTGGGAGGCGATGAAGTCCGAATCGCGGAGGGTGCGAATCAGCCGCCAGCTGAGGGAGCGCCGTACGCGCTCGTCGCCCCCCGAGATCGTGAGCTTGAGCACGCGCACGGAGTAGCTGCGGCGTCGCGCGCGCTTCTCCTCCCAGTCGCGGATCAGTTGGAGATAGGGAACGCTGGGAAGCCCCGTCGCCGGGTCCCGCAGTGCTCGCCCGAGAAATCCGTCAGGTACCATGGCTACCTCACAGCCGTAGCGTTACGCTAATCACAGTCGTCAGTTGCAATGACCGTGCGCGCTACCGAACTCAGCCCTCAAAACAGATGATGTGGCTTCTCTACCTCGTCTTCGTTCTCTCAGGCGCGGCTGGGCTGATCTACGAGTCGATCTGGAGCCGCTACCTCGGGCTATTCGTCGGGCACAGCGCGTACGCCCAGATCATCGTCCTCGCCATCTTTCTCGGCGGCATGTCGCTCGGTGCCCTCCTCGTAGGACAGCGCTCGGAGCGCCTGCGTGAGCCCCTACTGGCGTACGCCGTGGTCGAGGCGGCCACCGGCCTCATTGGCCTCGTCTTCCACGACGTCTACGTCTGGTTCACGGGGTTCGCCTATGATACGCTCCTCCCCCCCCTCTCCGGATCTCCAGGGCTGATCGCCGCCAAGTGGGCGGTGGCCGGCCTCCTCATCCTCCCCCAGTCCATTCTCCTCGGCATGACCTTCCCGCTCATGAGCGCGGGAGCCCTGCGCCGGGCGGCGGCGCGGAGCGCTGGGGAGACGACGGGGCGGACGCTCTCCCTGCTCTATTTCGCGAACAGCTTGGGCGCGGCGCTCGGCGTGCTCGTCGCGGGCTTCTACCTCATTCGCGTCTCCGGTCTCCCGGGGACGCTCCTCGCCGCCGCGATCATCAACATCGTGGTCGCGCTCGTCACCTTCGTCGCGGTTCGGAGCACGCCGAGTGTGGCGCCGGCGCAGAGGGAAACGGATGCTGGGCGCGCCCCCCCCCCTGTGGGGGAGTTTAGCCCCACCCCCGCCCTCGCCGCGGACCCTTCGGACGCCCCCGCCATCACGCCGGTGCGACACCTGGTGGGTGCCGCGGCCGCCGCGACCGCCGGCGCCACCCCCCCCACGACCATCTTCGGGCTCCGCTCCGATCACCTCTGGCGGCTCCTCCTCGCCGTGAGCTTCGGGACGGCGGTCGCCAGCTTCGTCTACGAGATCGCGTGGATCCGCATGCTCTCCCTCGTCCTCGGGAGCGCGACGCACTCGTTCGAGCTCATGCTCTCCGCGTTCATCCTCGGGCTCGCGCTCGGCGCCTTCTGGGTGCGGAAGCGGGCCGACCGCTTCCGCGACCCCATCCGCGCGCTCGGCATCGTCCAATGGTGCATGGGGCTGCTCGCGCTCGGGACCATCCCGATCTACCTCGCTTCCTTCTCGTGGATGGCGGAGCTCATGAGCTCCCTCGACGTCACGGAAAGTGGCTACCGCGCATTCAACGTGATCCGCTACGCGTTCTGCCTGGCGGTGATGCTCCCCTCCACCTTCTGCGCGGGGATGACGCTCCCCCTCATCACCCGCACGCTCATCGCCGCCGGGCGCGGGGAGCGCGCCGTCGGCGCGGTCTACGGCGTCAACACGCTGGGCTCGATCGTTGGCGTCGTCCTCGCGGGGCTCATCCTCCTCCCGTGGATTGGCCTCAAGCCGCTCCTCCTCGAGGGCGCCATCATCGACATCGCGCTTGGCCTCATCCTCCTGCGGGCGACCGTACCGCGCGCGGGCCGCGCGCGCTGGATGGTGCAGGGCGCGGCGGCCGTCGCGCTCCTCGCCGTGATCGCCGCCACGCTCGGCAACCCCTTCAGCCCGCAGCTCCTGGCGAGCGGGGTTTTCCGCTACGGCGCCATCCCCGACCGGAATACCCAGCACGTGTTCTACTACGAGGACGGACGCACGGCATCCGTCTCGGCGGGCCGCACCTACAACAACCTCTACATCGCCACGAACGGCAAGCCCGACGCTTCGCTCGATACCGTGTGGCTCCGGAAGCCGGGCGCCACGGGGCCGCTCCGCCCGATCGGGGGCGACGAATCCACCCAGGCGCTCCTCCCGCTCATCGCGCTCGCGCACAGCCCGCAGGCACGGAGCGCCGCGGTGATCGGCCAGGGCTCGGGGATGACCTCGCACTTCCTCCTGGCCAGCCCCGCCCTCCGCGAGATGGTGACGATCGAGATCGAGCCCCGCATGATCGAGGGCTCGCGCCGGGCGTTCTATCCGGCGAACCGGCGCGTGTTCGACGACCGCCGGGCGCGCTTCATCCTCGATGACGCCAAGTCGTACTTCGCCGCGAGCCGCCGGCGCTACGACATCATCATCTCCGAGCCCTCGAACCCGTGGGTGAGCGGTGTCTCGGGGCTGTTCACCGTCGAGTTCTACCAGCGCGTGCGCACGTACCTGTCGGACGGTGGTGTGTTCGGCCAGTGGCTCCACCTGTACGAGATCGACGACGACCTCGTGCTGAGCGTCCTCGCCGCGCTCCACCAGACCTTCCGCTCGTACCAGATCTTCCAGACGTCGAAGGGCGACATCCTGATCCTGGCCAGCCAGCGCCCCTCGCTCCCCACCCCCGACTGGTCGGTGCTCGCCCTCCCGGGGATCGTCAGCGACCTCCGAAACGTGCTCCCCTTCTCACCGCAGACCATGGAGGCGACGCGGCTCATCGACCGGGCCGCGCTCGCGCCGCTGCTCGACGGCTGGGGGCAGGCGAATTCGGATTTCTACCCCACGCTCGACCTGGGCGCCGAACGAACGCGATACCTGCGGAGTACCGCGTCGGGCTTCGGGCAGATCATCGAGGAGCGCTTCGACATGGTCGCGCCCTTCTTCGGCCGGCGTGCCGGCTTCGCGACCGCTACCGACAACCCCGCGCCACAGCTCGGCCGCGTGAAGGCGCTGGCGACGAGTGCCGTGCTCCGCACAGGCGCACCCATGGATTCGGCCCGCCGCTCGTTTGATCCCGACCTCGTGCTCGCGATGCAGCGCCACTGGCGCCTCAGCGCCACGCTCACCACGGGGGACGCGCCGCCCGACTGGCACCTGTGGATGCGCGACGTGGTGACCACCGAGCACGACCTGCATGGCGGCACCGCCGGCGTTGCGGATGAGGAGTTCTATCGCGCGGTGCGGGACTTCGCCGATCGGCACGCCGCGCCGCACGGCGTGCGCGATGCGATCGCGTTCCTCCACGGCCTCGCCACCTGGGACTTCGCCGAGGCATCATCGGCGGCGGACGGGCTGCTCGAGCCGGCGCGCGACGGAACGAGCTGGATCGCCGACGTGGATGAGCTGCGCGACGGCGCGGTGGTGGCCAAGCTCCGAACGGGCGACGTGGCCGGCGCGCGGCGCTACTTCGCCGCGCTCGCGGGGCAAAGCCAGCGCCGCCGGACCGACCTCCGCGTCAGCCTGCTCCAGGCGTACCTGCGGGCGGCGGAGCATGCGGCGAGCGACAGCACCGCACCGGGACCGTAGCAGGCCCGTGAGCGTCGAGCAGCGCGCGCCCGCTCGCGCACGCTTCACATCTTGATGCGCTGCACCTCGCCGCTCGCGGCGCTCTTCGTGACGGCGTTCATCACGGCGCGGTATGCGCCGTCGGACGAGAGGGTCTCGACCGTCTTGAAGAATGCCTTCCGGACGACCTCGTCTGTGAGTGGGTAGCGTTCCGCGACCAACTGGAGCACGCGGCCCTTCTCCCCGTCCGACGCGAGATCCGTCGCGGTGCGCAGTACCTGCAGCAGCCCGTCCTTCGAGAGATCCTTCCGGGCGAGCGCCGCGGTGAGCACACGCCCCTTGTCACCGTCCGAGGCCAGCGTCGCGGCGGCCGAGAAGAATGCCCGGCGCACCGCCGGTGGCTCCAGCGAGTAATCCGTCGCCACCTTGATCAGCACGCCGCTCTTGTCGCCATCCGATGCGATGTTCTGCGCGACACCGATCAGATCCACCAGGCTCCCAGCGCTCAGCGTGTCCCTGGCCAGCAACGCGCGAAGGACGCGACTCTTTTCCCCATCGGACGCGATGGTGGCCGCCGCCTCGAGGTAGGCGGCGCGTAGCTCGTCGTCGCGCATGTAGCGCTCCGCGATCTCGAGCAGGAGCTGACCCTTCTCCCCGTCGGACGCGATGCTCGATGCGGCCTTCGCGGCCATGATGAGGGTCTCGCGACCGTCTGCTCGTACGAGCGCGGCGAGCACGCGACGCTTCTCCCCATCGGAGGCGATGGTCTCGGCCGCCCGCACGAGGTTGGGGCGCACCGCCTCCGTCGTCTCCCCGCTCTCCGCGATCTGCCGGAGGAGTCTCGCCTTTTCGCTATCCGTCGCGATCTCGCGGCCGATGGCGTCGGTGATGAGGCGCATCGTGTCGGCGGGGAAGCGGCGGCCATCGAGAAGCGCCACGAAGTAGGCGCGCTTCACCGCATCGCTCGGGATCTCGCCGATCTCGGCGAGCACGGCGCGTATGCCGCCGCGCGCGTAGAACCGCGCGACGCGACGCGGCGCGGCCGACGACGACGACCGGATCACCACGGGCAGCAGATCGGCCATCCACTCGCGCGCTTCCGCGTCGAAGGGGCGGGTCTCGTCGTTTACCGAGAAGGTGCGCACGAGGTCGCCGCCTGCTCCGGGACGAATGTCGAGCCGGCGCGTGCGCGTGCCCCGCTCCTCCTCCAGCGTCACGTATCCGCCGGGCGAGAGGCTCCGGATGTCACGGTCGTCGTCGGTGAACTCGATGGCGCCGCCGAGCGCGACGCGCACGCAGCGATCGTCGTCGCCGATCGCAATGCGCGTCTCGTTCTCGTTCCGCGCGCTCCACCGCCCGCTCCACGAACATGGTGGCGAACTACCACGCGCCGAAGTGCGCGCGGACGGCGTGACCGCAGGCGGCGTGAGATCGCTGCTGCCTGCAGTCGCGGGCTGCCCGGTGCCGGCGGAGTCGGTGATAGATTCCGCAGTCGGGGGGGGGCCCCCACTCAGCGACGAATCGGTACGGGCTCCGGCCGTTCGATGCGAGCTGTCGGCGATGAGCGCCTTACCTTCGTTCATTGGGGGGGGCCCCCCGCGCGAGGTCACGACCAGTGTCCGCTCCCGTGCCGGCGTCGACTCCGTCGCCGCCACTGCCGGCATCGCGTCTGCCTCCGCCGGACGCAGCGCCGCGAGTGGGAGCACGAGCCCTACGGCGAAAAGCGCCGCGGCGATCGCCCCCACGCGCCCCACGGCACCGCGGCGAATCTTGGGATCGAGGATGGCGAGGAGCCGTCCCTCGAATTCCGAGCGGCGCGCCATGGCGAGCGTCGCGAACGCGGGCGTACTGCCAGCGCCGAGGGCGCGCACGATGTCGAGCAGGTCGCGCGCGTAGTCGGAGGCGCGCGTGCCGGCGGTCAGAACGTAGTTGTCGCACGCCCGCTCGCGCTCGATCCGCATCTGTCGCGCGGCGAGCCACAGGAGCGGGTTGAACCAGTAGAGCGCGGTCGCGATCTGCGCCGCCCACTGCGTGAGCGCGTCGAGCCGCTTCACGTGCGCCAGCTCGTGCAGCAGGACGATCGTCCGCCGCTCGAGCGGCCACTCGTCTGCTTCGGCCGGGAGCAGCACGACGGGATACACGATACCCCATGTCATGGGGATGCACGCCGCCTCCGTGCGGAGGAGCGTGATGGGCCGGCGGATCCCGATGCGCGTCGCGAGCCGCTGGGCGAGCGCGATCCACGCGGGGTCCAGCACCGGCGCGGCGCGTCGGGCGATGCCGCGCACGCGAAGTGTGCCGAGCGTGAGGCGGAGGAGTACCGCCGCGACGCCCGCGATCCAGATGCCGAGCAGCCACGCAACCGGGTGACGCGCGCCGTCGCCCCCGTGCGTCGCGCCGCCTACGCTTGCGTCGTCGCGCACATCGCTCGACGATGGGGTATTGCCGGCATGGCGCGGCATCGCTGCCACGACCTGCTCACGCACGCGCGATGGCTCGCCTCCGAGTCTGGAGACGCTCGTTCCCCGCGATGCCGCGGCGGCGTCACTGACGCGCACCGGTGCGGGGGGCCGCGCGGCGCGGAGCGCGATCGTCGGTACGGGGAGCGTGGCGGGCACGCGCACGCGCCACTCGGGGAGCAGCCGCGGGAGGAGCGGGAGCGCCAGGATCGCGCCGAGCGTGACGCTCCACACGAGGTGGCGTGCCGCGCTCGTCGCCGAGCGCAGCGCGTAGGTGAGGGCCGCCGCAACGAGCAGCAGCAGCGTCCCCTTGAGGGTTACATCGAGTAGTGCCGGGCCCCACTCGGCGGCCCGCGCCGCGAGCGGCGCGCCGGTCACAATCCAACCCATGGCTCTGTCTCCGGTAGGGAGCGTGCTGAGCGTGCTGAGCGTGCTGAGCGTGCTGAGCGAACGACTCGCGGCTACCGCGCCGCGCGGTTCTCGAGCGCCGACATGGCGCGCCGGTGCTCGTGGTCCGACCCGATGGTGTCCACGGCCCGCAGGTACGCCGTACGCAGCGTGTCGTCCATCGGGTAGCCCTGCGCGACGGAGACGAGCAGCGTCGCCAGCTCGTAGTCGGACGCGATGCCATCCGCTCCCGCCCGTACCACGGCGGCGACCAGCTCCCGGCTCAGCCCCTTCCGCGCGAGCAGCGCGGACAGCGCGCGCCGCTGCTCGTAGTCGGAGTCCACGGTGGCGACCGCGCCGAAGTAGGCCGCGCGCGTCGCGTCGTCCACGAGATCGCGCGAGGTCACCGCGATGAGCAGCGTCGCCAGCTCGTAGTCGGAGCCGATGCGCGTGGCCGACCGGAGCACCGCGTCCACGGTCGCGCGATTCGGGGTGCCGGTCTCGAGGAGCGCGGAGAGCGCGCGCCGGTGCTCGTAATCCGAGCTGATGCCGTCGGCCGCCTCGGTGTACGCGAGCCGCGCCGCATCGTCGAGCGTCGTCCGCTTCGCGAAGGCGATGAGCAGCTCGGCGCGCTCGTAATCGGAGCCAAGCTCACGGCCGACCTGCGTGAGCGCGCGCCGCACGGCGGCGGGGTCGAGACGTGCGCTGTCGAGCAGCGTGGTGAAGTAGATGCGCCTGGCGTAGTCGGCCGTCATGCGGGAGATCTCATCGAGCACGCCGTCCACGCCCCGTGCCTCGAGGATCCGCGGCACACGCCACTTCGCGGCGAACGCGGTGCGGCGATCCAGCTCGACGAGCGCCACCGCCAGCCACGCGCGCCCCTCGGCATCGAAGTCGCGCGAGCGGCCATTCACGTAGTAGAGCCGCTCGAGGCCGCCACCCTCCGGTCGGACCTCGAGCCGCCGGCGCAGATCGCCGTCATCCGTCTCGATCTCGAAGTACCCGCCGGAGGCGACGCTCTCGAGGTCGGTGACGTCCCGGTTGAAGCGCAGCTCCCCGCGGGCGCGCACCTCGAGGCTGCACGCACCGCTCGAGAAGCTCACCGTCCACCGCGCCTCATCGCGGCGGGAGTCATTGATGCTCGTGTGGCTGCTCGTGCGGCCCGGCCCGTGCGACTCGCGCGCGTCGCGGCAGGTGCCGGCGAGGTCGGAGCGCGCCGCACCGGCGCTCTGCGCGGCGGCGGCCGAACCCCCGGTGAGGCTGGCGAGACCGATCGCGGCGAGGATGCTGGCGGCGCGCATAAGACTGCCGGCGCGGGTGGGGCCGGCCGCGGCCAGCAAGGGGAGTGAGCGGGAACGACACGATGCGGGCATGCTACCTCCCCTCCACTTTGGCCTGCTCGATGAGCCGCGACAGCCGGTCCAGCTCGGCGCCGGAGAGCCCGGCATCCGAGAGATCGAGCAGTGCGGCGACGGTCTCCTCGGTGGAGCCGTCGAAGAACGTGCGGACGAGGTGCTTGAGGGCGGAGCGCCGGGCACGGTCGCGATTGACGACGGGCCTGTAGACGTAGCGTGGCCCGTCCTGCTCGTGGCGGAGGTGTCCCTTCTCCTCGAGCACGCGGAGCATCGCGCGGACGGCCGAGTAGCCTGGCGGGTCCGGCATGCGATCGAGCACCTCGGCGGCAGTCGCGCTCCCCTGCTGATAGATGACGTCCATGATCTGCCGCTCGCGACGACTGAGCTGCCGCTGCTGCGTGTCGGCCACTGCCCCTCCCTCAGGTGTTCGATGCGCCGGACCGGTCCGCTCGTAGCCATCCTACGGCAACAGCGGGCATCGGTTTCTGCTAGAAAAGCAGCACTGTGCTAGATTAGTAGCATGACGAGCGCGGGGCGTCAAGTGTTCGGATGCGGGACCGGTGTGCGCATTCGGGACGGGGCGGATACGGAGCAGCAGGCACCAGAAATCCCCTCGTCCCGAGCCGCCGATACTGCCCGACGCCAGGGGGGATTCGGCATCTACGGAAAAAGCAGTTGACAGGGTCGAAGATCGCCCCCATACTACTGGAAAATCCGTAGATGGCCGGAGGATGCATGAGCGAGAGCAAAGACGATATCTATTTCCCGCCGCGGGAGCTCGAGGTCATGAGCGTGCTCTGGCGCCTCGGATCCGCCACGGTCGCGGAGGTGCGCGAGACCATCCGGGAAGACCTCGCGTATACCTCGGTCCTGTCGGCACTGCAGACGCTCGAGGAGAAGGGATACGTCCGTCACGAGTCCGAAGGACGCGCGTATCGCTACCACCCGGTCGTCGAGGCGGAGCGTGCCGGCGGGAGCGCGCTGGCGCGTATCCGCGACGCGGTGTTCCAGGGCTCGGCGGAGCGCATGTTCGCGCAGATGGTCTCGGATCGCGGGCTGCGCCGGGACGAGCTGGAACGGATGCGCCGCCTCCTTGCCGAGCGGCTGAAGGAGCAGCCATGATCCGCGACTGGATTGCGTACAGCCTGCCGGTCGGAATCCTGATCGGGGCGGCCGCGCTCGGCGCCGAAGGCATCTGCCGGCTCGCCATGCGCCCGACGCGATGGGTGTGGGTCGGGGCCATCGCGCTCACGATCGTACTGACCGGGCTCGCCCCAGGTCGCGAGGATCCGGTCGCGCCGTCGGGCGCCGTGCCGGAGCACTACGCTACCGTCAGCCGCCCCGAGGCCAATGCGCCCGGCCACCTGGTCGCGGCGCTGCAGGTCCTCCGGCTGGCGGTTGGCCGTCCCGTGCAGGATGCAGTCGCCGCTGTCAGACAGGGCATCCCCGGGCGGCTCGATCGCTGGCTCGCGGCCCTGTGGGTTTCGTTGAGCGCGCTCCTGTTCCTGCTGTTCTCCGTGGTGTACGTGCGCTTCCGCCGTGCGTGCGGCACCTGGCCCGCCGCCGAACTGCAAGGCCTGCGCGTTCGGGTTGCGCCGGACACCGGGCCTGCCGTTGTCGGCCTGGGCCGGCCGGAGATTGTGGTGCCCCACTGGCTATTCGGCCGCACGGCCGAGGAGCAACGGTTGGTACTCGCGCACGAGCGGGAGCACGTGCGCGCCCGCGACCCGCTCGTGCTCGCGATCGGGTGCGTGACTGCCGCGCTCTTCCCCTGGCATCCCGCTATCTGGTGGATGCTCTCCCGCCTCCGGCTATCCGTCGAGCTGGATTGTGACCGGCGCGTCCTCCGGCGGGGAGTCGCGCCGCGCTCCTACGGCGCCCTGTTGATCGACCTCGCCGGGCACTGTTCCGGGTTCCCTCGCGGCATGCTGGCACTTGCCGACAGATCATCTCATCTCGAACGGAGGTTGCTCGCCATGACGACGCAGCGCTCGCGATTCCTACCCCTTCGCGGCGGTGCCCTGGCCGCGCTCACAGCCGTGTCCATTCTCGCGGCCTGCGAGGCTCGCCTGCCGACCGCTGGCGAGGTCGCCCGAATGGACGTGGCGGCGGCGGAGGGTCGCGCGCGCAGTGCCGCACTCGTCGCGCCCGGAGACAGTCAGGCCGTGTACTTGATTGATGGCGTTCAGGTCAGCGCCGACACGGCGCACGCCCTGGCTCCGGAGCGCATCGCGGGAATCGAGGTACGGCGCAGTACCGCGCCGGGCGCTCCCGCGGAGGTTCGGATCAGCACGAGGAGCGCAGCCGGCGGCCGCGGGGCTCCCGCTATGTCGGGGCGGGTCGCGATGCGCGGTCGCAGCGCCAGTGCCGCGACGTCGGACACCACCGCGGCCGCACACGCGCTGTTGCCCACCGACGATCGCGTCGCGCCGCTCATCTTCATCGACGGCGTGCGATCGGATCCCGCGGCCATGCGCGGTTTACAGCGGGACGATATCCAGAGCGTGGAGGTCATCAAGGGAGGGCGCGCGGCGCAGCTCTATCCGGAGCTGCAAGCGGCGAACGGCGTGATTCACATCACCACGCGGCGCGGGGCAGCCGTGAAGGAACGCGACTAGGGGCCGCCCCAGGCAAGGAGCAGGAAGCAGTAGGGCATCCCTGCTCCACGCCTTACCGCCCTTCCGCCACCGTCTGCCCCTTCGCGAAGTCCCCGGCCTTCACCACCACGAGCTTCGCCGGGTCGATGTGACGCCGCATCGCCGCGACTACGTCCGCGGGCGTGAGCGCCGCGATCTGCGCGTCGAGCACCGCGTCGAACGCCATGGTCCGGCCCTGCGCGAGGTGGCCCGAGATCCGAGGCACGAGCTGCTTGTCGTCCGCGCGCGCCTGCTGGCGCCCCTGGAGCAGCGACGCCTTCGCAGCCGTCACCTCGGCCGCGGTGAATCCCTCCGCCAGTGCCCGCGCCAGCTCCTCGCGGAACGCACGCTCGAGACGCACGGCGTTCTGTGGCGCGTAGATCGCGAGGCCAATGAAGGTGCCGACCCGATCGCGCGGACTCATCTGGAGCGTGGACTGGACGGCGTAGCTCACCCCCTCCTTCTGCCGGAGGCGCGTGACGAGGCGCGAGTTGAGGGAGCCGCCGCCCATGATGAAGTTCGCGAGCGCGAGCGCAGGGTAGTCCGGGTCCGCCTCGTTCACCCGCACGTTCTGGCCGGCGACGAAGAAGGCGTTCGGCCGGTCCGGCGTCTCGATCGCCACGGTCACTGGGCGGGGCTCGCGGTACACACTCACCATCCGCTCGTACGGCCGCGCACTCCGCCACGCGCCGAACACCTCGCGCGCCGCCCGCGTCACCTCCGCCGGATCGAAGTCGCCGGCTACCACGAGGTCGCCCCCGTCCGCGCCGTAGAAGTCGGCGTGGAACGCCCGCACGTCGGCGAGCGTCGCGGCCTGCACGTCGGCGATCGCCTCATCGGTCGTGGGCGCGTACGCCGCGTGCCCGCGCGACTGCGGATTCATCCGCCGCCCGAACTCCGTTCGCGCGAGGTAGAGCGGATCGGAGCGCTGCGCCTCGAGCGTCGCCAGGCGCTCCTCCTTGAGTCGCGCGAGCTCCCCCGCGTCGAACGAGGGATGGCGCAGCATCTCGCCCGCGAGCGCGAGCGCCGGCGCGATGCCCTCGCGCGCTGCTTCGACCGTCACCGTCGTCGCCACCGGTGTGCCGGTCACCGTCACCTGCGCCTTCAGCCGGTCGAGCGAATCCTTCAACTCCTGCCGGCTCATCGTCCGCGTCCCACGCCGGAGCATCTCGGCCGTGAGCCAGGCCGCGGCGCCGCGGCCGGCGAGCGCACGCTCGCTGCCGAGGCGGAGCGTCACCTGCGCGATGACGGCGCGGCCACGCGTCGCCTTGGGGAGGAGCGCGAGCCGGAAGCCGCCGGGGAGCGCGCTCGTCAGCGTGCGCGCATCGATGTTCGCGGGCGACGGGTCGAACGCTTCGCCGTGCGCGACGGTCGTGTCACCCCGGTAGCCCGCCGCGATCGTCGCGATCTCCGGCGCCGCGGCGATCTCGGCGCGGTCGGGGCGTTCGGTGGGGATGAACGTGCCGAGCGTGCGGTTCGAGGGCTTGAGGTAGGCGGCGGCGACGCGGCGGACATCGTCGGGCGTGACGCGGCGGATGCGGTCGCGGTGGATGAAGAAGAGGCGCCAGTCGCCCATCGCCGCCCATTCGGAGAGATCGAGCCCCACCTGCTCGGACGAGCGCATGATCAGCTCGACCTCGCGGAGGAGCGCGGCTCTCCCCCGCTCGACCTCCTCGGCCGAGGGTGGCTCGGCGCCACCCGTTGCCTCGACCCCGCGGATGAGCGCGGCGCGGGCACTGTCGAGCGCCCCCTCGCCACGCACCTGCGCCGTGGCAATGAGCACACCCGGCTCGCGAAGCTGGAGGGCGATGACGTTGGCGGACGCGGCCCGGCCCGGCTCCACCAGCGCACGGTAGAGTCGGCCGGAGGGCGCGTTCCCGAGCACGTGCATGAGCACGTCCACGGCGGCGAAGTCCGGGTGCGCGCCGGCGGGGATGTGGTAGACGGCCTGCATGAGCTGCACGTCGCCCACGCGCCGGAGCGTGACCTCGCGCTCCCCGTCCTGCGCAGGCTCCTCGGTCCACGTGTGACCGGGCGAGCCGGCGCGACGAGGGATGCGGCCGAACGTCGCTTCGGCAGTCGCGAGGGCTTGGGCGTCATCGAACTTGCCGGCGATGACGAGCATCGCGTTGTCCGGCCGGTAGTGCTGGTGGTAGAAGGCGCGGAGCCGCTCGGCGGGCACACGCTCGATGTCCGACCGGGCGCCGATCGGCGCGCGTCCGTATGCGTGCCAGAGGTACGCGGCCGACATCGTGCGCTCGTGCAGCACGCGCGCGGGATCGTTCTCGCCCATCTCGAGCTCGTTGCGAACGACCGTCATCTCCCGCGCCAGATCCTTCGCGGCGATGAACGCGTTCGTCATCCTGTCCGCCTCCAGCCTGAGCGCCCACGCGAGCGTGGTGTCTTCGGCCGGGAGCGTCATGAAGTAGTTCGTGCGGTCGAGCCACGTCGTCCCGTTCGCGGTGCTCGCCCCGTGCGCGGCCTGTTCGGCCGGAATGTTCGGGTGCGAGGGCGTCCCCTTGAAGGTGAGATGCTCGAGGAGGTGCGCCATGCCGGTCTCGCCGTACCCTTCGTGCCGCGATCCGACGAAGTATGTGACGTTCACCGTCACGCGCGCCTTGGTGGGATCTGGGAAGAGCAGGACGCGCATCCCGTTGGAGAGCGTGTACTCGGTGATCCCTTCCACGGTCGCGCCGCGGGTCGCGGCGGCACCGGTTCCCGCGCGCCCCTGCGCGGCGGCGGAGGACGCGCCGAGGACGAAGGCGAGGCCGGCGAGCGCGCTCCGGGCGAGGAGGGCTGGCCGGGAGAGTGCCTGGCGTGACGCGCGGGCGCGCGCGCGGGTGGGAGACAGCATCCCGGTCAGACGCGCGAGTAACCCCCATCGTCACGAGCTCCGGGTACTCCACATCGGCATGAACCGGCGCGCGCCGGGCGATGCGCGGGGCACGGTGTACGCGCGCTCGTCCGCTGGTTTTCTCCCTGGGTGCGGTCTATACTCTTTCGCCTTGCTCCCGGGAGTCGCGGCAGGATGAGCGAGAGGCGCCCACAGGACGACCGGCAGGCCCCCCCCTTCATGTTCGACGTCCTGGGCCGCCTCCGGGCGGCGCTCACCGGCGTGTACGTGCTGGACCGTGAGATCGGGCGCGGCGGCATGGCGGCCGTCTACCTCGCGCACGACGTGCGGCACGACCGCAGCGTGGCGGTGAAGGTGCTCCATCCGCACCTCACGACCGAAGTGGGGGCCGAACGGTTCCTACGCGAGATCCGGATAGCGGCTCGCCTGCGGCACGCGAACATCGTGGACGTCTACGACTCCGGCGAGGCCGACGGCGTCCTCTACTACGTGATGCCGTACGTGGAGGGGGAGTCGCTGCGCGGGCGCCTCGAGCGCGAGACGCGGCTCGCCATCCCCGACGCGCTGCGCATCGCGCGCGAGGTGGCGGAGGCGCTGGACTTCGCGCACGAGCGCGGCGTCGTCCACCGCGACATCAAGCCCGAGAACATCCTCCTCGCCAGTGGGGGCCCGCTCGCGGGCGCGGCGCACGACCGCTCGGGGAGCCATGTGGCGGTGGCGGACTTCGGAATCGCGCGCGCGATGCATCCCACCGATGGGGAAACGCGGCTCACGGTGGCGGGGACGGCGCCGGGCACGCCCGCGTACATGAGCCCCGAGCAGGCGAGTGGGGAGCGGGAGCTCGACGGCCGGAGCGACATCTACTCGCTGGGGTGCGTGCTCTTCGAGATGCTCGCCGGCCGCCCGCCCTTCGAGGGCCCCACGGGGCCGATGATCGTCGCCAAGCACCTCACGGAGTCGCCGCCACCGGTGCGGCGCTTCCGGCCGGACACGCCCGCGGCGCTCGAGGCGGTGATCGCGCGGGCGCTGGAGAAGGGCGCGGCGGACCGGTACGCCCGGGCCGCCGACTTCGCCGACGCGATCATCGCGGCCGGCGGCGAGCGCCGCGCGCGCTGGGGGGTGCGCCGGATCAGCTCCGGTACGCGGCGCTTTCTCCACCGGCGGTGGCCGTGGGTCGCGGGCGTGCTCGCCACCGCGGGGGTGGCGGCCGCGGCCGTGCTCCTGCGTCCCGAACGGCCGCGCGCCATTGATCCGGAGCTGTATGTGGTGCTCCCGTCGGCCCCGGAGCGTATCGGCGCCGCGGGTGGCGCGGGTGCCGGCGCCGTGCCCGCCGGCGACGACTGCGCGGAGCGGCTCAGCGAGGCCTTCGCCGGATGGCGAGGGATGCCACTCGTCGGCCGCGAGGGCACGAGAGCGGCGACAGCGGGCTGGCCGGGTGGTGCGCCGCGTCTGAGCGACGCGCTGCGAGTGGCCCGGCAGCTCGGCGCAGGCCGGCTCGTGCTCTGCGAGGGCGCGCGCTCCGATGCGGGGGGGGTGCGGGTGCTGGCATCGCTGTATGACGTGAGCGCGCCAGGCGCACCGCTCGCGCAGTCACGCGCCGTGGTGGCCGAGGGCGCGCGCGGCGATGATGAATACGCGGTGCTCGCCGCCGACGTGCTCCTCGAGGGGGCGCCGGGCAAGGAGATGCGGGCAGCGCTGCGGGCGACGCAGTCGTACGCGGCGTGGCGTGCGTACGGGCGTGGGCGCGCCGCGCTCTCACGGTGGGGCCTGGACACCGCGGAGCGCGAGCTTCGCTCGGCCGTGGCGGCCGATGGCGACTTTCCGCACGCGCACCTCTGGCTGGCCGAGCTGCTGGCGTGGACGACGGATGCGGATTCGCTACCGGATGCGTGGGCGGCCGGCGTGGGGCGAGCGGTCGCGCGGCGATCGGCGCTCGCGCCCTATGACGCCGCACTCGCCGGCGCGCTCGACGCGCTGGCGAAGGGGCGCTTCGACGAAGCCTGCGCGCGCTACGATTCGCTCGAGGCGCAGCATGCGCTCGAGTTCGTGGTGCAGTTCGGCCGCGGCGAGTGCCGGGCGCGCGATGACCTGGTTCTGCGCGATCCGAACCTGCGAAGCCCATCGGGCTGGCGATTCCGGAGCAGCTACCATACGGCGGTGGAGGCGTATCGCCAGGCGTTCGGCAGCAACCCGGCCGCCCTACGCTTCGCGTCCGAGCGGCTGCCAAGCCTCCTCTACGCGAAGGCGAACCAGCTCCGGCCTGGCGTGGCGATCGTGGACGGCGAGCGGAAGCCATTCGCCGCGTACCCGTCGCTCGGCCGCGGCGGCAACGTGGACACGCTGGCCTTCGTGCCGTACCCCTCGGGCGACTTCAACGCGCTCCGCGCCGGCACCAACCCGCCCTCGACATCGGAGGCCGTGGACCGGAGCCGCCGGATCCTCCGCGACATCGCGGTGGCGTGGGTCGCGTCCTCACCGGAGTCGCCGCGCGCCCACGAGGCGCTCGCGAAGGCGCTCGAGGCGCTCGGCGAGATCGAGCCGACTGGCGCGGGAGACCGCTCGGCGGCCGGCGAGATGGCCGCGGCGATCGCGCGCGCCGGGAAGACGCCGCCGCTCCGCCTGTTCGTGGCCCGCACGCGGCTGCTCGTGAAGGCCAGGAGCTTCGACGCCGCACGCGCGCTCGCCGATTCCCTCCTCGCCGCGAACCCGGCGCCGAAGCCAGAGGAGGCCGACTCCCTGGCCGGGCTCGCGGCGTTGACCGGGCGCGCCGGGCGGACCGCAGAGCTGCTTCGAATCGCCGCCCCGCGCTTCGCCCCCACGGCGAACGGCGCGCCCTTCACCCCGCCACCCGCGCGGGCCGTGCTCGAGGCCGGCGCCGCGCTGCTTGGCTACGCGGCACTCGGCGCGCCGGCGGAGAGCATCCGGGCGTACGCGGGTCGAGTGGACAGCGCGGTGCGGAGCTTCGAGGCGCCGCAGCGGCGGGAGCAGGTGCGCGATGCGTTGCTCGCGCGACCGGCGACGCTCGGCTTTCCCGCGCTAGCCGCTGGTACGCCCGCGTGGAGTGGCGCGCGCGGCGATTTCATCCTCGAGATGCAGCGGTTCTACTCGCGCGGTGAGCCGAAGAAGGTGCGTGCCGTGCTCGATACGCTGCGACGCGCGCGCGCGCACAAGGCGCCAAGCGACATCTCGATCGATGCCATCTATGCCGAGGCGCTACTGCTGCATCTCATGGGGGAGACAGCCGCGGCGATCGATTGGCTGGACCCTTCGCTCAACTCACTGGCGACGCTCCCCGATCTGTCGGCGGTGCCACAGTCGGCAACGCTCGTCCGCGCGATGGCGCTCCGCGCGGACCTTGCCGCCCGCGCCGGCGACGCGGCGGCGGCGCGACGATGGGCGGGCGCGGTGGTATCGCTCTGGCGGAACGCGGACGACGCGCTTCGCCCGACCGTGGAGCGGATGCGTGGTCTCGCGGCGAGGTAGGGTAAGGCAGTGGACGCGGTGGCGCAGGCGTGGCACCCGGGCGCGGACTGTCTCGTATCATCACGAGGCGAGGCGCACGACGCGGTCGGACGGACAGGCAGCGAGCAGGTTCACTCACCATCATGGGAGCAGCCGATGAATCGCATCACGATGCGCGGACCGGTCGAGCGGGGTGTGACCTTCGCCGTCGTTGGCCTTGCGCTCGCCGCCGCGACGGCAAGCTGCGTGAGGCAACCGGTCTCGTCCGTCGACGCGCCAGCGCTCCGCGGACTCTCCGATTCCGCCGTGGGAGAGTACGTGCGTGCCGCGACACGGAAGAAATCGAAGTTCCCGGCCTTCGCCGACTCGCAGCGGCTCGCGATCCCGGACTCCACCCAACCGGGACTGAGGCTCCGGCACGGGCCGCTCGCCAAGATTGTCGCCCTCGAGGACATCGAGAAGTACAAGAAGGCCTCGGACTTCGACTACGACCTCGCGAAGAAGAGCGGATGGCGTCCGGTCGCCGGCATCGAGATGAACGATCCGGCGTTTCCCGGTGGATTTGCCTACGCCAAGCTCGGACTGATCAATGGCGTCACGAACTCCCTCCACATCACGCGTGACCCACGCACCGGGAGATGGTGGGCGAAGATGGAGCCCTCCAAGCAAACCTTCGCGGTCGAATGGAAGAACCACGAGGGCGACCCGGACCTCCCAGCCGGCGGCATTCCCGGCGTAGCCCGTTGGCTGTGGCGCGACTCCGACGAGACCGCATGGATCCGGTGCGCGAATGGCTGCTGCACGCTCGGGGACGCAGCCGAGCTGCCGTCGGGCATCGAAGAGGCATTCTGAAGAGCCGCCCGGCATCATGACCGCCGCAGAGCTCGTGGCCGCGCGCGAGCGGCTTGGCCTCACCGTCGACGAGATGGCGGCGGAGCTGGCGCTCACGCCGCACGCGTATCGCGCCTGTGAAACCGGCTCCGTGACACTTCCCCGGCGTTATGCCGAGGTGGTGGCGTATCGCGCGGGGGTAGCGGAGCGGGAGGCGGCGCTCGTGGCAAGCGGGATTCCCGAGTGCGCGTGGGCGCGGTCGTTCGAGGAGGAGTTGGGGCGCGGCTCGCGGGAGCCGGCGCCGCTCCGCGCGCGCGTGGAGACGCACATCGCCGGGTGCGAGACCTGTCAGGCGCGCGCGCGGTTCGTGCGGGAGCGGTTCCCCGACCCGCCGCCGATTCCGATGCCGCGTTGGGTACGCGGGCTCGATCGCGTGGGAACGTGGGTGAGCGCGCGGCCGTCATGGGTACGTCCGGCGATCATCGGCGCTGCGGCGCTGGCCGCGATGGCATTGATCCGCGTCCTCATCGCGCTCCCGGCGGCGATTCGTAACCCCGAGATCCTCGCCCTCGCGCTCGGCGCGGTGGTCCTGGCCGCGGTGGCTGGCGCGGCCGGCGGGCTGGTCTACGCCTGGGTCCGGCGGCGAGCGAGGTAGCTGTTCACTTTCACTGGCCAGGCAGCTCCGTCTCGCGCGGTGCACCTCGCGGTGAGGTGAGCGCCGGATGCCGGTACGTGGACGCCAGCCCCACCAGCGCGAGCTGGACCATCGTGCCCGGCGCAAGCGCGGGTGTCGCGCCGGCCATTGCCCCGAAGAACAGCTTGAGTCCCGCCAGCGATGGCTACATCTCCCGCTCGAACTCCACGTTGCCACGGTAGTGGAGCAGCACGCCGGCGACGCCGCTCGCGAGGAACAGCAGCATCGTTCCCTGCAACGCGCGGACGCTCCGCGCTCCCGGCGCCACGATGTGCCAGGCGAGCACGAGGAGGCAGAGCGCGATGAGGACGAGGGGCACCCACTGCCACACGTCCTCCGTATGTCCGAGCAGGAGCAGCTCCACCCCCGTCCCGACGAGCCCGAGGAGCAGGATGCCGAGCAGGCTGGCGCGCACGGTGGCGAGCGTCGTGCGCTGTCCGTGCGGCGCGGGGGGTGGAATGGTGAGCACGCGCCCGCGGCGCGCTACCCGATGGTGCCCTTCAGGTCGCGCGCGGCCTTGAGGTCGGCCTCGATGTTCCCCTTCGTCTGCTCGAGGAAGGTGCGGATCGTCTGGTTCGTCCGCTTCTTCAGCGCGTCGTCCACCTCGTCGAGCAGCTCTTCCTGCATCTTGACCGTGCGATCGAGGAAGGCACGGTCGAACTCCTTCCCTGTTTTCGACCGCAGCTCGTTCATGGCGCTCGCGTGGTCCTTGATCGGGTCACGATCGGGGAGCGCGGGGCTGATCTTGAGCTGGTCGATCACGTTCGCCGCGCCCTTCCGGAGCAGCTGGTGTTGCCCGACGCCCCGATTGGCGAGCGCCTTGACGCGCGGGTCGGAGGCCTTCCCCTGCGCGAGCAGCTCCATCTCGAGCGCGGCGGCATAGGTGGTGTCCACCAACGCCATCACGTTCTCATCACTGAGCAGCGCCGCCACCGCGGCGACCGCGTTCGTCGGCGCCGAATCGATCACGCCCGCCGCGGTATCGCGCGTCGCAATGTCGCGATCCTTCGCGCTGCACGCAGCGCCGAGCACGAGGGCGCCAAGGATCACGATGCAGCTGCGGAACGTCCGGTTCATGGTACCTATGGTGCCTCCCGCCGCTACGGCTTTGGCCGCGGTCGCGGCGTCTGAGTGGGGTCGCGCCGCCCGGACGTATCACCGGCCACGCCCGGGCGTCCGCTACGCTGGTTGATCCCGTCTGTGCTGTCGGGTGCGCCTACGGTCTCGGACATGTCCCGTTTCGTGGCGGGAGCAGCGGCACCCGTGTCGCCGTCCTGCGCGTACTCCTTCCCCGAGCACGCGCCCGCCGCCGTACCCGCGGCGACGAGCGCGAACATGCCCGCGATCCAGCTCCGACACCAGGGCCTACGCATCATCGTCCCCCGTAATCCGTTCGTCCGACCGCGCCGTCAGTCGGTCTTCCGGTCCTTGAGCTGGTTGATCTCGTTCAGGTGCCCGTCGACCGCCGGCCGCGCCTTCGTAAGCGCCGCCTTGAGGTCGGCGTGCGTGGCGTTGTTCATCGCCTTGTCAATGAAGTCGAGCGTCTTCTTGTGGGCGTTCCCGATCTTGTCGAGGTAGTCATCGTCCCAGTCCTTCCCGGCGTTCTTCTTCGTCAGATCCTCGATGTCGTCGGCCACGTCCTTGACCAGATTCGAGTCCTCGGGCGCCGCCGGCACGACAGTGAGCCGCTTGGCGAGCGCGCTGCCTTCCTTCAGCATCGCGGTATGCTCGGTGACCATCTTCCGAGCGAACGCCTTGACCTGCGGGTGTGTCGCCTTCGTCTGCGCCAATCGGCTGAGCTTGAGCTCGCCGCTGTCCGAGGCGCTCATCATCCCGAAGATCTGTGGGTCGCTCATCGGACCCGTGTTCGTGTGCGCGCCCATGGTATCGTTGGGCGTCCCCGCCGCCGCCATCGCGGAGGTGCTATCGCGCATGGCCGCCGAGTCACCAGCGGCCGCGGTATCGTCCTTCTTGGTGCACGCGCCGAGCGCGACGCAGGTGGCGACGACGGCCGCCATGCGATAGGTGGTCATTGCCCGCATGTTTCCTCCCGAGTGGTTAGGCCGGCGTTCACCGGACGGGGATGGAGTTCGCAAGGCGCGTGCTACGGAGTGCGGTGGATGCCGGGAAGCGGGGAGCGGTGGCTGACACCGTGGGCCGGTATACGCGAGCGGTGGATGCGAGTATATGTGAGCGGTGAGTCGACACCCCCTCAACAGCCTGCATGCCCGCATGCGTGCCGCCGTCATCACCGCCCCCGGCGGTCCGGAAGTTCTCGCCGTTCGCGACGTCCCGCGCCCCACGCCGCAGGGCGAGGAGGTGCTCGTTCGCGTCCACGCCTCCGCCCTCAACCGGGCGGATCTCCTCCAGCGCGAGGGACGCTACCCCGCGCCCGCGGGCGCCCCGCGCGACATTCCGGGGCTCGAGTTCGCGGGCGAGATCGTGGAGCTTGGCCCCTCCGCGCGGGAGCGCCGGGTGGGGGAGCGCGTCTTCGGGATCGTGGGCGGGGGCGCGCACGCGGAGTACCTCGCCATGCACGAGCGCGCGGCGGCGACCGTGCCGGACGGAATGGCGTGGAGCGACGCGGGGGCGACGCCCGAGGCGTTCATCACGGCGCACGATGCCCTCCTCACGCAGGGGGGCTTGAGGCCGTCGGAGCGCGTGCTCATCCACGCGGTGGGGAGCGGCGTGGGGCTCGCCGCGGTGCAGCTCGTCCGCGCGGCGGGCGGCACTCCCTACGGCACGTCGCGGACGCCAGACAAGATCGAGCGCGCCCGCGAGGTGGGGCTGGAGGATGGGATCGCGCTGGGCGATGATCTGGCCCCGCTCGCCGACGCCGTCTCGCGCTGGACGGCGGGCACCGGCGTGGAGCTGGTGCTCGACCTGGTAGGCGGCCCCTACACGCCGGCGAGCGTGGCCGCGCTGGCGACGCGCGGGCGCCTCATGCTCGTCGGCACGGTCGCCGGCAGGCGGGCCGAGCTGGATCTGGGACAGCTACTCGGGAAGCGCGCGACGATTCGCGGCACGGTGCTCCGCGCGCGCCCACTGGAGGAGAAGATCCTCGCCACGCGCGCCTTCGCCGCGGAGGTGGTGCCCCTGCTCGCGCGCGGCGTGGTCCGTCCGGTGATCGATAGCGAGTGGCCGCTCGACGCGATCGCCGACGCGTACCGGCACCTCGCGGGGAACGCGACGGTGGGGAAGGTGGTGGTGACGGTGGCGGGGTAGATAGCGAGTGAATCACGCATCGTCACAGATCGAGGACGAGCCGCATCCCCATGCTGATCGCTTCCATGGTGCGTGGGCGCAGCCGGCCGCAGGGGTTCTCGAGGAAGCGCTTGTCGATTGTGATGATCTGGGACACGTTGGCGACCGAGTCCTTGGGCAACCCTGCCCCACGCGAATCGACGAGTACGTTACCCGGCGCGTCGGCCAGCGCCAGGTTCGACGTGAGCGCGACGACGACCACCGTGCGGATGTGGCTCGCGTTGAAGGCGTCGGCCTGGACGACGACGACCGGGCGGCGGTAGCCGGGCCCCGAGCCACTCGGCTCGGCGAGCGCGGCCCACCACACCGTGCCGCGACGCAGGAGCGCCGGACTCGCCGGCTGGCGCCGGCTCACCAGGACCAGGCATCGCGCGGGAGCGAGCGCGCCTGCAAGGCATGCAGCGAGGCGAGGTCGCGGTCCAGCGCTTCTCCGGAAGCCGCAGCGTAGACGGCGTTCAGGCGCTCGGTAACCACCGCGCGGTCATGGTGGGCGACGAACTGGGCGAGCGCGGTCGCGTAGAGCTCGCTGCGCGAGACGCCGAGGCGTCGCGCGAGGGCTTCGGCCGACTCGAAGAGCCCGTCTGGTAGGGAGATGGCTGTCTTCATCTCGGAGTATAACTGTCGTTATACTCCTGTGCAAACCTACCGAGTGCAGGTCATTTGGGACCGATCAGGCACGAGAACGGCGACCCGCCCGTGCTCAGGCGAGGAGCAGCCGGCGCCCTTTGGGTGGCGGGATCTCGCGCCCCATCTCGCGCGCGGCGTCGATCCACAGCGCGATCGCTTCCTGCGCGTTCGCGACCGCGTCGTGCGGCGTCGCGTCATGCGCCATGCACCCAGGTAGCTCCGGCACGTCGACGACGAACACCTCGTCGGCGGCGCTCCAGTAGACGATCAGTTCGTACTTGTGCGGCTCCATCAACCCACCTCGCTGTTCTCGGCGTCGCCGCCGAGCGCGTACTTCGTGAGAATCACCCGGACTTGCCGGACCTGGTAAACCTTGGCCTTCGCCCGTCGCGCTGGAGGTTGATCAGCTCCTCGATGTCCGAGACTGCCGCGGCGCTCGTAGCAATGCTAGATCAACCACAGCGCGGGTGCCGCCCAAGCCGCGTCACGTGTGAAGGCGTCGCGCGCTATCGCGGAAGGAACGCCAGGAATGAGCAGGTACGCGATGACAATCGTGTCCACGACGATCACGGCGGCGCGGCCCCAGCGTCAGTACGTCCGGCGCTCTTGGCCTTCCCGAGTGCAGGCTCGGTGAGCGGCGGGACCCGCAACCGTTCGCGGGCGGCGTCTGCGCGCGCCAAACGAGCCTGGACTTCCTCAGCGTCGAGCGGCTCGTCGGCAGTAGCGATCCGTTATGCCGCGCGGACATGCGACACCGTGCCCGCGCGCACACCTGGCAACACGGCGAGGAGTGCCGGCACGAGCGGTAGCAGGTCCGGTACACGCGTCGACGGCGCCCGGAGGACTACGAGTGCCATACCGCTCTGGCTGATGTTCTGCTGGTACTCCATCCGGCGATCGACGGTGATGAGTACCGCAAACCCGGCCGTACGCGCCGCACGGAGCAGCGAGCCGTTCGTCATGCCCGCCCACCCTTCGTCCTGCACTGTCGCCACGTCGTAGCCTGTCAGGTGCGGCATCAGGTCGCGCGGGACAGACTCGTCCAGTAGGACGCGCCGGGCCGCCGTGGGAGCGTCACCCACGCCGCTCGGCCCGCTGCTGCATCAAGCGACGACGAGTCGTGCCTCGAGAGCCTCGCGCGCGAGCACCAGGGCCGCCCGGGCCTGCTCACGCGCGACGCTCGGAAACTGGCGCAGGAACTCGTCGAGCGTGTCGCCGCCGGCAAGGTAGTCAATCAGATTCTGCAGTGGCACGCGCGTGCCAGCGAACACAGGCGTGCCCCCGAGGATTTCGGGGTCGCTGTGGATCACGGTGGTCAGATCAGTCACGGGGCTCCTCCAGCGGTCACACGCCAGTCTACACCGGCGCCCAGGCGGCATTACGCCCAAGATCACCTGCGGGCGAGTCAAATCACAGCGCGCGCGACTCCTTAGAACGCCCGTCTGGTGCAGCGTTCGTTATACGGCCGCGCGAAGGAGCCGACCGGTCGGACGCCGGCCCATAGCGGCCAGCCGGTGCTTGGGGGGCACCGACTGGCTGCTGGTCACCTCACTCCTTCGGCAACCAGTCGCTTTCCGGCCGGGCGATCAATCGCGCATTCTTGTACGCGAGATCGAGAGGCAGCACCGTGAACGCCCTGTACGCGCGAGCTTCTCGCTCCACCACGAGGGCTAGATCTGCTCGCGCGGGGCTCTCGAAGCACAGAGGTAAGAGAAGCTGGATGCGGCTAGGCTCCGCACCATCGCGACCGAAGTAGAACTGTGGGACGGCGATCTTGTAGTTCATCTGTGCGCGCTTTCCCGCCTCGACGACCTGGCCATGGAGCATCATCCGCCGGCGATGCGCGCTCTCACGCAAATCCGACGGGTATCGGTCAACGTGATCGCCGATGATATGATCCAGGTTCGGGATCAGTTCCCGATCAGGGTCGTAGATGAGTTCGGCCGGGTTGTCGAAGTAACGAGCGACTGCTGGCTTCTGCTCAAAGAAGCTCATCCGACGGTCGCACTCCGGAATGAAATCCTTGAGAACCCAAGGCTGGCGGCTCGGGTCCCGGTTCGCTTCGAAGAACGCGTAAATGGCCTCGTAGTTCGGAGTGAAGAGGCCGGTGTTAATCGCGGCGATCCCGGTGCCGTGGGAATCGGTGCTCTCCTCGATCTTCTGCTGCTGGGTCAGGCGCTTGAACGTGTAGCGCAGGTAATTGCCCAAGATGCTGAATGGCTGGGCCGGATCCAGCGACCAGATCTCGGGCTGCGCGCGCTCGGCTAACTCACGTAGGCGCGACTCAAAGGCCTTGCTGGCGGGAACGTCGACTCCGCGGGCTGGCATCCAGGCGAAATCGAACAGATCCGCAGCCCCGTGCACGGGGGCAACGACGGTGGTGCTCATGCGTTTTACTCCTTTTGTTAGTGGAACTGCACTTCGATATAGACGGCGAACTTCAATTCTTCCGCGCCTCTTTGGCGCGGCAGGCCCGAGAATGATAGTCGGCCAGCCCGACTGTTCAAGCCTGCGACTGTTGAGCCCTGTTGGGCCGCATAACGCGGATCATACCGCGAGCAGCTCGCTGATTCACTGCAACGCTTGCAGCACACTACTGATGGTAACGCTCGCACCCGCCTCTACTTCTTCCGCTCCCCCACCCACACCCGCCGGGTCACCCTCGCCGAGTCGGTGCCAGGCACGCCGGCGCGCGAGACGGCGAGGTGTAGGGTGTAGTAGCCCGGCTCCAGCTTCGGAATCTCGATCGCCAGCGCGCGGGGCAGGATTCCCCCTTCGGCGCTTACCTGTTCGCGCCAGCGGAGGTGCACTGCGGCAGCGGACGCACGGAGCTTGAGCTTTCGCGCGGCGCGGCGGCCCCAGCCGCGGTCATCCTCCACGAGGCCGAGCTCCACGTCCAGCGAGTCGGCGCGCGCGGGGAGTCCGTACACCTCCCAGTAGAGTCCTACCCGCTCGTTCGGCATCGCCCGCGCGGCGCCACGAGCTCGCGTGATCGCTTCGGGGAGTGAGCCGGGGAGCGCGTCGGCGCCCGAGAGGACGAGGATGTCCGACAGCGCCAGCGAGGCGGACGCACGAGCCGCCCCCACCCCTGTCCCGAGCGCGATCCCATAGCGCGCCCGCGCCGCCCGGCGCGCGCTCGCCGCTGTGGAGTCCACCATCGCCTCGATGCTCAGCACCGTCGTATCGTCCGCCGTCGTCACGCTCACCACGCCAGTCACGCCGGTGTCGGTACGCTGGGCGATGACGGGCAGCGCCTGCCCGCTCCGCCAGAGCACGAGCGCGGCATGGACGGGCGCGTCCGGCGGAATGCTGTCCGCGCGCAACTCGTAGCCGGCGACGACGACCGCCGAGTCGCCGCGGCGGAAGACCGCGAGCTGGTAGTCGAGCGAATCGAAGGAGCGCGCGTACGCCGGCGCGTACTTCGAGCGCGACGCCTGCCGCTTCAGCGACCACCCCTCCTTCCCGGCGCCCACCGAGGCCGGGGCCGACGCCCAGCCCAGGCGCGGCAGGAAGTCGCGGCCGCCCGGGGCGAAGTGCCCCACTACCGGCGGCGGCCCCATGTCCGACGGGCGCGGCTGCATCCGCTCGTAGCCAATCAGTGGGCCCATGCGGAGCAGGATCTCGCGCGAATCGGCGCCCCAGTACGAGCCCTCCGTCGTTCGCGTGCGATCCTGCAGCTGATCGGCGACGAGCCGAGCGAAGTGCTCCGTCCGGCGGTCGTTTCCGGGAAGCATCCAGAGCGGGTCGGTCAGCCACCAGAACCCCGCCTCCACCGAATCGCGCGCCGCGGCCGACAGCTTCTTGTAGGCGCCGACGTCCTTCCCCTCCAGGAACATGGAGAGGTCCGTCCAGTCGCGCCGCTCACCTTCCGGCATGAGCGGAAGCGCCGCGGCGAACGCCGAATCGGCGCCCGCGAAGTCCAGCGCGGCGTGGCGCGCGTAGCCACTCACGGCGAGGCACCACCAGCGCTCGGCCCGGCACCCGTCGGCCGCCGCGACGGCGTCGGCCGATCGCCCGGCCTCCACCAGGTACCGCACGCGCTGCCCCGCGATCCACCCGTCGCCGGGCACCAGCTCGGCCGCCCGCGCGAGCGCGTCCACGAGCGTCGCGCGCCCCACGCGCACGCGACCAGCCTCCGGCGGCGGTGTCCAGTCGTCGTCCCCGTCGTCGCGAATGCAGTAACGCCCGATGATCTCGTCGCACGGACCGCCCCCGCCACGCAGCACCCAGGGGAGATGGCGGAAGCGAAGCCGCTCGAAGGTGGCCTGTGCGCCGCGCGCCTCCTTGAGCACGGCCGCCGAGTCGGGGCGCCCCCCCTGCCGGAGCCTTGGCTCCAGCGTACGGGCACGCGCGCTCGCCACCACAGCCTCCCCCTGCTGACCGGCAGCGCGCGTCACGCCGAGATTCAGCGGCACGTCGGCCACGAGCACGACGGCGACGGTCGCGGCGCCGAGCGCAGCGCGAGGCACACGAAGACGACGACGATCAGGACGCTGCATGACACTCCTCCCGCGTGCTGCCCGCTACCCACGACCGGCGACCCACGACTCGCTACCACGCCCGACCCTACGTCCCTCCCCCCCATCGCAGATCCGCCACCACCGGCCTGTGGTCCGACTCCAGGTCCGGTCCCACGAACACCCCCTCGGCGCGCCAGCCAGAGCCCATCAGAATGTGGTCGATGCGTACCCGGATCCAGCCGTTGTACTTCGTCATGCCGAAGCCGGTACCCGCCTCGGAGAACGCATCGCGCAGGTCGCCCCACGACTGCCGGAATATCACGCTCTCCACCGGGAGGTTGAAGTCGCCCGCTACCAGCGTCGACGCGTCGGCGCCGATGTCAACCCATGCCCGCGCCCGGCGCGACTCGATCGCGCGGAGGAAGATGTTCGCCGAGATGCGGCCCGGCGTCGAGCCGCTGATGATGTTCTCCACCGCCTTGCGCGGGGTCTCGAGGTGGAGGTTCGTGAAGTGGATGGCGCGCCCGGGTGCGCGGATCGTATAGCGGATCACGTCTCCCGACCCGCCGACTCCCATTGCCTGGAAATTCTCGAGCGCGCGGCGGTCCATCTTCGCCACACGGTCGATGGGGTAGCGGCTGATGAGGCAGAGCGCCTCGAGCTCGTGCACGTACCACCCGCGGAGTTGGTGCACGAACCAGGCGAGATCCGGCCCACACTCCTGGAGGGCGACGACGTCGGGCTGCAGCTCCGCGAGCACGTCGCCGAGTAGCATGCCGAGCCGGTTCCCGCCACCAGCGTTGAAGGTGATGACACGGAGATCGGCGCGTGGGGCGCGCTCGGCGCTCGGGCCGGGCGCACGCGGCGAGCCCCACGCCACCCGGAATCCCATCACCGGGCCGACGACGATGGCGCCGGCGACCGCGAGGGGAAGGAGCAGACGCCGGCGGAACACGGCGGCAGCCACCAGAAGCACCGGGAGCGGAAGGAGCAGCAGCCAGCGCGGCCCGAAGAGGAACGCGGTCGCCGGCCACCATCCGTCGCGGTCGGCGAGCCCCCACAGTGCCGCGCAAGCTAGGACGGCCGCGATCACGTAGCCCCAGGCGAAGGCGCCCGCCCACCACGCCAACGGCGCGCGCCTGCTTCCGCGTGCTCCCCGCCGCGCGGCGGGCGGCGCCGCCGTGCCCCAGGCCTCGCGCAGGTGCGCGAAGGCGGCGTGTCGTGATGAGCGGCTGGTGGTGATCCTCGGCATGACGCAAGATGCACGTGCGCCCGCGAGAGCGGCATGGCGAGCGGCGGAGGAGCCAAGCCGCCGAGGAGTGGAGGGAAAAAACAGAGAGCCCCCGGAACGGCGGCACGCCGCGTCCCGGGGGCTCTCGCGCTGGTAGGTGCTGATCCGTGTGGTTCAGCGTCACGACGTGCAGTGACCGGATCTGCTCCCTCGTCCCGCTCCACCGCGGTCGGTGGTGCAGGGGCCAAGCTAATCGCTCGGACATCGAATGCGGCCAGCGACCTCCGCAATCGGCCTGCCGGGGCTGAACGACCGGCGAGGCTGTCGGC
>JBBJNN010000085.1:0-23435 GCA_037720885.1 Gemmatimonadaceae bacterium | reverse complement strand
CGCCGAGGGCGAGCGCGACGCCGAGCGCGCCGGCGGCGCTGAGCATGGCGAGGCGCCGGAGCGCGGGGAGCGTCGCCAGCTCGGTCGCGAGCGGCCGCGCGAAGATCACGCGCGCGCCGCCACCCAGCGGCGCGGCGACGGCGAGGTAGCGCGCGCCGGCGGCGTCAGCCTCGCGCACCACGGAGTCAGGCCAGGAGCCACCGGCATCGAGGACACGAGCGAGCGCGGGGGCGGCGGCGGTGTCGAGCGTCGTCGCCGCGACCTGGCCGCCGGGGGTGAGGAAGGTGACCGTGGAGCGCGTCATCCCCGCGAGGTAGCCGGCGGCGCCACTGTCGAGCGCGATCGCGTAGCCGGCGGCGCCGGTCCGGCGCTCCTGGTCGGTCACGGGCGCGAGTGCGACCGTGTGCAGGGCGCGCGCGTCGCCCACGATCGCCACGGGCATCTCGCCCCGGCGGATGGCCGGGAGAAGCGCGACGGCGGCGGCTGGGCCAGAGACCGCGCGTCCGTCCTCGCGAAGGAGGACGGGCGCGCCGGCGCTCCCCTGCGCCGCGCTGGCCAGGCGGGTCGCCGCCACGTCATCGTCCGATCCGAGTGCGCGGCCCAGGCCCGGCGTCCGGGCGAGCTCCTGCGCGTGCATCATCATCGCGTCCGCGCCCGCGGCGTTCCGTGCGGCGAGCGCGCGTGGTGCGAGCGCGAGATCCTCACGCGCACGCTCGGTCATCGCCGCGGCGAGCCGGCGGTCGAGGGCGATCCCGGCGGGGACGAGCCCGGCGAGGATCGCGCTCGCGACGGTGGCGACGACTGCGCGCTGGAGGGTGAGGCGCATGGACGTGGGACTCGGGACTGGGTCCGAGCGTGATCGACGCATCGCGCTCGCAACCAGATATCTGCAATCGCAAGGACGCCGCCCGCGTGGGGCCGAGGTCGGATGCGCGCGGCATCCGCGGCATCTCGTTACCCTGCATGCGCGGCCGTGGCGCGGGCGTACCCCGATCGCGCCACTTGGTGATGCTGCATGAAACGCCTGCGTCGCGCGACGAAACGTTTCGCGGAACGCAGCGAAACACCAGGGCACCAGGCACCGTGGCACGTGAGACGCTCGAGTGCGCCGCATGCGGCACGTCGCGGCAGAAGGGTGCGGGCGCCATGCATGGGCCCGCATCGAGCCGCGTTCCTTGAAACGTTCCATCGGTGGCAGCGCCCGTTCCGTGGCATGGCGCGCAGGCCGTGCCGCGCGGACCACCGGCCGAGGTAAGTCGCTGATGTCGTGCGGCCTATGGTCCCACGGCATGGGGGCATGCGCCCGCGGAACGGGTTTGGACTAGGAAGGGGCCAGGCCGAGCACGTCCGATCGGTCGTCACATCACCTCTGGAGGCCTCCGTGAAGCAGTGCTTCCTCGCCCTTGCCGCCGTCGCGGCACTCGCCGCTTGCAGCGACCGTCCCACGCCGCTCGAGCCCGTATCGGCAAGCGTCTCGGGAGTCGAGCTCGCGCGGCGCGGCGGCAGCCGGACCGGCGCCGCCTTCGCGCTCACGAACGCGGTCGCCGGGAACGCCGTCGCCGTGTTCGCCCGCGACCGTGATGGCGCGCTATCGCTGACCGGCACGGTCGCGACCGGCGGGCTCGGCACCGGCGGGGGACTCAGCAATCAGGGCGCGCTCGTGCTCGACGACGAGCGGCGCTTCCTCTTCGTCGTGAATGCCGGGAGCGATGACATCTCGGTGCTCGCCCTGACCGCGGGCGGGCCGGTCCTGCGTGATCGCGTTCCCTCCGGCGGCGACCGGCCGGTGAGCCTCACGCTGCGCGACAATCTCCTCTACGTGGTGAACGCTGGCAGCGACAACATCGCGGGCTTCCGCGTCAGCCGCTCCGGCGCGCTGACGCCGCTCGCCGGCTCGGTGCGTGCGCTGAGCGGCGCGGGCACGGGCCCCGCGCAGGTGTCGTTCACGCCCGACGGCAACGCGCTCGTCGTCACCGAGCGGCTGTCGAACAAGATCACGACCTTCACGCTCGGCAAGGACGGCCTGTCCACGAAGACCACCATCAACGCCTCGCACGGCGAGACGCCCTTCGGCTTCGACTTCTCCAAGCGCGGCACGCTCTTCGTCTCCGAGGCGTTCGGCGGCATGCCGGACGCGAGCGCCGCGTCCTCCTATGATGTCACGAAACGTGGCACGATCGAGGTCATCAGTGGCTCCGTCCCTACCACCGAGACGGCCGCCTGCTGGCTCATCCTCTCGCACGATGGGCGCTACGCTTACGTGGCGAACACGGGCAGCGGCTCGGTAACCGTGTACCGGGTGACGCAGCGCGGCAGGCTCGAGCGCATTGACGAGGACGGTCGCGCGGCCGAGACCGGTGCCGGCACCGCCCCCGCCGACATGGCGTTGAGCAAGGACGGACGCTTCCTGTACGTTCGCGCCGGTGGTGTCGCCGGCGGCGGCGCGGTGTTCGGCTTTGCCGTGCACGGTGACGGCACGCTGTCGCCCCTCGGCTCCGCCGGCGGACTGCCGGCTGGTGCGATCGGGCTGGTGGCGTGGTAACGTCTGGTACGTAGGGAAAGACTTCGAGTGGGCCGGGCGGGTCCGCGCACGCTGGCACGGACCCGCCTGGTATTCCTTACAAGACAAGGGAGCTTCGATGCTCTACGCACTCGCGTTCCTCGGCGGGGTGCTCACGATTCTGAGTCCGTGCATCCTGCCCGTCGTCCCCCTCGTCTTCGCCCGCGCCGACCGCTCGTTCCGGCGGGAAGGACTGCCCTTGCTGGCGGGGCTCGCGGTCACCTTTGCCGTCGTGGCCACCGCGGCAACGGCGACCGCCAGTTGGGTCGCGCGCCTCAACGAGGGGGGCCGCTGGGCGGCGATGCTTCTCCTCGCCGGCGCCGGCGTCATGCTCCTCCTGCCCGGTGCGGCGGGCGGTGCCACGCGTCCCCTGGTCCGGCTCGGGCAGCGGCTCGAGCGGTGGGGTGAGCGACGTTCGCCGCGCACGCGCGGGTTCGCGATCGGCGCCGCCGTGGGGCTCCTCTGGGCGCCGTGCGCGGGCCCGGTGCTCGGCCTCGTGATCGCCGCGGCCGCGCTGCGCGGCGGTGGTGCGGCGAGCGCGCCCCTCTTCCTCGCCTACGCGGTCGGCGCCGCCCTGTCGCTCTCCCTCGTGCTGCTGGCCGGCGGAAAGCTGCTCGCCAGGATCCGCGCCTCGCTCCGCGCCGAGCCGGTGCTGCGTCGGGCGCTGGGCGTCGTGACGCTCGCGGGTGTCGGCGTGATCGCGGTGGGTTGGGACCGCGCGCTCTACGCCCGTGGCGGAGTGCCCGGCGCGGTGGTGGCCGAGCGGCTGCTCGCGGAGCGGTACGAGGCACGGGCGGGGGTGGAGGACACGCGGCTCGACGTCGGCCAATCGCTCGATGCGTTCGCGGCGGCCAACAAGGCCACCAAGAAGACGGAGGATTCGATGCGAGAAGCCGCGGTTCGCGCTGGACCGGCGCTGGCTGACGAAGGGGAGATGCCGGAGCTGGCGGGTGTCACGGCGTGGATCAACTCGGAGCCGCTGACGCGTGCCTCCTTGCGTGGCAAGGTGGTGCTCGTGGACTTCTGGACCTACGGGTGCTACAACTGCCTCAACGCGCTGCCGCACGTGAAGGCGCTCGAGGCGAAGTACCGCGACCGGGGGCTCGTGGTCGTGGGCGTGCACACGCCGGAGTTCGCGCACGAGAAAGTGCTGTCAAACGTGCGGCGGCAGGTGGCAGGGCTGGGGGTGGTCTATCCGGTGCCCGTAGATAACGACTACCGGGTGTGGAACGCCTTCGGCAACCGGTACTGGCCCGCCGCGTATTACGTGGACCGCGCGGGACACATCCGCTACCATCACTTCGGCGAGGGGCGGTACGCGGAGCAGGAGCAGGTGGTGCAGAAGCTGCTCGCCGAGCCGCCGCCGCCCGCGGCGAGCTCCTCACCCGCACCCGCACGGAAGCCATGACGACACCCGGAAGCCCGGCCGAGAGCCCGACGCCCGCGCACCCGCGCGTCCGTCACCACTGGGTGGTGCGGGTGACGCATTGGGCGAGCGCCGTCGCGTTCACGATCATGGTGGGGAGCGGGCTCCGCATCTTCGCCGCGTATCCGCACTTCGCGCGGAAGGGGGAGACGTTCTGCTGCTTCCCCTTCGAGCACCGCCCGCTGCCGGGATGGGTGCACCACCTCTACATCGGCGGCTGGCTCGCCGGCGGGCGGCACTGGCACTTCGCCGCGATGTGGCTGCTCATCCTCTCGGGCCTCGTCTACCTGGGCTTCGTGTACCTGCACGGCGAGTGGCGCGATCTCGTGCCGCGCCGCGGCGACCCGCGTGACGCGTTGGAGATGGCGAAGTTCTACCTCTTCGTGCGGAAGGACCACCCGCGGCAGGGGAAGCACAACGCCCTGCAGAAGGGCGCGTACTTCGTGATGCCGATCGTCGGCGTGGTGATCGTCCTCACCGGGCTCGCCATCTGGAAGCCCGTCTCGCTCGGTTGGCTGACGGCGCTGTTCGGCGGGTACGTGTGGGCCCGCTACTGGCACTTCGTGAGCATGGTGGCGCTCGTGCTGCTCGCGGTGGGCCACGTGTTCATGGTGCTCGCGGTGGACCCGTACTCCATTCGCTCGATGATCACCGGCGGCTACAGCGAGCGGCTCTCCCCCGAGGCGCGAAACGCGCGCCCATTCTACCACCTGCTCCCGCGATGGGGGCGCTCGGCTCGCGCGACGCCGGACAGTGCGGTGGCGCCGGTCACGGTCACGAGTGACATGGGAGGAAGTGCGCCATGATCCGCGTGCGGACGATCCGGCTGGTCGAGCGCGCGTACGAGGCGCTCCGGGTGCGTGACAGTCTACGTGCGCGCGCGCTGGTTGGTACTGGCGACGATTCGTCTCACCCGGCGACGAATATGAACCTTGGTCGCCGCGACTTCCTCGCGGCCGGCGCGGGCTCGCTCGCCGCGGCGCTCCTCACGGCCTGTGATGCGAACCCGCGCGGAGCCGAATCGCTGTTGCGGTTCGCGGAGCGGCGGAACGAGGTGGTGGAGCGATGGCTGCTCCGCCACACGGCCATGGACCACTCGCGCGCGCGTGTGGCCGGGCGGGCATTCCCGTCGTACTTCATCTCGTCCTCGGTGCCGATCTGGGACCCTGCCGTGCGGGGGCCGTGGGCGCTCGAGGTCTCGGGGCTGGTGGCGCGGCCGCTCCGCCTCACGCTCCCCGACCTCCTGGCGCTCCCGCAGACGCGCCAGCGCGTGAATCACTTCTGCGTGGAGGGGTGGAACGCGGTGGCCGACTGGTGGGGTGTCCGCGTGCGCGAGATCGCGCGGCTGGCCGGCGCGCGTCCCGAGGCGCGGTACGTGGACTTCCAGTCGTTCGACGCCGGCTTCCACGAGAGCTGGGACCTGGAGAGCGCGACGCACCCGCAGACGATCATCGCCTACGCGAAGGATGGCCGCTTCCTCCCGCCCGCCTACGGCGCGCCGGCGCGCCTGCACTCGCCGGTGAAGCTGGGCTACAAGAACACGAAGTATCTCACGCGCGTGGCGTTCCAGGCCGAGCGAAACGGCGGCTACTGGAGCGACCAGGGCTACGAGTGGTACGGGGGGACGTGAGCGAAGCTGCCGCTGACTGGCGCGCTGGTGGACCGCGAGGGGCGCGCCGTGCGTATCCCGGCGGGGCGGGCGCGTGGACGTTCCATCCCATTCGCGCCCCGCTTATACTTCACGGCCCGCTGGGACGGCTCGCGCGTGAGCATCGGCGCGCCAGACTGCGGGATGTGAAGGCGGCTAGGTAGCTCAGTTGGTAGAGCACCAGACTGAAAATCTGGGTGTCGGCGGTTCGATCCCGCCCCTAGCCACTGACAATCTGAGTGCTACGTATCGGCGGCGCTTCGCAAGTTGAAGCGCCGCCGATCTGCATCCGGGCACGGCACTGTCACATTGGGGGTTGGAGCTCCAACAACCGGAGCCAGTCATGACCAGTCGCGCATTCCGCAACGTCTCCCAAGCGCCGGCGCGGATGCTGTGCATGTGCTCACCGTCGGGGCAGGAGGAATTCTTCTTGGAAGCCGGCGTGCCCGTCGCGACGAGAACCACGCCGCCGCCGGCACTCGACGCGGCGGCCCATGCCGCGTTCATCGCGAAGGCCGAGGCTCTCGCCCCGAAGTACCGGACGGAGCTGCTCAAGCCGTAGGGCATACGAGGGCCTGCGCAGCGGTCGCGGCACTCGGCTGCAGGGTCAGCGGCGGGCGTCGGCCAACTGCTTGCCACGCGCCTGGCTCCACAGGTCCAGCAGCCACCCGGGGTACTGGGCCGGCAGCCGGCTCACGCGGTCGAGCGATTGCAACTCCTCGTCGGAGAGCACGACGTCGACGGCCCCGAGGTTGTCATTCAGTTGCTCGATCCGCTTCGTGCCGAGGATGACGCTCATCACGCGCCACGCCAGGGGCGCAGGACAGCCGATCTTGCGTTGAAGCGTGATTGCATGTAATAAAGCATGAAATGTTGCATGCAATGGAAGGCACCAGACCCTCACTTTCACCGTCAGCCCCACCATGCCCACCGCCCGAGCTCGCGCCCTCGTTGCGGCGCTGATCGTCTCCTGCGCGCCAGCGGCCGGGGCGTGGGGTCAGGCGTCGCCATCGAGCCTCCCCGTGCCGGACCGGCGGCCAGTGGCGATCACCAACGTCACGGTCATCGACATGACGGGGGCCCCCGCGCGGCCCGGGATGACCGTCGTTGTCTCGGGCGAGTACGTCACCGGCCTCGGGCGGACGGACTCGGTCGCGATCCCCACCTCGGCGGTCATCGTGGACGGCACCGGGCGGTTTCTCATCCCCGGGCTGTGGGACATGCACGTCCACCTGGACGACCCGGAAATCTGGCATCTGCACCCCACGTCGGCGGAGAAGGAGCTCCAGTTCCCGCTCCTCATCGCCAATGGCGTGACAGGTGTTCGCGACATGGGTGGCGGGCTGGAGCAGGTCCTCCGGTGGCGTGCGCAGATCGAGGCGGGGCTGCGTCCCGGGCCAAAGATCTTTGTCGGCCCGCTCGTCGACGGCCCACCGCCGCAGTGGCAGGGCTCGATCATCGCCTCGACCGCGGCCGAGGGCCGCGAGGCGGTACGGGCGCTGGACCGCCGGGGGATGGACTTCATCAAGGTGTACCAGCGGCTGCCACGCGACGTCTTTCTCGCGATCGCCGAGGAGGCGAGGCGGCGCGGGCTGCCCTTCGCGGGCCACGTCCCGTCGCGCGTGGGCGCGGCCGAGGCGTCGGACGCCGGCCAGCGCAGCATGGAGCATCTCTTCGGCCTCCACCTGGCGACGTCGTCGCGCGAGGAGGAGTTCCAGCGCTTCATCGACTCGGTGTTCGCCCTCGGCCGCGGGCCCGGCCGGGCGGTGACGCTGCTGACCTCGGGCGCGGACCCACGCCTCTGGGCGAGCCACGATACCGCGAAGGCGGCCGCACTCTTCGCGCGCTTCGTCCGCAACGGGACATACCAGACGCCCACGATGCGCGCCTTCTGGGGATACGCGAACGTGACCGACAGCGCGGTGCTCCGGGACCCGCGCCTCCGGTACGCGCCGCGGTTCCTCCGCGACTACTGGGCGGCCCAGCGCGCGGCTGCCACGGGCCCAGGCGCCGAGCGGCGGCTGGGTGAGCTGCGCGCCGCCTGGCCGCACGCGATGGCGCTGATCGGCCGCATGCACCGCGCGGGCGTGCCGATGCTCGTCGGCACGGACCTCGGGGCGCAACCGTACAACTTCCCTGGCTTCGCGATCCATGAGGAGATCGCGCTACTCGTCGAGGCAGGGATGCCGCCGATGGCCGCTCTGCAGGCGGCGACCGTCAACGCCGCCCGGTTCCTGGGGGTGCTCGACTCGTTCGGCACGGTCGAGTGGGGCAAGGTCGCCGACCTGGTGCTCCTCGATGCGGACCCGCTGGCCGACATCCGCAACACGTCGCGAATCCGCGCGGTCGTCCTGCGCGGACACCTGTACGGGCGCACCGAGCTGGACGCCATGCTCCGGGCCGCGACGGCGGTCGCCGCCGCGCCGGGATCAGGAGGGGCCCGGAAGGCGCCGGCCCGCTGACGTTTCACACCTGCCTCGCTACGCGACCGCGGAGCTACCAGCCGCTGCGTTCGCCCATGGTGTCGATGAGCCGCGCCAGCCGCTCCCCGGCACGACGCCAGTTCGTGTGGATCGCTTCCAGCGCGGCGGTCTGGTCGCCCGCGCGGACCGCGCGCACGATCCCCTCGTGCTCGGCGACGGACAGGGGCACCTCGCTCGGCAGCATGGTGACGTAGATGCGCGTGTAGCGTTTGACCTGCGGCTTGATCCGGTCATGGAGTGCGAGCAGCCGCGGCCCCGCCCCGGCCTCCACGAACCGGCGATGGAAGCGCTCGTCGAGCTCGTTGAGCCGCGGGTCGGCGTGCCGCCGCTCCTCCGACGCACGGCGCAGCTCGGTGTTGAGCTCCTTGAGCTCGCGGGCGAGCGCCCGCCGCGGCGTGTCGGGGAGCGCCGCGGCCATCTCCCCGGCGATCCCTTCCAGCTCGCCCACGATGCGAAAGAGCTCGCGCGCGTCGCCCCTGGTGAGTGGGGCGACGCTCGCGCGCGAATGCGGCGTGTTGGCGCCGACGACGTACCCCTCCTGTTCCAACCGCTTGAGCGCCAGCGTCACCGGCGTGCGACTCACGCCGAAGCGCTTGGCGATCTCCATTTCGACCAGCCGCGCGCCGGGGCCGAGGACCCCGCGGACGATCAGCTCGCGCAGCTGCTCGTAGACGTAGGCCGGCCGGTCCCCACGAGTGATCTCCAGGCGGCCGGGCGCCGCGGGCGCCGCGGGCACAGCCGAGCCCGCGCCGCCCGCCGCCGCCGGCCGCCGCGCGCGTCGAGGTGCAGTCATGGTTCTCCTGTTGGAGCGGGCCGACACGGCGCCGCATCCTCCCCGCGGCGCGCCTCCACCGAGGCGCACTCGAGTCGGCATGCCGCGACGCGCGGCGACATGCGGGGCATGCGACGGACATCGCGGGCGCGGCGCCTGGTCACTGTCCTCGTGGGACAGTCCCCAGGGTGACCCGGCGTCTGCGTGGATCAATGCATGCAATCCCGCTGCATCATACCGGTCCGGCCGGTGCGCGACAAGCGCGCCGCGTCGCGCGGGACAGGGTCGCAGGAGGCCGCATCGCGCGGTGCGCGAGCGTCGGCGGGCGACGACGTGAAGGTCGAGCAGCTCGGCGTAACTCGGCGTAACTCGGCGTAACTCGGCGTAACTCGGCGGCGTCGCCGCCGCTCACGCGCTGCAGGACTTCCGCAGGTCCCCGCCACGGGCCAGCGACTCGGCGGCCGGCAGTGGCAGGTTGCTCAGCGCGGGCGCGCCCGCCGGGTAGCGTACCTGCGTCTGTATCAGGCCGTAGTTGCGGAGGTCGACCAGCCGCTGCGCGCCCTCCTGCGCGAGCCCGATACGCTTCTGGCGGAGCAGCTCGTCGCGCACCTGCGTCGGAGAGGTCAGCGTCTTCGGCGCGAGCCCGGCCCTGACCCGGAAGAAGTTGATGAGCCGCGCGGCCTCGGCGAGGTTGCCCTCGGCCAGGAACTGCTGCGCGCGCAGGTAGATCAGCTCTTCGTTCCGGATCACCGGGATCGGGTCGGTGGATGTCTTGTACACCGTGGGCACCGCGTCCGACCCGACGACGCCGGCGAACTGCGCCGCGTTCGGCACCGTCCGCCCGCGCGCGACCTTGGCCGCGACGCGGGTGTCGCCCGGCTCGAGGTCGTCGAGAAAGTTCGGGAGGTAGCGCGCGCGGCTCAGCGTCGAGACGCTCGTGTTGAAGATCGGGTTGATCGCGTCGCCCGCGGCGGTGCTGAAGGGCGCGTAGACGCCGAGGGTGAGCGCCTTGGTGGTGTCGCCGAACGCCTCGTCGAGCGAGCGGCGGAGCTCGGCCACGCCGGCGGCGCTCGGGATGCCGTCCTCGTTGGGGTAGGCGAGCATGAGTGACGCGCGGGCGCGGATCGCGCGGTTGAACTGGAGGAACGCCGCCGGCGTGGTGAACGCGGCGAAGCCGCTCGGGAGGCGGACGGGGATGGCGGCGCCGGCCGCCGCCAGGTCCGCCTTGGCGGAGTCGAGCAGCGCGAGGGTGTAGGCGAGCACGTCGCGCTTGCAGACGATGGGCGCTGGTGGTCCGGCAGGGTCGCCCTCGACGCGCAGCGGGATCCCCGTCGTGTCACGGACCTCGATCAGGTAGTAGTAATCGACGGCCTTGATCGTCCGCACGACGCCGCGGAGCCCGGCCTGCTCCTCCTCGGTGTAGGGGGCGCCGGCGATCTTCGGCAGGAGGACGTTGGCCGCGCGGATGTTCCGGTAGTGGTTCGCGTACAGGTTGGAGCCGATGAAGCCGGCCGGGTCGATCGTGGCGTTGAGCGTCTGCGTGACGAAGCGCGCCTCCGGGTCGAAGAGCCCGATGTCGCGGCCGAGCGCGTTGGTGATGAACTGGTAGGTGCCGAAGTCGGCGCGGAGCCCGAGGGCGAGCCCGGTGACGAGCGCCTGCACCTGGTCGGCCGACGGGCGATCGCCGACGCTCTCAATCGTCGGCGCGTTGTACTGCGGGATGACCGGGTCCGTGCAGGCGTCGGCCGAGACCGCGGCCGCCGCGAGACAGATGGCGCCGAGCAGACGCGCCCGACGGCGTGGGGTAGTGAGCGAGGTCCGCAGCATGGGGGGACGGGTCGTTTCGAGAAGAGAGGGGAAGGTCAGAGAAGGTCAGAATCCGACGTCGACCGAGAAGAAGACACTGCGCGCCGGTGGGTAGCCGGCGAGGTCGATGCCGCGCGCGATGTTGTGGTTGCCGATCACGGAGACTTCCGGGTCCATGCCGATGTACTTGGTCCAGGTGGCGAGGTTGCGGCCGCTCGCCTCGAGCCGGACCGTGCTCCCGCGGAACAGCGCGCGCGTGAGCCCCGCCGGGAGCTCGTAGGAGAGCGTGAGCTCGCGCAGCTTCACGTAGCCGCCGTCCATCACGTAGACGGACGCGCCGCCGTTCGCCGCCTCGAGCCGCCTGGTGCCGTCCTCGTGGTCGCGGGCGAGCGCGGTCCCGTCGAAGACGGCCGTGGTAACGGAGCTGATCTTGCCGCCGTTCCGCCAATCGACGAACGCCGCGAGCCGGACGCGCCGGTACATCAGCTCGTTCGAGAACCCCATCTGGAACTTCGCCATCGCGTCGCCGAGCTGCTGCTCGGTGCACGTCCCCGAGCCGGTGCAGACGTTGCCGAGGATCTGCGTGGCGGAGCGGCCCTCCTGGATGCGCCAGGTGCCGAAGATGATGCCGAAGGAGGGGATGTTGAACGCGGGGACCGGGAGCTCGGTGACCTCGCTGCGGTTGCGCGCGAAGGTCACGCGCGAGACGACGGAGAGATCGCGCGTCTGCACCGGCGTCACGGCAAGCGCGAGCTCGAGGCCCGTGTTCACGAGTTGGCCGCCGTTGATGAGCTGCGTGCCGAATCCCGAGGAGGCGGGGAGGGTACGGTTCAGCAGGAGGTCATCGATGCGCTTCCGGTAGACTGTGGTCGTGAGCGACACCCGGGAGTCGAACAGCTCCGCGTCGACTCCCCCCTCGAGCTCTGTCTGGCGCTCGGGGCGGATCCCGGGCGCGCCGTAGACGGCGGCCGGGCGCAGCGCGTTCCGCCCGTCGTACACGGACGGGGCGAGGGTGGTGAACTTCTGCCCGTAGAGCGGCTGGTTCCCCGACTGCCCGAAGGCGGCGCGCAGCTTGAGCTCGTTGGCGACCCCGAGGCGGGGGAGTCGCAGCGAGACGGAGCTCTTCGGGTAGTAGAAGAGGCGGGTCACGTCGCCGTTGTTCGTGCTGCGCTCCCCGCGCACGCCGGCGGTGAGGAGGAGGCGCTCGCCCAGGGTGAGGAGCTCCTCTTGCGCGAAGAAGGCGAGGTCGTTCGTGCGGGCGCGCTGCTCCTGGACGTTCACCTTGCTCCCCCGGTCGATGTTCGACTGCCCGGGGAGCAGCCCCTCCGCCTCGACGTAGGCGGTCTGCCGGTAGCGCTGCTCGCGCTGGAGTCCGGCCGACGTCGTCGCGGTGAAGCGCCGGGACGCGGGCACCCAGCTGTGGGTGGCGCTCAGCGTCGCGTTGCGATAGAGGAGCGTGCCGGACTGATTGACCGCCGTGCCGGGGAGCGACTTCGCCTGCTCCGTGAACAGCTCAGTCGGCGAGTAGAGCTCGTCACGCTCGCTCGTGTGGTCGAGCCCCGCGTCGAGGCGGAGCGAGAGCGTCTGGCGGTCGGTCGCGAGGGCGGCGTAGGTCACGCTGCCGCCGGTCAGAAACCGGTAGGCGGTGACGGGCGCCGAGAGCAGGTCCGCCGTCTGGAATGGATTGCCGACGCCATATGGGGTGCGTGGGTACGCCCCACCGGTGGGGCGCAGGTCGATGAAGCTGGGCGTCGTCGCGAAGTTGACGTAGGGGCTGACGTCGAAGTTGTCGTTCCCCGTCGCGCCGCGCCGGGTGACCGTCTTGGCCAGGTTGGTGTTGAGCTGTGCCGACAGGCGGCTCGTCGCCTGATGGGTCAGGTTCACGCGCAGGCTCTGGCGCCGGAACCCGGTGTTCCGCTGGAGGCCGTTGTCGTACTTGTCCTGCAGCGAGACGTAGAAGCCGGTGCGCTGGGAGCCCCCGCGCGCGCTCAGGTTCGTCTCGGACGAGAGCTCGCCACCGCCGAAGAGCTGCTGCTCGAAGTCGCAGTAGCCACCGCAGCGCTGGTAATTCCGCTCGAGCTCCGCGTCGGAGAGCGGCGTCGGGTTGTTGGCCTTGTCGTAGACCTTCGCCTCCTCGAGCGTGAAGCGGCGCAGCCCGATCTTCCGCGCGATCGTGTGGGTGCCGAGTCGCTGCTGGAGCTGGTAGCGCGTGCGCCCCTGCCCCCCCTGCTTGGTGGTGATCAGGATGACCCCGGGGGCGGCCTTCGACCCGTAGATGGCCGTGGCGGCTGCGCCCTTCAGCACCTCGATGTGCTCGATGTCGGCCGGGTTGAGGTCGGCGAGGCGGTTCGCGGCGTTGTCGGTGTTCGACGGGAAGGGGCGCTGGCCGAACGTGCCTCCGGTGACGGCGTTGATGCCGGTCTGGATCACGTCGTTGGCGACGATGACGCCGTCCACCACGTAGAGCGGCGCCGAGGTGCCGTTGATCGAGCTGACGCCGCGGATCTGGACCTGGAGGCCGCCGCCCGGGGCGCCGGAGTTCTGCTCGACGAGGACGCCGGCGACCTTGCCGGCGAGGGCGTTCTCGATGGTGGGGGCGGGAGCGCGATTGAGCTCTTCGCCCGAGATGATGGGGATGTCCACCGCGGCGTTCCGGCGGGCGACGGTGGTCGCCGCGCCGGTGACCACCTGGGTCTCGAGCAGGAGGACGTCGCGCTCGAGGGTCACGGCGACCTCGCCGTCCGCCGGCGGTGCCGGGACGACGCGCGGCTTGTAGCCGATGCGGCGGATGCGGAGCGACACGTCGCCGGCCGGCACCGCGAGGGCGAAGCGGCCGTCCTCGCCGGTCGTGGTGCCGAGGGCGGTGCCGACGACGGTCACGGTCGCCGCGCCGAGCGGCTCGTTCGAGTCCTGCGCGGTCACGCGGCCGACGACCCGGCGCCGCTCGGCCTGCGGTTGCCGGCCCTGCCCGGCCAGCGTGCCGGCGCCGGTGGTGATGCCGAGCGCGGCCAGGAAGGTGAGGACGGACACGAGCCGTCGGTGAGTGCGCATGGGGGTTCTCCCGGACCGGTAGGCGAGCCGCGCGTGCAGTACCACGCAATATTGCATGCAATCTTCCATGCACGTATATAGACCGCTGCGAATTTCCGCAAGAGTGCGGCGCAGGCTTGCGTCCGACCGACCGCCATGGTACAGTTGCATGCAATTTTCCATGCACAGCGGGCCGGTCGGGTCCGCTCCCTCCGGAGGCCCCGCGATCCGTGACCGTCCACCCCCTCGCCCGCGCGCCGAGCGGCACGCCCGACGCCGCCCTGGCCTCCGTGCTCCGTGCGGTGGACGCGGCACGGGACGACCTCGTGGCCTTCGTGCAGCGGCTCGTCCGCATCCCGAGCCTCCCCGGCCGGGAGCACGACGCCCACCGGCTCGTCGCGGACCGGCTGCGTGGCCTGGGCCTGGCCGTGGAGATCGTTCCCTGCGAGACGGAGCCGCTCGCCAGCCATCCCGCCTACAGCGACGACGGGCTGTCGCAGGGCGAGCCCCGCATCAACGTTGTCGCGCGCTGGTCGGGGGCTGGGCACCCAGCCGGGCGCGCGGCCGGGCGCTCGCTCATCCTCAACGGGCACCTGGACGTCGTCTCCCCTGGGAACGAGGCGATGTGGCAGGAGTCGCCGTGGAGCGGACGAGTGGAGGGCGGGCGGATCCTCGGGCGCGGGGCCTGCGACATGAAGGCCGGCGTCGCCTGTGCCGTCTTCGCCGTGGCCGCGCTGCGCGCCGCGGGACTGCGTCTCGCCGCCGACCTGCTGGTGGAAACGGTGAGTGGCGAAGAGAGCGGTGGCATTGGCACGCTCACCACCATCGTCAAGGGCTACACCGCGGACGCCGCGATCGTGCTCGAGCCCACCCGGATGCGGATCTGCCCGGTGCAGTCCGGGGCGCTCACCTTCCGGCTCCGCGTCCGGGGCCGGTCCACGCACGCCTGCATGAAGAGCCGCGGCGTGAGCGCGATCGAGAAGGCATGCTACCTCCTGAGTGCGATCGAGGCGCTGGACCGCCGGCGGCACGGCGCCGGACGGCACCCGCTCTATGAAGATCCGCGGAACGTCGCCCCGATCAGCATCGGCACGATCCGCGGCGGCGACTGGCATTCGACCGTGCCGAACGAGGCGGTGTTGGAGGGGCGTCTGGGCGTCTTCCCCGGCGAGTCGATCGCCGAGGCGAAGGCCGCGCTGCTCGCCGCGATCGCCGCGGCGGCGGACGGCGACCCGTGGCTCAGCGCCACCCGCCCGGAGGTCGAGTGGTTCGAGGGCCAGTTCGAGGCAGCCGAGACGCCGCTCGATGCGCCGCTGCTCTCCGTCCTCGGCGCGAGCCACCGCGCCGTCGCCGGCGAGGCGCCGGCGCTCGCAGGGGTGACGTACGGCTCCGACCTGCGCTTCTTCACGAACCACCTGAAGATCCCGGCGGTGCTGTACGGGCCGGGCGACGTGGCGGACGCGCACACGGTGAACGAGAGCGTTGCCATCGACGACGTGGTGCTCGCCACCAAGGTCATCGCGCACGCCATCGTGAGCTGGTGCGGCGTGGAGGTGGCGTGACGGCCCGCGACGGGACAACCACCGCCAGGGCGGCGCGGCCGGGCGGGCAGCCGATGTACGCGCCGCTGACGCGTGTGCTGCTCAAGCACCCCCGCGATGCGTTCCGGGACCAGGCCTACCTGGACGCGCACTGGCGTACGCACGGGTACACCGGCTGTCCGGACTACGAGCGCGCCGTCTCGGAGTATGAGGCGTTCGCCGACCTCGTCGCCCGCCACGTCCCCGAGGTCGCGTTCGCGCCGGCGGACGACCGCGCCGGGATCGACTCGCTCTACATCCACGATCCGGCCGTCGTCGTCGAGCGCGGGGCAGTCCTCTGCAACATGGGGAAGGCGCTCCGGCGCGGCGAGCCGGCGGCGGTGGAGCGCGCCCTCATCGCCTCCGGTGTCGCCGTCATTGGCCGCATCGAGGGGGAGGGACGACTCGAAGCGGGCGACGTCCTCTGGGTCGATGCGCGTACGGTCGCCGTCGGCCGCGGCCCCCGCACGAACGCCGAGGGGATCGCGCAGCTCGCCGCGCTGCTCGGAGAGGACGTCGACGAGGTGCTGGCCGTCCCGCTGCCGGCCGGCGCGTTCCACCTCCTCGGGCTGGTCAGCCTCGTCGACCGCGACCTCGCCGTCGTGTCGCCGCGCCTCCCGCGCGAGCTCCGCGAGCGGCTGCTCGCGCGCCGCGTCACCCTGGTCGAGGTGCCCGACGAGGAGCACGACACGCTCGGCTGCAACGTGCTGGCGGTCGCGCCACGGCGCTGCATCATGGTGGACGGCAGCCCACGGACGGCCGAGCAGCTCGAGCGCGCCGGCGCGACCGTCTGGCGATACGACGGTGTCGAGATCTCGCACAAGGGCTCGGGCGGCCCCACCTGCCTGACACGCCCACTCCAACGACGTGGGGACGCCTCCGATGCGACTCCCCTCCGCTGACGATCCGCCCCCGGCGCCGACCCCGCCCGGCGGGGCCCCAGCCGGCGGCGATCATCGCGAGGCGCTGAGGCCGGCATCCGCGTCCGCTGTGGCGACCGAACCGGCGGCCACTCCGGCGCACGCGGCATCCCTCACGAAGGCGATGGGGGGGGTGCAGCTCTTCGCGCTCGGCTTCGGCGGCATCGTGGGCGCGGGGTGGGTGGTGGCGCTCGGCGGGTGGTTGAACGAGGCCGGCCCCCTCGGGGCGATCGTCGCCTTCGCGCTCGGTGGGATCGCCATCTCGCTCGTCGGCCTCTGCTACGCCGAGATGACCATGGCACTCCCGCGCTCGGGCGGCGAGGTCGTCTACGCGTACGAGTTGTTCGGACTGCGGACCTGCTTCGCGATGGGGTGGTGCCTCACGCTCGCCTACATCGCGACCACCGTGTTCGAGGCGCTCTCCGTCGCCTGGCTGGTGGACGCGCTCCTGCCGTGGACCCTGGGCCCGACGCTCTACACCGTGGCGGGCGAGCCGGTGCGTGCGGGGACGCTGGCCCTCGGACTCGGCGGGACGGTCGTCATCACGTACATCAACTACCGCGGCGTGCGCCCGGCGTCCGCGGCGCAGGATGTGTTCACGTACCTCAAGATCGCCATCGCCGCGGTGTTCGTCGTTGCCGGTCTCGTGTGGGGGAGCGCCGACAACCTCGAGCCGTTGTTCGCGGGGAGCGGTCGGGGGGGGGCAGCGCAGTGGGGAGGGATCGCGGCCGTGATGACGACCGCGCCGTTCTGGTTCGGCGGCTTCAACACCATCGCGCAGGTCATGGAGGAGAAAGCGCCGCGCACGTCGCTCCGGGTCGCCGGCCGCATGATCGTTCTCTCGATCGTCGCGGCGGCAGTCTTCTACTGTCTCGTGATCCTGTCCGCGTCGATGGTCGTGCCGTGGCGCCGTCTCGTCACCGCCGAACTGCCGGTGGCCGGCGCATTCGAGACCGCGTTCGGCTCCCCCGTACTCGCCAAGCTCGTGCTGGTCGCCGCGCTGCTCGGCATCCTCACCGTCTGGAATGGCGTCGCGATCGCGGCGTCGCGCGTGCTCTACGCACTCGGCCGGGCGTCGATCATCTCGCCGGCGTTCGGCCGCGTGCACCCACGGTACGGCTCGCCGGCGACGGCGGTCGTCGTCTCGGGGATCATCTCGGGCGTCGGCGTCCTGCTCGGGCGCGCTGCCATCGGGCCCGTCGTGAACGTGGCCTCGACGTGCTTCGCGCTCGGCTACCTGCTCGTCTGCGCCGGACTCCTGCGTCTCCGCCGGACGCGCCCCGACCTCGACCGACCGTACCGGGTGCCTGGGGGCGCGGTCACGATTCCTGCCGCTGCCCTCACGGCGGCCGGCATGGTGGTGCTCTCGCTCCACGGGCCCCTGGCGGGCGCCGCGCGCGGCATCCCGCTCGAGTGGTGGGTCCTCGTGGCGTGGGTGGTGCTCGGCGCGGCGTTCTGGGTGGTGACGCGGGCGCTGCGCGGCCGGGTGAGCGAGGCCGAGCGGCGCGCGCTCATCGCCGGCGCGGGGGCGGCGCCGCGGTAGCGTGAGATCCTGGCAGCGTAGCAAGGCGAGAGCACGGTAGTGGTCCGCGAGCGCGGTTCTCGACACACGTCCGACGGAGGGAGCATCGCGATGGCTGCATCGATGGACAGGCCGACGATCACGACGGTCGCGGTCGTCGGCGCGGGGGTGATCGGTCGCAGCTGGGCCCTTCTCTTCGCGCGCGCGGGGTGCGAGACGCGGCTCCACGACCGCGATGCGGCGCAGGCGGATCGCGCCCGGCGCTGGGTCGCCGACGTGCTCGCCGATGAGGCGAGCGCCGGGATCCGGACCGCGGCCGACGCCGTGGCGTGCATCGCGCGCGTGTCCGTTGTAGCGACGCTGGGGGAGGCCCTCACCGGCGCCGGCTACGTGCAGGAGAGCGCGCCGGAGCGCCTCGACGTCAAGCGCGAGCTGTACGCGGAGATGGACGGCGCGGCGCCGCCCGACGCGATTCTCGGGAGTAGCACGTCGACCTTCGACATGACGGCGATCACGGCCGGGCTCGCCGGCGCCACGCGCTGCGTCGTCGCGCATCCGGTGAACCCGCCGCACCAACTCCCGGTGGTCGAGGTGCTGGGCGGCCAGGCAACCGATCGCGACGTCGTGACGCAGACGGCGGCGTTCATGGCGAGCGTGGGCCAGCGGCCCGTGGTCCTCGAGCGCTTCGTTCCGGGCTTCGTGCTCAACCGTCTGCAGTTCGCCCTCGTCCGCGAGGCGATGTCACTCGTCCAGCGCGGGGTCGCGAGCGTGGATGCCGTGGACGCGGTCGTGCGCGACGGGCTCGGGCTCCGCTGGGCGCTCATGGGGCCGTTCGGGGTCGCCGACACGAACGCCGACGGGGGTATCCGGGCGTACTACACGGGGCACGAGCAGCTCGTGACCGACCTGATGAACGACCTCGGCCCGACGCCGACGATCGATGCCGCTCTCGTCGAGGAGCTCGGGCGCGGCGTCGACGCGATGCTGGGGGGGAGCGAACGCGCCGAGATGCGGCGCTGGCGCGACCGCATGATCGCCAGGCTGCGGGCGTTGAAGGCGGGGGACCCGCCGCCCGACATCGCGGCGGCCGCGTCGGGCCCCGCCCGCCCGCCGTCCACGGTCGCGTCCATCGCAGAGGAGTAGAGCACTCGATGTCAGAGCCCACCACACTCCCCGCGCGCACCGCACGCCATGCGGCGGAGGATGCGGCCACCGGATGGCGCTATGCCGACGCCGCCGAGTATCTGGAGCGCGTGCGGCAGGGGATGCCGCCGCTCATCATCTGCTGTGCCTGCAACGGCGGGATGCAGGGCAAGGAGTACAACCCCGCGATTCCAGAGATGGCGGAGGAGATCGCGGACTCCGTGTACGACGCTTACCGGGCCGGCGCGGCCATGGTGCACGTGCACGCCCGCGACCCCGAGAACCTTCCCGGCGGGGCGCGCACCGTCGAGGCGTGGCGCGCCGTCACCGACACGATCCGCGAGCGGTGCCCGGACATCATCATCAACAACACGACTGGCGGGAGCCCCGGGATGGCCGACGACGAGCGGCTCGCCTCGCTCGACGCGGGACCCGACATGGCCTCGCTCAACCTCACACCGGACATGAGCCGCATCCAGCTCAAGGCGCGCGAGGCGCCGCTCCCGCACCCGCGCGGGGCGAGCGACTACGACGACTGCTGGCCGATCTCCTACCGCCTCGTGTCGTGGTACGCGCGCGAGATGCGCGCGCGGGGGATCAAGCCGGAGCTGGAGACGTACCATACCGGCGGCGCGTGGGTGATCCGCGACCTGATCGCGCAGGGCCTCATCGAGCGGCCGTACTGGGTGCAGACGGTGATGGGCTACCAGACGGCGAGCTACCCGACGGCCGATCACGTGCTGCACCTGCTGCGCGATCTCCCGGAGGGCGCGCTCTGGCTCTGTGCCGGGATCGGCCCGCACCAGCTCCCGATGACGACGCTGGCGACGCTACTCGGCGGGCACGTCCGGGTGGGACTCGAGGACAACATCTACTACCGGCGCGGCGAGCTCGCGCGGAGCAACGCGCAGCTCGTCGAGCGCGCGGCGCGCGTCGCGCACGAGCTGAACCGCGACGTCGCCACGGCCGCGCAGGCGCGGGCGATGCTCGGACTCGAGCCCGCGCCCGCCGCAGCGGGGGGCGCGTGACCGCCGCGCGCCTCCCGCGCCGCGCGACGTTCGCGGCGCTCGTCGCACTCGCGGCCCGTGCGGCGACCGGCCAGCCGGCACCCGCGGCGGCGCCTCAGGATGGCGGGCCCATCCCGATGCCGGCGCCGCGCTACCAGGTGCGCATGGAGCCGAGCGTGATGGTGCCGATGCGCGACGGCGTGCGCCTCTCGACCGACCTGTACTTCCCCGTGGGCGTCGAGGGGCGGCTACCGGTCGTGCTCCTGCGGACGCCGTACAACAAGAATGCGAATCGCCGACCGGGCTCGATCCCCAACATGTTCGCGGGGCAGGGGTACGCGGTGGCCGTGCAGGACGTGCGCGGGAAGTTCGAGTCCGAGGGCGACTATCTCATCTCGGCCGCGGACGTGGCGGACGGGTATGACGCGACCACGTGGGCCGCCACGCAGCCATGGTCGAACGGGAAGGTGGGGACGATCGGCTGCTCGTACCTCGGCGACGTGCAGGTGATGCAGGCCCGCGCGCGCAACCCGCACCTGGCGGCGATGATCCCCGCCGCCGCCGGGAGCTCCATCCCGTACCGGTACTTCGGCGTCGTCGAGGGGGGCGCGTACGAGCTGCTCGGTGGCTTCAACTGGTTCCGTGGCTTCGGCAGCAAGGTGTACCTGCGGTTCCCGCCCGGCACGCCGGACTCCGTGGCCGCGCGAGCGCGCCAGTACTTCAACCCCGCCCCCACGGTGCCGGCGGTGGACATGCGCGCCATGTTGGCGACGCTCCCGACGATCGATGCGATGCGCCGGGCCGGGGCGCCGCCGACGGACTTCGAGGCGACGCTCTCGCACGAGCCGGCGGACCCGTGGTGGGCGCGGCTCAACTACCTGCAGCCCACCGACACGTTCGACACGCCGAGTCTGCAGGTGAACTCGTGGCACGACTTCGGGGTGGCGGAGACGCTCTATCAGTTCAACCTGATGCGGACGAACGCGGCGACGGCGCGCGGTCGCGACAACCAGTTCATCATCGTCTCGCCGACTGCCCACTGCCAGTCGGAGCGCGCGTCGGCGCACACGGTCGTCGGCGAGCGCGAGATGGGGGACGCGCGGTTCGACTACTGGGGAACGTACCTCAAGTGGTTCGACCACTGGCTCAAGGGGGTGGACAACGGTGTGACGCAGATGCCGAAGGTCCAGCTCTATGTGATGGGGAAGAACGTGTGGCGGGGGGAGGATGTGTGGCCGCTCGCCCGCACGCGGTACACGGACTACTACCTGTCCAGCGGCGGCCGCGCGAACAGCCGCCTGGGCGACGGAGCGCTCTCGCCCGCGCCGGCGCGGGCGGCGCGGGCGGACACGTTCGTGTACGACCCGCGGCACCCGGTGCCGACGGTCGGGGGGCCGGTGTGCTGCACGGTGACGCCCGATGCGGCGGAGGGCTCGTACGACCAGTCGGGGGTGGAAGCGCGGGACGACGTGCTCGTCTACACCACCCCGCCGCTCGCTGCCGGCGTCGAGGTCACCGGGCCGGTGAAGGTCGTGCTCTCCGTGTCCTCGGACACGAAGGATACCGACTTCACCGCCAAGCTCGTCGATGTCTACCCGGACGGCCGCGCGTTCAACGTGCAGGAGGGGATCCTCCGCGCGCGCTACCGCGAGGGGTGGGACAGGAAGGCGTGGATGGAGCCCGGGAAGGTCTACGAGCTCACGATCGACCTGCACGCGACGAGCAACTACTTCGCGCCCGGGCACCGCATCCGGCTGGACGTCTCGAGCAGCAACTTCCCGCGTTTCGACCGCAACCTGAACACCGGCGGCCGGAACTATGACGAGCGGGAGGGGCGACCGGCGCGGAACGCCGTGCACCACTCGACGGTGTACCGCTCGCGCCTCGTGCTTCCCGTGATCCCGCCCGCCCCGTGAGCCCCGCCAGCGACGCCGGAGGCCACTCCTGTATGTGCTCCCTGGTGCGCCGTCACCGCCCGGACCGGCTCCGCCGCGCGCGCGCGCTCGGGCGGGCTGGCCGCGTGCTCGTCCTCACGGCCGTCTCTGCCATCGCCATGCCGGGGGAGGGCGCCGCCGCCCAGGCCCCGGGGGTGCCGCGCGCGGAGTCGTGGGACGTGACCCAGCCGCGCGGGCGCACGCGCGAGATCGACTTCACGACGTCCGAGGGGACCTGGATGTCGGTGGACATCTCGCCGGACGGCCGGTGGATCATCTTCGACCTGCTCGCGCACGTCTACCGGGTGCCGGCGGGCGGTGGTGAAGCGGTCGCGCTGACGCAGAACAGCGGGATCGCGCTCAACTTCCATCCGCGCTACTCGCCCGATGGGACGAAGATCGCGTTCGTCTCCGACCGTGGGGGCCCGAGCAACCTCTGGGTGATGGACGCCGACGGCGCGAACCCGCGCCCGGTCGCCGTGGAGCCGGACGTCTGCGTCGTGGAGCCGGCGTGGACCGCGGATGGCACCTCCATCGTCGTGCGGCGGCAGCGCCCCTGTCATCGCGGGAGCGGCTCGTCGGCGGGGCTGTGGCAATACTCGCTGGAAACGGGGCGCGCGACGGAGCTGGTGAGCCCCTCGGCGTCGCGCGCGCCGGGCTGGCCGGTGGCGTCAGCGGATGGGGCAGCGCTCTACTTCCACTACGCGGTGTGCCCCGCCTACCACGCCGGCCGCAACGATCTGTTGCGCGGGTGCATGCAGGTCCGGCGGCTCGACCTCGCGACGCGGGTGACGACCGACGTGACGAGCGGCGAGTCGTTCACGAGCCAGTGGGCGCGGTCGTCGAACGGGAGCGCGATCGCCCCCCAGCCGTCGCCGGACGGGCGATGGCTCGCCTTCGCCCGGCGCATCCCGGACGGGACGATCGAGTTCAAGGGGCACGTCTACGGCCCGCGGAACGCGCTCTGGCTGCGCGATCTCACGACCGGCGCCGAGCGTGTGCTGATGGACCCGATCGAGACGGACCTGAGCCACGGGCTGCCGTATGCCATGCGCCTCCTGCCGGGCTACGCCTGGGCGCGCGACGGGCGCTCGATCGTGCTGTCGCAGGGGGGGAAGCTGCGGCGCGTGGAGGTCGCGACGGGGCGCGTGGAGACGATCCCGTTCACGGCGCGCGTGCACCGCACGATCTCGGAGCTGGCTTACGCGCCGCGGCGCCTCTCGGACGCTCCGGTGGAGGCGCGCTTCCTCCGCTGGGCGACGGCGTCGCCGGCGGCCCCGGAGCGCGTGGTGTTCGAGGGGGTGGGGAAGCTGTGGGTGGCCGAGCGGGGTGGGGGAGCGCCGCACCGCCTGGTCGCCGGGCTCCCATCCACCGCGCTCGAGCTGTCGCCGGCCTGGTCCCCGGATGGGCGGTCGGTCGCGTTCGCTACCTGGGATGCCGTGGAGCGCGGCCACGTGTGGACGGTCGCGGTGGCGGGATGCGCGCGTGGGGGCTGCACGCCACGGCGGCTGACGAGCGAGCCGGCCGAGTACCTCAACCCGGTGTGGACCCCGGACGGCCGGACGCTCGTGGTCCCGCGCGGCGCCGGGGCCACGGCGCGCGGC
>JBBJNN010000084.1:0-23544 GCA_037720885.1 Gemmatimonadaceae bacterium | reverse complement strand
GCGGCGGGCTCTCCGGTGCCCGTTGGCCGGGAGCCGGCGGACGTCGAGGCGATTGATCTCGACCGGGACGGCGACGCGGACCTCGCCTTCGCCAACCACGAGACCTCTGCCGTCACCGTGCTGCTGAACGACGGGCGCGCGCGCTTCACGGCCGCGCGCGGCTCGCCGTTCGAGACGGGCGCCAGGCCGCACGTCCACGGCCTGGCGACGGGCGACTTCGACGGCGACGGGTGGACGGACATCGCCGTCGAGAGCGCCGACACGAAGGAGGTGCGCGTCCTCCGCGGCGGCCCGCAGGGCTTCGGCGAAGCGACCGGCATCGCCATCGGTACGATGCCGTACTCGCGCCTCGGCGCCGCCGACGTGTCCGGCGACGGGCACCCCGACATCCTGGTGCCCGGTCACGGCGACTCCACCGTGCGCGTCGTGCAGCGCGGCATTCAGCGCGGCGTTGCACAACCGGGTCGCGGCGCCGTACCGGGGCTCGCGCGGGCGGCGTGGACGATACGGCTTGCCGGCCAGCCGTGGATGGTCGTCGCCGACGACGTGAACGGCGACCGCCGGCGCGACATCGTGGTCGTGCAGACGGACGCCGTGAGCGTGTGGCTCGCCGGGCGGGAGGGCTTCGTCGCGGCGCCCGGCTCGCCCATCGCCATCCGGGGCGCGACCGAGGTGGCAACGGGCGACCTCGATGGCGACGGCGTGGCCGAGGCGGCGGTAGGACCCTGGGACGGTGACGAGGTTACGGTGCTCGTCGGGCCGCGCCTGACCATGCGGACGGTGCGCGCCTGCGAGCGACCCGTCGGCCTCGCGATCGCCGATCTCGACGGCGACCGTCGGGGCGAGCTCCTCGTCGTGTGTCCGACCGCGAATCGCTTGCTGGTCGTGACCTCGCCGCTCGGGCAGTGACGGGTCGCGCGGCGGCCGGTCGAGAGCCGCCGTCAACCGTTGCGCCGCACGATACCTTTCGTCCCATGGCCCTCCTCCTCCGCTACCTCAAGCGCTACTGGACGCTGGTGCTGCTCGCGCTCGTGCTCGCCGCGATCAACCAGGTGTTCTCGCTGCTCGATCCGCTCATCTTCCGCCACATCATCGACCGCTACGCCACCCGCTACGACCAGTACACCACCCGCGAGTTCGTCCGCGGCGTCAGCGTGCTGCTGGGTGCGGCGGTCGGCGTCGCCTTCATCTCGCGCGTCGCGAAGAACTTCCAGGACTACTTCGTCAACGTCGTCACGCAGCGCCTGGGTGCCGAGATGTACTCGGACGGGATTCGCCACTCGCTCGCGCTGCCGTATCAGGTGTTCGAGGACCAGCGGAGCGGCGAGACGCTGGGGAAGCTCCAGAAGGCGCGCACGGACTCCGAGCGCTTCATCAGCGCCCTCATCAACATGGTGTTCACGACGCTCGTCGGCGTCGTGTTCGTCGTCATCTACGCCCTGCACGTCCACTGGGCGATCGCCCCCGCCTTCCTCCTCACGATCCCGCTCCTCGGCACCCTCAGCTCCATCCTGAGCAAGCGGATCAAGGCGATCCAGAAGGTGATCGTCGCCGAGACGACGGCGCTGGCCGGGGCGACGACGGAGTCGCTGCGGAACATCGAGCTGGTGAAGAGCCTGGGGCTCGCCGACCAGGAGGTGACGCGCCTCAACGCGACGACGGGAAAGATCCTGGGGCTCGAGCTCAAGAAGGTGCGCTACCTGCGCTCGCTCTCCTTCCTGCAGGGCACCGCCGTCAACCTGCTCCGCACGACGATCCTCTTCCTCATGCTCTACCTGATCTTCCAGCGGGAGATCACGGTCGGGCAGTTCTTCTCGCTCCTCATCTACTCGTTCTTCATCTTCGGGCCGCTGCAGGAGCTGGGGAACGTCATCAACATCTACCGCGAGACCGAGGCGTCGCTCGCCAACTTCCAGGCGCTCCTCGCGACGCCGGTGGACCCCAGGCCCGCCGCGCCCACGTCAGTTGCCGACCTGCGCGTGCTCGAGTTCCGCGACGTGAGCTTCACGCACCGGAGCGCCTCCACCCCCGCGCTGGCCGACGTTTCCTTCCGCGTCGAGCGCGGCGAGACGATCGCCTTCGTCGGCCCATCGGGCGCCGGCAAGAGCACGCTCGTCAAGCTCCTCGTCGGGCTCTACCCGCCGAAGACCGGCCACGTCCTCTACAACGGGGTCGAGAGCACGCGCGTGGATCTCGACGCGTTCCGCGAGCGCATCGGCCTCGTCACGCAGGACACGCAGCTCTTCTCGGGGACGATCCGCGAGAACCTGCTCTTCGTGAAGCCCGGCGCGACGGATGCCGAGTGCCTGGACGTGGTGCACCGGGCCGCCGCGGACACGCTGCTCCACCGCGCCGACCGCGGGCTCGATACGGTGATCGGCGAGGGCGGGATGAAGATCTCCGGTGGGGAGAAGCAGCGGCTCTCCATCGCGCGCGCGTTGCTCCGGCGCCCGCACCTCCTGGTATTCGACGAGGCGACCTCGGCGCTCGATTCGCTCACGGAGGAGGAGATCAGCCGCACCATGCGCGAGATCTCGGCCAGCAGCGATGTGATCAACGTCGTGATCGCGCACCGGCTCTCCACGGTCATGCACGCCGACCGGATCTACGTGCTCGAGCGCGGCCGGATGGCCGAGTCCGGGCGCCACGACGCGCTGCTCGAGGAGAAGGGGCTCTACTACGCGATGTGGCGGCAGCAGGTGGGCGAGCGGCGGCCGGCGGTGGCCGCGGCGGCGACGCCGGGCATCCCCGGCGGCGAGCCGCGACGGGCGGCTGTCGCGCATGGTGGCGGGTGAGGGCAAGCGAGATGCACACGTACGCTATCGAACTCTGAGCGTGAGGCGCCTTTAATGGGTCGCGGCATCTACTTGATCCACCCCGACAATCAGCTTACTGAGCTCCGCGAGGAGCCGTACGAATACGAGCGGCTGCTCCAGCAGCTTCTCGCGGATCACCCCGGCGTGCTCGCCGGGGATGGCTCGGACGCCACCCACCCACGTCGCTGGCTGTTGGTGACCCGAGAGGCGGCCGTTCCGGACGCGCTGGACGGGGCGGGGCGGTGGTCCGTAGACCACCTTTTCCTGGACCAGGACGCCGTGCCGACGCTTGTGGAGGTCAAGCGAAGTAGTGACACTCGCATCCGTCGCGAAGTGGTCGGACAGATGCTCGATTACGCAGCGAACGCGGTCGTCTACTGGCCGCCGCATAGGATCCGCAGCACGTTCGAGGCGCGTTGCGAAGCTCGCCGCGTTGATCCGGTTCAGGAGCTTGCGCGAGTTCTCGCTGACGGCGAGGGACCCGACGAGTTCTGGCAGCAGGTGAAGACCAACCTGCAGGCCGGCCGCGTGCGACTAGTGTTCGTGGCAGACGTCATCCCGCCCGAGTTGGCGCGCATTGTCGAATTCCTGAACCAGCAGATGGACCCGGCGGAAGTCATCGCTATCGAAGTGCGACAATACGTCGGCGGCGGGCTGCGCACCTTGGTGCCTTCCGTAATCGGGCAAACGGCCGAGGCGCAGCAGCGCAAAGGCGTGAGCGCCAGCGGCCGCCAATGGGACGAGGCTAGCTTCACCGAGCACCTTCGTCGGACCGGCGCCCCTGCCGCCGTCGACGCGGCGGGGCGTATCCTCCGGTGGGCCCAGTCTCGCAACCTTCGCATCTGGTGGGGCAAAGGGCAACGTGCAGGCTCGTTCGTCCCTGTGTTCGAGCACGGAGGAGTAGGCCACCAACTATTCGCGGTGTGGTCCTCCGGCACGATCGAGATCTACTTCCAGTGGTACGCCACCAAACCACCATTCAGCGACGAGGGTCGACGGCGGGAGTTGTTGGAGCGGCTCAACTCCATCCCCGGCGCTGATATCAATATCCCGTTGGACGCTCTCCGCAAGCGTCCAAACGTTCCCTTGGTCGCTTTTGCAGCAGATGGCGCGTGCGACCAGCTCCTGGCCATCTTCGACTGGTTCATCTCGGAAGTTCGCACTACAGAGCGTTAACTCCTGCGTGGGTAGCGACCAGGAGCGACTGCCATCGGAGAAAGATGCGGACCACGCAATATTCTGGGATGAACAAGGACAATGACGTAAGCGAGCGTCCGCCCGTGTGGCGGCTGGTCCACGAGGCCACGGAACACTTGGCCGGGCCGATGACGTACGCCGAGATCAAGGACTACATCCGCACGAACTACGGCGACATCAACGACAGCACCATGACCTGTCAGATCGTCGTCTGCAGTGTCAATCATCCGTCGCGTATTCATTATCCCGAGAACAAGAAGGCACGCTCTTGCGACTCGCAGTACGATTTCCTGTTTCACACTGGGCGCGGACGTGTCGAGCGCTACAACCCACAGGTCCACGGCGACTGGGAGATCTGGGCCGACGAGTACGGCAAGCTGTCGGTGCGCAAAGCAGGCTTGGGGCCCAGCGAGGAGGAGCAGGAGGACACAGCTGGCGAGAATGTGTTCTGCTTCCCACTGGAGAGCCATCTGCGGGACTTCATCGCCGCGAACCTCTCCGAGCTAGGCCCTGCCGGCGCAGCTCTACAGCTGTACGAGGATGGGAACGGTCGGGATGGGATTGAGTACCCAACCGCTGTCGGCCCGATAGATATTCTCGCGACGGACCCAGCTGGAAACCTGGTCGTCTTCGAGCTGAAACTCAGCAAGGGCCCGGATCGAGCGGTCGGGCAGATCCTGCGCTACATGGGATGGGTGAAGAAGGTGCTCGCCGGGAACAAGACGGTCAGCGGGGTAATCGTCGCCCAGCAGGCCACCGACAAGCTGAAGTTCGCGGTAAGCCTCGTGCCTTCGATCTCGGTCTTCGAGTACCGACTGCGGTTCGACTTGGACGAAGTAAAGCTCTAGCCGTATCAAGCCCGGCGGCGTGTTGCAGGACTATGGCGTCTTGCTGGACCGTGTCTCCCAGAGTTTGGCTGCCTGTGGTCGATGTGGAGCAGCTGCGGAAAGGATCGGCAACGCCAGCGGGCTATCCGTTGCCGCTGCGTCGCGCTCGATCTGACAACGGGGGCGACGGGATTATGAGGGGTTTCTGACGGGTTTGACGGGATGTATCACCGGGCCCGGGCACCGCTCACCGACCCTCTCCGCCACTCTGCTGGAGGAGACGACGACATTCTGACGGATTCACGAAGGTCGTGATCGGTTCGACAGACGTAACAGAACGTAGTGCGCAGCACGCCCCGCCCCGCGGCGCTCCAATATTCCCCTCCTGGTGAGCTCGCGCAGGTCGCGGAGCGCCGTAGCCTCTGATACATCGGCGATGCGCATGTACGCGCCCGTCGTGATCTCCCCCATATCCCGCAACGCGAGGATCGCCGCCGCTTGGCGGGCGCTCAGGCCACGCTTGGCCAGGAGCGCCGGTGCGAAGGCATCCTTGCGGAACATGACGGTGAAGCCCCCCGGCTCGGCCATGAACTCGGGCTCGGGGAGCCCGGCCGCGCGGCACAGCTCGATCATGCGCGTCGTACCCGTACCATATCGCTCGACCCAGTAGTCGGCGAAGAGCGTGGCGGCGACGAGCGGATTCCGCCGCTCCGATCGATGCGGCGATTGGCGGAGCGCCTCGATCGTCACGCCCGGCAGGAGGCCGCCGGGGTTCGAGACCACGAGCCGGTCCGCGAACATCTTGACCTCGACCTCCGCACCAGGGCGCATGTAGTCGCGGTGCACGACCGCATTGGTGATCGCCTCGCGCAGCGCCAGCACCGGGTACGGCATCGTCTCCGTGCGCATGGAGCGCTCCGCTACCCCAACGCCGCTCGCAGCCCTACCCGAGACGCGGAAGGACATGGTCGGCGGGTTTGCGCTCTCCACCTGCCGCAGCGCCGCTTCGATCTGCTCGAAGACGGTCCCCGTGCAATCGGGGTACGCCGTGAAATCGTTGATCGTGCGGAAATACGCCATGCGAATGAGCGCCGAGCGGACGTGGCGCTGCGGTCGCTTGCCGAAGAGCAGGATCGCGGCGTTCGACGGCCGGCCATCCTGGGTCAGCAGGTCCAGGTTGCCGAGGATGAGATCCAGCGGGTCGCTGTCGCGGACCCCCTGCGGCAACCGCGGGTGCTCGCGCCCCTGAGCGCGTCGGACGAACGCGCGCACAGCCTCCTCATCCACGTCGCCGGCGACGGTAGCGCTCGACGGCAACGCGTCCCACGTCTGCCCCGCCTGCGCGACGAGGCACGCGGCGGCCTCGTCCTCCGCCATCTCCACGCTCGCTGTACCCACGCGCTTATAGTAACGCCCCTCGTACCGGACGAGCCGGGAGGCGTGGCGCACGGTCACCGCGAGCACCCGGAGCCCGCCATGCTCCTCCACTCCAATGGTCGGAGTAACGCGGAGCTTGGTGTCGCAGTGGTTGGCGATCAGGAGCTGCTGCGCGTCGTCGGCCGCGGTGCCGCTGAGCGTGCCGTCGTCCCGCACGCCCACGTAGAGCACGCCGCCCCGCGTGTTCGCGAGGGCGCAGACATCCTTCAGCCCCCGGTCGTTCCACGACTCCTTGAACTCGACGGTGTCACTCTCCGCGAACTCGATCACGGGGCCGGCGGCGTGGGCAGGCGTCATATCGGCTCGCACCGGACTGAAAGAGGATCTACGCGCTGGCGAGCGTCCACTGCCCGACGAGCGCCCCAGCCCGGCGTCGCCACCATACCCGCGAGCCATGGGCGCCGGCGTAGCTCACGGCTGATATCGGATCAGGACGCCGGGGTTCCCCACACCCCCTACGTACACATCGGTCCCGGTCGGCGGCACCCACAGGTACTGGCGCGCAGTGTTGAAGTTCCGCTGCGCGGTGCTCAACTGGCTGCTGATGTCCGTCCACGCCGAGCCGTTCCAGCGGAGGATCGTGCCCATGGAGCCGGTCGCGTAGACCTCGTTCGGCCCGCGGCCCTGCACATCCGTCAGGGCGGGCCCGGCACCATTGTAGGGAATCTGGAGCGTCCAGGCGCTGCCGTTCCAGTGCAGGATCGTGCTGCCGGTGCCGACGACGTAGACATCGCTCGTGCTCGTCCCCCAGATCCCGAGCAGTTGCACGTTGCAATCGCCTATCCGGCATGCAGGGTGGACCTGCACGCCGTTCTGCGGCACCTTGAAGTCCGTGCAGCTCCAGCTCCCTGTCCAGCGACAGACAATCCCCTCGAGCGCGGCCCAGACCTCGTTCGGGTTCGGGGACCAGAGATCGAACAGCCCCTTCCCGACCGCCACGGCCGGGAGCGACCGGTTCTCCCACCGGGTGCCGTCGAAGTGGGCGACCACACCGCCGAAGCCACCACCGACCCAGATGTCGCTCCCCGAGGTGCCGGCGATCTGGCTGGGTGAGATCGAGGGAACGGCGCTCGCGGGACTCGGGGTGAAGGGATCGCAGCGCAGCGTGCTCGCCTGGCACCGGGCGAGAAAGTAGCTGCTCAACGTGGCGCCCACCGCCACTACCTCGTCAGGCGAGATGCCGAGCAGCCCGACGAAGTTCGTCGAGCCCAGGCCGTTCGGGAGGACCTGCGCGAGCGTCGAATTGTCCCTGTCATAGAGCAGCATCCCACCATGACTCGTCGCGACGAAGACTCGTGAGGCGGATACCCCCCAGATCGCGTTCACGTCGAGGCCGGTGTTCGGCACCGTCCCCCATCCGGGGACGATCACCTTCTGCGCCGTTCTCGCTCCCTTGTCCGCGTACCCGGGCTCGTTCCTGATCTGGGCGTCGAGCCAGGCATCACCGGGCGCGACCGCGCGGTAGCTGCCGGTGGCGGAGTTATCCACCGTGACCGCTGCCGGATTGGTGCTCGACCACGAGATGCCATAGGGCGCGAGATTCGTCACCGCCCGGCCCCTGATGTCCTGGCAGCTCACCGTCGGCGTCGCCGTCTGGCCCACGTTGAGTCGCGCGGTCGCGGTCGCCGAGCAGCTCCCGAGCGGTGTGTTGATGAGCTGTACCGTGACATCCTGCGCCTTCGCCCCCTTCCGGTTCACCGCGGTCACCGTGATCGTCGCCGTGGGATACGCCTGCGTGGGGTTGGATCGCGACTGCGCGCCACCCGTGACGACGCAGCGCTTCTTGTCGGCGCTCTGCACGACCGTGGCGACACTCGTGTTGCTGCTCGCGCACTGGAACTCGGTGATGTGCTGGTCAATGCCGTTGCCGCCCCGGTCGAAGGCGTGCGGCACCAGCTCCAGCGTCTCCGTGACGATCACCTGGCCGGGGTTCGGCGTGATGCTCACCGACACGGGGACCGGGGCGGCGACATCGGCGTAGGCGATCACCCGCCCGACCGGCGTCGGGTTCGAGGCGCTCGCCATGACCGTCGCCTCGATCTGCGCGCTTCCCTGCAGCTTCCCCGTCACGCGGCCGGAATCGTCCACCGTGGCGACGTCCTCCGTCTGCGTGATCTTCCACCTCACGAGCTCACTCGGCACCCGGACGCCCTGATTGATCACCCGGAGCTGGCGGGTGGTGCCCACATCGACGTCCACGGAGATGTACGTCCCCCGGGCGATCTCGGCGCCGTCCGGGGCGATGACGAGCAGGCGCACCCCCTCGCGCGCGGTGTTCGCGTACGTGACGGAAACGTTGGCCACCTTCGCGACGACGTTGAACGGACCCGCCCGCTTCAGGGTGAGATTCCCCTCCTGATCGACCGCGACGAACTGCGTGTCGGCGGCGTTCAGTGGCGACCACTCGGCTCGCACGTTCTTGAAGTTGCCATTGGCCGAGAGCGCCTTGGCCTTCAGCTGCACGGTGACGCCCTCGACGAGGTTAGCTTCGGCATCCGGATCGAGGTAGACCACCACGCGATCCGGGGCGGCAGGCGCTTCCGGGTTCAGGCACGAGCTCGCGATCGCCGGAACGGCGATCATCGCCAGGGCGAACGGCCACCGCCAGCGCGAAGCGCGGCGTGAAACGAATGTCAGGGACACGGAGCGGGAGCGCATACGTCTGACTCCGCACGCACCGCGTGCGATAAGGTTGGGAGCGGGACGACGACCACGACGACGACGGGAGGAGACGCGGGACCTACCTGGCTCGGCCAGCCTGCAGGCCGGCTGGCAGCTACGCTTGTTTGGCCCCGGGGATCACAAGGTTAAGTATCGGGGGTACAAAAAGAAGGCCAATCAGGCCGGCATCCGCGCATCTCAGGCCAGCCGGGGCATGTTCGGGTACCCCCGGATGCATTCTTCGTTCTGGCACCACCGAATGAACGCATCTCCCGCCACACAAATTGCGTATGTAATTCGAGTCGGTGGCGTCGGGGAGCAATCGGCGCCGTCCGATCAGCCGGACGCTGCGGTGAGACGCTTCTGTAGGATGCTTGTGTGGGACGCCTCTGTGGGACGTATCCGACGCCTCTCGTGAGTAATCTCAGCTCTGACTCCCTCCGAACCGTCGTCCGGGAAGCCACCTCGGGCAGGTTCGACGTGCTCGGCGAGCTCTGCCGCGACACGCGGGGCGGGAATTACCTCCTCGCGCGGGGGGCGGCCGACGGACGGCTCCGCGTCCTTCGCCTCATGAGGGACGACACGGACCTCGACGCCCACTCGCCGTACACGCTCGAGGAAATCGACCGGCTGGATGCCTCCGTCCCGCGCCCGCCGGGCCCCTGCCCCACCTGCTCGGCCACCCTCTTCGACTGGCGGCGGCACTGCCACGCCTGCGGGGAGGACGTCTCCGGCATCTCCCCCTCGAATGAGATCGGCCGGTCGCAGCATGACCTCGACGAGGCGGTACGCCTGGCCAGCGCGGGCACGCTCGAGCCGCTCGGCGCCATCGAGCGTGTCGAGGGCGGAGGCGCCGTGCACTTCGCGCGCGACCGTGCGACCGCCGACCTGGTCGCCTTCGAGCTCCACCGCGACACCTCGGACCCCACGCGCGCGACGGGCGTCGCGCTGACGACCGTGGCGTTCACGCCGGGACAGTGCGTCACCCCGAACATGCCGGCGCCGCTCACCACTCCGGCGATGCCGGGGCGCACCGACCTGCCGACGCCCGAGGGCGCGGTGGGAGCGGGCGCCTCCAAGCTCTGCCCGCTCTGCGGCACCCGGTTCGCCCTCGACGTCAAGTTCTGCCCCTCCGATGGCTCCTCGCTGCTCGCGGTGGACACCGAGGATCCGCTCCTCGGTCAGATCATCGCCGATCGCTACCATCTCACGAAGAAGCTCGGCGAGGGCGGAATGGGCGTGGTGTACCTCGCCGAGCACGTGAAGATGCGGCGGAAGTGCGCGGTGAAGGTCATGCACCCCTCGCTCGCGCGCGACCCCGACTCCTTCCGCCGGTTCAACCGCGAGGCGACGAACGCCAGCCTCATCGAGCACCGGAGCGTCGCCGCCATCCACGATTTCGGCGAGACGAAGGATGGGCTCCTCTACATCGCCATGGAGTACATCCCGGGCGAGCCCCTCTCGAGGATGCTGAAGGGAGGCCGGCGGATCCCGATCGAGCGCGCCGTGCGGATTGCCGCACAGGTCGCCGACGCGCTCCAGGCCGCGCAGGATCTCGAGCATCCGCTCGTGCATCGCGACCTGAAGCCCGACAACATCATGGTCGTCGTCGGGCGCGATGGACGCGACACGGCGAAGGTCGTGGACTTCGGGATCGCGAAGGCGATGCATAGCAACTCCGACCAGCTCACGCAGGCCGGGGTCGTGGTCGGCACGCCCGAGTACATGAGCCCCGAGCAGATCGTGGCGGATCCGGTCGATGGCCGGAGCGACGTGTACAGCCTGGGCTGCGTCCTCTACCAGATGCTCACGGGAGAGAAGGCGTTCGCCGCGCCCACCCGGGAAGGCACGATCGCGCGGCGGCTCAGCGAGCTGCCGGCACGGCCGAGCATGCGGAACCCCGCCGTGCCGGATGAGCTCGACGAGATCGTCGTCAAGTCGCTCGCGCGGAAGCCGGCCGCCCGCTTTCAGACGGCGGGGGAGTTCCGCGACGCGCTGCTCGACCTGGAGCACCTCGGCAGCTGGGGCACGGGCGATCGCATGGGGAAGCGGACGCCGGTTCGGGCGAGCCGGATTCCGGACACCGCTGACGAGGAAGCACCCGGCACGCCGCCGCGCGGGCGCCAGGCGACGGATCGCGATGCGGGCACTTTCGCGGACCGGCGCGCGCTCGCGGAGGAGGATACCGAATCCATCGACGCCCCCGCGCCGGGCGCTGAGCCCATCCGGACCGCGCGCCGCGACCACGCGCGGCTGGGGCGGATGGCCGGAGCGGGAGTAGTGGTCGTCGCCCTCGGAGGGGCGGTCTGGTTCGCCAGCCGGGTGCGCTCCACGGGCCTGCCGGCCGGGGAGACGGGCGTGCCGGCGCCCGACTCGAGGGTCGCCCGGCTCGATACGGGGGTGGATACGGGCCAGGCGGCCGTCACGTCGGAGGTTGACCTCGGCGTCGCCGCGTTACAGCCCGACACGCTGGAGCGCTCCGCCCCGGTGGGCGGTAGGTCCGTGGCACCACCCGCTCGCGACACCGTGGCGCTGCTCCGCATCGGGACGACGCTCCCCGAGGGAGCGACGCTCACGCTCGACGGGAGGAGCACGAGAGCATCGCAGGCGGTGCGCGTCTCCCCCGGGGCCCATACCATCGCGATGCGGGCCCGCGGGTTCGTGGGGCGCGACACGACGTTCACGAGCACGCCCGGGAAGCCATTCACCTGGGCGCCCGAGCTGGTGCGGCAGGTGACGCGCGTGGACGTCAGGCTCGCCGACCGCGCGCTCACCGTCGGCGATTCGACGCGACTCACCGTGGCGGCGCTCGGCGCTGATGGCGATGCGATTCTCGACCGCCCGGTCGCATGGCGCGCGATGGATCCGGCGGTGGCAGACCTCAACGCGGCCCGAACGTACGTGCTGGCGAAGGGGCCCGGCGTCGCGACGGTCGAAGCGACGGTGGACGGCGTGCCGCAACGGGCCAGCGTGACAGTGGCCGCGCCGAAGCCGCCGCCCGTCGCGCCGGTGGTCGTGGCTCCAGCTCCGGTCGCGCCGAAGCCAGCGCCTTCACGGGGAAACGCGCTCACCGACGTCATGCTGGAGCAGGTAGACCGTGACCTTCGCGCGTTCGTCGCGAACCTTCGCGCCGAGCGATCCCTCATCGAGGCGACCGGCCCCATGCGCGAGACGCGGCGCCGGCTCCTCGATCTCCTCGACCAGCGCGACAGCGAGATCCGCGCGCGCGATCTCACGCGGGTGGGAGAGCCGGAGCTGGTGGGGAGCGGCGGGGAGAGCCTCGTGACCGCGCGGTTCCGCGTCAGCATCGCCTGGCGCGATTCGTGGAATCGGCCGATCGAGGGGCGGCCGCTCACCCTCCTCGGTCAGTTCGTTCGCGAGGGCGACACGCTCCGCCTGCGGCGCGTCTTCATCGAGAGCGGGACCCTGAAGTGAAGTAGCATGGAGGTCGGGCGCTGGGAGAAGGCTGTCAGAAGCTGAACGCGACACCGACGCGGGTCATGAGATTCACCCCCGACCCACTCGGCAAGTTGAACTCGGCCTGCGTTTCCCGATCCGTCACCCGCTCATCCCGGATCGTGGTGTAGCCGATCGTGGCGCCGGCGTCGATGTTGGCGCGACGATTCAACCGGTAGAGCAGGCCGGCGCCGAGGTTGCCGCTGAGACCCCCGGTCGAGCCATCGAAGTCGTCGGCGTTGTACCGCTGCGTGAGCAGCGTGATACGGGGGGCGAGATACGGCGCGAACCGCTCCGAGCCGAAGAACGACCCGGCGAGCACGAAGCGTGGCTCGAGGAAGAAGCCCGTGAGCACCAGGTCGGTATCCGGCCGGTCGAGCGAGTGGCTCGTACGCTGGAAGCCCCCGCCGAGCGAGAAGCCGCCGAACCGGCCGGGCACGTTCCACCGGATCTGCGCCTCCACACCCGGCCCCGCGTTCGTCCCCTCGTAGGGGTCTCCCGCCACCGACATGTAGATGCCAGACAGCTGCGCCGAGAACGGTTGGCGCGCCTGCGCTCGCACGGAGGCTGCGGTGAGGCAGGCGAGGCCGACGCCCGCCATCGCCCACTTCACCCGCTTCACCCACTTCAGGTTGCGCATGCGATCTCCAGCGGAAGATTCATGCGATCAATGTAGACTCGCGCGACGGCCGGCGCGCCTCAATCCACGAACGCCCAGAGTAGCTCCCGGCTGCGCGGGTCCATCGTCCCCGGCGCCGGCAGACGGTAGAGGTCGCCCGCCACATCGCGGATGAGGAGACCGCCCGCCGGCAGCGAGCGTGGCCAGTCGTCGAGGTGCGTCTGGAAGCAGCGCCGTCCGTGCGCGGTCTCGACCGTCCACTGGCGAATCTCCACCTCCTCCTCGATCTCCACCACGCGCACCACCTCCAGCACGAACCCCGCCTCGGCCAGCGCCCGCTCCAGCGCGCGCCGCGACGCGGGCGCGAGCGCCGCCGGATCGTCGACCAGCGCGATCTCCTCGTCGTCATCGTCGCGCAGCGACAGGTGGCGGCCCGGCTCCGACCACGGGAAGCACTGCCGCAGCCGCACCGCCGCCGCTTCGCCCGCCACGGTGGCGAGCAGGCGGCCATCCGCCCCGCTTCGCAGCTCGAGCTCGTCCGTGGTCTCGCTCGGGCCCAGCTCCGATATCCCGGTCATGTCAGTCCTCTCCTCACTCCTCTCCATGGTTGGCGATCAGGCACCCGAACGGCTCCTCTGACGAAGATTCATACGGATGCCGATCGAGCGCACTGGTCACTGTAGTTGGAGCTGCAGCTCGTACAGCCGGCGGTAGATCCCTTCGGGCTTCGCCAGCAGCTCCCGATGCGTCCCATGCTCGGCCAATCGTCCATCCTCGATCGCGAAGAGCCGCGACGCGCGGCGCAACGTCGAGAGCCGGTGCGCGATCGCGAACACCGTCCGCCCGGCAACGAGCCGCTCGAGCGCTTCCTGGATCTCCCGCTCCGTCTCCGTGTCCACGCTGCTCGTGGCCTCGTCGAGGATCAGGATCCGTGGATCGTGCAGGATCGCCCGCGCGATCGAGATGCGTTGCCGCTCGCCCCCCGAGAGCGTGTGCCCGCGCTCGCCGACCACCGTGTCGTAGCCCTGCCCCAGCTTGCAGATGAAGTCGTGCGCGTTCGCCGCCTTCGCCGCCGCGATCACCGCGGCGAACGACGCCTCGGGGAGCCCGTAGCGGATGTTCTCGAGCACCGTGCCGTGGAACAGGTACGGATCCTGGAGCACCATGCCGAGCTGCCGGCGGTAGTGCCCCGTGTCAAGCGTGCGCAGGTCCACCCCGTCCACGCGCACCGCGCCGCCCGTGGCATCGTAGAACCGCGCGATGAGGTTGACGACGGTGGACTTCCCGCCACCCGACGGGCCCACGAGCCCGATCAGCTCGCCCGGCTGGACCTCGAACGACACCCCGCGCAGCACCTGCCGCACGCCGTCGTACGCGAAGGTGACGTTCTCGAACGTCACCCGCCCGCGCACCGGCGTGAGCCGTACCGGCTCCGGGACGTCGCGCACCTCGGGCTCGGAGTCGAGCACCTCGAACACGCGGTGCGCCGACGACGTCGCGCGATTCACCGTGCGGGCCATCTGCCCGATCACCTCGATCGGCGCGATGAACATCGTCGTGTACAGGAGGAACGAGACGAACACCCCGGCCGACAGCGGCGGACCGTCGCCCAGGAGACGCGGCACCGCGAGCAGCCAGACGAGCACCGTCGTCGAGTGCACCGCGAACATGAGCGCCGGCCAGAACGTGGTCCACATGCGGTGGATCTCGTTCGACTCCGCCGTCACGTCATCGTTGCGCTCCCCGAAGCGCGTGATCTCCCGCGCCTCCTGGTTGAAGGCCTTGACCACCCGGATTCCCGGGATGGTGTCCGACAGGATGTCGGTGACGCGCGACCACTTCCGCCACGCGCGGATGAAGCGCGCGTTGAGCGACTCCCCGTGCCGGTAGATGAGCCAGCAGAAGAGCGGAACGGGCAGCGTCATCACGAGCCCCAGGCGCCAGTCGAGCGTCAGCAGCACGGCGCCGAGCCCGCAGAGCATCACGAGCGAGAGGGACACGTCCACCACGCCGAATGCGACGAAGTCCCACAGCCGGTCCGTGTCGGCGGTGACGCGCGTGATCAGGCTCCCCGTCTTCTTGCGCGAGAAGAAGGACAGGCTCAGGCGCTGGATGTGCTCGTAGAGGTCGGTTCGGAGATCGCGCGCGACCCGCTCGCCGAGCACCGCCATGAGCCGCAGCCGCACGTGCGCCGCGGCCTGGCGGACCACGTACAGCCCGGCCATGGCACCCACCACGATCCACGCGACCGACGCCGCGGCGCCCGGCGCCAACGTCCCTTCCCGTGCCCGGCGCACCACGCCGTCAATGAGGTAGCCGGCGAGGTACGGGGGCACGAGGCTCGCCAGCGTGACGACCGCCGCGGCCGAGAGGCCGAGCACGAGCTCCCGGCGATAGCGCGCGAGGTAGCCGAGCAGGCGGAGGATGACCGCCGAGTCGCGGCCGGACACGAGCGCCTGCGCGTCGCGCACCGGACGCGCGACGGCGTCCGCGTAGATGCGGTCGGCATCATCGGATGTCCCGGTCGCCACCGTGCGGCCGGCGAGCGCCTCCTCGAGAACGAAGCGGATGTTCTCGAACGCGCCGCGCTGCCGCTGCGTGTAGCGCACGATCGCGAGCGGCGGGTCGCCGGGCGGGCCGAGGACGAGGAGCGTGTTCGCGCTGAGCCCGGGCGCCTCGCGCACCGCGTGGATGCGCGCGCGCTCGACCGTCTGGATGTCCCACGCGTCCCCTGCCCCCTCGCCGGGCCGCACGAGCGCGACGTGGAGGGGCCCAAGCGCGAGCCACGACTCCCGGAGCCGCAGGGCGTGGTCGAGATCGGAGAGCGCGTAGAGCTGGACCGGCTGGTTCCCCCACGCGCGCTCGAGCGCATCGCGGAGGTCGGCGGGTAAGCGCGCAGGCTGGCCGATGTAGCGGGTGATGATTTCCTGGTCCATAGTCGTGATCCGTGGGGTGGCGAAGCAAAAAGGCCTTTCGGGTCTGGAAGCACCCGAAAGGCCGGATCACGACAGTGGAATCCTGGTCTCTACGAGGGTGCTCGTCCTCCGGCGGCAGCGCCGCCAGAAATCCGCGCGTCCGGGCGCACTACGCCCAGGCGCATACGCGCGAGTGGCACGTTGCGGCGGATGAGAGAGGTGTAGAGGAACTGAGTTCGCATCATTCCAGGATTCGGGTCCCCGTCGCGGGGCGAGACTGCGTCTGGTCGCAAGATAGGAGCGAGGTGCGCGCGAAGCAAGATGTCACATCACGTCACGCGGGCGGTGGCGAGCCCCGGTCCCGGTCTGCCGCGGGGCGCGGAGCAACGGTCGGCGAGGCGGCGCCAGCGGCGCGCCCCAGCGCGCGGACGCGCTCGAGATTCTGGACCGTCCCGCGGTACTGGCGGTCCACGAGAGCGCGGACGTCGGCCGGCAGGTCTTTCTTCAGCGCATCCTCGTAGTTCTTGACCGCGACCTCTTCGCCGCGCTCGCACTCCGTGAGGATCGCTGCGTCGCTCTTGCCCGTGACCGCCGACTTGAGGTCAATCCAACCCCGGTGCAGCGTCGCGGCGACGCTCCCTGTCCGCTCCGGGTCGCCGCCGAGCCGGCGCACCTCGGCCTGCAGCTCTCCCGCGGCGCGCTCGATGAGCTGTACGCGGGAGAGAAAGAGCGTCTTCGCCTCGGCACTCTTGACCGCGTCGGCCGCCGTGCGGAAACCGTTCGCGCCGTCCTTCGAGGTCTCGATCAGGTCGTTCAGCACCGAGATCACGGCATCATTGTCGTTCGCCATGGATGTCCTCCGTGTGGCATGGGTGGCCCATTCCGACTCGCAATGCGTATGCCCGCGCCAGCCAGAATGGGCGGGGACCGGCGAGGGAGACCGACATCACAGCGATTTGAGGAAGTGCACGAGGTCGGCCTTCTGCTGCGCCGTCAGGTTGAGGTTGCGCACCCGGTTGTAGTGGTCAACCACGGCTTCCAACGTGGCTGCGCTGCCGTCGTGGAAGTACGGCGGGTGCTGCCAGAGTCCGCGAAGCGGTGTCGTCCGATAGCGCTTGTTCGCCGTGCGCATCGCGTACGCCGCGTCCATCCCTGTCTCCGATGGGGCGTGGAGCGCACCGCTGTCGTTGTCGGTGTTCGTCACGCCGACGTGACAGCTCGCGCAGCTCGTGGTGAACACCGTGCGACCGCGCTCTGCCCCAGCTGCGTCGAAGCTGCCGGCGGGCGGCGGCGGCGCGCGGAGGCTGTGCTGGTACGCACGAAGCGCAGGGAGCTTTGGCGTCACCATGTCGGGCGACTGCCGCACGTCGATGCCGAGCCGCGGGTCGGAGAAGTTGCCGTGGCCGTGCATCTGCGTGACCGCGACGTACGCGTTCCAGTAGGAGATCGGGCCTTCCGCGGTGTACGTCTCGTTTCGCACCGACGCGAGGCCGTACGCCGGCGGGAGCACCAGTGGAGCACTCTTCCCGTCGATGTTGAAGCGCGGGTCGTACTTCCCGGGACCCCACGAGCTGTAGACCGCCTTCTGCGCCGGCGTGACTGCCGGCGAGAGCGCGATGATCGCTCCGACGTCGAGGTCGCGGTTCGGCCAGCCGTCCAGCCGCCGGCCGATCCCCTTCGAGAAAGAATTGTCCACCGTGGAGTGGCACAGCGCGCAGGTGATGCCCAGGCGCACGAGCGTGTCTCGCCCGTTCACGGTATTGACCGTACCTCGGAGCCCAACGACCGCATTCAGCTTGAGGAGCGTCACGGTGGTGGCCGGGCTGTTCAAGTCTACCTGGCCAGCCTTGATCGCCCGTGCCACATCTGGCGGGATCGCGTCGGCGTCAACCTTCAGCCCGAAGCCCGACCGATAGTGCAGTCGTTGGGCTGACCGACCGCTGGACCACCTCGTGCATCCGGGCGGTATCGGTCCAGAACTGCTCGTCGCCGAACGCGTCGAAGCGGAAGATCCGCTGTCCCTCCGCCAACGTCTGGAGCGCCATGTCGTCCGGCACGTCCGACCTGGCAGGCGACCCCATCCCCATGGCGGGCTGCCTCGCCTTACAACCAGCGACCATGCCACAGGCAACCGTCAACAGCAATGCGGCCACGAGCGTGATGCGCGTAGGCCAGTGCCGCGGATCGAACTGCGCGTGCCGCATGGAAGCATCCTCCCGCTGATGTCTCTCTTCGCGCCGCTCCCGCAGGACGTCGCACGCAGGAACAGCCAACTAGATAGTGAAGTTATTGCTTTACTTTCTGCAAGAACTCCGCCAGCAGACTCCCTGGCGGCTGGGTAGCCCGCGCTGACCCCCATGCCGCTTCATCCCGGGAGACCAGGCGCCCTCAAGGGCACGCGTGGCCGAATCATCGCCCTTTTGCGCCGATCCGGCCTGACGGCGAACGAGCTCGCGGCACGGTTGGAGCTGACACACAACGGGGTGCGCGGCCACCTGGCCGTGCTACAGCGGGAGGGGCTCGTGCGCGAGGGCGGTACACGGCGCAGCGGCACCCGCCCCGCCGTTGTCTACGAGCTCGTGCCGGAGGCGGAAGCGGGCCTCTCGCGCGCCTACATCCCGTTCGTCGCGCAGCTGGTCCGCGTTCTCCAGGAGCGTCTTCTGCCGGCGGAGCTGGATGACGTCATGAGGAGTGTTGGGCGAGGACTGGCCGCAGAGTGGCCGAGGATCGGAGGCAGCCTCGCAAAGCGCGTCGAGGGCGCCTCGGCACTCCTCGAGGAGCTCGGCGCCCCGAACGAGGCCGAGCGGCTCGACGGTGGATTCGTCATCCGTGGCTACAGCACCTGCATGCTGGCGCAGGCTGTCCACGGTGCTCCGGAGGTGTGCCGGGCAATGGAGAGCCTGCTCGGCGAGCTGCTCGATGTGCCCGTGCGGCAGTGCTGCGCGCGTAACGACGAGCGACCCCGGTGCTGCTTCGAGATCGGTGTGAGCACGGTGTGAGCATAGTGTGAGCACACGGTGAGCGCGGGATGATTCCCCTGCCGCCTCAACCCCTCCCCGCCTTCACTTCCCCCGCGGAAACGCGCTGCTTGCCCCACTCGGCGCGAGCATCCGTAGCTCGCGCACCGGCCCCGAGCCCTCGCGCACGAACGCGATCCGCATCGCGCCCTCGCCGAGCGCGAACGTGCCGTCCGGGAGCGGCACGAGCCGGTCGCGGGGGCGGCCTGGCTCGCGCTGGTAATAGAGCGCGCCGCCCGCCGCCGTGATCACCCGCGCGCCGTAGGTGCCGGCGTACGCGCGCAGCGTCGTGGCGCTCATCGCCACCGGCTTCCGCTCCGCCTCGACCAGCTCGCTCGTCCACGTCAGCGCGCGCCGCTGCGTCGAGTCGGCCTCCTTCGCGGCGAGACGCCGGAGCGCCTCGGCGTGCGCGGCGGAGAGCGCATCGTCCACTGGCACCGCGATGTCCGGCGCGATCCCCACACGCTCCCACTCGGCCCCTGTGCGCGGGTCGAAGGTGCGCCCGGTCGAGACGGACGCCGAGAAGCCGTTACCCACCGGGACGATGTTGTTCATGCGGCCAGCGCCCGCCGTCCGCTCGCCCACGAGCGTGCCGCGCTTGAGCTGCTTGAAGATGAAGGAGAAGTCCTCTGCGCCCGACGCCGTGCCTGGCCCCGTGAGGATGTAGACTTCAACATCCGGGCGACGCCGGCCGGGCACCTCGCGCGTCCAGCGCACCATGCTGCTCCCACCGAACGCCGACGTCAGCGTCTGCACCGAGTCGGGACCGAAGAAGTAGCTCGCGAGGAAGTCGCTCATCCGCGGGTCGCCGCCGGGCGCGCGGCGCACGTCGAGGATCACGGCGTCCGTGTTGGCAAGGAACGCCATCGCCGCCGCGCCCGCCTCGAACGCCGCGTCGCCACCGCGCGACGAGACGAGCGACAGCTCGAGGTAGCCCACGTTCCCCGGGAGACGCCGAGCATCGTTGAAGCCGAAGTTCGTCCGCCGCGTCTGCGCGTCGGGCGCGGAGCCGCCAGCACCCATCACGCGCCGCACGGGCTGCGGGCCGCCCGGCGCGCCACCGGCCCTACCACCACCATTCGCGCCCGGCGGCGCTCCGGGCGTGGCTCCGGGCGGCGCCTCACGCATCACGATGCGGGGACCGATCTGTGTGGATGCGTCAGGCGCACCCGCCGCGCCCGCGTTCGGATTGTAGGTGAGATTGAGGTGCAGGTCGCCATTCACCGCCTTCATGTCGCGGGTCACCGCCTCCGCGAATTGCGGGTACGTCAGCGGCCGGTCATACGCACCCGCGCGCTGGCGAGCACGCAGATGCTCGGCGATCAGCTTGCCCGTATCGGGTACCACATACGCCGCGGTCACGAGCGCCGCCACGGTGTCCACCGTCTGACGCACGGTCCCCGCATCGATCATGCGCTCAGCGCCCGCCGGGCGCGGCGACGCGCGCCCTCCCCCCGCCTGCGCCGCCGCGCGCGACGGAAAGGAGAAGGTGCCGGAGAAAACGAGTAGCACGCCGAGCGCGGGCGCGACGCAGGTACGAAGCGAGAAGTCGAACATGGATGAGATTCCTGTTGATGAAATTCAAGCCTTCCAGGAGCGCCGCTGCTGTCAACACGTGTCATCCCGCAGGAGCAACCCCCGGGGTGCCCGCCCGGGTGCCCGCGCTAGCGGGCGATGGGCAGATGGGAGCGAGTGTCGGGATCAGCGCGCCGGCGGGTTCGGCGGGGAGTCGGGAGCGCGGCGACGGATCATCGGCGGCTCACCCGCGCCCGCCGCGGGGTGCCAGATGTCGATGTACATCTTGAGCTCCCCCGATGGTTGGCGCTTCCAGATGCCGACGAAGTCGCTCACCATCTCGCGCCGCCCTGCGGCACTCACCGACGAGAGCGTCGAGCGCCCCACCTGGTACGGCGTCGCTGCGTCCCCGCTCACCTCCAATACCTCGAGCTTCCACGCGCGCCCTTCCCCTCCCATCGCGGCCATGCTCGTCCAGTACGCATCAATCGCCTCGCGCCCGGTCACGCGCTGGCCGCCAGGCCCGATGATGCGCGCGTCGTCCGTGTAGAAGCGCGCCACGGCGAGAAAGTCCCCCCGATCGAACGCCGCCACCATCGCCTGATTCACGCGCTCCACCTCGGCCCGCAAGGTCGCCTGCGCGGAGGCGGGCTGTGCACGCGCTCCGCTCGCGCTGCCCGGCGTCGGGCTCGCGCCGAGCAGCTCCGCGATCCGGCCCGCGACGACGCTCCCGGACGGCGGATCATAGTTGCCAAGCACGATCGCGGTGTATCCGTTCTGGTACATCGCCAGCTCGGCATTCACGCCAGGTCCGCCGCCGCCGTAGCGGAACGGCCTCGCCCCCTCGCCCCCGGTACGGAACTGGGGGCCGAGCAGCGAGTCGGTGAAGGCGGCATTGAGCAGTTTGTTCGCGCGCAGCGCCTCCGCGAGCTCGAGCAGGTCCGCCACCGTCGAGTAGCCTCCACCCGCCGCCGAGCCTTTGCGCGCGAGCGAGAACGAGTTCGAGCGTCGCGTGCTCCGCGCTGCCCCGCCACCGCCCGGCCCCATCAGCACGCGCCTCGGCGGCCCACCAGCTCCGCCACTGGCGTCGCCACCAGGCGGCGCGCTCGCGCCCTGCATACGGACCACCGCGCCCGGCCCCGCGAGGCGGTTGCCGACCATCGGCCCCGTCGAGTCCTGGAAGGTGTAGCCGACCGCGAGATTCGGAACGTTCTGCCCTACCTCGTAGTGCGCGGTGCCGGTCATGCCGGCGGGCCTGGCGATGTGGTCCCGGATGTAGTCGTAGTAGCTCTGGCCACTCACCCGCTCGATGATCGCGCCGAGGATGACGTAGCCGCCGTTGCTGTATGCCTCCCCGGTGCCCGGCGCGAAGAGGAGCGAATCGGTGGCGAAGAGCGCGAGGTACTCATCGTGCGTCCGAACGCGGAGCCGCGCGTCGTAGAACTTCTCGTTGAAGTAGGAGCCGACGCCCGACGTCATCGACCAGAGCTGGCCGATCGTCACCGTGCTGCGCACGACGGGGTTGGGGTACCGAGGGAGAAACCGTCCGACCGTGTCACTGAGCGAGAGCTTCCCTGCCTGCTGCAGTTGCCGGATCGCGATCCGCGTGAGCAGCTTGTCCACCGAGCCGAGGTTGAACTTCGTGTCGAGCCGGTTCGGGAGCGCGCGCGTCTTGTCGGCCATGCCGCCGGCATACTGGAACACGGGTGTGCCATTCCGCGCGACGAGTACCGCGCCGGAGAAGGAGTCGGCGGCCGCGCGCTCGCCGACGTAGCGACTGAGCGCGGCGGCGAGAGCCGAATCGGGTAGCGCGGCCGGCGATTGGGCGCCGAGGAGCAATGGCTCCAAAGGCGCCAGGGGGAGCATCGCGAGCAATGGGATGCGGAGGAAGTGCAGCATGAGCTCCGGTCTCCTGCGGAATGTGGCGCGTGGGAGGGAGGCGCCGAGCCCGGGTCGCCGCGGTCGCGGCGAGGGCTCGTCTTCCATCCTGACAGGCGGCGGGCCGGAAGTGTGAGTGCCGGGCGCGCACATGACCGCGCACTCACACTTCACGGGCGCCGGCTGTCAGTGATGTGATGACATGATCGCGCCCGATGCGCCCGATACGGCCCACACTTCCGATGCGCGCCTCGTTGCCTGGTCGCTCGACGGGGACTCGGCGGCGTTCGAGACCCTCGTGCGGCGCCACTACCGCGCTGCGTACGCGGTCGCGCTCGCGCTCACCGGCGAGCGCGCCGATGCGGAGGACGTGTGCCAGGACGCCTTCGTGCGCTGCTGGGAGCGCCTGCACGAGTGTCACGACCCGAGACGCTTCGCCGCGTGGCTGGTGCGCATCGTGCGCAATCGCGCGCACAACCTTCGCGACTACCTCCGCGTCCGGCGCGCCGCTCCTCTCGACGCCGCGGACTCGGCGGCCGGCCCGCATGCACCCGACTCGCCCGCGCGTGATGTGGAGCGGGCCGAGCTGGCGGAGCACCTGCTGCACGCGCTGGGGCACCTTTCCGTGGTGCGGCGCCAGGTGGTGTTGCTGCACGACCTCGAGGGCTGGCGCCACCGCGAGATCGCCGAGGCACTCGGCATCTCCGAAGTGATGTCCCGGCGCCACCTCACCGACGCGCGCCGCCTGCTCCGCGAGCAGCTCGGCGCGCACAGCCTCACTGGGAACGAGGGACACGAGCATGACTGACGACGGCGACACGAGCGCGCGCGACGACCGCGTTGACTTCTCCCCACTCGTTCCACCGGCCGAGCGGGTGGACCGTGCCGTGGACGCGGTGATGGCGCGCGTGGCCGCGTCGCCGCGTCGCGCGCGAGCTCCGGGCGCGCGTGGCGAACTATGGGGCGAGCTGGCCGCCGCGCTTCGCCCCGCGCTCGCGGCCGCGGCGGTGATCGTGGCCGCGTCGGCGGCGTCGCTCCTCTATGCCTCGCGCGCCGAGCGCGCGGCGGGCATTGGCGGCGCCGCGCGGGCGGGGGATGTGAGCGACGCGGTCGGCCTGCCGGCGCCGGTGGCCGCGTGGGTGGCGGGCGGCGCGGCGCCGACGGCGGGCGACGTCGTCGTGTTCACGCAGGGCTACCGATGACGCC
>JBBJNN010000083.1:18465-23834 GCA_037720885.1 Gemmatimonadaceae bacterium | reverse complement strand
CTCACCCTCGCGCAGGACGGCACGACGCTCACCGGGCAGATGGTGAGCGAGCGCGGGACGCTCGAGATCACCGATGGGCGCGTGAGCGGGAAGTCGGTGAGCTGGACGGTCGTGATGCCGATGGGCGGGCAATCGGTCACCATCACCTTTCAGGGTCAGGTCGAGGGCGAGCGCAATGAGCGCATGACGGGATCGGCGGCGCTCGGGCCCATGGGCTCGGCGACCTTCACGGCGGAGAAGAGGCCATGAGCACGAGAATTGGGACATCCTGCGCGCTCGCTTGCGTCACGCTATGCGCGGTCGCGCCCGCGGCCGCGCAGCGCACAACCACCACGCCGCCCGGCGACCGCCCACTCGGCAATACCGCCGTCGTCGCGACGTCCGGCCCACTCGAGGCGGTCGTGCCGCCCCCCGCCCGCCTCGTGGCCATCACGAACGCCACGATCATGACGGCGAGCCACGGGACGATCCCCAAGGGCACCATCATCATCCGCGACGGGAAGATCGCCGCCGTCGGCGCGGACGTGCAGGTGCCGGCCGGCGCCCAGATCATTGACGGCGCGGGGAAGTACGTCACGCCGGGCATCATCGACGCGCACTCCCACAGCGCGTCCGAGACGATCAACGAGGGAACCAACTCGGTGGTGGCCGAGGTGCGCATGGCCGACGTGCTGCGGCAGGACGCGGCCGCGCTCTACCGCGAGCTCGCCGGCGGCGTCACCACCCTCAACATCCTGCACGGGTCGGCGAACACGATCGGCGGGCAGAACGTCGTGGCGAAGATCCGCTGGGGACTCCCCGCGGACAGCCTGCTCTTCGCGGGCGCGCCGCCAGGCATCAAGTTCGCGCTCGGCGAGAACGTACGGCGCACGAACAGCCCGCCGCCGCCCGGCGGCGCGCGGCGCTACCCGTTCACCCGCATGGGCGTGGAGGAGACGCTTCGCGACGCCTTCACGCGCGCGCAGGAATATCGGCGCGAGTGGCAAGCGTACGACGTCGCGCGCCGGCGCGCGGCCAAGGGGGTGCAGCCCGTGCCGCCACGCCGCGACCTGCAGCTCGATGCGCTGGTGGAGGTGCTCGAGGGGAAGCGCCTCGTCCACTGCCACTCCTACCGCGCGGACGAGATCCTGATGATGCTGCGCGTCGCCAAGGACTTCGGCTTCCGCGTGGCGACCTTCCAGCACGTGCTCGAGGGCTACAAGGTGGCCGACGAGCTCGCGGCCGCGGGAAGCGGTGCCTCCACCTTCGCCGACAGCTGGGCGTACAAGTGGGAGGCGTGGGACGCGATCCCGCAGAACGCCGCGCTGATGGCCGAGCGCGGGGTGCTGGTGACGATCAACTCCGACTCGGACGAGCGGGCGCGCCGGCTCTACCAGGAGGCGGCGAAGGCCATGCACTACGGCGGCGTGTCGGAGGACGAGGCACTGAAGATGATCACGCTCAACGCCGCCCTGCAGCTCGGGATCGACAAGCAGGTGGGCTCGGTGGACGTGGGCAAGGACGCGGACCTCGCCATCTTCAACGGGCACCCCTTCGCGCCCGCCTCGCGAGTGGAGATGACGCTCGTTGATGGGCGCACCTTCTTCGACCGCCGCACCGCGCCGACGCTCGAGAGCGTGATGGAGCAGTTGAACACGCGCCGCCCGCGCACGCCGGTGGTGCCATGACATCGGGACTCAGCGCAATTATCGTGTTGACGGCGGCCACGCAGATGCTCGGCGCACAGGAGGTGCGATCGGCAGCGGGACCGCCGAGCGCCGAGCGCCGAGCGCCGAGCGCCGAGCGCCGAGCGCCGAGCGCCGTCTACATCATCCGCAACGCGACGGTCGTTCCTGTCGTCGGCGCGCGCATCGCGAACGGGAGCGTCGTCATCCGCGCCGGGAAGATCGAGGCCGTCGGCGCGAACATCACCGCGCCGCAAGACGCCACGGTGATCGACGGCACGGGACTCTTCATCTACCCGGGCTTCATCGATTCCGGCACGCAGCTCGGCCTGGTCGAGATCAGCTCGGTGCCCGGGCCGACCGACCTCGAGGAGCTCGGCGACTTCAACCCGCACGATGTCGCGCTCACCGCGGTGAACGCGCACTCCGAGCTCATCCCGGTCGCGCGCATCGCCGGCATCACCTCGGCCATCACGAGCCCCAACGGCGGGCTGGTGAGTGGGCAGGCGGCGCTCATCGACCTCGCGGGATGGACGGGGGACGAGATGGCCGTGCGGGCGCGGGTGGGCATGGTGATGAACTACCCGCGCGTCGGCGGCGGGGGGGGGCGGGGACGTGGCGGCGGAGGGCCGCCCGGCGAGGGCGACGCGACCGACCGTCAGGCGCGCGCGCTCGCGCGCTACCTTGCCGACGCGCGCGCCTACGCGGACATGCGTGGCCGGCTCGGCGCTGGTGCCGCAAACGCCGCTGGTGCGGCCGCTGCGACGGGTACCGCGGGTACCGCGCGGCCGAAGACCAACCTCCAGATGGAGGCGATGATTCCGGTGATCCGCGGGGAGATGCCGGCGATCTTCGATGTCGAGTCCGCGGCGCAGATCCGCGGCGTGCTCGCGCTGGCCGACTCGTTCAAGCTCAAGGTGATCCTCCGCGGCGCGAGCGAGGCGTGGATGCTCGCCGACACGCTCGCCGCCCGGAAGATCCCCGTGATCGTGGGCCCGACGACGGAGACACCGGGCACGAACGACGCCTACGATGCCGTCTACGCCAACCCCGGCGTGCTCGCGCGCGCGGGCGTCGCGATCGCCTTCCGTACGAACTCCGCGTCCGACACGCGGAACCTCCCGTACAATGCCGCCCTCGCGACGGCCTACGGACTCGACCCGGACGAAGCGCTTCGCGCGCTCACGATCAACCCCGCGCGCATCTGGGGGGTCGCCGACCGCTACGGCAGTCTGGAGCCCGGCAAGGTCGCCAACCTCTTCGTGGCGACCGGCGACCCGCTCGACGTGCGCACCACCGTGCGCCACCTTTTCATCCGCGGCGAGCTGGTACCAGCCACCGATCGCCACTCGAAGCTGTACGAGCGGTTCCGGGGGAGGCCGAAAGGCGGGAAGTAGGCAGAGAAGGGAGCGGCCGACCGGCGAGGGGCTGCACGCCCGTGCAGCCCCTCGCTCCTCTCAGAACCCCAGCTGCAGCTGTGCCTCGCCGGGCGCCTCCTCCGGCGTCTCTCGCTCCTCGTCCCCGTCCGACTCCCCATAGTCCGACGCCCGCACGCCGTACTTCCGGCAGAGCGCCTTCATGTAGCGGGACAGTCCCTCGCGGTAGCGCTCGCCCACTGTATGGCTCGACGCGTAGGCCGCGCGGTAGCTCTCGGCCAGGTGCGGAAACTCGGCCGCGATGAAGGGGAGGTAGCGGCGACGCGCCGAGGACTGGAGGCGCAGCGCGCACGCGCCCACGTACGTCGCGCCGGCCTGGGCCACGCGCTTGACCAGCGCCTCGAGATCGGCCGGGGCATCGGTGATGCCGGGGAGCACCGGCATGCAGTTGATCCCCGCCTCGATCCCCGCCCCGCGCAGGCGCTCGAGCGCACGCACCCGCGACTCCGGCGTCGGCGCGCGCGGCTCGATCCGGCGCGCCAGCTCGCGGTCGAGCGTGATGAGCGAGAGATGCACACAGAGCTCTGAGTGCCGCGCGATGCGCGCGAGCACGTCGATGTCGCGCGTCACGAGCGGGCTCTTCGTGATGATGACGACGCTCAGTCCCGGATGCTCGGCCAGCACCTCGAGCACGCCGCGCGTCACCCGGTAGCGGCGCTCGGCTGGCTGGTACGGGTCGGTCGCCGTGCCGACGACGATCGTGTCACCCTCCGCCAGACTCGTGTGCTTCGCGCTCCCGTTCCGGAGCGAGCGGCGAAGCGCGGCCGGCGCGTTCTCCTTGACGACGATGTGCCGCTCGAAGGCGAGCCAGGCCGGCATCTCGCGCAGCTCGCTCCGCAGCCCGGGGTCGGCATCCTCTGCCGCCACGACGCGCTCCATCACGTAGCGATGCGCGTAGCGCGCATAGCAGTACGCACACCCGAACGCGCAACCGATGTACGGGTTGATGGACCAGAAGCCCATCCCCGTCGTCTCCGGCCCGTTGAGGACACTCTTCGCGGTGGTGCCGTGATAGGTGATGTCCTTCTGCTCCCCGATCACCGGGAGCGCGCGCGGCGAGCGCGGCTGGCTCTCGGGAAAGAGCGCGCCCTGTCGGGCGTCGGGGGAGGCGGGAGTCATGGAGAGCGCGCAGGTATCGGCTGGATCCGAGTATACCGAATAGAAGCCGAAATCGCCACCCCGCCGCGCCCGCGGTACGCGCCGGGGTGGGTAGCCACGAGTGTGATCTCGCGGCTTGCGAGCCCCCGACCACGGTGCGATTCTGCACACCGGTCTCGTTACTCGCATGCTCGTTACTCGCATGGAGGATACATGAGTAGGCTCGTCGCTCGTAGGCTCGTCGCACGGAAGCTCCTCGCCGGCGCCACGCTGGCGCTCGCCCTCGCCGCCTGCGGTGACGACGACCCGGTCACGCCGCCCACGCCGGTCGCGAGCATCACGATCGCGCCGCCTTCACCTGGCGTCGGCGTCGGTGGCACCGTGCAGCTCACGGCGACCACCAAGGACGCCGCCGGCAACACGCTCGCGAACCGTACCGTCGCCTGGTCATCGCTGACCATGAACATCGCGACGGTCAACGCGGCGACTGGCCTCGTCACCGGCGTGGCCGCGGGCACGGCTACCATCCGCGCGACGAGCGAGGGCGTCACCAACCAGGTGACCGTCACCGTCGCCGCGGCCGTCGCCACGATCACCATCACCCCGGACTCGGCGCGCACCTCCGCGACGATCGGCGTGGGCGAGAACTACACGCTCACCGCCACCCTCCGCGATGCGCAGGGGAATACCCTCACCGGGCGCGCTGTCACCTACGAGAGCTCCAATCAGGCCATCGCCACCGTGTCGACCGCGGGCGTCGTCACCGGCGTCTCGGAGGGCGGTCCGGTCACCATCACCGTTCGGAGTGAGGGGCAGACGGCCACGGCGACGATCCGGGTGCTGCGCGCCTTCGTCCTGACGCAGGTGAATGGGCAGAACCTGCCGGCGCCCCTGCCCCCTCCGAATCAGGCACTCATCGCCACCAGCGGCCGCGTCATCCTTTACCCGAACGGGCGCTACTCCTCAGTCGTCAACTACCAGGGGAGCGCACCGAATCTCGATGCTGGCACCTACACGCAGACCGGCACGAGCATCGTGCTCAGATCGGACACGCCGCCACTCCAACTCACCGGCACGCTGAGTGGAAACACCCTCACGCTCCCACCAGGCTTCACCTTCGTCCGGCCGTAAACAAGCAATCGGACCGTACAAACCGCAGGGGCTGGGGGGG
>JBBJNN010000083.1:0-18455 GCA_037720885.1 Gemmatimonadaceae bacterium | reverse complement strand
CCCCACCAGCCCCCGAACATATCTCGGATGGAACGCGGCTTGCTTGGTTGGGGGGCGCTCGGACCAGCGCTACAAGGAGACATCATGCGCACACTGTACACGCTCGGCGTGGCCGCGCTCATTGCGGGCTGTGCCAGCGCGGGCGGAGGCAGCATCTTCCCCGAGGCTGGCGATCCTAACGCCGCCCTGACGAACGCCGAACGGCAGATCGCCGAGGCGCAGGCGGCCGGCGCCGATTCGCTGGTGGCGGATGTGATGGCGTCGGCGCGGCAGAACCTTGCCAACGCAAAAGCGCAGGCGCAGGGGACTACCCGGGGCCGGGCGGCGCTCGCGGCGCGCCAGGCGGCCGCCGACGCGATCTACGCGCGTGAGCAGGTGAAGCGGATCATGGCCGAACGGACGCAGGCCCAGGCGAAGTCGGCATTCGACGCTCTACCGCCGGGAGGTGCACAATGAAGACCCGGATGCTCCCGCTCGCCGTCGCGGCGCTGGTCGCCGCGTGCGCGAGCACGCAGATGCCCGCCTCGCTCAACCAGGCGCGCACGATCTACCAGACACTGGCGGCCGCCGGGGCCGACGGGCGCGTCAACGGCGAGATGCTGCGGGCGCGCGAGGCGATCAACGACGCCGAGTTGGCGGTTGCCCGGCGGCAGAACCAGGAATACGTGAACGGGATGGCGAGCATCGCGCTCCGCACGGCGCAGACGGCGGAGGCGGCGAACGTGCGCGTGGTGGCCGAGAAGGGAGCCGATAGCCTGCGCACCGCGCGCCTGAGCCGGCTGGTCTCGCTCACGCAGGCGCAGCGCGACGCGCTCGCGGCGCAGAACCAGCTCTCCCAGACCGAGGTCGCGGCGCTCCGCGAGCGGAACCTCATGGTGACCCAGCAGGCAGACTCCCTGCGCGTGAGTGCGGACTCGCTCCGCGTGAGCGCGGATTCCCTCCGCCGCGCGGCGGCGGAGGCGAGCGCGCGCCTCAATCAGGCGCTGACCCAGCTGCGGACGCTCGTGGTCGAGATCACGAACCTGCAGCAGACGTCGCGTGGACTGGTGATCAGCCTGAGCGACATCCTGTTCGACGTCAACAAGAGCACACTCAAGTCGGGCGCCGATGCGAACGTCCGCCGCATCGCCGCCGTGCTGCAGCAGTACCCGGACCACCAGATCGTGGTCGAGGGACATACGGACTCACAGGGCTCCGACGACTACAACCAGAAGCTGTCCGATGAGCGCGCGGCGTCCGTCCGCGCGGCGCTGGTCACCGGTGGCGTGAGCGCGGAGAAGATCACGTCGAAGGGCTTGGGGGAGACGCAGCCAGTCGCCACGAACGACACTCCCGCCGGCCGCCAGCAGAACCGCCGGGTGGAGGTCGTCGTCCTCGGCGCCGGCACCGTGGCGGACGCGGTGCCCACCCCGCCGGCCACGCCGCCGGACTCGACGCGGCGGCCGCCGCGGTAGGCGCGGACGACCGGCGCAGATAGCGGAAGCGCTTCCCGGTAGCGGTAGTTTGTGGACTTCGGCCCGGCGGATGCGAGCCGGGCGCGGTGGAGGTGATGCTCATGACCGCCACACTCAAGCTGCTCCACTACAACCTCTGTCATGCCGGCCTCATCCCGGCCTGATCAACCCATGACTCGGGTTGAGTCAGCCGTCGACCACTTCCGGAGCGACCATGATGTCGCGCAGCGTCCTCGTCGTCCGGCTCATCCTGAGCCTCCCCTTCCTGTTCGGCACCGCGGCGCCCGCGCTTGCCCAACCCGCGGCCGACACGACACGCCGCACTGCGCCTGGCAGCGACCTTCCGCTCATCCCCACGCGCCCACTCAAGTTCACGACCGACGAGGGCACGTGGATGTCGCTCGACGTCTCGCCCGACGGACGGACGATCGTCTTCGACTTGTTAGGCGACCTCTACACGCTCCCGATCGGCGGCGGCTCGGCGACGCGGATCACGAGCGGCTCGGGCTTCGATGGGCAGCCGCGCTTCTCGCCCGACGGCACGGCGATCGTCTTCGTCAGTGACCGTTCCGGGAGCGAGAACCTCTGGCTCGTCGACCCGGACGGGCAGCACCCGCGGTCGCTGACGCGCGGGCCCAACCAGGCGTTCGTATCCCCCGACTTCACCCCTGACGGCCAGTACGTCGTCGTCTCCAAGAGCAACGACCTCTGGCTCTATCACAAGGGCGGCGGCGGCGGGTTGCGCCTCACGGGGCAGACGCCGGCTCCGGCAGCCGGTGGGCCGGGCGGCGGGACCGCGCCGGCCAACTTCATGGGTGCCTCGGCGACGCCGGACGGGCGGTACATCTACGCCAGCGCGCGCACCGGCGCGGCCGGCTACAACCAGATGATGGGCACGACGCAGGTCGTCATGTACGACCGGCAGACGGGTCGGCTCGAGCGGCGCACGCTCAACCTCGGCACGGGTTTTCGTCCTGCCGTGAGCCCCGACGGCAAGTGGCTCGCCTACGGCTCGCGGCGCATGGCGGTGACGGGACTCAAGCTGCGCGAGCTGGCATCGGGCGACGAGCGGTGGCTCGCCACCGACATCCAGCGCGACGACATCGAGTCGCGCGGATCGCGCGACCTCCTGCCCGGCTACGCCTGGATGCCAGACTCGAAGGCACTCGTGCTCGCGCACCACGGTCACATCTGGCGCGTCGACGCGACCACGGGGCAGCAGACGCAGCTCCCGTTCACGGCGGAAGTCGACCAGATGCTTGGCGATCTGGTGCGCTTCGAGTATCCGGTCAACGACACGACGCTCACGGTGCGTCAGATCCGCGGCGGGCGTCCGTCGCCGAACGGGAAGCGGCTCGTCTTCTCGGCGCTCGATCGCCTCTGGATCATGGATCTCCCGTCGGGAACACCCCGGCGCCTGACGACGAGCGGTGACGGCGAGCACTCACCCATCTGGTCGCCGGACGGCCGGTACATCGCCTACGTCAACTGGACGGAGGAGGGCGGTGACATCTGGCGCGTCCCGGCCGCGGGCGGCAGGCCGGAGAAGCTGACGAGAGCGTCGGCGTTTTACGACGAGATCGCGTACTCGCCGACTGGCGCGCGGATCGTCGCGGTGCGCGCGCCGCGCGAGCAGCGCGCCGAGATCAACGATGAGATCAATCCGAGCCTCATCATCACGGACCTCGTGTGGATCCCGGCCGCCGGCGGCACGGCGACGCTGATCGCCCCGCTCACGAACGCCCAGCGCCCGCACTTCAGCAACGACTCGACGCGGGTGTGGGTCTACGACGAGGAGGACGGTCTCGTGTCGATGCGGTGGGACGGGACCGACCGCAAGGCGCACCTCATCGTCACCGGATTCCAGACGCCGGGCGGGGGGCCGAACGCGAGGCCGCGTCGAGCGTCGCAGCTGCAGGTCTCGCCGGACGGCAGCCGCGTGCTCGCTCTCGTCGACAACAAGATCTTCGTCCTGCCGCTCGCGGTGACCGGCGGGCAGACGCCGACCGTGTCGGTCGAGCAGCCGGCGAACAGCACGGTCCCCTTCCGACGGCTCTCCCGCATCGGCGGCGACTTCCTCGGCTGGAACGCCGACTCGAAGGGCGTCTTCTACTCGTTGGGCCGCGCCTTCTTCCAGTACGACGTCGCCCGCGCCGACTCGCTCGCCGCCGACTCGGCGGCCAAGGCGCCGCCGCGTCCGGCGAATCGTCCGGAGACGCCCGAAGCCAACGCTCCGGCGTCACCCAACAAGCCGGTCTACGAGCCGGTACGGACGACCATCACGCTCACGGCGGCCAAGGATCGTCCGACCGGCACGGTCGTGTTGCGCGGCGCGCGGATCATCACGATGAAGGGAGACGAGGTGATCCCGCGCGGCGACATCGTCGTCACCAACAACCGGATCGTCGCCGTCGGCGCGGAAGGGAGCGTCACCGTTCCAGCGGGCGCACGCACGATCGACGTCTCGGGGAAGACGGTCATGCCGGGGCTCGTCGACGTGCACGCGCACATGTGGCCGCAGTGGGGCGTCCACTCGCCGCAGCCGTACATGTACACGGCGAACCTCGCCTACGGCGTGACGACGACGCGTGACCCGCAGACATCGACCGCCGACGTCATCTCCTACGGCGACGCGGTGGATGTCGGGCAGATCCTCGGCCCGCGCATCTACGCCACGGGCCCCGGCATCTTCGGCTACGACAACGTGACGAGCGCCGAGGATGCGAAGGACGTGATGAAGCGCTACTCGGAGTACTATCTCACCGAGACGATCAAGCAGTACATGGCCGGCGACCGGCGTCAGCGACAGTGGCTCGTCGCGGCGGCGAAGGAGCAGCGCATCACGCCGACGCTCGAGGGTGGGCTCGACTTCAAGAAGAACATGACGGAGGCGATGGACGGCTACGCCGGGATCGAGCACACCCTCCCGATCGCCCCGCTGTACAAGGACGCCGTGCAACTGTTCGCCACGAGCGGGACGACGTGGACGCCCACGCTGCTCGTGCAGTACGGTGGCCCGTGGGCCGAGAACTGGTGGTACGAGCACTACGACATCCTGAGCGACCCGAAGCTCACGCACTTCACGCCGTTCTCGGAGCTCGAGCGCCGCGCCCTCCGGCGTCCGCAGTGGTTCCGCGACAGCGAGTACTCGTTCAAGCTGTTCGCCGAGCAGGCGAAGAAGATCGTCGAGGCGGGGGGGCGCGTCGGCCTCGGCGGCCACGGCCAGCTCCAGGGGCTCGGCGTGCACTGGGAGCTGTGGACCATCGCGAGCGGCGGGATGACGCCGATGGACGCGCTGCGGATCGGGACGATCTACGGGGCGGAGTCGATCGGGTTGGCGAAGCAGATCGGGTCGGTGGAGGCGGGGAAGCTGGCGGATCTCGTCGTGCTCGACGCCAATCCGCTCGACGACATCAAGAATACGAACACCGTTCGCTACGTGATGAAGAACGGGCGGGTGTACGAGGGGAACACGCTCAACGAGGTGTGGCCGCGGCAGCGTCCGATGCCCAAGCAGTGGTGGATGACCCACGACGCGTTCGTGCCGGCGGAGGCGGGGGCGGGGGGGGCGCGCGGCGATCGGTGAAAACGCGGCGAGGAGCGCACCGCGTCAGGTGCGCTCCCGGGCATCACCCTTCCGCCGCGACTCACATCGATGCACCATCCGTAGGGCGCGGGGGCCCGTCGCGCGAGTCCGGCGGGCGCGACCGCCGCGCCGCCGTCGAGTTCGCGGCGCGGTGCCGCCCCGCTCTCTCGTCCGCGCTGCTGCTCTGGCTCCGATGCCTCGCGTCCTCGCTCACCACCAGCACCTCTACGCCGAATGCGCCCGCCTGGCCGCCGGGGCGGGGCGCGGCGCGCTCGCCACCGTCGCGCGCCGCCGCGGGTCCCTCCCGATGAGCCGGTCGGCGAAGATGCTCGTCACCGCCGACGGCGCGCGCATGGGCACGGTCGGGGGCGGGTGCCTCGAGGCGGAGATCGTGGAGCGCGCACTCTCGGTCGCCGGATCGGGCCAACCCGCGCTCACCGCGCACACGCTCACCGCCGAGCTGGCCGGCGACTACGGCCTGACCTGTGGCGGGCGGGCGGACATGTTCATCGAGCCCGTGTACTCGGACCCCACACTCGCCCTCGTCCACGCCGAGTGCGCCGCGCTGCTCGCGCGTGGCGAGCGGGCGGTGGTCGTCACATCGCTGGACTGGACGGCCGGCGTCCGCAAGCTCCTCGTCGTCGCGCGCGATCGTGCCGACGTCGGCGTGGGCACGCCGGCGATGCGCGAAGCCGCCGCGCTCCTCGGCCCCGCGAGCGAGGAGCCGCTGCTCCGCCTCGCTGACGGCGACGATGCTCACGAGGCCGGGAACAGCGTGGCGGTGCTCCGCGACGGCAGGCCCGGCGCAGCGCTGCTCGTGGAGCCGCTGGTCGGGCCTCCGCGGCTCGTCGTGTTCGGCGGCGGGCACGTGGGCGCCAGTGTGGCGGAAGCGGCTGCCTTCGCGGGCTGGCGCGTGACGGTGGTGGACGACCGCGCGGAGTTCGCCGATCCTGCACGCCTCCCCTTCGCCGAGCGCACGCTCGTCTGCGATTTCGGCGCGCTCCCCCCGACGCTCGGCATCGACGCGGGCACGTACGTCGTGGTCGCGACGCGTGGTCATCAGCACGATGCGCTGGTCGTCGACCAGGTCGCGCGAGGCGACGTGCGCTACCTGGGTATGCTGGGGAGCCGGCGGAAGGTCGCGCTCACCTGGCGGATGCTCGAGGGGTGGGGCGTGCCCGGCGACCGGCTCGCGCACATCCACGCCCCCGTCGGCCTTCCGATTGGGGCCGATACGCCGGAAGAGATCGCCGTCAGCGTCGTGGCCGAGATGATCGCGGTGCGCCGGGAGGGTAGCCGGCGGCGCGGTGGCACGGGGGCAGCACGGCCGGCGCCAGCACTGGATACCGGGCTCGACCTCGCGCTCGACGCCGCGCCGGAGCGAGATGAATGAATGTTGCATCGTTCGCGCCGGCCACGGCGGAGGGGTCATGAACCGGCAGATGATCGTACAGGCGATCGGCGAGCGGCGGGTGCTGACGCTGGTCTACGCGGGAGGTGCGGCGCGGACGGTGCAGCCGCACGCCATTCTCCAGAAGGCCGACGGCACGGAGCTGCTCGAGGCCTTTCAGGTCGCTGGCTTCAGCGAGGGCGGCCAGGAGCGCGGGTGGAAGCACTTCGTGCTGGACCGCATCGACACGGCAGAGGCGCTCGGGGAGCAGTTCCAACCTCGCCGCGACTTCCGGCCTGTGGATGGCGAGTCCGGCCGGCTGGTCGCGACAGTGCTCGCGAGCGGTGAGGAACCGGGCGAGTAGGGGGAAGCGGGACGCGCTGATACGAATCGCGGCGGAATGGTGAGGGTGCATCACCGTTCCGCCGCGATCGTGCTATTCGGGGGGGGCCCCCCAAGGTAGGAGCCCTCGGCTCCTGCTCCCGCCGTTACCGCTTCCGCCCCAGCAGGTTCAGGATGAACAGGAACATGTTCAGCAGGTCGAGATAGATGTTCACCGCGGCCTGGACGTAGTCCTCCGGGCCATAGACGTTGCGGATCTTCCAGGTGTCGTAGATCACGAAGCCGCTGAAGATCAGGAGCCCCACCGCCGACAGCCAGAGCCCGCCCGTCGCGTTCCCGAAGAAGTAGTTGAGCAGCATCGTGCCGATGAGCACCCAGAGCCCCACGCTCAGGAAGCTCCCGAGCGCCGAGAAGTCGCGGCGGCTGACGAAGGCGAAGCCGGTGAGCACGCCGAAGGTGCCGAGCGTGAGGATCGCCGCCTGGCTCAGGACACCGGGCATCGTGGTGCTGTAGAACCAGAGGATCGGCGAGATCCATACTCCCTCCACGAAGGTGAAGAGGAGGGTCAGGCCGATGTTCGCGGGGAAGGTGCGGCGCGCGCGCATCGCCAGAAAGAGCGGCGCGAGCATGCAGAGGAACGTGATGAACCGGTGCTCCGCGACCGCGCGCATGAGCGACGGCTGCGACAGCCCGAATGCCGCGCCAGCCATCGTGACCACGACGCTGGCGAGCACCAGCGAGTACGTGCGCCGTACGAGCGTCGCGCGGTCGCTGCCGGTGCGGACGGCAGCCGGCGCGGCCGAATACGAGAGACCCATGTGCTGCGACTCCGGAGGGTGAGGGCGGAAATATACCAGGGCGCGCGCCCTGGTGCGCCCGTCAGCCTTCGGGGGATGCGCTGTGCGCGCTGTGCTTGCGCAGCGTCACGCTCCCGTTCACGGTCTTGAGCTTGATCGTGCTCCCACCCTTGCCGAGCGTCGCGCGCAGGTGCTTCGTGGAGATCGGGCCGCTCATCGTCACCGGGAAGTCCGTCGAGTAGCGCCCATTCACCGTCGACAGGTCGAGCTGCCCGTCGATCTTGTCGGGGAGCTCCGCGACGACCGAGCCATTCACGCTGCTCAGACTCACGCCGCCGTCCTCGCCGAGCGAATCCACGCGGGCCGAGATGCTCCCGTTCACGGTGCTGATCCTCATCGGGCCCATGCTCGTCGTGGCCTTCACTCCGCCGTTCACCGTGGAGGCCTTCACCTCGGAGAGCACGCCGTCAATCGTGATGCCGCCGTTCACGGTGTTCGCGTCGATCTTGACGCCCTCGGGGAGCCGGACAACGAACGACACGGCGACGTCGCTGTGCTTGCCGAGCATCTTCTTCCACCAGCTGACGCCCGTCGTCGTGTGGTAGCCGTTCTCGTCGCACTGGCCCTTCCCGTTGTACAGCGCGCAGACGTAAACGTCACCGTCGCGCTGGTTGGTCACGATGCGCACGTCGCGCGCGGTGCCGCGGCGCACGCGCTTCGTCGCCAGCACCTCGAGCTCCCCGTCCTCGGCGTTCTCCACTCGTACGGCGCCATTGAGGTTGCGGATGTGCACCCAGTTGCCGTCCTCCACCTCGCCGTGCCACTTCCAGGTCGACGACGCCTGGTGTCCGCCGTGGTCATCGCCCCAGTCGGCCGAGCTGACGACGCGGTTCTTGGTGATGAGGACTGCGGCCGTCAGAACGCCCGCCACGATCATGCGCTTCCTGAGTGTCATAACCTGAGTCCTCGGAGAATCCGGAAAGCTGCACCGACACGTGCTATGGAAACCGTACGGCGCGACCGCCGCGGCAGGTTTCAGCCGGACGCTACAATTTCCGCAGCTCGACGGCTCCGTTCACCGATGTGAGCGTCAGCCGCCGCCCGCCGCTGCCGAGCGTGCCCCGCAGGTGACGCGAACTGAAACGGCCAGTCGTCGTGATCGGGTAATCGCTCCGCACGCCTCCGTTCACCGTTGAGAGCTCCACCTCGGCGTCGAGCCTGGCGGGTGCCTCCACGATCACCGAGCCGTTCACGCTGCCGAACTTGAGGTCGCCCGAGCCCTCGATCGCGTCCATCTGCACGCGGACGCTCCCATTGACTGTCGTGGCCGAAACGGGCCCCGTGCTCGTGGTTGCCTCCACCTGTCCGTTCACGGATCGTGCCTCGACCTCGGCCCGGGCGTCGCGGATGTCGATATTTCCGTTCACGGTGTTTGCCAGCACCTTGACCCCGCGTGGGAGGCGGACGGTGAACTCGACGGCGACGTCGTTGTTCTGATCCCAGTCGCGCCCCCGGTCGCGGTCACGCTCGTCGTCGTTGCGCCCACGCGTGTGCATGCCGCTCTCGTCGCAGGTGGACCGCTCGTACCAGAGCGCGCAGATGACCACGCTGCTCCCGTCTCGCACCACCTCGAAGCGTACGTCGCGCGGGTCGCCGCGCCGCCACGTCTTCTCCGCGCGGACCTCGGTCTCGTCGCCAGTCCCCGTGACGACGCGGACACCGCCGTTGAGGTTGTGCACGCGCACCCAGCTTCCAGCCGGGATCCGGCCGGTCCAGTTGAACGTGCTATCGTCGCGCTGGCGCCCGCGATCCTCGTCGCGGTCCCGCTGCGCGTTGGCGTGGGACGCGCTGGCCGCGAGCGTGGCGGCCACGAGGGTGGCCCCTACGAGGGGCGCCCGTCCGATGAGCTGTCGCATGCTCTACTCCTCCCGTTTGGCGCGGCCACCGCCGCGCTCGATCTGGATTTCCCCGCTGAACGTGCCGGCCGAGATTCGTGCGCGCCCGTCGCCGAGCTTGAACTCGAAGCGGCGGCCGTGCGTGCTGCTGAGGCGTTCACCGGGCATGAGGGTCATCGGGAAGTCGCTGTCGATCTCCCCGCTGAAGGTCTCCACCCCGAGCGTCGCGCCCACGCTGTCGGGGAGGGTGAGGTGCACGCTCCCGGAGTGGGAGCCGAACTGGTAGCGTCCGGCGGGGTCCACGGTCCCGTCGAAGCTGATGCTCCCGCTCGTCGTCTGGGCGCGCACGTAGCGGGAGCGCGCCTCCGAGACGGCGATCTCGCCGCTCACGGTCCCGGCCTCCACGTCGCCGGTCACGCGCTGGAGCTCCACCTCGCCGCTGATCGTGCTCACGCGGACGTTGCCCTCCACGCGCAGCATCCGCACGGAGCCGGACACGGTGGCCGCCATTGCGCGGGTGACGTCCGCGATCTCGATCTCGCCGCTGGTGCTCCGCGCATCCACCTCGCCCCGGACGCCTCGCGCCGAGAGCTCGCCGGAGATGCTTCGCATCTGGAGGCGCGCGCCGACCGGCATCGTGATCTCGTAGTGCGTGTCGCCCATGCGCCCGCCGCGCGGGCGCGCATCGAGCGCCACACGCGAGGACGTGGCGGCGAAGTCGATCGTTCCGCGCTCGCTGAAAGCGCGCACCCGCACCTCGCCGCGATCCCACCCGGTCACGATGATACTGCCCGACGTGATCGCCAGCTCCACCAGCCCGTCGCGGTCGAGCGCGACCGTGGTGTCCAGACGGGTCGCGTACTCGTCGCGCGAGCGGTCTCGATCCCGATCCCGTTGCGCGGCGGCCGGGTGTACGGCGACCGCCACGGCGAGCGCCGCGAGGCCTGTCAGTATGCAGTAGCGTGTCACGGTCATTGGTCTCGTGCTCCGTTGGCGTGTCCGGCCCGTCAGCTGCGGGCCGACAGCATTGCCGCCGTCCGCAGGATCTCGACTTTCTGGCCGAGCACGTTATTGAGCTGTTCGTTGAGGAAGATGCTCCCCGGGTCGCGCACCAGCGCCGCGCGGCTCTGCGCGATCGCCTGGTCGATCACCTTCAGGTTCGTCTCGATCACCGCGATCGTCGCCGAGTCGAGGTCGCCCCGCCGGCGGGTGACGAGCGAGCGCAAGCGGCCGATCTCGCGGTCGTACCCGACGAGCGCGGACGACGCCTCATCCCTGGCGCCGACGTTTCGCGCCGCCGGCATCTCGCGCCGCTCCTCGCCGCGCGCCGAGTCCTCGCCCGTGGAGGCAACGGCCCGCCCCGGCGCCGGCGTCACGCGCGGTACCACGCCGGCTGCCGGCGCGGCGCTTCGGGAGGCGCTCCCGCCGCGCGTCGCGATCACCTCCCGCTCGACAGCGCTCTTGGTGGCCAGATACGTCGCGCTCCCCGTGACGACGATGAGCGCCGCGGCGGCGGCGGCCAGCCATCGCGTCGAGCCGAACACCGCGCGCCGCCCCATGTGTTCGGCACGTTCAGCGCGTCCGGTGCGCGCGACGGGCTGCGCTCGCTCCGCTGCTGCCGCGTTCGGACCGAGCGTGATGACCGGTGCCTCGATGCGCGCGGCGATCCCGCTCCACAGGTCGCGCGAGGGAGTGAGGGCCGGGAGCGTGCCCGCCTCCCGCGCGATCGCCTGCAGGTCGCCCGCCAGCGCGGCGCAAGGCGGGCACCCCGCCGCGTGCGCCTCGAAGGCAGCTCGCGCCTCGGCGTCGAGCGCGCCCTCCAGGTAATCCGCCAGCCGCTCGTCCAGATCATCGCACGTCATCCGTTGAGTCGTCATCGTCCCAGTGTCCCCCGCAGCAGGAGTCGCGCGCGATGGAGCTGCGCCTTGCTCCCTCCAGATGTCACGCCGAGCATCTCGGCGATCTCCTCGTGCTTGTACCCCTCCACGTCGTGGAGAACGAATACCCGGCGCGCACCCGGCGGCAGCATCGCGATCGCCGCCTCGAGATCGAGCCGCTCGGCGTGCAGCTCCTTCGTGCTCGACGGGAGCGCCGCCACCCCGTCGTCCTCGTCCTCGTCTCCACCACCGGCTCGGGCACGCTCCCGCCCCTCCGTCTTCCGCGCGTTGAGCACCACGTTCACCGTGAGCCGGTGGAGCCAGGTGGAGAACGCGCTTTCCCCCCGGAAGAGGGGCAGCTTCTCCCACGCCCGCACGAACGCGTCCTGTGTCAGCTCCTCGGCCCGTTCGCGGCTTCCGCACATCCGCATGCAGAGCGAGTAGACGCGGGTCACGTTCGCCTGGTACAAGCGCTCGAACGCCCGGCGGTCCCCGCCCGCGGCCAGGGCCACGTCGGTGATGATCGCCTGCGCCGCATCCGCGGTGGTTGGTGGTACCTGCAACGCTGCCGCCAGCATTCGCTCCGGGTTCCGGTCCCACTCGGTCGTCAAGTCAGATACCGGAACGGCCAGGTTGGTTTGAACGCTCCGGAAAGACGTCGCGACGGGTGAGCAGGCAGCGGAGGCGGCGTCGACGCGGGCATCATACCCGCGCCCCCGTTGCTATGTCGCTATCCCGGCGCTGGCGAGCGCCACGATGGCGGTGAGCTCGCGGATGTGGGCGATGACGTATGTGGGCCCGGCGTGCTCGAGCACCTCGCGCGAGAACGGTCCCCAGAGTGCCGCCACGGTCGCGACGCCCGCTCCGTTCCCCGCCTCAATGTCATATGGCGAATCGCCCACGAAGAGCGCGTCGGCGGGCTCCACGCCGAGCAGGCGAAGCGCGAGGAGCACCGGCTCGGGGTGCGGCTTGTGGCGCGCGCACGAGTCGCACCCCACGATGACCGGGAGGTACTGACGGAGCCCTGTGAACTCGAGCGCCCGCACGGCGAGCGGGTCCGCCTTGCTCGTGACGAGCGCCATCGGGTGCCCACGCGCGGCGAGCTCGCCCAGCGTCTCACGCACGCCATCGTAGTCGCGGATGAGGCGGTCATGATGCTCGCGCTGGTAGTCGCGGTAGGCGGCGATGAGCGCCGCGAGCTGCGCCTCGCTCTCCGCGAACGCGCGCATCTGCGTCACGAGCGGCGTCCCGATGCCGGCCAGCCACTCCGCATCCGGCGGCACGCGGCCGAGCTCCGTGGCGCACGCGTGGCGGAACGAGCAGAGAATGAGCTCGATCGAGTCTACGAGCGTCCCGTCGAGGTCGAACAGCACGACGGGGAGGCGGGGAGGCGACGCGTCGGGCACGGTGCGAAGCTAACATCGCACTCCCCCTCGGCCAACGTCGCCGGCGGCGGCTACGGCGGGGCGGCGAGGATGAGGAGCGCCTGCGCGCGATCGGAGTCCACGGCATCGCCGGGCGCCGCGGATGCCAGGTGCGCCTCGCCAAAGGCGCTCACTGCGCGAAGCCACGCGGCGTCCGGCATCTCCGTCACCGCCAGCTCGCCGAGCACGCGCTCGGCGCCCACGCCGTAGCGCGCGGCGACCACGCGGCGCGCACTCGCGGCGAGCGGCGCCAGGAGCGGACGCTCGTGCCGAGGCGCCCGGGCGGCGATGACCGCGATACGGCGCAGCGCCCGTCGCCGCGCGTCGCCCGTCACGGATGCCACCACGCCGGCCGTGGCGGCGCCACTTCGCGCCGCAACCCAGACCTCGATGGCTCGCAGCGCGCGCTCGATGCGTCCGCTCGCGTCGTCCACGCCGAACGTCGCATCGAGGCCGCCCCCATCGCGGACAAGCGCGAGCAGCTCGCCGGCATCGTCCGTGACGTCGCCAACGCCAACGCCAACGCCGTCGTCGCCCACCGCGCCGACGAGTATCGGGCCATTCCCCGTGGCGAGGAGGGCGACGAAGCCGTCGCGCGGGGCGCGCACGACGGCGACGCCGGGCAGCTGGAGCGCGGATGTCGCGCTCGGCGCATCCTCGGGATCCAGCCATTCGGCGAGCGCGGCGCGCAGCTCCTCCTGCGCGCGAACCGGACTGGTGTCCCTTCCGTCGCCATGTGCATCCGCAGTGGCCACCGCACCACGCTTCGCGCCGTGGGCGCCGGCCGGCGCGACCACCGGTACGAGCGTGGGGAGGATGGCGCCCGCGATCCCCACGTGCCGGCTCGCTACGCGCAGCTTCTCCCGCAATCGGCGCTCCGTACCGAGCACCGCTTCGGCACTCGCGGGCGGCGCGAACGCGTACACCGCCGTGCGCGCGTGCCGGGCGCCAAGGCGCCGCGAGCGGCCCACGCGCTGCTCCAGGCGCGCGGGCGTCCACGGGAGGTCGAGATGGACGACGACGCTCGCGTCCTGCAGGTTCACCCCCTCGCTCAGGAGATCGGTCGTCAGCAGGAGATCGATGCGCTCTGCGTCCCGCGGCGCCGGCGCTCCCGCCGCCACCGGCGCGAACCGGCGCAGTGCCTCGCGTCGCGTGAGGGCACCGCCGGCCACGACCGCCCCGCGCGAGGTGAGCGCGCACACCCCGCGCCCCCCGCGCAGCAGGCGCCAGAGCGCGGCGACGGTATCCGCGTAACCGCTGAATGCGATGATCTTCTCCCCCGCATGCCGCACTCGGATCTCGCGCAGCCGCTCGGCGCGCACCGCATCGGCCGGCGGTGCGCGCTCGAGTGCGGCAAGGAGCGCACGGAGCGAGCGCTCGTGCTCCTGCACCGCCACGAGCAAGGCGCTCACGCCGAGCGGGTCCGGGCTCGGCGGCACGAGCAGCTCGGCGAACGCGAGCTGTACCGCGCCTTCCGCGGAGCACCAGGCCGCCAGCTCGGCGCGCGATGGATAGCGCTCGCTAGCGAGCGCGTCCGAGAGTGCAGCGGCGCGGACCAGCCGGCGGCGGATCGCGCCGGCGAGCGCGCCGTGGCTCGAGGCCCACTGCCGCACCAGCGACCACGCGAGGAGTGCGCCTCCGTCGCCGGCATCCTTCGCCGGAACCGGCGGCGGGAGGTCGAGGATCGCGTGTAGCATGGCCGCATCGTCGCCCACGTCCACCGGGCGGTGCGTGCTGACGATCGGCAGCCCGAGCGCCGCACCCACGTCATCCTGCCGCCGCCGCACGATGCAGCGGGCCAGCGCCGCTTCGCCGAGGGATCGCGCGCGGTCGCCGAGGAAGAGCGCGAGAAGCGCGACGAGATCGGTGCGGGCGTTGTGAATCGGCGTCGCCGAAAGGAGCAGCACGCGCGCGCGTGCCGCGAGCTGCGCGAGGCGGGCGTAGCGCCGCGTACCCGGGGTACGTGCGTGGTGCGCCTCGTCGAGGATGAGGAGGTCGTAGGCTGCTGCCTCGCCTTCCGCCTGACCGGCGGCCGCTCCGCCGCGGCTCAGCGCCTCATACGACGTGAAGCTCGCGCGTGCGCCGGCCGCCTCCAGCGCGGCGGCCCACATGCCACGCAGCGCCGCTGGCGCTACGACGAGCGGGTGTTCGGCCTCTCGCGCGAGCGCGGCGGCCACGTACGTCTTGCCGAGGCCAGGCTCATCCGCCAGCAGTGCGCCGCCCGTGTGACGGAGGATGTGCCGAAGGCGGCGCACCGCATCGCGCTGGTGCTCGCGCAGCTCGACGTGTCCGATCACGGGCGGCGAGTCGTGTGGTCCGAGCACCTCGCGCGCGATGAGCGCGCGGACCGCGGTGGCGGGGCGACGGATGTGATTGGCGGCGTTCGGCGGCGCACCCACATTGCTCACCCAGCGTTCCACGTGACGAGCGGGTCCACATCGCGCGCCCTGAGCTTGTAGGCGCGTGTCGCGGCGGCGAGGAGGGTGGCCGGCGTGCTCTCCCCCCCACCATTCCCCTCCTCCGTGAGCGCGAGCGGAGCGAGCACCGCGCGTGCGGCGTCCCAATCGGCCGGTATTGGGAGCAGTGACATGGTCCAGCCCAGGTAGCGGTGATATCCGCCGCGCGCCGGCTCGGCCAGTGCGTTGAGCCACGCGGCCGCGAGCGGCGAGTGCAGGAGCGCGGCGAGTGCGCGCGCGTCGGACGGGTCGCGGCAGGGGAGCACGTAGCACGAGTTGAGGGGCACGGTGGGGTCACCGGGAAGCAGCACGCGGACGCGCGGGGCGCGACCGAAGTCGGCCCACACCACGCGCGCACGGTTCGCGGCGGCGCCACCGGTTCGAAAGAGTGACCACCACCGGGCGCCACCGCGGACATCCGACCGCGCGCGCAGCGCCCGTTGCCAGGGCGCGAGCCACCGCTCGGCGAGCGGCGGCAGGCGGTCGAGCACGGGACCCGCCGCGCCGTGCGTCCACACGATGTGCTCCCCACCGTCGCCGCTCATCGCGGCGTGCGCGACGCCCGCGTCACGTGCCGCGAGCGATTCACCGCGGAGGAGCGGGCGCAGCATCCACCGCTCCACCGTGCCCATCCGATCACCGGCGCGGACGGTGGCGACCTCGCCGGCCACGCTGCATACGGTGACGACGAACGCCGCATTGCATCCGCACTTCACGCCGAGTGTCGGCGCGCCGAAGCGGCTGTCCGCCAGCGGGACGCCGGCGCGCGTCACCCGGTCGAACGCGGCCCGCGCCGCCGGTGGGAGCACGAGCCACGGCGCGCCGATCTCGCCATCCAGATGGAGTGCCTCTCGCGGCATCTCCCACGTCACCGGACCGTTCCTCCGCCGCAGCGTCGCGCACAACGTGGCGCCGGGTAGCGACTCGGCGGGTCTCGCGGCGCGGTCGCGCCGCCGCGCGACGAGCGACGAGGGGTAGACCACCGCGTCGAACGCTGCGGGTGAGTCCGACCAGTCATCGAGCGCGAGGAGGTCCGTGCGCTCCGCGAGTAGCCGGCGTACCCCACCGCCGGCGAGTGCGCGCCACAGCTTCGCGGGGAGAAGGAGCCCGAGTACACCGCCGTCGCGAAGGAGCGAAACCGAGCGCTCGACGAAGAGCGCGGCGAGGTCTGCCTGGGCGCCGAAACCAGCGCCCGCGCGGGCGAGGCTCGCGCCGCGCTCCCAGGCCGCGTAGCGGAATACCACGTAGCGCGCGCGCAGCGCCGCGCGCGCCGCCGGCGGAATGCGGTGCAGCCGCACCCACGGCGGGTTGCCGAGCACCACGCAGAAGCCACCCCGGCGCATGACATCCGGGAAGTGGCTCTCCCATGAGAAGGGAAGCGCCCCACCCCCGGCCAACCTGGCGCGCTCGGCGCGCAGCTCGCGGATGCGTCGGCGCCACCCGGCGAGGCGCTCGCGCTCGCTTGCGGCCGGCACCTGCCGACGCCCGAACAGGTCGCGCTGCCGGATCGCGAGAAGCACTTCCCGCCGCCATGCAGCCACGCGCTCCATGTCGGCCTCGACGCTCGCGAGCGCCGCCACGCGCTCGGCCCGATCGAGGGCGCGCCCGAGTGTCGCCTTGCGCGCGCCCGACGCCCGGGCGTAGCGTCCGCGGAGCGCGGCGGTGACCGAGGGCCGTCGCGGCGGTCGTGCGTGGTCTCGCGGGTCGTCGCGTAGCTCGCCGGCGAGGGAGTCGCCCACGCGCACGTGGCGATCGAGGTTGGGGAGGGGGGTACGGCGAGCGGATCCTCATCGCTGCTCTCGATCACCACGGAGAGCCAGAGCCGCAGCTCGCAGAGCCACACGGCGGTCGGGTTCACGTCCACGCCGAACACCGAGCGCGTGAGCACGCTCCGGCGCACCACGGCGACCGGCCGTGGGTCGCCGAGCCGGATGGCGAGCGCGGCGAGCTCCTCGAGCGCGTGGACGAGAAACGCGCCCGAGCCACAGGCCGGGTCGAGCACGGTGAGCCGTTCGGCACGCCCGCGCAGCGCGACCGCCTCGCCGGCGTCGAGCGCCTCGCCAGCCAGGGCTCGCTCCACGGCGGCGTGTGGGAGTGTGGGCGATGCGAGCGCATGGGCGAGCGCGGTGCGCGTCACGCTCGCGACGACCGGCTGCGGAGTGTAGAAGGCGCCGCTCGCGCGGCGGTCGCGCGCGGCCATCAGCGACTCGAACGCCTTCCCGAGCATCTCGGGATCGATCGCCGCCTCCGACCATGCCGCGGAATCCTCGCGCGCGGTGAAGCGGTAGCGCGCGAGCAGGTCGCGGAACACGAGGCCGAGTGCCTCGTCCGGGAAGACGAGCGCGCGCTGTCGCCGCTCGAGCGTGGCGCGCGCGAAGAGTCCTCCATTCAGAAACGGTACGCGACCGAACGCGCGTGCTCGCTCGGCGCGCCGGGCACGGGGCGTGTTGAGGGTGCCGAAGAAGAGCGGGCGGAGCACGCGCGCGTGGTAGCTGCCGCTGGCGGCGAGACACGCGTCGAAGCCGCGCTCGAGGAAGCGGCGGTCGCCATCGAGCCAGCCCTTCGCCTCGAGGAAGGAGAGAAAGAGCAACCGAGATACGTAGAGGAGAGCCAGCTCGCGCCGCTCGGCATCCGTCGCCTCACCGCGCGCGAGGCGCGCCATTTCGCCGACCACGCGTTCCAGGGTGCGGTAGAAGCGGCGGGTCAGCGTCTCGCGGCCAAGCACCTCGAGCCAGCGTGCGTGCACGAGCACGTCGTCGCCGCCCGGCGCTGCGGCGAGCGCGCTCAGCGTCTCCGCATCACTCGGCACGATGTGGCGGCGGTCTACCACGAGCGCGGCGACGCGCGGCCGCGCCGTGGCAGCGGACCACGCGGCGAGCACGAGCTGGGACGCGCCGCGCTCCACCGCCAGCACGATCCAGAGCAGGTGCGGTGCGCGGGCGCCGAGCCGCGCCGCGAGTGCGCTCACCTGCTCGCGCGGCTGCGCGCCGGGTGGCAGCTCTACCAGGAGCGCGCGCAGCGCGCCGACCCCTCGGCACACGAGCGGCGGCGAGGGCGGCGAGGAGCTCCCGGCGTCGCGCTCGCCGGCGGTGTCGAGACCGAGCGCCGCGCGGGCGGCGGCGTCGAGTGGGAGCGGCGGGCCATCGCACCCGACCGCGGCGGCGACGGGGGCGAGGGAGGAGGCCGAGGTCGGCGCGGCGAGGAGCGCGGCGGCATGGTGGATCGGGAGCACGC
>JBBJNN010000082.1:10381-23872 GCA_037720885.1 Gemmatimonadaceae bacterium | reverse complement strand
AGCAAGAGCCCGCTGAACGCCGCAGGAGCTACGCCACTTGGCAAACACACCCTAGGTCAAGCCGCGACCACAGCGGGCGGCCGCGGTCACACCGGTAGAATGCGCCGCCGCGCACGAGGTAGATGCCCCGCTGGTCGATGACCAGGCACACGCCGGCCGCGCCGGCCGGAATTCGGGTCGGGGTCACGCCTGCGGCGCGCACCTCGTACGCCGCGGCGCTGGTGTACTGCGCGACGTGCGTTAGGATGTCCGGCCACGCCCAGAGGGACAACTTGGCCTCGACTGGCGTCCACTCGCCGTCGATCCGGACGATGTAATCAGCCCGTGCGGTCCCCCGGGGGCGAGGCGCAGCGGCACCCCTGCCGCGGGTCGCTGGGGGTAGACCCACGCACCGCACTTCCCGGTAGACCGGCGAGCCGGAGTCTTTGATTTCCTCGACCAGGTAGTCGGCAAAGAACCCGCGCACATCGGCCTCGTGCCTGAACTGTTGCTCGGGGCGGCACGCTACGCGGCGCCACGTCCGCGGCGAAATCCCGTCGAAGTCGTCGCGCCCCGGTATTGCGGAGGCGAGGTCCTCGGACAGCACGTTGCCGGCGTCGACCAGCCGCTCCTTGAGCGCCCCGAACTGCGCGGCGGTCAGCTCGGTGATGGTCTTCGTCGGCTGCGTGAGGACGTCCGTGTGATCGCGCACCAGCAATGGCATGCCTAGTTCGTACACGCTCGCGAACGGGGCATACAGCCGGCTCCGCCAGTGCGGGTCACCGTCGCCGGACGGCTGGCCGGGCTCGGCGGGGCCGCTCAAGATGCCGTAGGCGAAGACGCGCCCCGCGTAATCCGCCGCCTGCTCGGCCGCGTAGTCGAGGAAGTCGGCGAGGCCGGCGTCGAGCACGCCCTCACGCGCCGCCGCGCGCCGCAGTCTGACCACGAGCGCCGCCGCGCGGGCGGCGTAGTGGAAGAACGCCACGTCCCCGGCGCCGACGCGCGCCGGCACGGTCCACGTGAACGGCTCGTCCGGCCCAGGCGTCAAGACGTTATCGACCAACGTGCCAGCATTCCGCGGGTCATCGCCCACCCAACTGCGCAGCCGCTCGAGCGTGTCGGGAAGGTTGCACGTCGTGAGGAACCCTTGCGCGTAGCGATCGCCCGGACGGCGGGCAGTGGGTGCCGCCCAGCTCATGGCTTCCCCGTGCGACTGCGTGAGGGCGGCGACGTACGGGTGCGGTTGCCACGATGCCGGCGGTGTACCGGCCGCGCCCCGGACGGGTACAGGTCAAGCGTGGCGGTCTGCCTGCGCACAGTAGTAGCCGGAGAGCAAGACGTCAGCGGCCTTCCAGCGCTTCTCGGAACCGGCCTCTCGCGGCAGTGACGTCGAGGTGATCAGCGACGAAGCTGGCTCTGAGCAGGTCGTCCGGGAGGTACTCATCGAACTTGGCCCGCTCGCAGAACGCGCGGTCCATCGGCGCGACCATAGCCGCACCGTCCCAGGCCTCGCGTGCAAGACCTAGGAGGCCCGCTCTCAGCGAAGGCCCGTCGTCCGCCTGAGACAGCAGCGGGAGGTAGAAGCGCTCATCGCCGACGCTGTGAATGCCCGGGGCGGTCGCCAGCCGCAACCGCATCGTGCGGAGTTGGCGGGTGCCGGCCCACGGGAGCAGTCCAAATTGATTCCCGCCTAGGTGGAGCAGGGTCGGTCCCGCGGCGATCCCGGAGGCGGCTGTCAGGGTGCGAGCCTCCGCTAGCCGAGCGGACGCCCTCTCCGTTAGGTAGGGGAAGACGCTCTCTTCCGCGAGCACGCGCCGCATGCGCTCGGCAACCCGGTCGTGAATGTCCCCGCCTGCGCCGCCCATGAAGAACGTTCTGAGTGAGCCCCTGACGCGCCGGGCGACGATCACACGCTGCTCAGGCACCAGCTGCAGGACCTCCCAAGTCCGGCCCGCGAGGGCAAAGCGCTCCCCCACGGGGACCGGGCTTCCCAGCGTTCCGATGTCGCGCGAGCCGTCCTTGACCGCCCACTCGGTGGGGTCCTGGAACGTGGCGAGGAAGCGGAAGTTGCGCACGACCTTCTCGCCGGCGAGCCCCAGAATCAGACCGCCTTCCTCCGTTCGCTCCAGGTGGTCAATCTGGAGCAGGTGTCGGAGGAGCGCCCGGAAGTCGTCCTGGGTGACCCGGCAGAAGGGGGCGAGTGTGAGGACGCGCTCGGCGAGCTGCGGAGGCGTTAACTCTCCCGCCGCTCCCACAACGCTCATGGTCTGCTGGTACAGGAGGCTCCCGGGGAGGACCGGACGAGCGACCGGCTCGATCCAGCGCTCCTCGGCGTAGAGCTGAATAACGGCCACGGCCTGGAGCAGCTCCCAGGGAATCTGCTCGAGTACGTGCGTCGCCGCGCCCTCCTCCTCGCGGAGCAGGAAGAACATCTCGGGCCGCTGCCCGCGACGCCCCGCGCGGCCGAGCCGCTGCAGGAAGCTGGCGACGCTGTATGTGGGTCCGAGCTGAAGGACGCGATCGAGCTGGCCCAGGTCGATGCCCAGCTCCAGCGTGACCGTCGCCGCGGTACAGGCGGGTCCGTCGCCGTCGCGCATGGCTGTTTCAGCCGCCTCTCGCAGCGGTGCGGCAATGCTGCCGTGGTGGACGTGATAAATGTCCGGGGTGTGGTGCCGCTCGGCGAGGCGCCGCAACGCCGTGATCACCTCCTCAGCGTCCCCGCGAGAGTTGGTGAAGACGAGACTCTTCTTCTGGAGCGTGGCCTCGTACGCTGCGCGGAACAGGTCACCCTGCCTGGCGATGAGCCGATCGGCGACGGCGGCGTCATTCTCGCCCTCGGCGTCCCCTCGCGGCCCCGACTCGCGGCCCGCGCCACTGGTTGCTTGAGCCTCAGCTGCCTCAGCATCGGGGGCCTCGTCCCTCGGGCGCTTCGGCTTCACGGTGAAGTGATCCACGAGGAGGTAGACAGTGCGGCCCTTCGTCTCGGCGATCACCTCTACGCCGCGACCCGTGCCGCCGTCCAGCCAGGCCGCCGCCTCGGCGTAGTCACCGAGGGTGGCCGAGAGCCCGGCGCGGCGCGGCAGACGACGCTTATCCGAGGCGAACCGGGCGAGGCGGTCCAGCAGGGCCAGCACCTGCCCGCCACGGTCTGAGGCCATGAAGGCGTGGACCTCGTCGATCACCACCCAACGGAGGTCCCCGAAGAGCCGCACCAGCTCGGCCGACCGGTTGAGCAACAGCCCTTCCAGCGCCTCGGGCGTGATTTGCAGGATGCCCCGCGGGTTCTTGAGCAGCCGGTGCTTTCGACTCGCCGCGACGTCGCCATGCCAAGCGGTTACCGGAATGTCGGCGGCCTCGCACAGGTCGTTCAGGCGCAGAAACTGGTCGTTGATGAGCGCCTTCAGCGGCCCGACGTAGAGGGCGCCGACGGACGCCGGAGGGTCCTCGGCTAGCTGCGTCAGAATCGGGAGGAACGCCGCCTCCGTCTTACCGCTGGCGGTTCCGGCGGCCAGGAGCAGATGCTTCCCGGTGTCGAGCACCGTGGCGGCCGCCTGGACTTGAATCTCACGCAGCTCGTCCCACCCGTGCTTCCAGATGAACTCCTGGATGAACGGGGCCAGGCGCTCGAATGCCGACGTCCCGCGTGCCTGCGCGTCGGGCGCGGGGGCAGGACCTACCATGGGACGCGACGACACGGTGGCGACCTAGAGAGTGAACGCCTTGAACCGATCGTCCACTGCTACTGGTCCCTGGTCGCTCCCGGCCACGTTCGACTCGTCGCTCGGCGCCGCTGCGTTCGTCGCCCCGCCGCCGTCCTCATCGGGCGCCGCCGCCCCGCTCTCCGTGTCCGGCGCCGGCGCCAACGGGCGATACTGGCTGCCGTGAACCAGCTGATCGAAGTCGAGGCCGGGATTCTGCTGGATCAAGTTCAGCACCGCGACGAAGTCGCGGATGATCTCGCGCGGAGTGGTGAAGCGCTGGGCGCCGAGGCGCGACAGCGTCTCCTGCATGAATCCGACGATCTGGTCGTCCGTGACCCGCTCGGGGTAGGCGTAAAACTGGGCGTGGAGGTGCCGGAGCCGCTGGAGCAGCACGAAGATCTCCTCGAACGACAGCGGCTCGAGCCGGACCACGGTCCCGCTGACGTCCCGGAGCCCGGCCGCCTGCGCGTAGCGGCTTTCCTGCAGGCGCGTCCGGAGCGCGTCGTAGGAGAACAGCCCGCGGCGCGGGTCCTCCACCATTTGCGGAGTCGCACCGATGACGACCCCGAGGTGCTGCGCCTTCCCCTGGAGGCAGTCATTCAGGACCGTGAGGAACTTCTCGTAGTTGCCGACCCGGGCCTGGGTGTGGCTGATCTTGTAGAGGTTCACCGCCTCGTCAATCAGCACGACCAGTCCGCGGTATCCGATGGCGGTGACGAAGCCGGCGAGGAGCTTCACGTAGTCGTACCACGTGTCGTCGTCGATCATCACGCGCACCGCGCCGCCGAGCGCCTCGCGCGCCTCGGTCTTGGTCGCGAACTCGCCCCGGAGCCAGCGGAGGGCCGCGCCCTTCTTGCCCTCGTCGTGCTGCACGTGGCCCTGCCAGTACGTGGCCACCACTTGGGCGAAGTCGAACCCGTGGACGAGCCCCTCCATGGAATTCACGGTGTCGACGATCTTGCCTTCCACCGCCCGTGCGAACGCCGGATCCGTTGCCGCTAGACCTTGTTCCCGCACGACGTCCGCCTGAACGCCCGAAATCCACTTCTCGAGAATCGTCGCGAGTGCGCCACCGTCCGGCCGCGTCCTAGTGGCCGTGTTCTTCGTCAACTCCCGGTATGTCGCAAGCCCCTGACCCTGCGAGCCGGTGAGCCGCCGCTCGGGAGAGAGGTCGGCGTCCATTACGACGTAGTTGCGCTCGAGCGCGTAGTTACGGGCGAGCTGAAGCAGGAAGCTCTTCCCTGACCCGAAGGGTCCGGAGACGACGCGGAACGACGCGCCCCCGTCCCCGACGTTGTCCAGGTCGGTCACCAGCGCGTCGATCTCGTCCTTCCGTCCGACCGCGAGGTGTTCGATCCCCGTGCGGGGGGTGACCCCGGCCGCGACCGAGTTCATCACTGCGGTCAGGATGCGGCGGGGAATCTTCGCGGCGCTCGACGTCGAGGCGGATTGCGTGGTCATAGGGTCCAGGCTGCTGACGGATAAATGAGGTTCGAGAACTCCCAGGAAGCTGCCGGTACTTCGGCGGCGGACACAAGCCGCACTACTACGACGCCCCCGCAGTAGGAGGGGCGTTCGCCGAACCCATGCGCTCCAGTAGCTCCGTCACGTAGCCGCGCGCGTCTTCGAGCAGGATGGGCGGTGAGTGTCCGACGTCGACGCAGATGTCCCCGTAGGACGAGCCGAGGGCGGCCTCGTTTACGCGGTCCAGTAGGAGCAGCGGCGTGAGCCCGTTCGTCTCGGCGAGGGCGTGGAGCGATTCCGGCGTGCCCGGCGAGCCGGCGGCGACGATTGCGAGCGCCTGCATCTCTACCGGACCGAAGGCCTTGTCGGGCCAATCCTCCCTCAGCGGCGCGCCCGCACGGTCCGGCACCGGCGGCAGGGTCGAACCGTCGCCGAAGCCGTCCAGGGAGCCGCGGAGCACCCAGTGAACCTCGTCCCGATAGTCCTCCTGGACGACGAGCTGCGCTCCCTCGTGGACCAAGAGCACATCACCGGCGTGCTCCGCGGAACGCTCGTTGATCTCGTCAACTAGCGGCCCGAGGAGCGCACCGCCTGCGGCACTGGCGAGAAGCGCGGACGTGTCCGGGAGCTCCCACCCGTACGCAGCCATCGCCTCGAGAATGGCCCGAGCCGGTCCGGAGATCCCGCCGAGCGCCGCGCGAATCGCCGCCAGGTCCGTGAGCAGCCCGGACGGGACGCCGGCCGGCACCAGGTCGTCCGCCGGCGACGGACTGACAGCGCCAGGCGCCGCCGGCGTCGTCTGCTCCAGGGGCCGGCGCCGGACGTCCGCCGACTGCTCGGCGAGCCGGCCGGCGTTCACGGCATCAATCTCGACGTTCGGCCCGGGCAGGCCCGGGTTCTCCTTCGTGCTCACAGGCGCGTCTCCCCGCGCCCGCGGTGCTTGGGGCGCCGCGGGCGGTTGCTCCGCCAGTTCTCTGGCTGCTCCTTCAAGGAGTCGGCGCCGCACGTCCACCGACTGCTCGGACAGCAACCGAGCCTTGGCGGGGTCGATGACGACCTTTGCCTTGGGACGGGTGGCCCGGACATAACCGCCGAATTGGGCGTCGAGTGCCGTCGCGAGGTCAGGCTCAACCTCCACGCCCCGGAGCTTTGAACCGAACCCCCGTTCCGCGCGGAGCAAGTTCTCGGCATAGCGGACAGCGCCACGGAACGTCTTCACGGCCACGCTGTCGGGCGTGAGGATGGGAACCTTGCCCAGCATCACGGGCGTGCGCTTCCAGTCGTAGACGGCCCCCTGGAATGGCTCCCGGCTATAGGGCTGCAGCCCGTTGGCCGCCACCGCAGCATCACGGAGGGACCCCCCGTGTTGGGCCGCAAACGTTCGGTCGGCGACGGCGAGCGCCTCGCGGTAACCCCGGTCGACCCAGCCGTCACGGTTGTGCTCCCTGTAGAACTTGTTGTCCCCGAGTCTCGGCTCGCCCGTCAGGAAGCCCACCGCCGGGCGCGGCATACCCGCGTAGTCCCCCGCGGTCCAATACAGGTCCGTCACGAGGGCCAGCGCCCGATCGTCCCACACGTCCAGTTCCTTTCCGCCGAGCCCCGCCGCCCGGCGGTACCAGTCCACGGCGGCCTGGGGACTCACCTCCGTAACGTAGAGATCGGCGACCCACCGGACGACGTACCCGCCGAGCTTCGGGTACGTCGTCTGGTAGGCGACCCAGAGGCGCTCGAGCTCCGAGGCCGCATGCGCCGCCGATGTCGCGCCTACGAGGTGAAGCAGTTCGTACACGTGAACAAAGACGTAGCTCAGGTCTGTCTCCAGGACCTCGCCGCGCCGGAACGCGCCTCGCCACTTGAAGTAGAACTTGAGCTGGCCGGCGTCCATGTCGGCGTACGTCGAGTAGTACGCCTTGAACGGGTAGAAGCGAGCGCTCGGGTCGCCCGGGTAGTCTGCCCACTGTCGCGCGACGACACTGAACTGCCCCCGCACCGCCTTAGGCGACGGCGCGGTGAGTCTCGCCTGCACCTCGGCCGGCGGCTTGGGGACGGCGCGCGCCGACGCGCTCGGAGGGGGTGCCGGTTCACCAAAGTCCACCGGCCTCGCTCGCTCGCCGTACGGATCCCGCACTGTTACCTCTTCAACCCGAGATGATGCATGTACCGAAGCACGGCTGGTCGGCAACGGGGCGGGCGTCACCCGGGCGGCCGTAGACTGGGCGGGCGTCGCTGAAGGCTCCTCGACCGGCGGGCCGGCTGCGGTCAGTCGCTGGTTGCGACAGCGCCCCACGTCGCCCCCGAGGGCGCGAATCACATCGCTCGGTCGGGCACCCGAGCGAAGCGCTCGTTGCAGTTCGGTCGCTCCAACGCGTCCCGACAGCACCACCCAGGGAATCATCTCACGTCCCGCCTCGCGGGGGACCAGCAGCCGGACGTCGAGCAGCCGGCTGACGGGACCTGAGAAGAGCGCCATAAGCACGGACAGAGCGCCGGCGGCATTGAGTTCGGTCATGTCCTCGTCGATCTCGGCTGCTTTGCGCTTGTCGAACACCGTACGACCGCCCCGGCCGAGACGGGGTACAGCGTGCGGAATGTCCTCGCGCCTTAGGGCATCGCCCCGGATGAGCCATTCGCCGCCCGTCGGCTGCAGAAGCTGAGGGTTGAACGGTCGGAGCACCTCCGGTCGGAACTGTCGCCACCGATCGAGCACGCGCTGCATGGCCACGGCGTCCCCCTGGTCAGCTTGCTCAACGAGTGAGCGTACCTCGGCCTCCTGCCGCTGGTGTCCAGCGGTGAGCTGGGCGGACTGCTCGTTCAGCGACCGGGCAAGTTCTGATGCGCGACGATAGGCGGCGGCGGCCACCACCAGCCAGAGCGCGAGGACCACCGCTGCCCAGGCGAAGCCGTAGGGCAGAAAAAGCGTGACGCCGGCAACCACCAAGGGCCACAGCGGTATCCGCTTCGCGTCCGCAACCTTTCTCGCGACCTCACGCGCACGCGCCTGCTCATCGAACGAAGGGACCGTCCGCGCCCGGTGCGCCGCCGCCATAATGTCGTTCACCACTGACTGCCAACCGACCATGGTACTCCCCTGATCTGACAGTGACGTCGACTTCCGGGAACGCGTTGGACCTGCTCACGCGGCCGAGCGGCGGCAGGTCGTCGTGAGGCTCCGTCTCAGTGGTGCGGGTATTCGCCGTGCACCGCGGAGGCACCTCTTGGCGGCCGCACCGCGGAGGGGGGCACCGCAGCTACTGTAGCCGTCCTTCGGGAGCTGTCTTTCGGGGCATGGAGCGGAGGGGTGCCAGTTTCAGGGACGGGGACTGGCCGAGAGCCAGACTACGTTAGCTGTGCTGGGCGAGCCCCGAGAATACCCCGCAGCGCGGACCGAAACATTTGCTATGCGTGGGGCCTCGCTGAATATTGGCGACTCTGCGCCGGTACTTAAACTCGATTCGTCGCTGCAATTCCGCGCCATCCTCCTGGTAGGGTGAGGCACAGGATGCGGTTCTGCTTCGTCCATGCTGCCGATCTGCACCTGGACACGCCGTTCGAAGGATTGAGCCGCGTCAACGCTGCACTCGGCGATCGGCTGCGCGACGCCTCACTGGACGCCTTCGACAACCTCGTCCGGCTCGCCATCGAGCGCGGGGCCGAGTTCCTTGTGCTCGCCGGCGACGTGTACGATGGGGCTGACCGGGGGGTGCGGGCGCAACTGCGATTCTTGCGGGGCCTCAAGAAGCTTGCCTTTGAGGGGATTCCCGTCTTCGTGGTCCACGGAAACCACGACCCCCTGGACGGTTGGTCCGCGATCCGTGACTGGCCCACCAATGTGACGCTCTTCGGTGCGGCTGGCGTCGAATCACACCCCGTGCACCGCGACGGCATTCGAATCGCCACGGTCCACGGGATGAGCTACCCGCGCCGCGACGTCACCGAGAACTTGGCGTTGCGATTCCGGGGTGACTCCTCGCCGGGGCTGCACATCGGGCTGCTCCACTGCGCCGTCGGCGCGGTGGGCGACCATGCGCTCTACAGCCCGTGCACGATCGAGGACTTATACCGCGGCGGCATGGATTACTGGGCGCTGGGTCACGTCCACGACCGCCGGGTGCTCCGGGAGCGTGATCCATGGATTGTCTACCCGGGGAACTTGCAGGGTCGCAGTACGAAGCCAAGTGAACGGGGCGCCAAAGGCGCGGTCGTAGTCCACGTCGACGACGGCGTCGTCGAGCGCGTGGAATTCGTCCCGTGCGATCGCGCCCGCTTCGTCGACGTGGAGGTCGACGTTAGTGGGGCCCAAGGGCTCCCCGATGTGGAGGCGGCCTGCCTGGATGCACTGAACCGGGTCCGCAAGGAACAACGGGGCGTCGAACTCATTGCCAGAATCCGACTCACCGGCCGGAGCGCGGCCCATCACGACCTCCGCCGCGGGGGGGGCACGTCAGAACGCCTGCTCGAGGCGCTGCGCGATGAGCTCGGGGGCGGACCGTCGCCCCTGTGGTGCGAAAGCGTCCGCGACGAGACACGCGGGGAGCTCAATCTGGACGCGATCCGCCGCCGGGGCGACTTCGCGGCCGCCGTGCTCCAGCGGGCGGACGAGCTGTGCGCCGACGACGCGCGGCTCGCCGCGTTCTGCGAGGAGTACCTGTCCGCTCCGACGTCCGAGGACGTCGCTCCGATCGCGGGGCCTGAGGGCCGGCGTGCATTGATCGCCTCGGCGGTCGAGATGGCTCTTGACCTCCTCGAGGCTCAAGAGTCGTCGTGAGGATCCGCGGCTGGTCGATCGACGGCTTCGGACACTTCCGCGACTACCAAGTCTCGGGCATCAGCGACGGCATCACCGTCTTTCACGGCCCCAACGAGGCGGGGAAGTCGACGCTCCTGGCGTTCTTCCGGGGGATGCTCTTCGGCTTTCCCGACCGTCGGAGCCGCGAGTCACGCTATGAGCCGCTCCGCGGCGGCCGGCACGGCGGCCGCTTGATGTTGGAGGTGGATGGGGAGCCGTGGACGCTGGAGCGCGATCTGTCGGCCCGGGGCGGTGCTACGGTGCGCGTGTTCACGCCGCGCGGAGAGGGGACCGAGGACGACCTGCGCCGGGCGGTCGGCTCGGCCGACTCACGGCTGTTCCGGAGCGTGTTCGCGTTCAGCCTCACGGAGCTGCAGTCGTTCAGCACGCTGAGTGACGACGGGGCTCGCAATCGCATTTTTTCGGCGGGCATCGTCGGTGCGGGCCGGGCAGCGCGACACGTCATCACGGAACTCGGCGACCAAGCGGACGCGCTGTTCAAGGCCCGCGGGCGGACGCAGGTCGTGCCGACGCTCCTGAAGCAGCTGGCGGAGCGCCGCCAGGCCACCGCGGAGGCGCGCCGCGCGGCGCAGGCGTATCCGGAGCTCCTCCACGAGGAGGAGTCATGCTTGGCGGAGAAACAACGCCTCGACGCGGCGGTCGCGGTTGCGCGGCGGGCAGTACGGCACTTCGAAGGCCTCATCAGCCTCTGGTCGATCTGGCGCGACCTGCACGAGGCCGAGGGGCAGTACTCGGCGCTGGACGCGATCGACGCATTCCCGCCTGACCCCGAGCGCCGGCTCGCGGACGTGGCCTCGAAGCTCGAGGGCGCGCGATCAAGACGCGCGGATGCGGCCGCAGAGTGCGAGCGCGCCGTGGCCAGGGTCGCTGCGCTCCGGGGAGAAACCCGCGGTGAGCTCGCGGCGATCGCGTCCGACGTCGCGGCGCACTACGAGACCAGAGACCTCTATCGGAGCAACGTCACGCGGCTGCAGGAAGGGCGACTTGCGGCGGGCCACGCGGCCGATGCCCTTGGCCGAGCGTTGCGATCGCTCGGCGGCACTTGGAACGAGGGCCGACTGCTGGCATTCGACGTGTCGCTCCCGCAACGAGAGCGCATTCGCGCCTGGAGTGACCGACTACGCAAGGCCGCCGACGACGCGCAACTCACAGAGCGCGATCACACCTCCCTCGCGAGCGCTCTCGACCAGGCGGAACGCGATGTCGCGACCGCCGCAGGTCAGCTCCGAGCTGCTCCCGGACCCAATCCCGAGCGGGTGGAGGCGCTCGAGGGGGCGCTGCGACGGTTGCGGGCGCGACTCGCCGACCGCCGCGACCGGGAGCACGCGGCCGCGCAGCAGCACGCCGTGTGGGTCGATCGGGCGCGCTCGCTCACGCTCCTCGAGTCTGAGGCCGACCCCGAAGCCGAACCTGGATCGGAGCCCGGGCGCGCGGCGACCCCGGAGGCCGACCCCGAGCCCGGCGGCGGGTGGGAGTCCGAGCCGGCAATCGCAGCGGCGCCAAGTGCAGTTACGCGGTTCGCCCCGATCGCCGTGGCCTTGGTCGGCCTGCTCCTGGCCGGCGCGCTCGCCAGCGTGCGCCCGTGGCTTGGGGTCGCCGGCGCGGTCCTCGCCGTCGCCGCGGGAGTCGGCGCGGCCGCGTGGGTTCGCGAGGCGCGCGCCACAGCGGAGCGCGCGGCGGCGGCCGAGCGACGCTCGGCCGCGGCGCGGCTCGCAGAGATCGAGCGCGCGATGGCCTCCGAGCGCCTCGCGGCGTCCGAGCACCTCGCGGCAGCCGAACGCCTCGCGCTCGCTCGACGCCGGGCGTATGCCAAACGCCGGGAAGCATTGGCCACACTCGTCGCCGAAGCACAGGAGGCCGCAGAGCGTGCCCTGTGCGAGGTCGAGGACGCGGACGCCTTGACTGCGCCGGACGCGGCGGCGCTCGGCCTCGGCGCACGGCCGACCGCTGCGGACCTCGAAGACTGCGACCGTGCCCTGGCCCGGCAGCGCCAGCTCGCCGCCCGCGCCGAGCAACTCCAGCACGGCGTGCGGGACGCGGAAGCGCGGCGGGATCGCATCCGCGAGCAGGCAGGGGCTGCCGCGGCCCGGGCGGCGGAGGCACGCGCCACGCTCCACGCGGCGCGCCGGGAATGGGGCGCGTGGGCGCACGACGCGGGTCTCCCGGGGGACATGAGCCCCGAGAGCGCGCTCGACTTCGTCCCGGCCGTGCAGCAGGCGCGGGAGTACCAGCATGACCGCGACCGGCTGCGCACCGATGCTGACGCATTAGAGGCCGACGTGCGCAGGTGGGAGGAGCATGCCATGCAGTTGCTCGTGCGCGCCGAAGTGGAGGGCCGCGGGAGCAGCACGGCGGGCTCTTGGCTCGTGGAGGCTTTACACGCGCTTCACACCCAGTGCGTAGCCGACCGCGCGGCGAGAGAGCGCCTAGCGGCGGCCGAGGCCGATCTCCGCGCCTGGCGCAGTAAACTCGATACCGCGAGCGCGGACCTGACCCGCTGCGAGGCGGCATGGACGGCCCTGCTCGCGGAGGCCGGGGCCGAGGACGAAGCGCACTACCGCAGCCGCATGCAGACCTTCGGCGAGCGCCAGCGCCTACGGCGCGAGATCGAGGGGTTGCGTCGGCAGGTCGCCGGGCGACTTGGCGAGGGCCCGGAGGCCGACGCAGTCCGAGCAACGCTCGCGACCGGCGCCGTCAGCGAGTGGGAGCGCGAGCGCGAGCGCCACGAGCGCGAGGCCGCGGCTCTGGACGAGCAGCTCGAGCGCGCGATCCGATCGCACCAAGATGCGCAGCGGCGCCGGGAGGCGCTGGAGACGTCCGCCGACATCCCGAAGTGCGAGGCGGACGAGCAAGCGCTCCTCACCGAGCTGAACGACACCGTCGAGCGGTGGCGAACCCTCACGCTCGCCCGGGCCCTGACCGAGGTCACGCTGCGCGAGTACGTGCGCACGCGACAGCCCGCCGTCGTGGCGCACGCGTCACGCATGTTCGCTTCGGTAACCGACGGCGAATACACCGAGCTTCGCCAGGACGAGAGCGGGGAAGGGCTCTCCGTCGTGACGCGGCGCGGCGCAGTGCTCGGGCCCGAGCAGCTGAGCCGTGGGACCGCCGAGCAGCTGTACCTCTGCCTGCGCCTAGGCCTCGCGGCCGAGTTCGGGTCCCACGGCGCGCAGCTCCCGCTGGTCATGGACGACGTGTGCGTCAACTTCGACCCCGAGCGGGCCCGCGCGCTCGCCTCGGTCGTCCACGACTTCGCCGCCGGGCAGCAGGTCATTTTCTTCACCTGCCAGCCCACGACCGTTGACATGCTGCGGGCCGTGGAGCCAGAGCTCCGCGTGCACCAGATGCCGCGCTACGGGCCTCGGGTCGTCTCGACCGAGCCGCTGGCGGCGACTACGGAGGTCGGCAACCGCTGAACCTCAGCCGTGGCGTGCCTCGACCGACCTGGCTGAGCGATCGTGGAAGTTCCGGCGCGCCGGCGTCACCGGACACTGTGAGTCCCGATTCTTGATAGGTGGACGGACGTGCGGTAGGCTAGGA
>JBBJNN010000082.1:0-10371 GCA_037720885.1 Gemmatimonadaceae bacterium | reverse complement strand
TTTGCTCCCGCCCTGAACAGTTTTAGAGGGCACTTGCTGAGAGGCCAGCGCGCGAACACCCCGGCGCCGTCGCCAAGTGGTAAGGCGCGAGTCTGCAAAACTGCTATTCGCCGGTTCGATTCCGGCCGGCGCCTCTCTGCAACACAACGACTTAGCCCGTCATTCGCACTCGAGGGGGCGCGGCGTGGGCCCGGCTGTCGGCCCGGGCCGGCGGGAATGATGCACGTGGGGCGCCCCGGGGCTGATTAGTCCCGGGGCGCTCGCTTACCCCCTACCGCTTGCCTGGCGCGCCCCCGCGGCCATGGTGGAACACCCACGGCATGCGGCCGCCCTCGTATGCGGCGACGCGGTAGGCCGCGAAGTGGTCGCGCATCGCGGCCGCGAGCCGCATCGTCATCGGCACTCAGCGCCCCTTTCCGCTCTTCGTCCGGTGTCCGTCCCGGCCGCTCGCGATCTCGGCGCTCGTTTCCCTCTGAGATGCGCCTCGCGCGACGCCGCGCGATGGCCAGCGGGCGCTAGATGTTCGGTCCCAGGGTGTCGTGTGTCGGGTCCCGGGTGAACCGCTGGGGTTGGTCTGCCCAGGTGTTGCACACGAACTCGTAGGGCGTGAGGCCGCGCAGGGTTTTGAGCCGCCGCGCCTAGTTGTACGCGTCGAGGACGGGGAGGAAGGGCTGAAGGTGTGATCGGAGCTGGTCGTGCGTGTCGTAGTAGTAGCGCCGGACGGTCGCGTCCTTGATCGTCCGGTTCATGCGCTCGGCCTGCCCATTCGTCCACGGGTGGTACGGCTTTGTGATCCGGTGCTGGATCCCGAGCAGTCGGCACATGCGGTCGAACGGGTGCGACTTCGGGAGGACCCGGCGCCCGCCGGCGTCGCCGAACTGGATCCCGTTGTCCGTGAGCGCGGTGTGGATGCGGTAGGGGACCGACCGGGCGAGCACCTTCAGGAAGGCCGCCGCAACGAGGCTGGTGGCCCGCCGGTAGACGCGCGCGAAGGCGAGCTTCGAGGTGCGGTCCACCGCCAGGAAGAGATACGCCTTCTCCCGCGCGATGCGCAGCTCCGCGATGTCAACGTGGAAGTACCCAATCTCGTAGGCCTTGAACCGCCGGCGCCGCTGCTTGGGTGCGCGGGGGAGCTGGGAGACGCCCCGGCGCTGCAGGCAGCGGTGGAGCGTGCTCCGCGTGAGCGCCGGGACCGAGGGCGTGAGCGCCACGACGACGTCGTCGAGCGGCCGGCGCGTCTGCACGCGAAAGGCGACCACGGCGGCCTCCTCGAGCTCCGAGAGCACGGAGCTGCGACGCTCGCGCGTCCCCATCGGCCGGTCGTCGGCGGACTCCCGGCGGCGCCACTTCCGGACCGTCTTCGGGTTCACGCCGTACCGCCTGGCCAGCACGGGCGCTGGCTCCTTGGAGGATTGGAACTCGACTCTCAGCCGCGCCGGCGTGGTGGCGCTCCCGTTTAGAAGCTGCGCCAGAGCGCCTCCTTCTGCTCAGGCGTGAAGGATACACCACCACACCCTGGACACCCTGGGACTACACAGCAGAGGATCATGTGCCCGATTCCGTCGAGCGGGACGCGGCCTGCCGCGCTGGGGCGGTGCCCCGGGGCCTCGTACTTCTCGTATGCGTGTCGCGTGCCGGAGCGTACCTGGAAATCGGAATGGTCGGGCGTCTCCTCGGCGCGACCTGGCCCCGCGGCATCGAGGTCACCGCCGGCTGTCGTTGCCGGTTCGCTACGGCCTTCATAAGATCGAGTTTCCGCGCCACGGCCCGGACACCTATTGCGCTGGTTCTTGCCAAGTGCGGACCTGCGAGGAGCTCGCGGAGGGAAGTTTGATGCGCGATCCTGAGGCGTTCTGCCGGATGATGGGCCGGTTTCGGAAGGCGAGTGAGCCGGGCGCGCCTACGCTCGCCGCCGTCCCCGCCTGGGTTATTACCGAGTGCCCGCAGTGCATGCGGGCGCAGGCGGTAGATGCCTACCGGACGCTCGATGTGGTCGCCGACCCCTCGCTCAAGGGGCGGCTCCTGGCGCGTGAGCTCACGGCGCACTCATGCGCCCGCTGCAGGCATCGGTACCAGGTGGTCTACGACGCGTTATACACCGATGGCGGCCGGAAGCTGGCAGTGATCGTCGCCCAGTCGGAGCTGGCACGCCGCCTTGCCGACGCAGCCGAGCTCCACGCCGGGCAGCAGCGCCGGCTCGTGCAGACGTGGGAGCAGTTGGTGGAGAAGGTCCTGATCTTCGACGCCGGCCTCGACGACCGCCTGGTGGAGATCGCGAAGATTGGCGTCTGCCAGCAGCTCGTCGCGCGCTACGGGGATTTTCTCCAGAAGATCGGAGAGTCCCAGTTCAACATCGCTGGCGTCTTCTTCTATCGAGTGGACCGGAGCCCGCCGCACGGCGAGTCCGTGGAGTTCCTTCTCGTGCTGCCCCGGCAACCGATGCTGTTCTCGCTCAAGGCGCCGCTCGCACCCACGCTCCGGGAAGCGGAAGCGCATCGGGTGCGCATCGCCGGACCGGACCAGTCTCCCCAGGACTGGTCGGACGTCAGCCCCCGCTGGACCCTGCGGGCGCTCGCGGACACATCGGTGGCGGTCGGTGACGTCCAGGTGCTAGTCGATCCGCAAATCATGCTGGACCCAGTGGCAAACGCCTTCCTGGCCAGCGGCCCGAGCAGCCCGCCGGGGTCACGGCGTCCGTTGAGCGTTCCGGCCGCCGAGTCGCGCCGATCGCGCCCGCAGCACTACCACTTCGCGCACCATCGGCTGCGCGGAGCGTTCGCGGACCCGGAGAACTGGGTGGGGGCGTTGCACTCGCCCGACAAGGACAAGATCCTCCGGGGCCTGTGGGATGAGGTCACCGCGGCCTGTGCCAACGACGGGCACCCCACGCCGCTGCGATCCGACGGCATCAAGGTCCATACGGCGCGAATTCAACTGTACCGGGCAGCGATCGTCGAGATGACGCCGCCGACGGGTTACGGCGAGGCCTACTTCGTCGCGCTGGTGCTGCGCCGGTTCGGCGTCGGCGGCGGTTCGATCAGCGAGATCCCCATGCTCGCGTACTACACGCTCGAGCTCGGGGAGGACGAGGACGGCTTGCCGTGCACGTACTTCTGCGAGTGGAAGGAGGACGGCTCCCGCAACAACTTCGGGCGGGGCCCCGCGCCGATCCTAGAAGATTTCGTCGAAGCGCTTGCCGCGCGCGTCCGCGAGACCGCGCTGATGAAGAATCCGGTCCCCAGCGAGGTCGTGCGCGGGTAGCGGCCGGTTCGGCGCCTCGCGCCGCGGCTGCCGCGGTCAGTCGTATCGTAGCGCCTGAACTGGGTCGATGCGCAGTGCCCGGCGCGCCGGGAGCCAGCTCGCGACGAATGCGGCGCCAAGCAGCACCGCGACGACCATCACGAACGTGGCGGGATCGGTGGCGCGCACCTCGTAGAGCACCGCGGCGAGCACGCGCGTGAGCGCCAGGGCGCCGACGACACCCACCACCACGCCGGCCAGCGCCAGTGTCATTCCCTGTCCGACCACCAGCGCGAGTACCGAGCGCGGGGTGGCGCCGAGCGCGACGCGGACGCCGATCTCCTGGCGTCGCTGGCTCACCGCGAAGGCGAGCACGCCGTAGATGCCGAGCGCGCCGAGCAGGAGCCCCATCACGCCGAAGAGCACGAGGAGCGTGGCGAGCAGGCGGGGGCGGGCGACCGTGCCACCGACGATGGCCGACATCGTCTCGACGCTCGTGATCGTCTGGTCACGGTCCACCTCCCAGATCGCTCGGCGCACCGCGTTGGCGTACCGGAGCGGGTCGCCCGTCGTGCGTACGGCGAGGCTCAGTCCCGACCGCCTGTTCTGCAAGTAATGGATGTACAGCGTCGGCTCCGCCGGCTCGGTAAGGGTCCGCTGCCGGATGTCCCCGACGACGCCGACGATCTGGATGGAGCTCTGTCCCACTCGCAGTGTCTTGCCTACCGCACTCTCGCCGGGGAAGTAGCGTCGCGCGAGTGCTTCGTTGACGACCCACACCGGCGGAGTATCATCCTTGTCCGCTGCCGTGAAGACACGCCCCGCGCGGAGCGGGATCCCCATCGCGCGGAAGTAGTCAGCGCTCACGTGCAACAACGGGAGCCGTAGCTCTCGATCGCCCGCGCCTCCGGCCTTTCCGGGAACGACGACCTTTGGCGCGATCTCGCCCACGCCCCGGAGGGGGAAATTCTTCGCCGCCCCGACTGCCTGCACGCCGGGCACCGCGGCGATCCGCGTGAGCAGCGCCTCGTAGTACGCCGGGTAGCGTTCGTCGGGGTAGCGCTCGGATGGGATACTCAGCTTCACCGCCAGGACATTGGTCGGCTGGAACCCGGGATCCACGTTGAGCAGGCGCGCGAAGCTCTTGGCGGCGAGCCCCGCGCCGACGACGAGCACCACCGCGAGCGCGACCTCGGCGACGACGAGGGTGCTGCGGAGCCGTTGCCCGCCCGCGCCGACCGAGCCGCGCGAGCCGGCGCGCAGCATCGCCTGCAGGTTCTGCGATGTCGCGCGCAGGGCAGGGAGGAGGCCGAAGAGCAGTCCGGCCGCCGTGGAGACGCCGAGTGCGTAGAGCAGCACGACCGCGTCGATGCGGATCGCCGACGCCCGCGGAAGTTCGGCGGCGCCAACTGCGCCGAGTGCCCGGACGCCCAGGTAGGCCAGTGCTACACCGAGCGCGCCGCCGGCCAGCGCGAGCACGAGGCTCTCCGTCAGGAGCTGCCGCAGGATGCGCCCGCGCCCCGCGCCGAGCGCCGAGCGCACGGCGATCTCGCGCTGCCGCGCGGTGGCGCGCGCGAGAAGCAGCGAGGCGATGTTGGCGCAGGTGATGAGGAGAACGAATGCCACGGCGCCCAGGAGCACGAGGAGGGGCCGCCGAACCTCGCCGACCACTGCCTCGCGCACCGGGGCGATCGTCACGTCCGTCCAATCCTTCGCCTCCGGCTCCTGCGCCGCGGTGCGGCGCGCTACCGCCGCCAGCTCGTCGTGCGCCTGCACGGGTGTCACACCTGGCGCCAGCCGCCCGATGACGTCGAGGAAGCGGCTGGACCGTTGGCGCCCGATCCCGTCCGCGGGGATCGTCGAGAGTGGCATCCAGTAATCGATCCGGTCGGCGGGGAAGTTGAAGCCCGGCGCCATGACGCCGAGGACGGTGTGCGGCACGCCGTCCATCGTCAGCGCGCGGCCAATGACCGAGGGATCGGCACCGAAGCGCCGCCGCCAGAACCCATCGCTCAGGACCACGAATCGGTCGTTGCCGATCACCGCCTCCTCGGGCCGGATCGTGCGTCCGAGCGCTGCCGGGGCGCGTAGCGTCTCGAAGAAGCCGGGGGTGACGTACACGCCCTCGATGCGTTCGGGGTTCCCGATGCCGGTGAGGTCGGCGCCGCTCCCGCCCGGCTGGTACCAGTACGCGCTCAGCGACGCGAACCGCCTGCTCGCGGCGAGCCACTCCTTGAAGTCGGGCTCGGAGACCTGCGACCTGGCCTCGTTCGCGGACCGGTTCGCGTGCCAGACGCGCACCACCTGCTCGGCGGCCGGGAAGGGGAGGGGGCGCAGCAGCACGCCGCGCACGACGCTGAAGATCGCCGTGTTGGCGCCGATGCCGAGTGCCAGGGTGAGTAGCGCCACGAGGGCGAAACCAGGCGCCGAGCGGAGCGAGCGCAGCGCGTAGACGATGTCCTGCTCGAGCTCTTGCATGATGGTCATGTGGCGGGATTCGCGCTCGCGCCGCACGTCCTCGTCGCGGCAGTAGCGTCTGGTATACTCGAGATCTCCGAACCGCTGCGCCGCCTCGCGGCGCGCATCGTCGGCCGAGAGGCCGGCCGCCGCGAACTCCTCGGCCTTCCGCGCGAGGTGAAAGGCGAGCTCGGCGTCCACGTCGGCTACGACCTGGCGCGTGCTGAGCCAGGGAAACCGGAACGCGCGTCGGCTGCCGGGGGTGCGAGGCATGGGCGACTCAGGCGGGATCCAGCACCCTGAACAGCACCGCCATGTACTGGCGAAGCTCGGCGACTTCGGCCCGGAGCTGCCGCCGGCCGGCGGGGGTGAGGCTGTAGTACTTGGCGCGGTGGTTCTTCTCGGAGATCCCCCACTCCGAGCTCACGAGCCCTTTGCGCTCGAGCCGGTGGAGCGCCTGGTAGAGCGCCGCATCCTCGACTGCGAGTGCCCCGTCGCTGCGGTCATTGATCCAGCGGGAGACGCCATAGCCGTGCATCGGCGCCCAGGTGAGCGTCCGGAGAATCAGCACGTCCACGGTTCCTTGCAGCAGCCCGAGCGACGGTCGAGGCATGACGTCCTCACGATGGATACATCACATGGTGATATATTCACTCCGTGAGGTAACCTAGGATGGTTTCATCGCGTGTCAACCGGGGTGCGGCCGAGCGCGGCAAGCCGCCCCGCGGTGTAGACGCCGGGAGCACGACGATCTTCCGTCGCGCTCATCGGAACCTCGCGATCGCGGCGGCTGTACTCGGGAGCGTCCGCCGTGACGCCCCGGCCGATAGGACCGGTGCCTTGCCTCGTCGGACCTCGCGGTCCAGCTTGCATTGTACCCCATCCGTATCCGCATCCAGCAAACCGACTCATAGAGCTCACCCGATGCGCCATCGCATGCGCCACCCGATCGTCACGGCCGTCCTCACCTTACTCCCTTTCGTCCACATACCGGCGCAGGCGACTGCCCCCACGCCCGCGACGCAGTTCTCGCCGGCCGAGTACGCGGCCCGGCGCGACTCGCTCGCGGCGCGGATCGACAGTGGGGTCGTCGTCGCCCTCGGCGGCCGGACGCCGGTGGCCGACTTCGGTCCGTTCTACCAGCTCCCGGCCTTCCGCTACCTCACGGGGTTCGAGGAGGCGGACGCCGCGTTCGTCATGGTCGCGCGGCGGGGGCGCGGGACGAGCACGCTCTTCGTGACCCAGATGGAGCCGCGCCGCGCGCTGTACTACGGGCAGCGCCCCGACACCGCGACCATCCAGCGGACGATGGGTATCGCGGCTCGCTCGGCGTCGGCACTCGCCTCTGTGCTCGACTCGCTGGCCGGGATGGGGCTCCCCATCTACGAGCTGCGCGACTTCGAAGCTGCCGACTTCGCGCGCGCCGATTCGCTGACGCGCGGTGGGCAGCTCATGCGCTCACTCGCGGCGCGGCGCCCGGGGCTCGTCATGCGCGACGCGCACACGATCGTAGATGAGCTTCGGGCGCGGAAGAGCCCAGCGGAGCAGGCGCTCATCCGGAAGGCCGCCGAGATCAGCGCGGAAGGACATCGCGCCCTGATGCGCGGCGCCGAGCCGGGGATGCACGAGTACGACCTCCAGGCAATCGCCGAGTACGCCTTCCGGCGGCAGGGTGCCGAGCGGCCGGCGTACGGCTCCATCGTGGGTGCCGGCCCGAACTCGCTGCTCCTGCACTACATGAAGAACCGCCGCGAGGTGAAGGCGGGCGATGTCGTGGTGATCGACGCGGGCGCCGAGTACGGCGGCTACACGGCGGACGTCACGCGCACCATCCCGATGAGCGGCACGTTCACCCCGGCACAGCGCGCGATCTACCAGCTCGTGCGGGACGCGCAGGCCGCGGCGGAGCGGAACTCGCGGCCCGGGATGTCGGCGCCGGCGGCCGAGGACTCGTCGTACGAGGTACGGGCGCGGGGGCTGGCGCGGCTCGGGCTGATCGAGTCGGCGGACGCGATGTTCGACCCGCCGTGGGCGGCGGACTGTCAACGCACGCCGCGGCAGTGCCGGCAGGCGACGCTGTTCACCATCCACGGGATCAGTCACGGAATCGGGCTCGCGGTGCACGACCCGGCGCAGTTCTACACGGGCGACCGCACGTTCAAGTCTGGCGACGCGTTCACGATCGAGCCCGGCGTCTACGTGAGCGCTCGGCTGCTCGACCTCCTCGCGGACACGCCGAAGAACCGCGCGTTCGCCGCGAAGGCGCGCCCTGCGGTGGGGCGGTACGAGGGCGTCGGCGTGCGGATCGAGGACGATTACATCGTCACCGAGCGGGGGCTCGAGTGGATCACGCGCGGCGCCCCCCGCGAGATCGCCGAGATCGAAGCGCTGATGGCGAAGCGCGCGCCGCCGCCGGTGCCGGACGAGGGCGGGCAGCGGTAGCCCGGCTCATGGACCGCCGCGCCTTTCTGCACCGGCTCGGCCTCGCCGCCGGCGGGCTGGCCGCGCCGGCGGCGGCCTTCGCGCATGCGCCACCCGCCGCGCGGGCCAGCCTCGCCGGCCGTCGCAGCTTCGAGTTCGCGTTTGCGCGACTGCGCTACGACTCGGGCGACTGGGACTACAATCCCAAGGTGTGCGCCAACGTGCTCGACGCGGTGGTGCAGTACACCACGATTCCCGTCCGGCAGCAGGAAGTCGTCATCACGCTCGACTCCACGGAGCTGGGGGCGTACCCCTTCCTGTTCATGACGGGGCACAAGCTCGTGCGCTTCAGCGAGCGCGAGCGGCAGGGCCTCGTGCGCTACGTCGAGAATGGAGGGCTCCTCTTTTCGGACGACTGCAACCACGACGTCAACGGCCTCTACGCGAAGTCGTTCGAGGCGGAGATGCACCGGGCGTTCGCCGGCGCCGACGTGCTGGCGAAGATCCCCAACCAGCATGCGCTCTACCGCGCGTTCTTCCGCTTCGCCGGCCCGCCCCAGACGAGCCACGAGCTCAACGGCTGGGGCGACAACATCGTCCACGGCTACCTGCGCGGCATCGAGCGCGGTGGACGACTTGGCGTCATCTACGCGAATCAGGACTACGGTTGCGAGTGGGACTACGACTGGCGGAACAAGCGCTTCCGCTCGCGGGACAATACCCGGTTCGCCGTTAATCTGGTCGTCTACGCGATGACCTGATGCCGGCCCGCGCTCCGCTCAGTCGAACGCCGCGCCCACCATGATCTTGCGGACGAGGAGCCACGGCGAGCCGTGCGAGATCGAGTTCGTCTGCGTCGGCTGCCCCTTCGCGTCGCCGCTCGTGCCGAACTTCTGGTATTCGCCCGGGCCCGTGACCCCGTCGAGGTTACCCCAGAAGTCCGTGGTGATGGCGTTATAGGTCACGTCGGTCACCATGCGCGCGACCTTGCCGTTCTTGATCTCCCAGAACACGTGGCCGCCGAACTGGCCGTTGTAGCGCTGCTGATCGATCGAGTAGCTGCCGCGTCCATCGATCATCACGCCGTTCTTCACATCGCCGATGAGCTGGTCGCGCGTCGGCGAATTTACCGGGCCCGGCTCCACGTGCACGTTCGGCATGCGGAGGAACGGGTAGTCGCGCCAGGAGTTGGCGAATGTGCAGCCGCGGCTGAATTTCTCGCCGATCAGGTGCGCCGTCTCGCGGTTGGTCTGCAGGCCGACGAGCACGCCGTCGCGGATGATCGGCCACTTCATCGACTTCACGCCGTCGTCGTCGAAGCCGGTGGAGCCGAGTCCGTTGTCGGTCTTGTCGGCGGTGACGTTCATGAGCTTGGAGCCGTACTTCAGCTTCCCGAGATCCGAGACCTTCACGAAGCTCGTGCCCGCGTAGTTGGCCTCGTACCCCACGATGCGATCGAGCTCCGTCGCGTGCGCGACGATCTCGTGGATCGTCAGCATCGCGTGCGCGGGCGAGAGGATCAGGTCGCGCAGCCCGCTCGTCCCGAGCGGCTTGGCCGTGCACATCTCCACCGCCTCGTTCGCCACGCGCTCCGCCGCGGCGAGCAGGTCCGACTGTTGGGCGATCTCCCACCCGCCGGACGCGGCGACGCCGGGGTAGTTTCGCGTGCGTGTCACGTCGCCGACTTTCGCGGTCACGCTCAGCGTCGGCGAGGTGGTGAACAGCTCCTGCTCGATGTACGAGCCCTCGCTCGACGCGAAGTAGCGCCACTCGTAGCCGTGTGTGGCCGCGACGTTGACGGCAGTGACGCCATTCACCGCTTTCGCCTTGTCCACAATCGCCTGCGCCCACGCCTGCTTGTCCGCCTGCGACACCGACGTGGGATGCTTCGCCATCGGCGTCACGTAGTTCTCGACGTAGGCGGGGACCGGCGCCAGCTTGAGGTCGGTCTTCTTGGCGATCGCGCTTGCCCGCGCCACCTCGACAGCGACGCGCGAGACGCGACGGATCTCGTCCTCGGTGACGATAGGGCTGCTCGCGAATCCCCACACGCCGCTGTGGACGACGCGCACGCCGAAGCCGGCGGCCTGCCGGTTGGCTTCCGTCGGGATCTCGCGAAGCTGACCGCCCCGCCCACCCCCGCGGCCGCCGGATAGTCGGGCACCGGATCGAGCCTCGCCGTCGGATCGTTCGGATCGCTGCCGGCAATCACGCCCAGCAGCACGGCCGCGTCGGCCGCGCTTCGGGCCATCG
>JBBJNN010000081.1:1296-24007 GCA_037720885.1 Gemmatimonadaceae bacterium | reverse complement strand
CTGCGGCAGTACCGGCTCGCGTGGCCGGCGTTCGACCGCGCGTTCGTGGCCGGTGCCACGCGTGCCACGATGCTGCTCCTCGTCATCCTCGCCGCCGTGTGGGCGCTCTCCGCGCTCTCCGGGCGGCTGGCGCGAACGGGGCGCGGGAGCGAGGTTGGAGCCGACTGATGCGGACGCTCCATTCGACCCTCCTTCTGGCGGCGCTCGCCGCCACCGCCCGCCTCGCGCCGGCGCAGGCCCCCGGCTCGGCGGCCCCGCGCTCATCGCGCGCCGGTGTCTACACCGCGGCGCAGGCCGAGCGGGGGGGGGAGGTGTACGCCGGGTTCTGCCGCGCGTGCCACACCGCGGCGTCGCACACCGGCGTGACCTTCGCGAACTGGTGGAAGGGTCGCACGGTGGCGGACCTCTACGGGTACGTCAGCGAGCAGATGCCCAAGAACGACCCGGGCGGTCTCGCGCCGGAGCAGTATGCGGATGTCGTCGCCTATCTCCTCCGCATGAACGCCATGCCGGCGGGGAAGGTGGAGCTGGCCACCGACCCGGTGGCGCTGGCGGCGATCCGCATCGACGTCGCCAAGCCCGTCGCCAAGCCCGTCGCCAAGCCCGTCGCCAAGCCGGGGACGAAGAGCCTGCCCGTCCGGAAGAGCCCGCGGTCGCGCGCCGCCCCACCCGCATCTCACGGGAGTGAACGATGACCCGACGCTCGCGAGCCTCGCTCACCCTCGGCGCGACGCTCGTCACCGCCATCTTCGCGGCGGCCGCATCCGTCGCCGGTGCGCAGTCTGCCGCCATCCCCACGCGCGCGCCAGCGCTCGTGCGCGGCAACGTGCCGGGCGAGTGGCGCTACTGGGGCGCCGACGCGTGGGGCACGCGCTACTCCCCGCTCAACCAGATCGGCGCCGCGAACTTCGACTCGCTTCGCGTCGCGTGGCAGTGGAACGCGGGCGAGCACGGAGAGGACGAGTACTACCGCACCACGCCGCTCTACGCGAACGGGCGGCTCTTCACCGTCGCCACGAGCCGGCGCATGGCGTTCGCGATCGACCCGGCGACGGGCAAGATGCTCTGGAAGTGGGGGATGGACGAGGGGATCCGGTGGCAGAAGGCGCCGCGCCGCTTCGCGGGACGTGGACTCGCCTACTGGACCGACGGGATCAGCGAGCGCGTGATCGTCGTCACCCCCGGCTTCCACATGGCGTCGCTCGACGCGAAGACCGGCGCGCTGGACCCGAAGTTCGGGAAGAACGGCATCGTCGATCTGCAGGCGGGGCTCGGTCTGCCGATGGTCCCGCTCGCGGTGGACGACACCGCCGAGCTGATCATCAGCGACGCCGCGCCCGCGCGCCGCGCGCGCCCCGGAGAGCGGTGGAATCGCCAGACCCGGACCGGCGCGGATGGCACGGTCGGGATCGACCCGGCGCTCGGGCAGATCGCGAACAGCTCGCCCGCCACGGTCATCGGCGACGTGATCGTCGTCGGCAACTCCTCGATCCACGGCTACTACCCGATACGCGTGCGCAACCTGCCGGGGTTCGTCCTGGGGCTCGACGTGCGTACGGGGAGGCAGCTCTGGAAGTTCAACCTCGTCCCACAGCCTGGGGAGCTCGGCGCCGAGTCGTGGACGAACGGCTCGAAGATCGGGACCGAAGGCGTGGGCAAGAACGACGCATGGGCCCCCTACTCGGCGGACCCGGAGCTCGGCCTCGTCTACATCCCCGTCGGCATGCCGCTGATGGACGAGTACGGCGGGCACCGCCCGGGGAACAACCTGTTCGGCAACAGCCTCGTCGCGCTGGATGCGAAGACGGGCCAGCGGAAATGGCACTTCCAGATGGTGCACCACGACATCTGGGACTACGACACGCCGATGGCGCCCAACCTCCTCGACGTCACCGTCGACGGGCGGCCCCGGAAGATCGTCGCGCAGACGACGAAGCAGGGGTGGATCTACACCTTCGACCGCGTGACGGGGGAGCCGATCTGGCCGATGCCCGAGACGCCGGTGCTCGGGAGCGAGATCCCGGGGGAGAAGACGTCACCGACGCAACCGATCCCCAGCCGGCCGGCGCCCTACTCGCAGCAGGGGCTCGTCGAGTCGGACCTCATCGACTACACGCCCGCCATCCGCGACTCGGCGCTCAAGCTCGCGCGGCGGTGCCGCATGGGCCCGTACTTCATCCCCGCGTCGCCCGCCGACGGCTCGGGGCCGGCTGGGCTCCGGTGCTCGTGGTACGCCCCGGGGGCATCCGGCGGCGTGAACATCGACGGCGGCGCGGCCGCGGACCCGGAAACGGGGAAGCTCTACGTCGCCTCGCAGAGCGGGCTGAGCACGATCCAGCTACAGAAGGACCCGTGCTCCGAGTTCCGCTACTCCTCCCCGCACGACAGCTGCGGGCTGCTCGGCGCGCTCCCGTCGCCCGAGGGATACACGCCGCCGAACCGGCAGGTCGGCGGCTTCGAGGGGCGGGCCGCGGGGAGCACGATCGGCGGTGTCTCCATTCTCAAGCCGAAGCAGCTCGGCGGCGTGACGGCGTACGACATGAACACGGGCGACAAGGCGTGGTGGATTCCGAGCGGCGGAAAGACCGTCCCCGTCACTACTACCGACCCGCTCTTCGCCGGGGTGCAGCTCCCGCCGTCCACTGGCGGGCGCGGGCAGCCGCAGGTGATCACCACGAAGACGCTCGTGATCTACGGCACGGGGCGGAGCGGAGGGCCGCCGAGCGGGCCACCGCAGCTCTACGCGGTAGACAAGGCGACGGGGCAGCAGGTCGGCACCGTGACGATCCCGGCACGCACGACCGCGGTGCCGATGACGTTCCTGCACCGCGGCAAGCAATACGTCGTATTCGCCACTGGAGCTGGGAAGAACACCTCGCTCGTCGCGCTGGCGCTGCCGGGGCGGTAGGCCCGGTTATCGGGCGAGCGACGCGAACACGCCACCCGGAGCCGCGGCCGCGGGCTATTTCTTCGCCGGCGCCCGCCGCACGTAGCGCTTCAGCGCCCGCGGGCCGACTTCGGCCCCGTACACGTTCCCTCGCGCGTCAACCGCCACCCCCTCTGCCGCGCTCGTGCTCGGCGGATTCTCGGCGGGGTCGGGGATGAAGGCGGTGACGGCGCCGGTGCGCGCGCTGCCGATGCGGATGCCGCGCTTCCACTCCGTGCGCGCGGGGGCGACGGAGCCCGACTCGGAGTCCGCGACGTAGATCGCGTCGCGGACGATGAAGATCCCGCTCGGGCGGCTGAACTGGTACCACGTGTCGAGGAGCGCGCCGTCCTGGTCGTAGATCTGGATGCGATCGTTCCCCCGGTCGCCGACGAAAAGGCGGCCGCGCGAGTCCATGGCCAGTGCGTGCGGCTGGTTCATCTCGGTCGGCCCGCTCCCGAACGTCCCCCACGTCTTCACGAGGCGCCCCGTCCGGTCGAACTTGAGGACGCGGGCGACGGACCCGGGCTGCGACGAGTGTCCCTCGGCGACGAACACGGTGCCGTTCGGCGCGACGAGGATGTCGTTGGGCTGCCAGAAGTACGCGGTGTCACGCCCACCCCCGGCCTGGCCGAGCGTCAGAAGGAGCTTGCCAGCGGGGGAGAACTTGAAGATCTGGTGCCCACGCGGCGGCCCCTGTGAATCCGCCGGCGCAGCCGGCGCCACGGGCGCCGCGCCCGCGCCGCGCCCACGTCCGCTCCCGCCTCCAGTACACGCGCAGTCCGTCACCCACACGTTGCCCTCGCGGTCCACGGCGATCCCGTGGGGCGACACCAGTAGCCCGGCGCCGAACGACTTCACGAGGTTCCCCGACGCGTCGAATTTGAGCACCGACGGCAAGCTCGAGCCGGCGCAGCTATTCGCGCCGCAACGCTCGGCTACCCAGATGCTCGCGCCATCGCGATCGATGTCGACGGCGCTCGTGGAGCCCCAGGTCCGCCCCTCGGGGAGCTTGGCCCACCCCTCGACGGTGCGGTACGGGTTCGGCGCGCCGTTCGTCGGCTTGGCGGGCGCCGCCGGCGATTGCGCGCGGAGCGGCGAGGCGGCGAGGACGGCCGCGGCGGCTGCGGTCGCGAACGCGAGTCGCGTCATGTCGGCACTCCAGTGCGGGTCAGTGCGGGTCAGTGCGGGTCAGTGCGGGTCAGTGCGAGTCAGTGCGTGGTCGGCACGGCGATGCGGACCTCACGCAGCGCGGCCGTATCCGGGCGCAGCGCGGTGGCGCCGGCCGGCACCCGATTCCGTTGCAGGATGTGGGCGACCACGTCCACGTACTGCTCGTCGGTCAGGCTGCCCGGCTTGTCCTGTGGCATCGTGTTGCGGAGGGTCGAGAACAGCGTGAACACGCGCGCCTCGTTCCACCCGGCCCGGAAGTTCTCGCCGTCGAGCTGGCCCGGCGGGTGGCATCGCGCGCACGTCGCCTGGTAGACCTCGGCGCCCCGCGCCGCCTGGTCGGCCGTGTAGGTGGCCGGCGGCAGCGACGCCGTGGTCGGAATGACCGGCCTCGCCCGCGCCCCGGCCGCCGGCGCCGCGAGCACCGGCCGGCGCGCGCCCAGGATAGGCGCACCGAGCGGCTCGCGCACGTCAGGGTCATCGCGCCAGCACGCGACGGCGAGCGGCGCGAGGAGGCCCGCCACCATCCAGCCACGCAGGCGCACGCAGGTCCTCCGGGTGCCGGCTTTGGTCATAGTCGCTCAATTATATGGCGCGGGGCGGAATTGGCGACCGCGGACCGGAGACGGTTTGATTTTCCACGAGCCGCCTCCCAATATTGCCGCCGACCTCCTTCCCTCCCCCGGGCGCAGCCATGGCTGACGATTCGAGCGTTCCCCCTCCCGCGCCTCCTTCCTCCCGCACGACGCCCGGACCGCGGGCTGGGGGAGAGCCGCGCGTGGGCCGCGTCGCCCGACGCGACTTCCTGAAAGCCGCCGGCGCCGGGGCGGGTCTCGCGATGCTCGCCGGATGTCGCAGCGCCGAGGCGGCGCCCGTACCCGGCATCGAGCATACGCGGCGATTCCCATTCATCGGCGGCAACTCGTCCGACGTCGTGGTGATCGGTGCCGGCGCGTGGGGCGGGTGGACGGCGCTGCACCTGCGGCAGATGGGCGCGAGGGTCACGCTCGTCGACGCGTTCGGCCCCGGGAACGCGCGCTCGACGTCGGGTGACGAGTCGCGCGGCGTGCGCTCGTCGTACGGCGACCGCGACACGGGCGAGATGTGGATGCTCTGGGCTCGTGAGGCGATGCGACGCTGGAAGGCGTTCGACGCCGAGTGGGGGCGCGACCTCCGGCTGAATCTCTATCACACGACCGGCGATCTGATCCTGCGGTCCGACTGGGAGCCGTTCCAGATCAGGACCAAACACTGGTGGGACAAGCATGGCATCCCTTACCAGGTGCTCGATCCGGCGGAGGTGCGCCGCGACTTTCCGGTGATCGCGATGGACGACATCACCGCGGTGCTCTACGAGCCCGACGCCGGCGTCGTCCGCGCGCGCCGCGCGTGCCAAACCGTCGCGGCGGTCGCCGAGCGCCTGGGCGTCCGGCTCGTGATCGGGCGCGCCACACCCTCGAAGGTCGCGAACGGCCGTCTGGAGGAGATCGCGCTCGACACCGGCCAGACGCTGCGCGCCGACACGTTCGTGTTCGCGCCCGGCCCGTGGTTGGGCAAGACGTTCCCGGACCTCTTCGCGAACAAGGTACGCACGCCGCTCGGCTACGTGTGCTATTTCGGGACACCGGTGGGCGACGAGCGATTCACGTACCCCAACCTGCCGAGCTTCAACTTTCCCGGCGTCACCGGTTGGGCGGCGCTACCGGTGGACAGCCGCGGCTTCCGCGTGCGTGGCAGCGTCCGTGCACCGAACGCTCCCGGCGCGCAGGCACCGGGCGCGCAGGGGGAAGCGGGGCGGACCGCCGCCGGCCCGGCGGCACGAACGCGCGGGCCGCGCCCGGCGAGCGCTACGCGCGACACGGCGCGCGCGCGCGGCGCGGGCACCGCGGGCGGTGCCGGTGCCGCGACCACGCCCGTGCCGCCGCGACAGCTCGACCCCGACACGAGCGACCGGTGGCCCGATGCGAGCCGCATCGAGGGGACGCGGCGATTCCTCGCGCTGCGCTTCCCGCTCCTGCGCGACGCGCCGGTGCTCCAGACGCACGCGTGCCACTACGAGTCGACGTCGAGCCGCAATTTCGTCATCGACCGCCATCCAGCGATGTCGAACGTGTGGATCGCCGGCGGCGGCAATGCCGAAGGGTTCAAGTTCGGCCCGGTCGTCGGCGAGTACGTCGCGCAACGCGTGCTCGGGACGGAAGGCGATCCCGCGGTGGCGAAGGGCTTCCGCATTCCCGAGAAGGAGTACGAGGTCGTCGCGGCGCCGGCGGACACCACGCGCGCGCGCGCAGCCACGTCGACGAAGGCGCGATGATCCGTCAGTGGGCTGTATCACTCACAGGAGACGCAGGCGCGCACGCGTCCCCTCAAGCCGGCTCATGGGCTGCTCCGGGGGTGGTGAGCGCGGTGGAGGCCACGCCGAACCTCCTCGGCGCCGTCACGTGGTGCGCAGGACCGCCTCGAGACTGGCGGCGAAGCGCCGCCAGCTCTCCAGCTCGTCGCCCAGCGCCCGCCGCCCGCGGGCGGTGAGCCGGTAGTAGCGCGCCCGCCGGTTGTTGTCCGTCATTCCCCAGTCGCTCGTGATCAGCCCCTCCTTCTCCAACCGCTGCAGCGCCGGGTACAGCGAGCCCTGGTTGACCTCCAGCACCCCACCCGAGATCTGCTGGACGCGCTGGCTTATCCCCCACCCGTGCATCGGCGCGAGCGAGAGCGTTTTGAAGACGAGGAGGTCGAGCGAGCCGCGGAGGGCGTCCGTCTGCGGGCGTGGGACCACGGTGAGCTCCGTCCGACTGGGTGCGTTCGCTGCGGTCGCCGCGGTCGCTGTCGAGTGGAGGATGCGCGCCGTTGCTGTAGCTGTCAAAAGGAAGCGCGCCGCTGACACTCACCGAGTAACCCCGGAGCGCCACGGCCCGCGTGGTGCGGGCCGCCGCCCGATGATACCATAGGCCCATGTCCGCCGCCGCCCTTCTCGAGCAATACCGCCCGGCCCTCACCGGCCACTGCTATCGCATGCTCGGCTCCGTCGTGGACGCGGAGGACGCCGTGCAGGAAGCGATGCTCCGCGCATGGAAGGGCATCGACCGGTTCCAGGAGCAGTCGTCGCTCAAGACGTGGCTCCACCGCATCGCCACGAACGTCTGTCTCGACACGCTCTCGGCGACGAATCGCCAGCGGGTCCGCCCGGTCGAGCTCTCCGACACGCCGGGTGTCGTGACCGACGATCTCGTACTCACCGAGCGCCCGCGTGAGTGTTGGGTCGAGCCAATCCCCGACGCCGTGGCCCTGCCGGCCGCTGACGACTGCGATCCCGAGGAGCACGCGATCCTGCGCGAGAGCGTCCGCCTGGCCTTCGTGGCGGCGTTGCAGTACCTGCCGCCGCGCCAGCGCGCGGTGCTGCTCCTCACCCAGGTCCTGAACTGGTCCGCGTCCGAGGTAGCCGACAGCCTCGACATGAGCGTGGCGGCGGTGAATGGTGCGCTGCAACGCGCCCGCGCGACGCTCGCAACGCGTAACCCCGCCGTCGTGCCGCGTGCCCTCTCGGACGAACAGACGCGGCTCGTGGCGCGCTACGTCGAGACGTTCGAGCAGTACGACATCGACGCGCTCACCGGGCTCCTCCACGACGAGGCGACGCTCTCGATGCCGCCGTACGACCTCTGGCTCCAGGGGCACGAGTCAATCGCGCGGTGGCTCCTCGGCGCCGGGATCGGGTGCCTGGGCTCACGTCTCGTCCCGGTGGAGGCGTGTGGCGGCACCCCGGCGTTCGCGCAGTACCGCCAGGGCGGCGCGGAACCGTGGGCGTTGCTCGTGCTCGAGGTCCGGGGCGACCGGATCGCGAGCATGACGTCCTACCTCGACGTCGAGACACTCTTCCCGCGATTCGGGCTACCGAGGCAACTCACGAGCTGAGGCGCACTCACGGAATGGCGTGCGGTCGCTCCGAAGATTTTTTCGGCGGGACCGATGAGTTTCAGCGAGGCGGGGAGTCTATAGGGGTGAACTCACTCATCCGGAGGATTCCATGTCCGCCACGCTCCTCGCATCCGCCACGCTCGCCGCACCGTCCGCCGGTCCGTCCGCCAGGACCTGCTGGGCGAGCCGGCTGCTCACCGGCATCGCGGTGCTGTTCCTCGCATTCGATGCGGCGATCAAGCTCGCTGGCGTGAAGGAGGCCGTCGCCGGCACCGTGCAGCTCGGCTTCGCGCCCCATCACCTGCCGATCATCGGGATGATCGAGGTCGTGTGCCTCGTCCTCTACCTCGCTCCGCGCACCGCTCCCCTCGGCGCCGTGCTGTGGACCGACTACTTCGGCGGCGCGATCGCGACGCACCTACGCCTCGACAATCCGCTCTTCACGCACATCCTCTTTCCCGTCTACGTCGCCGCGCTCGTCTGGGGCGGATTGTACCTGCGCGACGCCCGGGTGCGGGCGCTGCTCCGCCCCGCCCGCTGAGTTCCCCGACCGTCCTCCGCCACTCACCACCATCACCACACACCACGGAGATCACACCATGTCCACGACCCAGGCACCCGCTCCCACGATCACGAACGCCGGCTTCAAGCCGACCACGCCGCACAAGCTGTTCGTCAACATCCCCGTGAGCGACCTGCAGCGCTCCATCGAGTTCTTCGAGGCGCTCGGCTTCACCTTCAACCGGCACTTCACCGACGCGACCGCGACCTGCATGCTCGTCGGCGAGGATGCCTACTTCATGCTGCTCACCAAGGAGCGCTTCGCGAGCTTCAGCAAGCGCCCGACGGGTGACCCACGCCGGGAGACGGGCGCGCTCTACGCGCTGAGCGTGGGTAGCCGCGACGAGGTCGACCAGATGGTGAAGAAGGCAGTGGCCGCAGGCGGCTCACATGCGGTGGATCCACAGGACCACGGATTCATGTACGGCTGGAGCTTCTACGACCTCGACGGGCACCACTGGGAAGTGTTCTGGATGGACCCGAGCGCGATCCCCGGCTGACGGATCCGCTTCGATCAGCGCGGTGCGGTCGCCGCGGCGCCGGCTGACACGCCGGTCGGCACACCGACTGGCGCGTCGGCATACGTCGGCGTGGACCGCAGAATCCCGAGCTCCTCCTCCGTCATCTCGACCAGGATGTCGCCGAACAGCGGCGTCGTGAGATACCGCTCCCCGGTATCAGGCAGCATGCAGAGGACCGTCGCCCCCTTCGCCGCGTCCTTGCAGACCTGGATCGCCGCGGCGAACGTGCCGCCGGCCGAGGTGCCGACGAGGATCCCTTCCTGCCGCGCGAGCTGCCGGCTCCACTGCATGGCCTCGGGGGCCGGCACTGTGATCACGCGGTCGACCAGGCCGGCGTCGAGGGCGTCACCGGCGAGCTTCGGGATGAAGTCGGGGCTCCAGCCCTGGATCGGGTGCGGCTTCCACGCCGGGTGCCTGGCCGTCGGCGCGCCGTCCGCGTTTCGCTCCTGCCGGGTGCCGCTCGTGACCAGCGGCGCGTCGGCGGGCTCGGCGAGCACGATCTTCGTCTCCGGCCGCTCCTTCTCGAGCACGCGCCCCACGCCCTTGAGCGTGCCGCCGGTGCCGAAACCGGTGACCCAGTAATCCAGCGGCTCGCCGTCGAAGTCCGCGAGGATCTCCCGCGCCGTCGTGCGCGAGTGCATGTCGGCGTTCGCCTCGTTCTCGAACTGCCGCGTCAGGAACCAGCCGTGCATCTCCGCGAGCTCCACGGCCTTTCTCACCATCCCGGTGCCGCTCGCCGGCGCGGGGGTGAGCACGACCTTCGCGCCCAGAAAGCGCATCAGCTTCCGCCGCTCGACGCTGAACGATTCGGCCATCGTCACGACGAGCGGATACCCTTTCTGCGCGCACACCATGGCCAGACCGATGCCGGTGTTGCCGCTCGTCGCCTCGATGACCGTCTGCCCGGGCCTGAGCGCGCCCGTGCGCTCGGCGTCCTCGATCACCCCGAGCGCGAGGCGGTCCTTCACGGAGCCGAGGGGATTGAACGCCTCGATCTTGACGAAGAGCTGGACGTCCGGCGGTGCGAGCTTGCCTATTCTGACGACTGGCGTGCGACCGATCGTCTCGAGGATGTTCGCGAATCTGGCCATGATGACGAGACCCCCAGGAGAGCGTTACCGTGTCGGATGGGCGAAGATACGCCGCGTGGCCGAGTAGCTCAATCGCGGGTCGGCCTGTCGCGCCCAACGCTGCGTCGCCTCGCGCGTACGGTGACGATGGATGCACGACTCCTCTTCCCCGGCATGCCCGACATGAAACGCGTTGCTCTGAGCGCCCTCCTACTCGCGCTCGTCCCGTTCACAGCCGCCCGCGCACAGGACCCCGCCGCGCTCGCCCGCATTCGCGACGAGGGGATGAACCGCTCGCAGGTGCTGGCGTTGTTCGACCACCTCACCAACGTCATCGGCCCCCGGCTTACCGGCTCGCCGGCGTTCAAGCAGGCGGTTGATTGGTCGGCGCAGACGCTACGCGGCTACGGGCTCGCGAACGTCCATCTCGAGTCGTGGCCGTTCGGCCGAGGGTGGACGCTCGAGGCCCAGACGGTCGAGATGACCGCGCCGCGCTACATGCCGCTCATCGCGTACGCCGAGGCGTGGACGCCGTCGATGGCGCGCGCGGTGGTCGGCACGCCGGTCTACATCGGCGATCTCGCGAACGCCGATTCGGTGCGAGCCCGCGCCGGCGCGATCCGCGGCGCGATCGTGCTCGCGACCAGGCCGCAGGAGACGTTCATCACGAAGGACCGGCTCCAGCCCACGGCGCACGACCAGCCCGTGCCGATCGGCGCCCCGCGCGCGAACAACGCCACCGGTCCGCTCCCGCGCGCCGCCCTCATGCAGACGCTGCACGACCTCGGCGCGGCGGCGGTGCTGCGTCCGACCGAGGGCAACGAGGGCACGATGTTCGTGCTGGGCAGCCGCACGAGCACCGCGGCCAACGCCGTGCCGTCGCTCATCGTCGCCGCCGAGCAGTACAACCTGGTCGTGCGCGCCATCCGCGCCCGCGCGCCCCTCAGGCTCCGGGTGGACGTGCGGACGCGCTACCACGCCGCCGACACGAGCGGCTACAACGTCGTCGCCGAGATACCGGGGACGGATCCTGCCATCGGCGACGAGGTGGTGCTGCTCGGCGCACACATCGACTCCTGGCACTCCGCGACCGGTGCGGCCGACAACGCCGACGCCGTGGCCGAGCTGATGGAGGCCATGCGCATCCTCAAGGCGACCGGCGTGCGGCCGCGGCGCACGATTCGCGCGGCCATCTGGGGCGGTGAGGAGGAGGGCCTGTTGGGCTCGCGGGCATATGCCGCGCGGCATTACGCGGGCGACGCGAACGCCCGGGCGCGCGAGAAGTTCTCCGTGTACCTCAACAACGATCCCGGCACCGGGCCGATCTACGGCTGGTACGCCGAGGGGAACGAGCCGGCGAAACGCGTGCTGGACGAGTGGCTCGCGCCGTTCACCGATCTCGGCGCGCGCCGCAACGTCATCGAGAAGATCGGCAACACCGACCACCTCGCGTTCACGGCGCTCGGACTCCCCGCCTTCAATACGATCCAGGACTACGCGGAGTACGACACGCGCGTCCATCACACGAACATGGACTTCTACGAGCGGATCGCTCCGGACGCGCTCAAGCAGGCGTCGGTGATCCTCGCGTCGTTCGCGTACGCCGCGGCGATGCGCGACGGGCCTTTCCCGCGCCCCGCGACGCCGTAGAGGAGCCAGACGAGAACTGCGCTAATTAGACGAACATCTCCGGGCTGATCTCGAGCGCGACCTCGGAGATGCGGTCCGCCGGGATCCCGCAGCGCCGCGCGTGCTCGAGCACGGCCTCGGGGTTCGGCGCCATGTACTCGCAGTAGATCTTCCCTTCCGCGTAGGACACGTAGCTCTTCACCCACACCACGCCCGACATCTCGGCGAGCACGGAGTTCGAGAGGCGGCCGCTGGCCTGGAGTTGGTCGGGGGTGAGGGTGCCGACGTTGCGCTCGATGATGTAGCGTGGCATGGGTCGTCAGGGGTTCGGGGAATCGGTGGTAGCGGTGGAGGACCGCAGGCGTGCGACCGCCGCCCGCAGCGTCTCGTCGCCAATCTCGTGCGCGATGGCCAGACCGGCATCGGCGGCGTCGCGCGCCGCGTCGTGCGCGCCCGCGGCCGCGCGCACGCGGCTCAAGCGCTCGAACATCCAGCCTTCGCCCCGACGATCGCCCAGCGCGCGCCGGAGCGCCAGGGAGGCGTCCACGCTCGAGTGTGCCTCGTCGAGTCGGCCGCTGGCGAGGCACACCTCGCCAAGTGTAGCCAGCGCATGCGCCTGGAGCTGACGCTCGCCGGTCTCCTTCGTCACGCGCACGCCCTCGCCTAACGCCGTCCGCGCCTCGTCCAGGCGGCCCAGCCGGTGGAGCGTCGCGCCGAGGCTGTTGAGCATCAGCCCCTCGTGCACGCGGTCGCCCGCATCGCGGCAGAGGCGGAGCGCGGCCTCGTAGTGGCGCGCCGCGTCGGCGTACGCGCCGCGCTCCCAGTGCACGATGCCTAACGAATTGTGAAGCGTGAGCTCGCGCCTCCGGTCGCCGGCGCGCGCGGCGAGCGCGAGCGCCTCCTCGTAGCGGGCGACGACGTTTTCGGCGGCGGCGGGGAGCCGCCGCTCGGCGCGTGCCATCCCCTCCGCGGCCTCGGCCTCGCCGGCGACGTCCATGGCGGCCCGGTGCAGCTCGCGCACCCGCCCCCACGCCTCACGAGCCTCCTCGGGCGCGCCCAGTCGCTCGTGCACCGCCGCGAGGCGCCGCCACATCACCGCTTCGTTCGCGCGGTCCTCGAGTTGCGCGAACAGTGCAGCCGCCTCGCCCAGGTGGGGGAGCGCCTCCTCGTGCCGATCGAGGCCGACGAGCGCCTCGCCGAGCGACCGGCAGGCGTGCGCCGAGCCGTCGGCGTAGCGGGCCTTCCGGTTCATCTCCACCGCCTGCCGGTACGTGGCGAGCGCCTCCTCGACGTGCCCCTGCTGGAGCTGGAGGTGCGCGATGGTGGTGAGCGAGAACGAGGCGTTGATCGGGAGGTGCTGGCCGACGGCCTGCGCCGCCGCGCGGCGGAAGTACGCGAGTGCCATGTCGTGGTCGCCGAGGTCGAGATACACGGTGCCGATGACGAAGGGCAGCGCGACGAAGCCCCCGTCGCGCACGACGTACTCCGCCAAGTCCGTGCGCTCGAGCGCCGACTGCAGTGCCGCGAGGGCGCGCGTGGGTTGCCCCATCGCGCGCAGGATGTTGAGCAGCGTCGCGAGGTCGCCGGCCGCCGCCTGGGTGTCGCCGACGGATTGCCCGAGCGCCAGCACACGCTCGATGTGCTCGAGCGCCTCTTCGTGCCGCCCCTCGTAGGCCCGCAGCAGGGCGATGCTGCGCAGCGCGCTGCGTTCGCCCGCCTCGTCGCCGCACTCTCCGGCGACGCGCAGCGCGGTCTCGAGCGCCCGCTCCGCCGCCTCGAATCGGCGGAGCAGCGTGAAGGCGTCGCCCTGCCGGCGGTAGACCTGCGCCAGCCGCTCGGAGGGGCCGTGTGGCGCGAGCAGTGTGATCAGCGTCTCCGCGATTAGGAGCTGGCGGGTGCGGAGCCCGAGCATCTCACAGAGCCGCTCCTGGCGCAGGAGCACGTCGGCGTGCAGGTCGCGGCGCGCCGCGTCGTCGGGGAGCCGGAGAACCCACTCCTCCACGCGCTCGAGAGCGCCCAGCGCGTCGGCGAACTGGTTGAGATCTGTGGTGCGGTCGGCGGCCTCCAATCCATATCGCGCCGCCTCCGCCCACGCCTCGGCACGGCTGAAGTGGTGCGCGAGCCGCTCCACGTGCTCGTCGAGCCGCGCGGCGTACCGCCGCTCGATGGCGCGGCCGACGGCCCCGTGGATCGTAGCGCGCTGGTGCTCGAGCAGGCTGTCGTACGCCACCTCCTGCGTGAGCGCGTGCTTGAACCGGTACGCCGGCTCGGGCGCCACACCCACCTGCTGGACGAGCCCCGACGCCTTGAGCCGATCCATCGCGCGGGCGAGGCCGCCTCCCACCTCCGCCACATCCTCGAGCACGCCGCGCGTGAACTCGCGGCCGACCACCGCGGCCACGCGCAGCGCGTCGCGCGCCTCCGCGTCAAGCCGGTCGATGCGCGTGCGGAGGACGCCCTGCACCGTCTCCGGCACGTGCACGGCGCCGGACGCATCCGCCGCCGCGGCCTCGCCGTCGCGCACCGTGACCGCGCCCTCCTCGCGCAGCGCCGTGCACACCTCCTCGAGGAAGAACGGGTTCCCCCGGTGCGCTCGTGCAGGCGCGCCACGAGCTCGGGCGCCACCCGCTCGGCGCCGAGCACGGCGCGCGCGATCGCCGCCGAGGCCGCGCCGTCCAGCGGCGGGAGGTGTAGCAGCGTCTGGTGATCCGCACTCCCCCAGTCCGCCGCGCCGTCGGGGCGCGAGGTCACGACGAGCAGCAGCGGGAAGGCCGGCACGATCTCGGCGAGCTGCCGCAACGCGGCGCGCGAGCCCTCGTCGGCCCAGTGCCAGTCCTCCAGGAGAAGGAGGGTGGGGGCGGAGCGCGCCCCGAGGGTGAAGAGCGCGGCCACCGCGTCGAGCATCGCCGCCTGGAAGCTCTCGCCGCGCAGGTGCTCGGGGACGGGATGCGCCTCGCTCGGGATCGCCAGCAGCGCGAGGTAGAGGGGGAGGAACTCCTCGAGCGAGGAGTCGATGGCCCGAGCGCCGGCCACGGCCGCGTCGTGTCGTGCCAGCGCCGTCCCCTCGCCCGGCACCCCGAGCGCCTCGTGCGCCGCCTCGACGAACGGGAGGAACGGGGTGGTGCCGCCGTATGCGTCGCAGCGGCCGACGAGCACGCGCGTGCCCGCGGCAGCGGCGGCGGTGCGCAGCTCGTGGAGCAGCCGGCTCTTCCCCGCGCCGGCCTCGCCGACCAACACCGTGAAGCGGCCCATCCCCTCGCGCGCCGACGCGAGGTGCTCGGCGAGCGCGGCCAGCTCGCGCTCGCGCCCGACGAACGGCGTGAGCCCGGTGCTGCGCGCCGCGCCCTCGAGCCGCGACCGCACGTCGGAGGCACCGAGCACGCGGTGGGGCACCACGGGCGCGCCGTCCGCCCGGAGCGCCACGGCACGGACCGCCGTGGTATACACGAACGGGGCGACCAGCCGGCGGGTCTCCGGGCTGACCAGGACGACGTCGGGCCCGGCGGCGGCGGCGAGGCGGCCAGCAACGTCCGCCGGCGCGCCGGTGATGCGGAAACGGCGGTCGCCGTCGCGCAGGTGCTGGGCGACTACGCTCCCCACATGCACCCCCGTGCGCAGGCGCAGACCCCCCGACAGCCTCGCGTCGAGCGTCGCGGCGACGTCGGCCACGCGCGCGTGCAGCGCCAGCGCCGCGCGCACGCCCCGCACGGCATCGTCCTCGTGCGTCGTCGGAACGCCGAACAGCATGACGAGCCCGTCACCCGAGAAGTGGTTGACGATCCCGCCGTGCTGCGTCGCCACCTCCGCCGCGGCGTCGCGGATCCGGGCGAGCACCCTGTCGCTCTCCTCGGGCGAGAGGCGCTCGACCAGCGCGTCGTACCCCGCGATCGCACACGCGACCAGGGCGACCTGGCGGCGCTCGCCGCCGCGTGTGAGCGCCGAGTCGCGCGGCTCGCTGTCCGGCACCTCCACGACGCGGCGGGCCGCAGGCGCGCCCACCACCGCCCCGGCCACCGCGCCGGCGCGAACGCCGGCCGCGCAGACGGCCAGTGCCTCGAACAGCTCCGCCGCGCTCGCGAAGCGCTCCACCGGCGTCTTGGCGAGCGCGCGGCGGATCACCGCGTCCACCCCGGCGGTCGTGTCGCCACGCAGTTTCGTGACCGGCTCCGGATCGGCGGAGAGCGCGGCGGCGAGGACCGCATGCTGACTGGGCCCCTGGAACGGGCGCACGCCGGTCAGCATCTCGTAGAGGACGACGCCGAGCGCCCAGATGTCGGTCCGGTGGTCGACCGTCTCGCCGAACGCCTGCTCGGGGCTCATGTACGCGATCGTGCCGACCGCGCCTAGCGTCTGCGTCACGCTCGCGTCCGCCAGCTTCGCGATCCCGAAGTCGAGGATCTTCACCAGCCCATCACCCGTGACCATGACGTTCGCCGGCTTGATGTCGCGGTGCACGATCCCGCGCTCGTGCGCCTTGCCGAGTCCGCGCGCGATCTCGCCGGCCACGCGGAGCGCCTCAGCGACGGCGAGCGGGCCGCGCGCGATGTGGCGGTCGAGCGTCTCGCCGTCGTAGCACGCCATGGCGATGTAGAGCCGCCCGTCCTCCGTATCGCCGATCTCGTGGATGGTGCAGATGTTCGGGTGCTCGAGCGCGGCGGCCGCGCGCGCCTCCACCAGGAAGCGTCGCTTCGCAGATTCGTCGGCGCCGAGCTGCGGCGGGAGGAACTTGAGCGCAATGTCGCGCTGGAGCCGCTCGTCGCGAGCCCGATAGACGACGCCCATCCCTCCGCTGCCCAGTCGCTCGAGGATCCGATAGCGCGAGTGCGTCGGCAGCGCAGTGGCCGGATCACCGGCGTGCTCGCGCGCCGCGAGCAGGGGGACCATGACCTCGTCCCTCAGCTCGTCCAGCTTCCCCATGCCCTCGTGCGCGGCGAGCAGCGCCTCGACCTCGGCTCGCACGTCGGCGTCGGGACAGGAGGCATCGAGGAATGCGCGGCGCTCGTCCGTCGCGTGTGACAGCGCCTGCTGGAACAGCGCCTCGATCGTCGCCCAGCGCTCCGAGGCCGGCCCGCTCGCGCCGGGGGCGGGCGAGGCGTCGGGCCGGGTCGGGGGCGCGGTCACCGGCTCAGCTCCCGGTTGAGCCAGGCCCGCGCCACGGTCCAGTCGCGCTTCACCGTCGCCGGCGACAGCGCGAGTGCCTCCGCGGTCTCCTCGATGCTCAGCCCGACGAAGAAGCGACACTCGACCACCTGGCTCTGCCGTGGGTTGAGCTCGGCGAGGCGCGCCAGCGCCTCGTCGAGCGCGTGAAGGTCGTCCGCGTGTCGATCCAGGGCTGCCGCCGCGCTGTCCGCCTCCTCCAGCGCGAGCGCGACCTCGCCACCGCCTCGCTTTCGCGCGCGGCGCTGCTCGGCGTAGTCGATGAGCAGCCGGCGCATCGTGCGCGCGGCCATCGACAGCAGATGCTCGCGGTCACGCCACTGGACGCGCTCCAGGCCCACGAGACGCAGGAAGGCCTCGTGCACCACCGCGTCGGTCTCGAGGGTATGCCCCTGTCCCTCTCCCGCGAGGTGGCGGTGCGCGATGACGCGCAGGCGCTCGTGGAGCAGACCCAACGCCTGCCGCAGTGCTCCGGGGTCTCCCCGGCTCGCGCGGTCGAGGAGCTGGGTGACGTCGCCCTGCTCGTGCATGCCGCCTCCGACCGTGCAACCTCGCGGCGGTGTGTGCCGGGACCTCGCGGCGTCGGCGAGCGAGAGCGACCGTCGCTCGTCCGGGCAAACGGGCGCGGTCCCGGGGAGCCGCGCCGGCTCCAAGCCGGCGCTCGAGCTCGCGCCTATGATGCGAGCCGCGGTGCGGAAACGCCAGTCTCCGCGCGAACGCCGGCTACCGCGCGTTCGCGCAGCTCACCGCCGGGTTCCAGGCGGCGAACATACCGCGTGGATTCTGCCGCCACGCCCAGATGTGCAGCGCCCAGACGCCGAGCGGCTCGTTACGCATGAAGGGCATGCCGAGCAGCGTCGGCGGCTGCTCGGACGCCTGGAGCGGCACGACGTAGTCGACGCCGATGAGCTGCAGCGAACCGTCCGCCCGCGGCTCGTACATCACCAGCTCCGGGCGCAGGAGCTCCACGGTGGTGTCCACCAGTCCCTCGTTCAGGTAATGGAATCCCTGCGCCCCCTCGGCCGACTCGGCACACCCCGCGGGGAACTGCGCCGTGTACCCCGCGGCCTGCGCAGAGGCGAGGTTCTGGTAGTGCGCCAGGGAGGCTTGCACCTGCGAGACGCCCTGGCGCTGCGCGGCAGTCGGCTCGCCGTCGCCGTGCTCGTGCTCGGAGGGCGAGTCGCAGGCGGCGGCGAGGATGATCGCGGCCGCGGCGAACAGCAGTGGACGTCGGGTCGGGTGCTCGTGGAGCGGTGCCATGACCACCTCCTGGTGAAGGACGGGAGAACGGGACCGGCCCGGCCAGCCGGCCCTCATTAGAGGAGGCCGGAAACACCACGGATTCGGCTCATCAGGGAGGTGTTCCTTGTGTGCATGCACCAGGGGCCACAAGGAGCGGACACGAGCCTCGCGGACGAGGCGGGCCGTCGAGACGCCCGCCATGATCAGGGAGCACGCGCGCAGAGCAGGGCGGCGAGCAGCAGCAGGCCATCGGCGCGGCCCGTGAGACCGCGGCGGCTCATCGTGGCTGGAGCTCCCCGGCGATTCGCCGCCGGTTGTCGCTACGATCCCGGTCGACCCGGCGAAGCCACGGGTCCACCACGACGAACGCCGGGCGCGCCGGCAGATCGAGCGACGCCGCAATGCGCCCGCCGCTCCATATCTGGGGCCTAGCGCGTCGAGCGACCGGGTCGCGGCCGCGAGGATCCGCGAGACGTTCACGGCGTGCGCCGGATGATGCCAGACCTCTATCAGGACGCCGACGTGCAGCGCACGGCGCAGAGCGTAGCGCGCAGAGAGGACGGCGAACCTCGGCGTCATCAGCCGGTCCGTCACGTAGTGGAAGTACCGACGGCCGCCACTTTCCCACGCCCCCACGAGCCGCCCGGGGGCGAGCGCCGTCTGCCCTCCATCAGTCGATATGGTGGCATCCAGCGTGAGCCAGGCAGGGTTCAGCGCTGGTGCATGCGTCGCGTTGCGCCCAGTACCCTCCCCCCCTGCGCCGCCAGCGGCGCGCCGTCCGGCACCCACGGTCTGGAGCGGGGCGAGCGTCGTCGCCTCACCAGCGAGCCCCTGGGGGCGGAAGAGCTACAGCAAGACGAAGCCGATTCGCCTCGAGGAGTTCGACGCCGAGAAGGCGTGGTGGAATGAGCGTACCGAGAACGCCTACGCCTGGCGCGTGCCGGCCGAGGAGATCCGTCGTCTCAGCTACAATCTCGACATCAAGAATCCGAACGTTGCCGCCGAGGACCATCGTGATCCCGACGAGCTGCTGACCGAATATCGCCAGGTGCTGGCCGAGGTGGCGGAGACGCGCGATGCGCTCAAGGCGGCGCTGACTGGCGCGCTCAAGTCCGCGCTGGCGGAGAAGGTGAAGGCATGACCCCGGAGGCGCTGCTGCGGCAGTTCGACGTCATTGTGGACGCGCCGAACGGCGTGCAGAAGCTGCGCGAGATGATCCTCGTGCTGGCTTTCAAAGGTGCCGTCTCGGACGTGGACGTGACGTCCGCTGGCGATGAACTTCGTGTCGGATGGCGATGGCGCTCCGTTGCTGATCTCGCTTCTTTCACCGACAATGGATTTGCCTGCAACAAGCAGAATGAAGTGTCGGGCGGCTATGTGCATCTCCGCACCCACAACGTGGGGACCGACGGAAAGCTCAATTTCGATCTGACTGTTCGCATCGCGCACGACAAGGTTCATCCTGATCGCGCCACACTGCGCGCAGGCGATGTAATCTTCAACAACACCAATAGCCAGGAGCTGGTCGGGAAGACCTGCCTTGTCGATCGGAATTACGATTACGGGTTCAGTAATCACCTTACCAGGATACGGCTAAAGGCGGAGATTCTGCCCGCCTATCTTGTGTACTATTTCAACCTGATGCTTCGGAACGGTTCGTTTGCGTCGCTCTGCAATCGTTGGATAGGTCAGGCCGGTATCAATACCAAGATGCTGCGGGAGATTTCCGTGCCTGTCCCGCCGCTCCCCGAGCAGCACCGCATCGTAGCGAAAGTGGACGAGCTGCTGGCGCTCTGCGATGCGCTCGAAGCACGGCTCACGCGCGCCCATGAGAAGTCCGCGCACCTCGCCGCATCCGTGGTCCACCACCTGACAGCGACGTAGACCGCCACAGGCCAGGCGATCGCACAAGAGGCGGAGAATGCCGAAGATCGACGTACCCCGCGAGCGGATCGCTGAGTTCTGCCGGCGGCATGGCATCCGAAGGCTGGCCCTCTTCGGCTCCGTACTGCGCGACGACTTCCGGCCGGAGAGCGACGTCGACGTGCTGGTGGAGTTCCACGAGCACACCCGGGTCGGCCTCATCGCGCTCTCCGCCATGGAGATCGAGCTCGGTGAGCTGCTGGGGCGCACGGTGGATCTTCGCACACCCGCGGACATCAGCCGGTATTTCCGCGACGAGGTGCTGCGATCCGCCGAGACCCAGTATGCGGCCTGACGATCGCGTACGGCTGCGCCACATGCTCGGAGCCGCCCGCAAGGCGGTTGGCTTCGCGCAGCAGCGGCAGCGGGCCGACCTCGATGCCGACGAGCTCGCGGCCCATGGATTGGTCCGGCTGATCGAGATCGTCGGCGAAGCCGCCGCACGCGTCGCTCCGGAGACGCGGGCAGCGCTTCCGACGCTTCCGTGGCCCGCGATCGTCGGCATGCGCAACCGCCTGGTGCACGGCTACTACGACGTGGACTTCGATGTGGTCTGGGACACGCTCATCCACGAGCTGCCCCCACTGATCGAGGCGTTGGAGCGTTACCTGTCGTACGACTCGCCCTGACTGCCCGGCCGGATGCGTCCGTGGCGCACCACCTGACGGCGGCGTAGCCGCGCGGGCTACAGGGCGGGAACGAGTTTTCACCGGGGCAACGCCATAACGCGCGGTGAGGTGGTGAAGCGACTGCAGGAACAGCGGGCCGGCATCCAGGGGCGTTTCGGCGTGCGCTCGCTGGGATTGTTCGGATCCTATGCGCGGGACGAAGCGCGATCCGATAGCGATGTCGATCTCCTCGTGGAGTTCGAGGGGCCGGTCACCTTCCTGGAGTACATGGGCCTGATCGAGTATCTGGAGACGCTGTTGGGCGCGCGCGTCGATCTCGCGACGCACGATAAGCTCAAGCCTCGCGTGCGGCCGAACGTAGAGCGAGAGCTGATCCGTGTCGCGTGACTGGCCGGCGTGCCGTGAAAGCAGATCGCCGGCCTCCGCGACCGCCTGGCGCACGGCTATTTTGGTCTGGCGGATGAGGTGATCTGGGAAGTGATCGGGCAGCATCTTGCCGAGTTGCGCCGTGAGCCGACCGGCTGAGGAACGAGCCGAGCTAGCTCCTGTCGCCTCACGAGGACTCCCCATGGGCATGTACGGTACTCTGCGTCGCGCGACAGCCGCGGACGTCGCGCGCCTCCGCGCGAACCCGCCCCTTGTCAGGTCGTTCCTCTTCGGCGAGGAGGCAGCGCCCACGCCGCCGAAGGCGAGCGGCGGTCTGCTCGGCTTCCTGCGGCGGCTCTCGCCCCTGACGAACACGGTCGATCGCCCGCACGAGGCACCCACGCACGATGCGGCGGCTGAGGCCGATGCGGCGGCGAATGCGACCCGCGCGCCGGCGTGGCTTCCGGCGGCGAGCAGCGATGCGCTCGACCTCGACAAGGCATGGCACGGGCTCCACTTCCTGTTCACCGGCGGGGCGGACGGTGGGGCGGAGCCCGCCTGCTTCCTGCTCAGCGGAGGCGAGGATGTTGGCGAGGACGACGACGATGACGTGCTCGCACGGCTGCTGCGCCCGGAGCAGGTGCGCGACTTCGCCACCTTCCTCTCCGCGCTCAGCCCCGCACAGCTGACTCGGCGCTTCGACCCCGAGCGCATGACCGCCCTCGAGATCTACCCCGACGTGATCTGGCAGCGGCCTGAAGAAACCGACGAGCCGCTCGGCTTCCTGCTCGGCGCCTTCGAGGAGCTGCAGGCGTTCACGGCCGCGGCGGCCGCCGCGGGCGACGCCGTGGTCATATGCGTCGCGTGACTTCGTCAACCTTCCCCCCGCGCGCATGCAACCCTCGCCCGACGTGTTGACGCCCGCCCAGACGGCCATGCTCGAGACGTTCGAGCGCCACATGGCAGCCGAGCTCTCGGGCGACCTCGACGCCACGATGGCGACGATGACCGACGAGCCAAATGTGAACCACGTTCCCGTGCTCACCGGCGGCGTCGGGCGCGACGGCGTCCGGGCCTTCTATCGCGACCACCTGGTCGGGCGCTTCTTCCCGCCGGACGTCGAGGTGAAGCGCGTGTCGCGCACCGTGGGGACTGACCGCGTGCTCGAGGAGCTGGCGATCACGTTCACCCACACCGTACCCGTGAACTGGATGCTTCCCGGCCTGGCGCCGACGGGCCGCCGGGTGGAGGCGGCGGTGGTGGTGGTCGTCGGGTTCGAGGGCGAGCGGATCGCCTATGAGCGTATCTACTGGGACCAGGCATCGGTGCTCGTGCAGCTCGGCCTGCTCGACCCCACCGGCCTGCCGGTGAGCGGCGCCGAGAGCAGCCGCAAGGTGTTGGATCCGCACCTGCCGTCGCGCCGGATCGCCGATCCGGTGCCCCCTGCACTCACTGGCTAGCGACGACGCTTCGGTTGCCTCACGTTCACCGCGGATCGACGCGACGAATGCCCGGAGGCGCGATGCGTAGCACGCCTCCGGGCATTCGTCGCACTTCGAGCGCCTGCGCCAGCAGTTACGGCTTCAGCACCACCTTGATGCAGCC
>JBBJNN010000081.1:0-1286 GCA_037720885.1 Gemmatimonadaceae bacterium | reverse complement strand
GAGGGGGCATCAGGCGTCGTCGTCGCACCTAGCTCCTCGCTCCCCCTCGACAACTACGGCTTCAGCACCACCTTGATGCAGCCGTCCTTCTTGTCGCGGAACGTCTTGTAGAGCTCCGGCGCATCGGCGAGTGGCGCGCGGTGCGTGATGATGAACGACGGGTCGATGTCGCCCTTCTCGATCTTGTCGAGCAGCGGCTGCGTATAGCGCTGGACGTGCGTCTGCCCCGTCTTGATCGTGAGCCCCTTGTTCATCGCGGCACCGAAGGGGAATTTGTCGATCATGCCGACGTAGACGCCCGGGGTCGAGACGGTGCCGGCGGTCCGGCAGCAGAGAATCGCCTCACGGATCACGTGGGCGCGGTCGGTGCCGAGCTTCAGCGTCTTCTTCGCCTTGTCGAGCACCGCGTCAATGCTCCCGTGCGAGTGCGCTTCGGTGCCCACGGCGTCGATGCAGCGGTCGGGGCCGCGACCGTCGGTCATCTCGTCGAGCCGCTCCTTCACATGCTCGTCGTCGAAGTTGATCGTCTCGGCCTTGCCCGACCCGGCGGCCAGCTGCAGACGCTCGGCCACACGGTCGATCGCGATCACGCGGCCGGCGCCCATCATCCAGGCGCTCTGAATCGCCATCTGCCCCACGGGGCCCGCGCCCCAGATCGCCACCGTGTCGCCTGCCTCGATGCCGGCGTTCTCCGCCGCCATCCACCCGGTCGGGAAGATGTCGGAGAGGAAGAGCACCTTCTCGTCGGGCAGGTCGCTCTCGATCTTCTGTGGCCCCACGTCGGCGTACGGCACGCGCAGGTACTCGGCCTGGCCGCCGCTGAATCCCCCGAGCAGATGCGAGAAGCCGAACGCGCCCGCGACTTTGTGGCCCATCACCTTGGCGGCCATCTCCCCGTTCGGGTTGGAGCGCTCGCACGCCGCGTACAGCCCCTTCTCGCAGAAGAAGCACTGGCCGCAGGCGATGATGAACGGGACGACGACGCGGTCGCCCTTCTTCAGCTTCTTCACCGCGCTCCCGACTTCCTCGACGATGCCCATCGGCTCGTGGCCGAGGATGTCACCCGACTTCATCGTCGGCTGGTAGCCATCCAGCAGGTGGAGGTCGGAGCCGCAGATCGCGGTGGACGTGATCCGCACGATCACATCGGTCGGATCGACGAGCTCGGGGTCCTTCACCTCATCGACGCGGACGTCATCCGTGTCGTGCCACACGAGTGCTTTCATGAGTCTCTAGTGGTGTGAAGCAATAATAACGTGCATAATTAGGCGTGGGGTGCTACCTTC
>JBBJNN010000080.1:0-24177 GCA_037720885.1 Gemmatimonadaceae bacterium | reverse complement strand
CGCGCCCGGGCACGTGGGGGCGAGCTCGAGGTACGTGGCCGCGCTCACCGCCGGCAGCTCCACCGGCGCGCTCCACAGGAGCTCGAGGCGCGGCCGCGCGGTGAGGTAGCGTGGGTGATCGCCCTCGCTCACCGGGGAGCCGCCGAGGAGGCGCGGACCGTGCACCCGGAACGAGAAGCGGTACGGCTCGGCGAGCCGGCTCCCATCCATTGCGCGGAAGGAGTTGGCGACGGTGACGGTATAGCGCGTAGCCGACTGGAGGCGCGTGGCTGGCGTGAAGACGATGCTGACCGGATCGCGCCACTCCACCTTGCCCGCGACGGCCGGCTCGACCCGGACCAAGCCGGCCGGGTTCACCGTGTAATCGAGCGAGCCGGCGACGGGGCGGTCGAAGGTGATCGAGATCGCGGTCGTGGGCCCCGCGGCGCCGGAGGGGGACACGCGGAGCACGCGGAGGGGCGGCGCGGACGACGCGGCGAAGGGGAGAATGCCGGCGACGAGCGCGAGGACGAAGCGGGGGGAGAGCATGGGACGGCGTGGGGACGGAGGTCGGCCGGGACGGTGTACGTAGTATGCCGAGTGGACCCGTCCTCAACAACGCGGTGCCACCGGACCGTTACCACCGGCCGTGCGGGGCGTCACCGCCGGGAGTGGTCCACTTGATTCTGCCCCGCTGAACCCTAGTGTTCGCGGGGCCGGATGGCCGACGGCCATACGCGCATTTCGACGACGAGGTTGAACCGTGGGGATACAGCAGCAAACCGTGGACGAAGTCGAGGAATCAGCGCCCCCGGCATCGACACGAGCGCTCGATCGCTCATTGGTTGTCGGGCTCGCGTGGACCGGCGGGATGCGATGGGTCATTCAGGTCCTGAGCTGGCTCTCCACCCTGGTCGTGGCGCGGCTCGTCCGCCCATCCGACTACGGGCTGATGGGAATGGCGATGGTGTATCTGGGCTTCGTCGCGCTCATCAACGAGTTCGGCATCGGCTCGGTCATCGTCCAGCAGCGCGATCTCACCGAGGATCAGATCGCGAGGCTTGGTGGGCTCTCCGTTGCCGTCGCGCTCTTCTTCTTCTTCCTCTCGCTCGCGCTCGCCCAACCGATCGCGCTTTTCTTCGGGGAGCCGAAGGTGCGCGCGATCGTGATGGTGCTGAGCCTCTCCTTCCTTACCTCGGCGCTGCTCGTGCTCCCGCGGGCGCTGCTCGACCGCGAGCTCCAGTTCCGGCGGCTCGCGCTCCTCGACCTGATGCAGGCGCTCATCCAGACCGTGGTGACGCTGGCGTTCGCGGCGATCGGTTTCGGGTACTGGGCGCTCGTGATCAGCTTCGTCGGCAGCTACGCGGTCGCCACCGTGATCGCGCTCTCCTGGCGCCACCACCGCATCGCCTGGCCGGGCGACCTGCGGTCACTGACGGGCCCGGTGCGGATGGGGTGGCACCTCGTCGTGTCGCGGGTCGCCTGGTACTCCTACCAGAACGCCGATTTCGCGATCGTCGGCCGGGTGCTCGGCAAGGTGGCGCTGGGGACGTACACCTTCGGGTGGACGCTGGCGACAGTGCCGATCGAGCGCGTGAGCGCGCTCGTCGGGCGTGTCGCGCCCGCGACGTTCTCGGCGGTGCAGAACGACCGGCCGGCGCTCAAGCGCTACCTCCTGCTCATCACCGAAGCGCTGGCGTTCATCACCTTCCCCGCGTCGCTCGGGCTCGCGCTCACCGCGAACGACCTGGTGATCGTCGCGCTCGGCGAGGAGTGGCGCGGAGCGATCATGCCGCTGCGCATTCTCGCCCTGTTCGCCACCTATCGCTCCATCGGCACCATCCTCCCGCACATCCTCGTCGCGACCAGGCACACCAAGCAAAACATGACCTACAGCCTGGTCGCGCTCGCCGTGCTCCCACTCCTCTTTCTCGCCGGCTCGCGATGGGGGACGGCGGGCGTCGCCTTCGCGTGGGTCGTCGGGTATCCGATCGTATCCTCCATCATCTACCGCAAGGTGTTCCGGCTGCTCGACACCTCGCTCGCGGAATACTTGCGCGCGCTCGCGCCGGCGACGACCGGCACGAGCGCGATGATCGCCGCCGTGATCGTCGTCAAGCTCCTCGTGAGCGCGGCGCATCCTGTGGTGCGTCTCGCGCTCTCCGTGCTGGTCGGAGCCGGCACATACGTTGCGATTATCTGGGTCGCTCACCGGGATCGGGTCGAAGCGTTCCGATCGCTGTTGCGGGAGATCCGAGATCAGTAGGCCGGGGTATGACGCGCCTCGTGTCGGCCCTGGGAGCTCGATCGCCGCAAGCCGTAACACGTTCGGCCGCGCGACTTCCGCTGGCTCACCGCACTCCGCCCTACGGCCGGGTCCGCCCGGCTATTGGTGCTCGCTGGTCCGTCGGTCCGCCTGGTATCTTCTGTCCTTCCGCGTCGCTCCGAGTGTTGCAGGGATGTTGCACTTCGTAGTGACGCAGCCCAACGCCGAGGATCTCTGACCCATGTGCGGCTTCTCCGCGATGATCGCGATGAACGGGGCCCGTGTCGATCCGCTGGCGGTCCGGCGGATGACACGGGTGCTGTATCATCGCGGGCCAGACTCGCGGGGCAGCCACGTGACGGACCACGTGGCGATCGGCTTCCGCCGGCTCGCCATCCTCGACCTCAGCCCGGCCGGCGACCAGCCACTGCTCAGCGACGACGGACAGGTCGTCCTCGCATTCAACGGCGAGATCTATAATCACAAGGAGCTGCGGCACGAGCTCCAATCGCTCGGCCACACCTTCCGGTCCACCGGGGATACGGAGGTGTTGCTGCACGCATACCTGCAGTGGGGACGCGATTGCCTCCCCAAGCTGAACGGGATGTGGTCGTTCCTCATCCACGATCGCCGGAAGGGCACGGTGTTCGGCTCGCGCGACCGGTTCGGCGTCAAGCCGATGTACCGCTACCGCAAGGGCGACCACATCTTCATCAGCTCGGAGATCAAGGGCATCCGCGCGTCCGGCTACTACGAGTCGGCCGCCGACTGGTCGCTGATCTCGGAGTTCCTCCTGCGCGGGCGCCTGGACGTCATGTCGCGCGGCGCGGAGAGCTTCTACGCCGGCATCGAGCAGGTGCCCGCGGGTGCCGCGTTCGAGGTAGACCCCGCGGGCCGGCTCACCGAGTGGCGCTACTGGTCGCTCGACGACCTCCCGCCGATGGAGACGGACGATCCCTCGCAGCGATTCTTCGAGCTGTTCGAGGACGCGGTGCGCTTGCGACTGCGTAGCGACGTGCGCGTCGGCGTCGCGCTGTCTGGCGGGCTCGACTCCACCTCGATCGCCGCGGTGATGGCCGACCTGCGCGCCCGCGACGACATCACGACGATCGCGCCGCCGCTGTTCGCGGTGTCGTACATGGCGCCCGAGTACGACGAGTCCTCATACATCGCGAAGACGGTCCGGCAGACGGGGGTGGAGCTCCACCGCGTGCACGTGAAGCCCGCCGATCTCTGGGCCGACCTCGAGCGGGTACTCTGGTATCACGACGAGCCCGTCCACTCGCCGGCCGCGCTCGTCGGCTTTCACGTATTCCGCGTGGCGGCCGAGTGCGGCGTCCGGGTGATGCTGAGCGGGCAGGGCGCCGACGAGACGATCGGCGGGTACCCGTACTTCTTCGTCCATCACTGGTACACGCTGCTGCGCGCGGGGAAGACGGAGGAGTGCTGGCGCGAGATCAACGCGTACTGCCAGCACAGCGCCGAGAACGCGACGGCGCTCTACCGGCGGGCGCTGCGGCACTTCGCGCAGACGGAGATGAGCCGCGTGTCCGCCTACCGCCACGCGGCGCGCTGGCGGCAGGCGCGCGAGCTCCGCGGCAACGCGTGGTTCACGGACGAGATCACGCAGCAGCTCCAGTCGGCGGACGCGAGGCGCCGGGAGGACCGGAAGCTCCAGAGCGCGCTGAAGCAGGCGGTCGAGGTCGCGCCGCTGCCGCTCTACCTGCGCGTCGAGGATCGCAACTCGATGGCGCACTCGGTGGAAGCGCGGCTGCCGTTCCTCGATTACCGCCTGGTCTCGCTCGTCTTCCAGCTCTCGGACCGGTGGAAGCTGCGCGGGCCGTGGAGCAAGTTCGTGTTGCGCGAGGCGGTGAAGGGGAAGATTCCCGAGGAGGTCCGCGCGCGCGGCGACAAGATGGGCTTCCCGGTGCCCGCCGCGCAGTGGTTCCGGAACGAGCTCTACACGCCGCTCCAGGACATGCTGGCGAGCCAGGCGGTGCGAGAGCGCGGGATCTATAACGTGGACGCCATCCGGAAGGGACTCGACCTGCACCGCGACGGCTGGATCGACGCCTCGAACGGGTTGTTCAATGTCGCGCAGCTCGAGAGCTGGTTCGGGCTCCAGCAGAACGAGATGGCCATTCCGGCGGACGACGCCGTGCCGTACCCTGCCGTTCCCTCGAGCATCGAGGACGGCGAGACGTCCCGACCGGCCGAGCCGACTCCACTCCGCCTCGAGCGGCGGTAGGCGGAGCAAGCTTCACAGCAAGCGTCAGCGCAAGCTTCACAGCACGCTTCGCCTGGCCGCCGGCCGCTGCACCGCGCCGGCCGCTCGCTGCGCAGCCGTTCCGCGCGCGGCGTCCGCCCCGTAGCCTACGGCGCATGGCTACCAGACCTCCGCGGAGCGGCGCGCGCTCGTGATCCCGGCGGCACCGCCGACGCCCGGCACACCGGCGAGCACACCGCCCGCCCGTCCCCGGCGATGGCTCGCGGCCGCCGCGACGCTCGGCCTCTGGACACTCCTGGGCGTGCTCGCCTCCGCGCAGATGTATTTCACGCTGCTCGCGGAAGGGCAGCCCGTGCGCCTCTGGATGGCGGCTTCCGCGCAGCTGCCCTTCTGGTACCTGTGGGCGATGCTCACCCCGCTCGTCGTCTGGCTCGGGCGCCGCTACCCGGTGAAGCGCCAGGGATGGCCCGCGCGCGCGGCGCTCCACATCGCCTGTGCCGCCTCGCTCGCGCTCGCGCACGCCCTCGCCCTCACCGCCGCACGCCGCGCACTCGGGTTGGCCACGATGAATACGTTCGGCGAGATGTACGTGCGGTTTGCCACGGCCTACTTCCACATCAACCTCCTCGCCTACGGCGCCATCCTCGGCGTGAGTCACGCGCTCGACTACGCCCGCCGCCTCCACGAGCGCGAGGTCACCGCGTCGCAGCTCGCCGCGCAGCTCGCGCAGGCACAACTCCGGGCGCTGCGCACGCAGCTCAATCCGCACTTCCTCTTCAACGCACTTCATACCGTCGCCATGCTGGTGCGCGGCCGGCAGAACGCGGAGGCCGTGAAGATGCTCGCCGGGATGAGCGAGCTGCTGCGGCACGTGCTCGACGATGCGGGCGCGCAGGAGGTGCCCTTGCGCCAGGAGCTGGCGCTCCTCGATCGGTACCTCGCGATCGAGCGCGTGCGCTTTCACGATCGGCTCCGTGTCCAGCTGGACATAGCGCCCGACGTGCTCGACCTCCGGGTTCCCAACCTCGTGCTCCAGCCGCTCGTCGAGAACGCCATCCGCCACGGCATCTCCCGCCGGGCCGCGGCGGGCCTCCTCGAGATCTCGGCTCGCCAAGATGATGGGAAGCTGTGGCTGGAGGTGCGCGACGACGGGCCCGGTCTCGCGGCCGCCGCAGCGTACGAAGCGCTCGACCGGGGAGCGGGCGTGGGGCTCGCGAACACCCGGGCGCGACTCGAGCGGCTCTACGGTGGCGAGGGTCGGTTCGACGTGCGAGACGCGCCGGGCACAGGCGTGGTGGCGACGATCGTGATCCCCGCGCGCGCCGCGGACGCGGGCCAGGCGGCTGCTCGATGAGCGCGGCCCATCCGATTCGCGTCCTCATCGTGGACGACGAGCCGCTCGCGCGCGCCGGGGTGCGCGCGCTGCTGGGCGGCGATCCGGAGATGGCCGTCGTCGGTGAATGCGGCGACGGCGCCGCGGCGGTGCGCGACATCGCCGCGCTGGCGCCGGACCTCGTCTTCCTCGACGTGCAGATGCCCGAGCGCGACGGCTTCGCCGTCCTGCGGGACGTGGGCGCGAGCCGGATGCCGGCCGTGGTGTTCGTGACGGCATACGACCAGTTCGCGGTGCGTGCCTTCGAGGTCCACGCGCTCGACTACCTCCTCAAGCCGTTCGACGACGAGCGCTTCGCCCTCGCGGTCGCGCGTGCGAAGGCGGCGCTGCGCCGCTCGCGCACGGACGAGCTGAGCCGCCGCCTCGTGCTCCTGCTCGAGGACGCGGGAGCGCATGCCACGACCGAGCCCCGGATACCCGCGCCGGCGCCGCACGCGTCGCGTGACGAACCGCTCACGCGCGTGGTGGTCAAGTCGGCCGGGCGGGTCGTCTTCATCCGCGTAGAGGACATCGACTGGATCGAGGCCGCCGACTACTACGCGCGGCTGCACGTGCGCGGCAAATCATACCTCCTGCGCGAGACGATGGCCGTACTCGAGGCCCGGCTCGACCCCGCGCGCTTCTTCCGCACCCATCGCTCGGCGATCGTGAACCTCGACCGCGTGCGGGAGATGCAGCCCTACTTCCGCGGGGAGCACGTTCTCATTCTCCGGGACGGCACCCGGCTCCGCCTGGGCCGCGGCCGGCGCGAGCGCCTCGAGGCACGGCTGGGCCAGTCGTTGTAGGGCGCGCCGCCGTGCCCTGACCATTCCCTGCAGGAATGTGGGCGCTCGCTGCACGGCGGTATGCGCTCCGCGCGCGCTCGCGCTATCCCTTCGCCATCAGGCGCGCCATTCCCCGCGCCACCCGATCGTCCCCAACCGCGCCCGCACCTCATACCTCATGCTCGCACTCCTCATCGCCTACCACCTGGCGTTCACTCCCTCCACGCTGGTCGCGCACGAGATCACGCCCCCGACCCCGGCAGCGCCCATCACGGTCCCCGTCTCCGTCCCCGTGGCCGAGCGGTGCGAGGCGGCGCGTTCCTCGGCCGCTGGCGGCGGTCCGGCCGCCGAACCGATTCTGGCGCGCGCCGCAGACGTCACCGGGCTCGACCGCGTGGGGAGTACCGTGCTCCACTACCGCGCGGTGGATGTGTCCGAGCAGAACTTTCAGTCTGACCGGACGTACCCGCCCTACTTCTCGTACACGTTCTCGCGCGACGTCTGGTTCGACCCGGCCACCGGGGCCGAGCGCGCCGCATCACAGATGACCGGCGGGGGAGTCGGGCCACTTCCGGCTTCGGTGACGCTGAGCAGCGCGCACGCCACGTTCGCCGGCCGAGACACGCTCCTCCGCCCTACGCCGCAGGCGCACGCCTCGACCGCCGCCCTCCGCCCACTCAACGTCTGGGCGGTGCTCGGCGACTGGCGGGCCGCGGGCGACGTGCGGGTCGCCGGCCGCTGCCTGTATCGAGAGGCCTGGCGCACCGTGCTCGCGCGCGGCACGGGTGCCGGCGAGGAGCGACTCTACGTGGACCCCGAGAGCGGCTTCCCCGTGAAGCTCGACCGCGAGGAGCCGCACTACCTCTGGGGCCAGGTTCGGGCCGAGTATCTGTATTCGACCTGGCAGGGGGTCGGGGCGGCGACGCTGCCGGTCGCGAGCTTCCGGCTGGTGGACGGCGCAACGGAGATGGCGCGCTCCTTCGGCACCCTCGCGCTCGCGCCGCGCGACAGCGCGCCGCGCCTCACGCTACCGGACACCGCGGTGGTGATGACGAGCGAGACGCCGCGGTTCCTCCAGCCGCTCCCGCCCGACACCGTGCGCGTCGGCGCGAACGCGTTCCTCCTCGTGAATCCCGGCTACACGCACGCGGTCGCGCTCCTCGGCGACACGGTCGTGGTGTTCGACGCGACGCAGAGAGAGGAGCGCTCGCGGCAGGATTCGGTGTGGATCGGGAAGCTCTTCCCGGGGCGGCACCCGATCGCCGTGGTCGTCACCGACCTCGCGTGGCCGCACGTCGCCGGCGTACGCTACTGGGTGGCGGCCGGCGCCACGATCATCTCGCACCGCGAGTCGCGCGCGTTTCTCGGACGCGTGGTGGATCGTCGTTGGACACGCGCGCCCGATCTGCTCGAGCGCCGGCGGGGAAAGGCACAGTTCCGCTTCACGGCGGTCGCCGACTCGCTCCCCTTGCCCGGCGGGGCGCGCCTGTACGCGATCGACGGGATCGGGAGCGAGGGCGCGCTCATGGCCTACCTGCCGGCCGCGCGTTTTCTCTGGGCGAGCGACTACATCCAGACCACGACGCAGCCGTCGTCGTATGCGGCCGAGGTCTGGCGGGCGGCGCAGCGCGCCGGCATCGCGCCGGAGCGGACGGCCGCGCAGCACCTCCGGCTCACGCCGTGGAGCGTGGTAGACTCCCTGGCGAGACGGTAGCGGCCGGGACGGAGCGTCGCGGCCGCGGCGGCAGGAGCACTGCACCCGGCCGAGGTGGGGCGCGGGCACGCGCTCGGTGACCTACGAGAAGCTGGCTCCGTCCTGGCATCGGTCACACCCGCGTTGCACGGGCGCGACAGCAGTACATATTTCGACGGGTAGTGATGGGTGCTTCTTCCCATTCCGACCCCGCCCCAGGCTCGCCGCGACCCCGTCCGCGCCTTCGAGCGAGGCATGCCGACGAGGCATGCCGATTGCCCCCTGCGGCGCGCAATCCCGGCGAGCGCGTACCGCGCGCCGCCGAACGCCGCTCACGCAGAGATTACGCAGAGAGTCGCATGCCGCTCGACCGGCTATCCGCACCACCCGTGCTCGACCCAGACGCCCCAGCCGCAGAGAGCGCCAACAGCGCCAACAGCGCCAGCGGCGCCAGCGGCGTGAGAGGGGTCACAGGCGCCCCGGTGCCCGGGCGTGATGCGACGGATGCCGCGGGGTCGTCGGGGTCGTCGCACGGGGCGACGCTCGGGGACTGGGTACGGTTGGTCCGGCCACCACAGTGGGTCAAGAACTTCTTCGTCCTGGCGCCGCTCCTCTTCTCCGGGCGCTTCACGGACCCCGCGGAAGTGCTCCGCGCGATCGGCGCCTTCGGGATGTTCTGCCTGCTCGCGAGCTCGGTCTACCTCTGGAACGATGCCGCCGACCGCGTCGCCGACCGCGCGCACCCCGTGAAACGCCTCCGGCCCATCGCCTCCGGCCGCATCGCCGCGCGCGATGCCGTAATCGCCGGTGCGTTGCTCACGATGGTGGCGCTCGGAGTCGCGTTCGTCATCAGGCCGCAGCTCGCCGGGCTGGCGCTCGCCTACCTGCTCCTGAACGTCCTCTACACGTTCCGGCTGAAGGAGATGGTGATCCTCGACGTCTTCTCCATCGCCGCCTTCTTCGTGCTCCGCCTCCTCTCCGGCGCGACGGCCATCGATGTTCGCCCATCCGTTTGGCTCATCCTCTGCGGTGGGCTGCTGGCGCTCTACCTCGGCTTCACGAAGCGCCGTCACGAACTGACGCTCATGGGCGCCGGCTCGTCGGAGCACCGGAGCGTGCTGTCACACTACAGTGCCCCATTCCTCGACCAGATGTCCGGGGTGCTCCTGGCGGTGACGGTCGTGAGCTACATCATGTACACCCTCACCTCCGACACCGCGAAGCTCGTCGGGAACGACTCGCTGAGCTACAGCACCGTCTTCGTGCTCTACGGCGTGTTCCGCTACCTGTACCTGGTGCACCAGCGAGACGGTGGCAGCCCCACGAGGACGCTGCTCACCGACCGCGCCCTCATGGTGGACGTCGGCCTCTGGATTCTCTACTGCGGCTGGGTGGTCTACCATCGAGCCCTCTGAGCGCGCGGACAGGTCCGGCGGGGCGAAGCGATCGGAGCACGTGGACCGGGCGGAGAACCTTGACCGCTCGGAAGGGGAGCCGCCGGCGGTCGCGACCTCCGGCCAGGTCGTCGCGCGCAACTTCCTCGCCCTCGGCTCCGGCGAGCTGATCGCCCGCGGCCTCGCGTTCGCCGCCAGCATCTACATGGCGCGGGCGCTCGGCGTCGAGATGTACGGGGTGCTGGGCTTCGCCACCGCGGTGCTGCTCTACTTCATGCGCATCGCCGACGGTGGGCTCGACCTGGTCGGCATGCGTGAGATCGCCGCTGACCACGCGGCCGCGACGCGGGTCGTTCCCTCCGTCTTTGTCTTTCGCATCCTCCTCGCCGTCACGCTCGTCATCCTGCTGGGCGGCGTGGCACTTCTCTGGCTCCCGCGGCCGGACGGGCCCGTCCTGGCGCTCTACGCGCTCACGCTCATCCCCATCGGTCTGAGCACGCGCTGGGTTCACCTGGGCCTCGAGCGCGGGGGTCGCGCCGCCGCGGCGCGCGTCGTGGAAGCTGGCGCGGTGCTCCTCGGCATCGTCCTGCTGGTCCACGGCCCCGGCGACGTGCTCGCCGTCCCACTCGCCCACCTCGCGGGCGGCATGCTCGGCGCCGTGCTCCTCCTGGCCTGGCTCGGACCGCACCGCGTTCCGCTCGCCCCCAGGCTCGATTGGCCGACGCTCCGCCCCCTGCTCAGACGCACGTGGCCGATGGTCGCGGCCGCGCTCCTCGGACTTCTGATCTACAACTCGGATCTCATCCTGCTGCGGCTCATCCGTGGCCCCACCGTCGCTGGTTACTACGCGGCGGCGTACATCCCGGTGAGCCTTCCGGTCAACCTCGGGCTCGCCTACCGAGTGAGCCTCCTCCCCACCCTCACGCGCGTCGTCGACTCCCGCACCAAGCGCCTCGAGCTCTACCACACGGCCACAGCGCACATGTTCGCGGCCGGATTCCCGATCGCCGTCGGTGGATCTCTCCTCGCGCCGAAGCTCATGACGTCCGTCTTTGGCGCCTCGTACGAGCCGGCCGCGGGGCCACTCCAACTCCTCATCTGGAGCGTGCCACTCTGTCTCCTCCGAGACATTCCACTCGTCGCGCTGATGGCGGCGGGACGCGAGAGCCGCGTACTGCGTCTCACGGCGTGGGCGACGGCGCTCAACCTCCTGCTCAACGCGCTCCTCATTCCCGCGTACGGCATGTACGGCGGTGCCGCGGCGACGGTGATGACCGAGGGCGCCCGTATGGTCACCGCCGCCGCCGCCGCGCGCGACGAGGGGTGGGCGCTGGCCGGCGCCTCGCGCTACTGGCGAAGCGCGGGTGCGAGCGCCGTCATGGCCGCCGTCCTCCTCCTCGCCGTCCCCGCCCCGATCTGGCTCTCCATCCCACTCGGCGCCCTCGCCTACGTGGGCGCGCTCGCCGCCCTGGGCGGCATCAGCTTCCGCGCCGGAGCGCTCCCGACGCTCAACGTCTGACGGGCAGCCCGTTCAGGTACGCCGACCATGTGGCGAGAACCGGTCGGGGTAGCAACCGAGGCATCCCCGCGCCCGCTCGCCGCTACGTCTCCAGCACCCACGCCGCCAACCCGACCACGTTCCCGCGCTCGTCGGTGCCGGTGAAGTAGCAACGCTTGAACGCGCCGCCCACGCAGAACACCGTGCGGTCGTTCAGCGATTCCTGGATCGTTTCCTTGAGCCGCTGGTAGCGGGGCACCAACGTACGCGCCGTGGCGTCCGCGGGATCCACACGCTCGATGTGCCGAGCGAGGGCGTCGTCGAGCGTGCGCTCCTCGACAGGCTCTTCCGCGGAGGCGCCAATGAGCGCCGCGAAGGTCGGGGCGTCGAGGGGCTCGCGGATGCTCGCGGCCACCGCGAAGTACTCGAACGGGTAATCCACCTCGCTCGTGTAGACCAAGCCCTCCGCTGCCGCCTCGAGCTCCGCGCGATACGATGAGATCGTGGCACCACTCTCGTCGCGTGATGGGGGCGCGCTCATCCCCGCGCGGACCGGGGCCGTGGGGAATGGCTCACGCTGACACGCCGCCGCCGTCACGCAAGCGGCGATGAGCGCGACGTGGCGGATAGACCAGAGATACCGGCTGTGGCCGATGTGCCGGCTGCGGCCGATGTGCCGGCTGTGGCCGATGTGCCGGCTGTGGCCGATGTGCCGGCTGTGGCCGATGTGCCGGACGCACTCGCTTCTCTCCATGTGATCGCCTCGCAGGTTGGGTGTGTCGCCAACCTGCGAGGCACCGTCAGCGCGCGGTCACGCGACGCGGGCCGGGGCCGCTGCCCGTGCAGCCCGCAGCGACAGCGCGGGCCGCCCGACAGTCAGTGGAGCGAGCTACCGAAGAAGGTGACGCCGAGCGCGAAGACCAGGAGCAGGAAGAAGAGGATGAACGCCAGGCGCTGGCGAGTGCGGCGTACCGCGACCCATACTTCCTCGTCCAGGTAGACTCGGCCAGGCGTGGCCTCGCGCACCACTGCGCGCGCGCGCAGCCGCTTGACGACGCGGGTATCGTCGAGGCCAAGGTCGGAGAACGGGCGCGCCGTGGCCGGCGACGTGGCGCCGGCGCGACGGAAGGCATCAACCACTTCGCGCTCTCGACGCAGCATGACGGCGGCGGCAGCTGTGGCACCCATGACGACGCTCCGATGAACGGGCAAGTCAGCCGCGGCCGGCCGACGCGGTGATGATCTCACGGCGAGGACCGCGACGCCAGAGGAGCGCCGCTCGGATATCGCGCGAGCGCTGACGAGCGCTGACGAGCGCGTCGCGAGATTGACACCCTCGGCGGCGGAAGGACGTACGGTCCGGCGGCACGCGGCACGGTCGCGTCCCTTGGTACACCATCCGGAGGAAAGCATGGACCCCGATGCCCCGTTCATCATCGCCATGGTCGCCATCATGTCAGGTACGGTCATCTCGCTGACGCGCATGGTGCTCAACCGTGGTGGAAAATCAGGCGTCCGTCCCAAGGAGCTCGTAGGCATCGACGAGCGCCTCTCGCGGATGGAGCAGGCGATCGACGCCATCGCGCTCGAGACGGAGCGTATCTCCGAGGGCCAGCGCTTCACGACGAAGCTCCTCGCCGACCGCCCCCGCGAGACCGGTGTCCCAGGCGTGCCCGGAGCGGACGCACCAGGGCAGGGATACCGCTGATGTCGGGCGGCGCGCAGCGGCCGGCGAGCGCGTGATCCCTACCGCGATGCGACCGCCGTCGCGCCCCGCTCGCGCGCTGCCGCCCGCACCTCCGGCGCCACGTTGAGCGATGCCGGCCGGCGTCGCGTGAGGTAGCCCAGCCACTCCCCCCAGCTCCACGCGAGCACCATCGCCGTGAGCGCCGGTAGCGCGCGGAGGAAGATCGGGATCGCGGCCGGCCGGCGAAGCGCCTTCCCCGCCATGCGCCCGAGCAGCAGCGCCGGCAGCGCCGGCGCGAGGAGCGAGAACATCAGGCGCTTCCGCCCGTCCACGAAGTCGAGCCGCGTGCAGCCGAAGAGTCTCCCGAACGCGTAGCGCTCGTACACGGCGTCGGCGAAGCGCACCGTGCGACGCATGCGCACCTCGGCGTCCGGCGTGAGCCAGAGCAGGCCAAAGCGCTCGCGAAGCGCGTCGTTCACCGCCGTCTCGTGGAAGATCGTCCCCCACAGCGGCGCGATCTCGTCGAGCTGCGCCCGGCGATAGGCCGCATTGCACACCGTGAGCGTCGGCGACGGGCCGCCGGAGACCGGGCGCATGTAGCGGAAGAAGTCCACGAAGTAGAACGCCCAATCGGTTGGCGTCGCGTCGCGGTCGGTCTCCACCACGCCCCCCGCGACCGCACGACCCGGCACGAGCGCGGCCGAGAGCTGGCGCACCCACTCGGGGTGCGGGATGCAGTGGTCTTCCGTGAGGAGGATGATCTCGCCGCGCGATTCCGACATGGCGCGCGATGCCAGCTCGAGCGGCGTTCGCTGGCCAGCGTTCGCGATCAGACGCGCGCGGGGGAAACGCTCGCGCACCGCGTCCATGCCGGCGAGAAGCGGGTCGTGGACGACGACAATATCGAAGGGCGGCGCGTCGCGTTGAGCGTCGAGCGCGCGGAGGCACCGCTCGAGATGCTCCGCCCCGCAGATGCCGACGATCGCGACGGTGACGGAGGGGTTGGGCGGTACGGAGGGTGCGGCGACACCGGTCATGTGCCGTGCCGCCGGCTCTGGTCTACTCCTTTCCTCGGCCGCGACTACTCGGCCGCGGCGCCCGCGGGCACCGATGCCGACGCCGGCATCCGTGTTTCCGGATCGATCGACACCTCGAGCCTCTCGCCAGCGCCGAGCGGCGTGGCCTCACGCCAGACCTTGCCGGCGGTCGCGGCGCGCACGAGCTGCACCGGCTGGTAGACGATGCTCGACCACATGAAGACTTCGGTGGTGCAGTAGCATTCCTTGTTGGCGATGGAGCGGCGGAGCTGTTGCGCCTCCGGGGAGCCCCAGATCTCGGGGAACGTCTTCTGGCGGAGGTTGCCAATCGGCTTGTGCGTCTCGCAGAGGCTCACATCACCATTCGCGTAGACCACCGCGCTCATCTTGCCCGCGCCGCAGGGGACGACCTGCCGCTGCTCCCGCACCGTCTTCACCTTCGCCCACTGGAGCATCGGCTCGACGCTCGAGCCGTAGCGCGCCGTCTCGCGCGGCGACCACAGGCGGCGGATGTACTCGTAGAGATCTTCGTACTGCTGGAGCATCGGACCCTCGAGCGTCGGATTCTTCCGGTCGCCGCGGATGATGGCCAGGTTGTGATGGTCCATCTGCGGGCAGCGCTCGTACAGGTACGTCGTGAGCCGGCGAATCTCATCCATGTTGACGCCGGTCGCCGTGGAAATGCAGTGCACGCGGAGCCGCGGGTCTTCTTTCTGGATCTCCGCCAGCGCGTCGTACGTCTCCATCGCCTTCTTGAAGGCGTTGCGGGCGACGCGGAACTCGTCGTGGAACTCCGGCATGCCGTCGAGGGAGAGCTCGATCGCGAACAGTCGCAGATCCGTCTCCTTCAGCACCTCGCGCACGGCCGCCACCGTGCGGTCGGTGAAGTAGCCGTTCGTCGGGACGTAGATCTCCCGCGTCTCGTTGTGCTGGATGAACTGCCGGCAGACCTCGCCGAACTCCTTCCGCAGGAACGGCTCGCCACCCGAGAGGTTGAGGTTCTCGATGCGCCCGAGCGAGCGCGAGAGCGCGAAGAGCTCATCGCGCGTGAGGTCGTCCTTCCCGTTCAGGCTCCGCCAGTAGAAGCAGTGCTCGCACTTCATGTTGCAGAGCGAGTTGATGAACAGGATGAGAAACGGCGGGCTCGGGAGATCCTCGTGCATGGTGCGCATGATGCGCAGATGCCGCTTTGCACGATCGACGACGTTCATCACTCTCTCCCTCGAGCCTGCGTGAGTCCTGCGTGAGCCCGGCATGGTTCCCGTTCGCTCCCTGCTGCCTCCGACCGCCATCGCGCCTGGTGCGCGGCGCTTGTGAGGGAGCAACTAGCATACCCCGTCCCGAGCGCCACGTGCCGCTCCGGCACCTCCCGCCGCGGGCGTCCTAACGCGTTTCGCCCGTGCACCTTGCGCGTCGCTGGCCGCGAGAGTGTGCGCGCGCCGTCGCCCCCGGGGATGCCGGCGCTGCCGCACCGCCGTGGCGCGACCGCTACAGCCGGAGCGCGATCCTCCCGCCCTGCGCCCTGGCGCCACCCGCCTCAATGTAGCCGCGCCTGAACGACGGAGGTACGACCGGCAGGATGCGTCGTGCGTTCCGCTTCCCGCAGACGACCATCCCCCTTCGTTCGTCTCACGGTGCCCCTGAGCCCGGTGATGCGACCGTCTGTCACGATGCTCCACGCGTGCGGCGATGTTACCTGCCGACCCCGTGGGACAGTCTCTGCGTCGAGCGCGCGCGCCATGCCGGATGACAGAGGCGGCGTCGCCATCGTATCTTTCGCGCAGGCAACGGCTTCACTCCCGCGCGACATTCGGAGCCCGAGTCTGCTCGACGTGCGTCACACGACTGCCCTGCACACACCCATCACCTCCGACGGCGCTCCCCTCGCTCGTCCAGCGCGTCCGGCGAGCGTCGCGACCCTCGCCGTCGCGGGGACGCTCGCGGCACTCGCGCTGCTCGTGCCGCCCGCCAGCACTGCCGCCGCACTTGCCGGTCCGAGTGCGAGCGCCGAACGGCTCGCCACGGTCACCGCGGGGATGTGGGTGTGGAAAGCAATGCTCGCCATCCACGCCGGGCTCCTGCTCGCGGCCACCCGAGTCCCGCTCCGGTCTGCCGCGCGCATCCCTCTCCTCTCCGCCGCGGCGACGCAGGCGCGGGTGTGGAGCGGCGAGCCGCTCATCCTCGCTGCGCTCCTCGCGCTTGGCGCCGCCGCGCGGCTCCACAACCTCGGCGCGGGCCTCTGGTACGACGAGATCACGGCACTCGTCCGCTACGCGCGCGTTCCCGCTGGCCAGATCGTGACGTCGTTCGACTCGCAGAATCAGCACATGCTGTACTCGCTTGCCGCGCACAGTGCCATCGTCTGGTTCGGCGACGGCGCGTGGGCCCTCCGGCTCCCCGCCGCGCTCTTCGGCGTCGCCAGCCTGTGGGCGGCCTTCTCCTTCGGTGTGCTCGTCACGGCGCGGCGCGAGGCGCTCCTCGCCACCGCCATCCTCGCCGCCTCGTACCACCACGTCTGGTTCTCCCAGAACGCGCGCGGCTACTCCGCGCTCCTCTTCTTCACGCTCCTCTCGAGCGCCTTCTTCATCCGCCTCCTGCGCCAGGACCACGCACGCGGCTGGCGACTCGCGCTCGGCTACGCGGTTCTCTCGGCGCTCGGCGTCTACACGCATACCTCGGCGGTGTTCGTAGTGGCCGCGCACTTCGCGATCTGGGCATGGCTCGCTGCGCGCGCCGCGCGCGCCCGGGGGTGGGGCGACATCGGGGCCGCCGCGTGGATGCCGCTCGCCGGCTTCGTGCTCGCGGGCACACTCACGCTCCAGCTCTACGCGCCCGTGCTTCCGCAGCTCTTGACCACCGTCACCGCGCCCACCATGGCCGGCGTCGCGGTGGAATGGAAGAACCCGCTCTGGTTCGCCGCTGAGACCGTGCGGGGGTTGGGCCAGGGCGTTCCGGGCGGCGCCGGCGTGCTCGTCGCCGCGCTCCTTGGCGCCACGGCCGTCGGTGCCGCGGGCGTGTGGAGCTTCTGGCGCCGGAGCCCGGCCGTGGCCGCCATCATGCTCCTCCCCGCGGTCGTGACCGCCGCCGGAATGCTTGCTACCGCGCACAATCTCTGGCCGCGCTTCTTCTTCTTCTGCGCCGGCTTCGCCGTGCTCATCGCGGTGCGTGGCATCTTCATGCTCGCGTCTCTCACACGCTCGGCGCGCGCGCCAGCGTTCGCCACCGCCGCGACCGTGCTGCTCGCCGCCGCGAGTGCCGCGACGCTCCCCCGTGCCTGGCGCCCGAAGCAGGACTTCGCGGCCGCACGCGAGTACCTGGAGAGAACGCGCGCCGCGAACGACGCGGTCGTGATGGTGGACCTCACTCGATTCCCGTACCAACGCTACCTCGGCACTGGGCGCGGATGGATGGAGGTGACGGAGAGCGCGGATCTGGCGCGCGTGGAGGCCAGCCACCGGCGGACGTGGGTGGTGTACACCTTCCCGGCGCGTCTGTCGGCGACGTCGCCCGAGCTGTGGCGGCGCATTCAACGAACGTACACGCGCGCGGCGACCTTCCCCGGGACCGTTGGCGGGGGCGCCGTCGTGGTGATGGTGCGCGGATGACTCACACGATCGACAGGACGATGGCCCAGACACTGAGCGGGATGGCGCGCGGGGTCGCGACCGCGCCGGCGCGGGCGCCGAGCGTGATCGAGGAGGTCTACGACGCGGGCGACCGCGCGCTGGAGCGCGCGGTCTCCGTCGTGATCCCTGCATTCAACGAAGCCGCGCACGTGGCGGGTCAGGTCGTCGCGGTGCGCGAGGTGATGGAGCGCAGCGGTTGGGCGTACGAGATCATCGTCGTGGACGATGGCTCGTCCGACGGGACCGCCGAGCGCGCGGCGGAGACCGGGGTGCGCGTGCTTCGCCACCGGAAGAACCGGGGCTACGGTGCCGCCCTCAAGCAGGGCATCGGTGCCGCACGCTACGACTGGATCCTCATCACGGATGCGGACGGGACCTACCCCACCGAGTCCATTCCCACGCTGCTCGCGCAGGCGCCGGGTAATGCGATGGTCGTCGGCGCGCGCACGGGCGAGACGGTGAAGATTCCCGCCGCGCGGCGGCCGGCCAAGGCGTTCCTGCGCTGGCTCGCCTCGTACCTCGCGGGGCAACATCTGCCAGACATCAACTCCGGCCTGCGGCTCATGCGGAAGGATCTCGTGGGGCGGTACGCGCACCTGCTGCCCTCGGGCTTTTCCTTCACGACTACCATCACGCTCGCGTCGGCGACGAACGGGCATTCGGTCGAGTACGTGCCGATCAACTATCTCGCGCGGCTGGGCGAATCGAAGATCAAGCCGCGTCACGCGTACGACTTCACGCTCCTCATCCTGCGTACGATCGTCTTCTTCAACCCGCTCAAGGTCTTCATTCCACTGGGCGCGCTGATGGCCGTGCTGGGGATGCTGAAGTTCATCTACGACATCGCGCTCGACAACATCTCGGAGAGCGCGGTGCTCTTCCTGCTCGGCGCGCTGATCGTGTGGGCCGTGGGGCTTCTCGCCGACCAGAACGCGCGCATCGCCGTGAACTTGGGGCATCTCGCGCGGCAGAACCCGCGCCCTCGCGCGCCGGGCGAATGACACCTGGGGGTCAGGTGCCGAAGGGGAAGACGCCGAGACGCACATTGTTGGTGCGGGCAGCCGTCAGCTTCGGCGTGCTCGCCGCGGTCTTCCTCTTCATCCCCTGGCGCGACGTGCGGCGGGCGCTCGTCGAGATGTCGCCCGCCGTGTGGCTGGCCGTGTTCGCGCTCTTTCTCGCGGGCCACCTCGTGGGCGTCTCCAAGTGGCGCCTGCTCGTGAACGCCGGCCGCGCGCAGTTGGGCCGGGCGGACGCGGTGCGCTGCTACGCGGCGGGGCTGTACACGAACATGTGCCTGCCGAGCATCGTCGGCGGGGACGTGCTGCGCGCGGCGATGGCGGGGAAGGCGACCGGGAAACCGGAGGCCGTGGTACTGGCCGGCGTCGCCGACCGCGTGATCGACATCGCCACGATGGGGCTTCTCATCCTGGGTGGCGGGCTCGCCGCGCGGCATGCGTTACCCGACTGGGGGCGGAACCTCGTCACCATCTTCGTCGTGGCCGGACTCGCTGGCGCGGCGGTGTTCCTCCCGCTCGCGCTCCGGCGTCCGCTCGCGCGGTGGCCGCGCAAGGTGCGGCGCCGCGTGGGGCGCTCGCTCGTCGCGCTGCGCCGCATGTCGCGCAGCCCCGGCGCCGCGCTCACCACGCTCGGCCTCTCCGTCGCCATGCAGAGCGGCTTCGTGCTGCTCAACGCCTGGATCGGCCACGAGGTGGGCATTCCCGCCGAGCGGGTACCGCTCAGCGTGTGGTTCCTCGTGTGGCCGCTCGCCAAAGTAGCGGCGCTCGTGCCGGTGAGCTTGCCCGGCGGGCTCGCGGTGCGCGACAGCGTGCTTGCGTCGCTCCTCACGCCGTTCGGCGTGCCGTTCGGCACCGGCTGGGTGGCGGCGCTCGTGTGGCAGAGCGTGCTCTACGCCGGCGGCATGGCGAGTGGGATCGTGTGGTGGCTGATGAGCCGTCGCCGTCCGCACGCGCCGGCGAAGAGCCGCGGCAACGAGGCGTACGTGCCCGCCCATGCGCCCGCCCATGCGCCTGCCCATGCGCCTGCCCATGCGCCGGCGTCCGCGCCGAGCCCGTATGCCTGAGCCGTCGAGCAAGGGATCGCGCGGGGCCGCGCGAGAGCCGCACGTCGTCATTCTCGGGGCGGGGCCCGCGGGCGTGGGCGCCGCGTATCAGCTGCGACGGTTCGGGAAGGCGCGCGTCACCGTCGTCGAGCGCGGGGTCGCCGTGGGCGGCAACTCCGGAAGCTTCGACGGCGCCGGGCAGCGGCTCGACTACGGGAGCCATCGCCTGCACCCGGCATGCGACCCGGAGATTCTCGCCGACATCCGCGGGCTGCTCGGTGCGGACCTGCTCGACCGTCCGCGGCACGGGCGCATTCACCTGCGCGGGAAGCTCATCCATTTCCCCCTCAAGCCGGTGGATCTCCTGCTCCGCCTCGACCGCGGCTTCGCGCTCGGAACGCTGGGCGACATGGCCCGGAAGGCGGTAGCGAAGCCGAGCGAGGGGAGCACGTTCGCGTCGGTACTGTGGGCGAATCTCGGCCCCACCATCTGCCGCGACTTCTACTTCCCCTACGCGCGAAAGATCTGGGGGCGCGCGCCGGAGGAGCTCTCGGGCATCCAGGCGCGGCGACGCGTATCGGCGGGCTCGTTCGGGAAGCTGGTGAAGAAAGTGCTCTCGGCGGTGCCGGGCCTCAAGCCCGCTGGCGCCGGCCGCTTCTTCTATCCGCGCCAGGGGTTCGGGCAGATCTCGGAAGCGTACGCCGGTGCGGCGCAGGAGCGCGGCGCCGAGTTCCTGATGGGCTGGACGGTGACCGCCCTCGAGCGGGCGGAGGGCAATGGTCACGGCAATGGTCAGGGCGATGGTAACAGCGACGGAGCGCGCTGGAGCGTGACGGCCGAACGTGACGGAGAGGGGCGCGCGCTGCGGGCCGACTACGTGTGGTCCACGATCCCGATCTCCCTCCTCGCGCGCGCGATGCGGCCGGCGCCTCCCGAAGCGGTGCTGCGTGCCGCCGGGGAGATCGAGTATCGCGCGATGATCCTCGTGTACCTCGAGCTCGACGTGGACCAGTTCACCGAGTACGACGCGCACTACTTTCCCGACGCCGGCATCGCGATCACGCGTCTCTCCGAGCCCAAGAATTACGCGGCGCTGAGCGAGCCACGGGGTCAGACCACGCTGTGCGCGGAGCTTCCCTGCTCACCGAGCGACGCGTGGTGGGAGATGAGCGACGAGGAGCTGGGGCGGCAGGTGGCGGCGGACCTCGCGCGCGCGGGGCTCCCGCTCGCGCGCCCACCCGTGCGCGTGCGCACGAAGCGGCTGCGTCAGGCGTACCCGGTGTACCTGAACGGCTATGAGGCGCCCTTCGGTACGCTCGACGGTTGGGCCTCGAGCGTCCCGGATCTGCTCACCTATGGCCGGCAGGGCTTGTTCGCGCACGACAACACGCACCACGCGCTCGCCATGGCCTATCGCGCGGCCGAGTGCCTGGTGGATGGCCGCTTCGACGAGCGGCGGTGGGCGGAGCACCGGAAGGTGTTCGAGACGCATGTGGTGGAAGACTGAATGAGGGACGTGGAGGAGCGAGCGGGTGCCCTCAGGGCGGGGAGGCCTGACGCGAAGCGCTCGAACGATGCCGGTCGCGGCGAGGCGATGCCGAGCGGGAGAGCGAATGGGATAGCTTCGTCCATTGGGGGGGGGCCCCACCGCGGGGTCGCCGTCCGCCTCGTCCTCACCGTCTGGATCGTGTACGCCCTGCATGCCACGACGAACGTCGTGCGGGAGACGTACCTCGCGATGGCGATCGGCGGGCACGGGTCGGTGCGGGTGGACCCATATCTCGGTCTCCATTCCGACATCTTCGCGATCCCCGGACGCGGCGCGTACATCAACAACAATCCGGGTGCCTCCATACTCGGCGCCGTGCCGTATGCCCTGTCGCGCCCCTTCGTCGCGGTGCTCGTGCGCGTGAAGCCCGAGCTCGCGCGCCCCAAACCCGCCGCGACCTACGACGATCCGCGTCCCAACCGGACGAAGTTCCTGAACGAGGCCCGGCGGCGCGGGCTCGACGTGACGCTCGCGCTCGCCGCGATCGCGACGCAGGTGGGGCTGATGGCGCCGCTCGGCGCGCTGGCGGCAGCCGTGATGTTCAACTTCCTCCGCGCGCGGCTGGGCGACGATCGGCGCGCGCTCTGGCTCGCACTGCTCTACGCCGTCGCGACGCCACTTCTCTTCCGATCCGGCTTCCTCAACCAGAACGCGATCATCGCGCACTGCGTGCTCTTCGCGTTCGTGCTGATGGCGGGCGGCCTCGTGCCCTCTCGTCCCCTCCCCGCCTCCGCAGTTCGGGGAGAGGCACCAAGCACGCGCGCGCTCGCCGGCGCGGGCGCGTTCGCCGGCCTCGCCGTGCTCTGCGACTACAGCGGGGTCCCGCTCCTGCTCGCGTTCGGCGGGTGGGCGCTCGTGCGTGGGTGGGCCGTGGGTGGCGCGCGCGTGGCGCTACGCTCGGGTGCCCTCTTCTCGCTCGGCGCAGCCGTGCCGCTCCTCACGCTGCTCGGCTACCAGTGGGTGGCGTTCGGCCATCCGCTCTTCCCGGCACAGCGCTACATGCCCGCGGTTCAGTTCAGCGACCGTGGCTGGAACGGCTTCTCGGCGCCGAGCGCGGAGCTGTTGTGGCGCAACCTGTTCGATGCGCGCTACGGGCTGTTCGTCTTCTGCCCGATGCTCGTGGCGGCGCTGGTGGCGCCCTTCCTCAGGCGACGCGGCACAGTACCGGTGGCGGCGGCAGGGAGTGCCCCGCGCGACGGGATGCCGACGCGGGGCGAGCTCGCCTTCATCTTCGGGGCGAGCGGAGCGCTCTACCTCTTCAACTCCGCGAATCAGTTCGCGCTCCTGCAGTGGAATACCGGCGTGCGGTACATGGTGCCGGCGGTGCCGCTCCTCTTCCTCGCGCTCGTGCCCGTGCTGCTGCGCGCGCCGCGCCCGCTCGCGTGGGCGATCGTCGTACCGACGCTCATCATCTCGTGGAGCGTGGCGATGGTGCGCGAGAGCGTGCCGGCGTCGCTCGCGCGGGTCTTCACGCACGGGCCGGAGCTGCCGGTGCTGCGGGTGATGGAGAAGACCGGGGGCGCCTACTCGTCGCTGCTGCCGTTCGGCACGTCACCGATCCCGCTATTCTTGCTCGCGGGCGTGATGCTGTGGCTGGTGTGGCGCACGGGGCCGGAGAGAGCGAGGGCGTAGGCGGCTGGCCGAGGACGTCGCGTGGTATGCCGCTTCGTTGTTTTTCACGGGCGACGGCACCCAGTGGAGTTGGGCGCAGACGCGGTGCGTCGGTTTCTTTCCTACCTCGCGGTCAATGAGCGAGTGAGCGCGAGCACGCAGAACCAGGCGCTCGCCGCGCTGCTCTTCCTCTATCGCGATGTGCTGCGCGACCCATTCCCGGGTGTCGAGGGGATCGTTCGGGCGAAGCGACCTGAGCGCCTTCCCGTGGTGCTCTCGCGCGACGAGGTCGCCGCGGTGCTTGCCCGCATCGACGGCACGCCGAGGCGTGTCGCGATGCTGCTATACGGTGGCGGACTCAGGCTGCTGGAAGCCCTGACTCTCCGTGTGAAGGACGTGCATTTCGGACGGGGGCAGCTCGTGGTCCGCTCGGGGGAAGGCCGCGAAAGACCGTGTCACCATGCTCCCCACGGCATGGGTGTCCCGAAACGCGCGAGTTGCCACACTTTCGCCCTTCGTTCGCTACGCACCTGTTGGAAGACGGGTATGACATCCGCACGGTACAGGAGCTTCTGGGACACGTCGACGTGAGCACGACGATGATCTATACCCACGTGCTGACCCGCGGCGTCCGTGGAGTTCGCAGTCCCATTGACCAGCTACCGCCGCCCAGCCCACACGGACCGGACCCACCGTCGGCACGTCGAGCACGGGGGCCGCGTTAGGCGGCGCCGGGTGCAGCATTCGCTCGGGGTGACGGCCGGCGTCGGGCCCCGCAAGACGAAGCGGCCTCGGTACTTCAATGGTGCGGTTGTCGGCTCGATGGCGTCGTACTATGCTGCTCACGCTGCGCGGTAGTAGACAGGGCTGCCCAATACGCGTTAGCCCGCCACGGCGTTCGGGGTTGGATTGGGCGCGTCACTCGAGCATCGAGGCTTATGCATCTCACCGTCGAGGTCGAGCGGGAGGAGGACGGCCGCTGGCTCGCCGAGGTCCCAGGCCTCGCCGGCGTGCTGGCGTACGGCGGGACGCGCGACGAGGCGGTGGCCCGGGCCGAGGCGCTCGCGCTCCGGGTGCTCGCCGACGGTCTGGAGCACGGGGAGGCGGGGCCGGACCTAGTCAGCGTATCGTTCCGGGCCGCGTAGCGCGTGGCGCAGTGGCCTGCCGCGCGGGCGCGCCAAGTCCTCGCCGCGTTGTAGCGTATCGGGTGGCGGCTCAAGCGGGAGGCGAGTTCGCACAAGACGCTCGCGCGCGACGGCTGGCCGGACTACGTGTTCGCCTTCCACGACGCCGAGGAGATCGGCCCGCGCATGCTCGCGCGTATCGCGAAGCACATGGGTGGATCTGCCCCGCCGGGACGGACGCTGGGTTTAGGCCGCTCGCGCCACCTGGGC
>JBBJNN010000079.1:0-24318 GCA_037720885.1 Gemmatimonadaceae bacterium | reverse complement strand
GAAGGTAGCACCCCACGCCTAGTTATGCACGTTATTATTGCTTCACACCACTAGCAGGCCGAGGATGAGTGGAAGTCGCGAGCGCGGCAGCCCCCCGATGACGAGTCGGGCCGCGACATCGGGCCGCAGCGACACGCGGACGTGCATCCCGCCGTACATGCCGCCCGCCGTCATCGTGTCGGAGAAGGCCGGCGGGTAGCGTACCGCGGACGTGTACACCGTGCGGCCGAGTGCGTCGGTCACGACGACCGAGAGGAGCGAATCGTTCGGCACGTCGCCGACGAGCGAAGGGGGCAGTACATATTTCGGTCGCCACACGGCGGCGAAGATGCTGTCGGCGTACGCGGTCGGCGTCGTCACGAAGCCGTATGCCGCGACGGGCGCGCCGGCGGCGTCCCGGTCGAGCGTGTAGCCAACGGTGCGCGGACCGGCCGGCGCGCTCCCGAAGACGGTTCCAAAGTCCCACGCGCTCCCGTACACCGCGCGCGCGTGCGACAGGATCGTGTCGGCCAGCCACGCGCGCTCGGCTTCGGTGGGCGTGGAATCGCCCGCTACGGAGAGCGCGCCATCGCGCAGAGCCAGCCTGAAGTAGTACGCCGCGGGGAAGGGGGCCGCGCACTTGCAGTGCCGTATCCATGCCGCCGAGCGAACGAGCGCGTCCGGCGCGAGGGGCGGGCTCGCGGCGCCGCTTGCGTGTGCGGACCGGACGGGCGTGAACAGCGCCGTCATGCCGACGAACACGCGGGCGACTGCATTGTACCACACGTTCGACGTCGCGAACGACGCGTTATCGTGGAGCGCGCGCTCGGCCGTTGCACGGTGCGACCGCGCGGCCTGCCACGCCTCGTAGGCGAGCACGCTCGCCAGGACGAGCGTCATGAGCAGGAGCGCGACGAGGGCGCGCGATCCGCGCAGAGGCCACGCCGGTTGGCGCGCGCTCAGCACGCCGCTACCGCCACGCCGGCCCCAGCCCCGCGACGAGCACGGCGATCGTCTCGATCCCATCCCACAGGTTCTGCATGCGGAGATTCTCGTTCGCGGCGTGCTGGTTATTGTCGTGGTTCACGATCGGCACGATGACGAGCGGCGTGCGCAGCACCTCCTGGAACACGTAGATCGGGAGGCTGCCGCCGAGTGTGGGCACGCGGATCACCGGCGTGCCGGCGGCGGCGTCGAGCAGGCGGACCACGGCGCGTGAGATCGGGAGCTCCATGTCGGCGCGTACGCCGGGATAGCCGTCGCCCCAGTCCAGGCGAGCCACGCGCCGGTGCGCGCGCAGCGTGTCGGCGTTGGGCTCATCGTGCACGATGTGATAGCCGCGCGCGCGGACGTGGGCCTCGACCAGCTCGCGGATGCGCGCGGGCGTTTCGTCGGGCACGAGGCGAAAGTCAATCGAGGCGCGCGCCCGCGTATTGATCGTGTTCGACGCCTGCGCGCCGACCTGCCCCATCTGGATGCCGCGGATGTTGAGGGCAGGGAGGTTGAGGCGCTCGAGCAGGCGAGCATCCGTCGCCTCGGTGCCGCCGAGCGCGAGGGATCGGCGCAGCTCGCCGTCAGAATCGGGCACATTGTCCAGTGCGCGCCGTTCGGCGGCCGCGAGCGGGCGCACGTCGTCGTAGAAGCCGGGAATCAGGATGCGCCCGTCGTCGTCGCGAAGCGACGCGAGGAGGTTGGCCATCAGCGCGCCCGGATTGGGCGCCCAGTTCCCGTAGTGCCCGCTGTGGAGCGCGCGGCCCGGCCCGTACGTGGTGATCTCGAGATCCATTGTCCCGCGTACGCCGAACACCACCTGCATCTTCCGCGACTGGTGCACCGGTCCGTCGCAGAAGATCCATGCGTCCGCGGCCAGGAGCGCCGCGTGACGCGTGAGCATGTCGCGCAGGTGGGGGGAGCCGGCCTCCTCCTCGCCCTCGAGAAAGAACTTGAGGTTCACGGTGGGGCGGAGGCGCGCATCGCGAAGGGCGTCGAGGGCGGCGAGCATGGCGACGATCGGCGCCTTGTCGTCGCTCGCGGAGCGGGCGTAGAGCCGCCACTCGGGACCGAACGCGCTCCCGGGTGCGGAGCCGGCGGCGGGCATCTCCACGACGCGCCCGCCTTCCTCGAGCGGTCCGTCGCGGAGCGTGGGGCGCCAGGGCGGGCTCGCCCATTGGGTGGTGTCTACCGGTTGCCCGTCGTAGTGCGCGTAGAGCACGAGCGTGCGCGTCGCGCCGGGGGTGCGCAGCTCCCCGTACACGGCCGGCGCGCCGCCGGGAGACTCGAGGGTCCGCGCCTCGACCCCGCGCCCGCGCAACATCGCGACGAGCGTATCGGCATTCCGCCGGATGTTCGCGGAATCGCGCGCGATGTTCGGGATGGCGAGCAAGGCGGCTAGTTCGCGGACGATCGCGCCCTCGTGCGCCACGCGGTATGCGCGCACACGATCGCGCACCGCGCGCGCATCGTTCCCAGGCACCACCGGCCGCCCTTGTGCGAAGGTGCTACCGGCAATGGACGCGAAGCCGAGCGCTGCGACGAAGGAGAGGTAACGCTGGAGGGGAGTGCGCACGGCGTGCTCCGGGGAGTCGATTGGCGAGCGGCGGGGCGGCGCCGGCTCGCGGCCGATCGCGGCCGATCGCGGCCGATCGCGGCCGATCGCGGCCGATCGCGGCCGATCGCCGGCGAATATGGAGCCTCGCGTCCTCATGGACCACGGGAACCCGCGGTGGCATGCCCCGTGCGACCAGGGTACGGTACACCACGAATCACGAGGAGGCACCATGGCGACCCACGACACGCACGACAAGGGTGATCCGCGCGACTCCGACCGCACGCCGCTCGACCGCGACGAACGCGACATCCCCGCGGAGGACCTCAGCGCCCCGGGCGGCAAGAAGAACCCGCCGCGGACGACCACGGGTAAGGTGACATCGCCCAAGTTCGGCTCGGCCGGCAGCGGCGGTGCGGAGCTGGAGCCGGGACCCGAGAAAAACTAGCAGCCGGCAGGGCCGGGACCGTTCGGCAGCGCCAGAGGGAGCCTCCCATACCTTGGGGGGCCCCCCCCGAACGACACGATCGCGGCGGAGCGGTGATTTCCTCTCACCACTCCGCCGCGATCCGCATCATCGCATCCCCTGCGCCGCATCGCGTCTGATGCGGACCGTCCTCCGCAGCTCGTCTGCGCTCTGCAAGATTTTCTGGCGGAGATCGGCCGGCAGGGCAGGGTGATCGGCCAGGTAGCGGTCCACGGCCGCGAGCGCATCCGGCGAGCGCTGGCCATCGAGAAACGCGCCGAGCCAGTTCCCGAGAAAGAAGATCCGCCGGTTCGTCTGGATCCACGACAGCGAGTCGAGCGCGGGGACGAGGTAGCGGAAGGTGAGCGCGTTCTGTCGCGGCGAGTTGAACGCGCGCAGACTGGCCGTCGCCCAATCCTCGTTCAGCGTGCTATCCGCGAAGTAACGGCGGAAGTACTCCGCCTTCGTCGCCGCACTCGCCCGCGCCGCGCGCGCGACGAACGCACGCCGCTTCCCCTCCGTCGTCGAGTCCCGACGCGTCTCGGCGGCAAGACGCGTATCGGCGCCCGGCGCGCCGCGCTCGATCAGCGCCGTCACGATCGCCCAGCGCGTCGGCGGGCGCAGCGGCGCGCCTGCGGCCGTCGCCGAGTCGAGCCGCGCATCCAGCGCGACGAGCGCGCCGGGCGATGTCGCGACGGAGATGAGCGCATCGAGGTGCGCCTTCCGGATGCCGTAGGCCCGCGCTGAATCGTCGGCCGCGGCGGCCAGCCCGTGCTCGAGCGGGCCGATCACCGCGGCATGCGCCTCGTCAGCGAGATACGCCTCCGTCGCCCGGGAGACGCGCGCCAGCACTCCGGAGACGATCTGCTCGTCCCCTTCGCGCGGCAGCTCCCGCATCGCGAGCTCGATGTAGCGGCCGGGCGCGAGCCGACCCTCGCGCACGAGGTCCCACATCGCGCCCCACAGCATCGCGCGCAGGAGGCCATCGCTCACGCTGCCGACATTGCGCTCCACCCAGGCCGCGCTCCGCGGATCGAGGAGAACGAGGCCATACGCGTGATCGCGGTCGTTCGCGAATACCCAGCGCGGCAGCTTCCGGCCGCGCACGGAGAACACCGGGGTGAGCGCGGAGCGCAGCTCGGCGCTCGCGTGGGTCCAGGTGGCGGAGGCGGTGTCCACTCCCGAGACCACGCCGAGGCGAACCGGCCACGGGCGGCCACCCGAGAGCGGGCGTGCGGGACGCTGCGCGAGTGAGAGGTCGAGCGCGCTGTCGCCGCCCGCGAGCGCGCGGACGCGCACGCGCTGCTCGATCACCGGCAGGCCCGGTCGCAGGATGTACTGCGTGCCCCAGGCCGCGAGCGACCGGCCCGACGCCGCTCCAATGGCGCCGAGCAGGTCGCGCCAGGTAGCGTTGCCGTAGGCGTGTGTACGCAGGAAGGCGCGCACGCCGGCCTGAAACGCCGCATCGCCGACGAGGAAATTGAGCTGCTTGAGGACGCTCGGCGCCTTGTTGTAGACGATCGCGCCGTAGTTGCTCTTGGCCTGGTCGAGGTTGGCGAGCGGTTGGGAGACGGGCGTCGTTCCGTCGCTGGCATCCACGGCGTACGCCGCGGGCTTGTTGCGCAGGTAGAACGTCTTCCACGCGTTCGCGCCGGGCGAGAGCGCGTCCTGCATCTTCGCCGCCATGTAGGTGGCGAACCCTTCCTTGAGCCAGAGGTCGTCGAACCAGCGCATCGTCACGAGGTCGCCGAACCACTGGTGCGCCACCTCGTGGAAGATCGTAGCGTCGCGGCCAAGCCGCTGCGTGAGCGTGGGCCGCTCGCGGAAGATGAACGTCTCCTCGTTGTAGAACACTGCTCCGGGGTGCTCCATACCGCCGAACGGAAAGGCGGGTGCGAGCACGAAGTCGAACTTGCCGAACGGGTACGGTCGGGCGAAGTAGCCCTCCAACCACCGCACGGCGCGCGCGTTCGTGGCGAGGAGGCTGTCGCTCTCGGCTTCCGCCGCGCGGGAGCGCCGCACGTACATGGTCATCGGCCGGCGGAGCGCGCCACCCGCGGCCGCCGGCCCCGTGACGCGCGTCCATGGCCCCGCGGCGAACGCGATGAGATAGGTGCTGATCGGCTCCGTCTCAGCGAACCGGTGCGTCACGGTTGTGCCGAGCGTGTCGGCGCCGGCGAGAGCGCCGTTCGCGACGGCGACCCACGCGCGCGGCGCGGTGAGCGCGAGCGTCACCCGCGCCTTGAGGTCGGGCTGATCGAAGCAGGGGAAGAGGGCGTTCGCGTCGGCGGGGACGAGCAGCGTGTAGAGGTAGTCGGCGCCGTCCGTCGCATCGCGGAAGCGGATGATGCTGGCGCCGGCGGGCGCCATCGCGGCGGCAAAGTCGAAATCGAGCGTGTTCGCGCCGGTGCGGAGCGCCGAGGCGGGCACGCGGATGTGCGCGCCATTCGCCTCGACGGTGACGGGTGCGCCGTTCGCGCGGGCACCTGTGAGTGCCAGCCCACGAAAGTCGAGGATGACGTCGCCCACGCCTACGCGGACGAAGCGCACGGTGACGTGGCCGGCCGCCGTGTCGCGCCCCGTGACGTCGAGGCGGAGATCGTAGCGCACGTTGCGGATGCGGGCGGCGCGCTCGGTCGCCAGCTCGCGCGACACGCCGCGTCCCATGTGCGCCGGGACGGAGTCGCGCCGGGCGGGCGTGGCGGCGAGTGCCGCGACCAGCAGGGGAAGAAGCATGGAATGCGCTACATGATGGTCGTACCGACGAAGATGCGCGGGCTCGCGCGCATCAGCTCGTTGACCCGCGCGATCTCCTTGCCCACGATGCCGTTCAGCTCGGCCTCGACCGCCTCCGCCTCCTGCAGTAGCTCGCGCCTCCGCGCCTGCTGCGACTCGGTGGGTGGGCTGATGGGGCCACTGATCGCGCGCGACAGCGATTGGACTTCGTCCCGCAGGCGTGGGTACTGACGGTAGCCGAGCCCGGCGATCGGCCGAGTCAGCTTGTCGTCACGGAGCGCCTTGAGCTTGCTCAACGCGTCGCGAACCGCCACCTGACGCGTGTCGCCCGGAGCGGGGCCGTTTCGCGCCTTGCCGTCCTGTGGCTCGGGCCTCGTCTCCATGGCATCCGTGTTCGCGCTTGTCGCCGGGCTCTCGCGCAACTGCCTGGAGAGCGCCGTGAGCTGCCCGGTGAGGTCGTCGGCGCGCGCGACCATCCGGTTGACGCGCGACTCGAGGTCGCGCATGGCGAGCGACGCATCGAGCTGCGCCATCAGGTCCGCCTCCGCTACCTGGATTCGTGGGTCCATCAGGACTCGGACCGTCTTCGTCATCGCCGCGCCGCCCGCTCGCACGGTGACGGTGTAGTCGCCCGGCAGCGCCAGCGGCCCCTGCCCTCGCGGCCGGAACTCGTCCGCCTCGGCCGGCCCGGCCCGCCCCGCCGGCGTCTCGTCGCCCTGCTCGGCCGGGTCGCCGCCCCGCGCCGCACTGTCCGCCCCACGGGCCCCGCGCGCCCCGGCGCCCGCCGCGGTGTCCGCCGCGGTGTCCGCCCTCGCTCGGGCGCGGAGCGCCGCGGCGCTGTCGGGTGGCGCGACGGCCGCCGCGCTGTCCAGCTTGGCGAGGCTGTCGGCGCGCGTCGCACTGTCGGTCTGCCAGGCTTCATCATACCGGAGGTCCCAGACGGCGCGGTTCACGCCCGCCTGGCTCGGCGCCCGCCGGATCTGCCGGATCACCTTGCCGGACTTGTCGGCGACGGTGATCGTCGCCGTGTCCCTGGGCTTCGTCCGCAGGTAGTACGTGATCAGCGCCCCATATGGTGGGTTCTTCGCCACGTACTCCTTCTGTCCGAGGTTGGCGTCGTTCTGCCACATGGCGAATCGCGTCGACGGCCGCACGTCGTAGAGGTACGCGGCCGCGGCCCGCGCATCGGCGAGCTGCTGCAGCGGCGTGACGTCGTCGAGGATGTACGCACCGCGGCCATGTGTGCCGATCACCAGGTCGTTGTCCCGCGGGTGGACGAAGAGATCACGTACCGGAACGGGCGGCAGATCGCCGCGAATGGACTCCCAACGGTCGCCCCCATCCCACGAGGCGTAAATGCCGAGCTCCGTGCCGGCGTAGAGTAGATTCTTGTTCCTCGGGTCCTCGCGCACCACGTGCACCCAACCCCTCGCCGGGAGGCCGCCCGTGATCCGCCTCCACGTCCGACCGTAATCGGTGGTCTTGAATGCGTATGGCGCGTAGTCGTTCTCCTGATGATGGTCGAGCGCCACGTAGGCGGTCGCGGCGTCTGACGGGGACGCGTCGATCGCCGATACCCAAGCGTTGGGCGCGAGGCCGGGGAAGTTCCGGATCACGTTCGTCCACGTCTTCCCGCCGTCGCGTGTGACCTGTACGTTGCCGTCGTCGCTGCCGGTCCAGATCACGTTCGCGTCCTTCGGCGACGGGGCGATGGTCAGGAGCGTTGAGTGGAACTCGGCCGCCGTGTTGTCCACGACCACCGGCCCGCCCGATGACCCCTGCTTGGTCTTGTCGTTCGTCGTGAGATCGGGGCTGATGACCTCCCACGACTGCCCGTAGCTCGTCGACTTGAAGAGTACGTTGCCGCCGAAGTAGACGGTCTTCGGGTCCTGCGGCGACAGCGCGATCGGCGCGTTCCAGTTGAAGCGGTACTTGTGGGCGGCCAGCGCATCGCCCGCCGAGCCGATCCGGTTCGGGTCGGGGTGGATGCTCCGCTGTGTCCCCGTCCTCGTGTCCGTGATGATGATGTTGCCTCCCTGGGAGGCGGTGTACACCAGGTACGGCTTGCTCAGGTCGGGAACGGCGAAGAAGCCGTCGCCGCCGCTCACCGTGTACCAATCGCGCTTCCGGATTCCCTGCGAGAACGGTGTCCGGCTCGGACCGCACCAGTGCCCGTTATCCTGGAGCCCGCCGCATACCATGTAGGGCGTCTGCATGTCGTACGTGAGGTGGTAGAACTGGGTGAACGCGATGGTGTTGATGATCTCGAACGTCTTCGCGCGGTCATAGGAGATCTGGAAGCCGCCGTCGCTCCCGCTGAGTACGCGCCGCGGGTCCGTGGGGTCTATCCAGAGTGCCTGGTGGTCGCCGTGCACGTCGCGAGCGATGCGCTGGAAGCGCCGGCCGCCGTCCTCCGACAGGTACAGGCTGCCGGAGAGCGAATAGACGCGGTCGGGGTCCTGCGGGTCCACGCGGATGTCGCTGTAGTAGAAGGGCCGGAAGTTGATGTTCGGGTCGCGACTCACCACCTGCCAGCTCTCGCCCGCGTCCGCCGATCGCCACAGCTCCCCTTCCCGCGTTGTCTCGCTCACCATGTACACGACGCTCGGATCACTCTGCGCGACCGCGAGGCCGATGCGATCCATCGGCCCCCGGGGAAGCCCTCGCGTCAGCTTCTTCCAGGTCGCGCCGCCATCCACGCTCTTGTAGGGCGCGGTTTCACCGCCGCCGCTCTCCAGGTGCCATGCCTTCCGGAGAAAGCTGTACATGCCGGCGTAGACGATGCTCGCGTTCGTCGGGTCGATCGCGACGTCGGAGCATCCGGTGAGCGTGTTCCGGTACAGCACTTTGGTCCAGTGTCCCCCGCCGTCGATCGTCTTGAAGAGCCCGCGCTGCTCGTTCGACCCCCACTCGTGGCCGAGCGCGCAGGCGTACGCGATGTCCGGGTTCCGGGGGTCGATGACGATACGCGCAATCTTGTCACTGTCCTCGAGCCCGACGTGCGTCCAGTTCTTGCCGGCATCGAGCGACCGGTACACCCCGTCTCCGAACGAGGCGTTGTTGCGCGGGTTGCCCTCCCCCGTGCCAACGTAGAGGACGTTCGGATCGGACGGCGCGATGGCGACAGCACCGATGGACAGTACGTCCTGCTTGTCGAATACCGGCTCGAAGGTGACTCCGGCATTCGTGGTCTTGAAGACGCCGCCGTTCGCGCCGGCCACGTAGAACGTCATCGGGTCACCCGGGACGCCGACGACGACGGACACTCGGCCAGCCTGGTTGGCGGGCCCGATGGAGCGCCAGGCGAGCCGCCGCATCATCTGTGTCGTGGCCATTGTGCCGGTCGCGCCGCGCTGCGCGCTCGTGTCGCGCTGCGCGCGCTGCGCTGGTAGTCGCTGGCTGCCCAGGGATGCGGCCGCAGCAATGGTGGCCGCGACGAGCACGGCGCGTGGGGGGAGCGAAATCGTCCTGGGCATGGCACCATCCTCGGTCGTGACAGGTCGCCTAATACAGCGAAACCCCGCGAACCCTCGCAAGGGAGCCCAGGCGACGCACGGCGGTCGCACTATATTCTGCCAGGCCGGTCTCCCTTCCCGCGGAGCGCGTATGTCCAAAGGTACGGTTCTCATCCTCGTGGGTCCCGAGTACGAGGACCTCGAGGTCTGGTATCCGAAGCTGCGCCTCGAGGAGGCGGGCTACGAGACGCCGCTCGCCGGCACGGGCGAGCGCACCTACCGCGGTAAGCACGGCTACCCCTGTACGGAGGTTGCCCACGTCCGCGACTACCCGGCAAGCGGCCTCGTCGGCATCCTGGCGCCCGGCGGCTGGGCGCCGGACAAGCTCCGGCGCGATCGTGACGTGCTGGCGCGCGTGCGCGAGGTGCACGAGGCGGGCGGCCTCGTCGCGACCATCTGTCACGGGCCCTGGATCCTCATCTCGGCCGGCATCGTCCGAGGCCGGCGCCTTACCTCCACCGTCGGCATCCGCGACGATGTCGTCAACGCGGGAGCGGAGTGGGTCGATGAGCCATGCGTGATCGATGGCAACATCGTGAGCGCGCGCGTGCCGAAAGATCTCCCCGCGTTCGCGAAGGGTATGCTGCGCGTGCTGGAGAGAGGCGCCGGGGGGGGCGACGCGCCCCGCGCGCAGCGCCCGGCACTCGCGGGCGAGGCGCGATGAGCGAGGAGCTCGACGACATCGGCAAGGCTCCGAACGGCGACGACGCCGAGCGTCGTCGCCGCGCGGTCGGCACGCACCGGGCGGTTCAGTCCATCAAAGCGCACCATGCCGCGGAGCGCTCGGGCATGGAGCGGTTCGCGGAGCGCCTCGCGCGCGTGGTGAGCTCCAGCGCCTTCTTCGCCATCCACGTAGCATGGTTCGGCACGTGGATTCTCTGGAACGTCGGCGCCCTACACCTCCCCGCGTTCGACCCGTTCCCGTTCGGGCTGCTGACGATGGTCGTCTCGCTCGAGGCAATCTTCCTCTCGATCTTCGTCCTCATGGCGCAAGGGCGCGAGTCGGCGATCGGGGAGCTTCGCGAGGAGATCACGCTCCAGGTGCTCCTCCGCAGCGAGGAAGAGATCACCAAGACGCTGCAGCTCGTCGCCGGTCTGTACGGCCGGCTGGGGCACAAGATGGCGGACGACCCGGAGCTGCGTGAGATGCTGCAGCCCCTCTCGACCGACGACATCGAGCGCCAGCTCGTTCGCCAGATGCGGCACACGCAGGAGATGCGCGCCGTCGCCTGGCGCCGCGCTCGGAAGCGGAAGAAGTCGAAGTAGTCCGGCCCCCTACGGGCCGCCTACTCGTCGCTAGCGGAGCGCGGCGCTCCCCATCGTCACCACGCGAAGCGCTTTCGGCACGCACGTCACCTCCACCTCGGCCGACCCCGCGCGGTTGTATTCGCCGTCCGTCTCGAACGCCGGAGGTGCCTCGAAACGGAGTCTGAAGCTGGGGGCGCGCTCGACGATGACCTCGCGCTCCTTCGCGTGCGTTCCCGCCATCGCCGCCGCGAAGAGCCACAGCCGGCGGAGCGCCGACGTGTCGTGGAAGGAGATCGCGTCGAGAAGCCCATCGTTGAGGTACGCGTCCGGCGCGATGCGGAAGGTGCCGCCGTAGTGGCGTGCGTTCGCGATGATCAGCATCAGGTGGTGCGCGTGTCGTGGCGGATGGGGCGCCGAGGAGGGCAGCGGTGCGGAGGCGATGTCGATGCCGACGCCGCGGTAGAACAGGAGTTGCCGGAGCGCCGAGTAGTTGTAGAGGGCAGGCCCCTTGAGCCAGGGGATGCCCTTGATGTCCTCGAGTACTGCCATGTCGAAGCCGAAGCCGCTGACGTTGATGAAGTACTTCCCCTCGATCCGCCCCACGTCCACGCGCGTGTCGGGGCCCTCGACGGCCAGTCGCGCGGTCGCGGGGATGTCGCGCGCCGGCGCCCCGACGGACTTGTAGAAGTCGTTCCCGGTGCCGGACGCGATGACCCCCAGCCGCGCGTCGGCGCCGGAGACGAGGATGGCATTCGCGACGTTCGAGATCGTGCCGTCGCCCCCGACGGCGACGATGGTGGTGCGTCCTTCCTCGATCGCGCGGCGGGTGAGCTCGCGCTCATCGTGCGGCGAAGCGGTCGTGCGGATATCCGTGACCCCCACGGCCGCGAACGCCGAGCGAACGTGGGGGAGTGCGCGCGCGCCTCGCCCCCGCCCGGAGGCGGGGTTGAGGACGACGCAGACGTCAGCGGCGCGCGTACGCGGCGAGGTGCTGCAGCGGGTGGAAGGTCTGGAGGCCGTTCTTCATCCACAGCTCGCGGAACGGCGTGGTTTCCACGTCCCACTGGTCCAGGAGGTCCGTCATCCCCTGCGAGTGGATGGTGATCCCGCCGCGCTCTTCCTCGTTCTCGCTGAACTTGCCTGCCATCATGATCGTCGAGGAGTAGAAGCCCTCCTCGTCGCTCATGAACGACTGGTAGCGGTGCTCGACCGAGGACCACTCGTGCTCAGTGACCGTCATGTCCACCATCGGCGCGCCACGGTCGGTCGCGTGAATGGTGACGTGCCCATCGCCGCGGTCCCACTTGAGGTCGATGTCCTGCATGTAGTGCGGCAGGTGCCACCGCTCGATCGCGTGCTCGCGCGATTCGCGCGACGTCGTCCCCAGCTTGAAGGGATAGAACGCCGAGCGCGGCATCGGCTGCCCGGGCTGGATGAGGGGGGAGACGAGGATGGAAAGAATCAGCTCCCCGTACTCACCGACCGGACTGCTGTGGAAGTCGAAGGCCATGACCGAGAGCACGCTCGAGCCGTGGTGCGGCTCGATCGGCTGGAGGTCGGCCGGGAGAAGGGCGCGCGCGTTGCGGGTCGGGAACTCGAAGAAGCCGCCGATCGCGTCGCGGAAGTGATACTGCACGAGCCCGCTGTTGTTGCCGCTGCTGACGTTCATAGGATGCCCTCTTCGCGGAGAACGCGGACGAGGATCGAGACCGCCTCGTCGAGTTGATCGGTGGTATGAGATGCGGAGATCGAGATGCGGAAGCGCGAGCGGTGCTTGGCGACCGCGGGATAGAGAATGGGCTGCAGGTACAGGCCGGCCTGCTGCAACCGGTGGGCGATGTGCATGATCCGCCGGTCGTTCCGGATCATCACGGGGATCACCTGCGACGTCGACTCACCCACGTCCACGCCGTAGTCGCCGAGCTGCCGGCGAATGTAGGCCACGTTGCTCCAGAGCTGCGTGCGGAGCTCCGGCTCGGCCTGCGCGAGCCGGAGCGCTTCGACGACGCCGGCCGCGACGACGGGGGAGAGCGCGCACGAGAAGAAGCGTGACCGCGCGAACCCCATCAGATAGTTGTAGAGGTACTTCGAGCCGGCCACGTAGCCGCCCTGCCCGCCGAGCGCCTTCGAGAACGTGCCGACATGCACGTCGATCTCATCCTCGAGGCCGAAGTGCTCGGCCACCCCCCGGCCGTTCGCGCCGTACACGAACGCCGAGTGCGCTTCGTCGATCATGATGCGGGCGTCGTATCGCTTCGCGATCTCGACGAGCTCGGGGAGCCGGCAGACGTCGCCATCCATCGAGTACACGCCCTCGATCGCGACGAGCTTCTTGCCCGTGGTGCCCTTGAGCTTCTTCTCGAGATCCTCGGGCTTGTTGTGCCGGAAGAAGCGAACGTTCGCCTTCGAGAGAATGGCGCCGTCCACGATGCTCGCGTGCGCGTTCTGGTCGGCGATCACCCAATCGCCCGGCCGCATGAGCCCCTGGATCAGGCCGAGGTTCGTGCTATATCCGGTCGGGAACACCATCGCCGCTTCCTTCTTCTTGAAGTCGGCGAGCGCCTTCTCGAGGGTGCAGTGAATGTCCATCGTCCCGCTCAGGATCGGCGAGCCGGCGGCCCCGAGCCCGTACTGGTCGAGCGCGCGCTTCGCGGCGGCGGTCACCTCGGGCCGGTACGAGAGCCCGAGGTAGTTGTACGATGAGAGGTTGAGGAGCTTGATGTTCCGGCGTTCGAGCTGCTCCTGGACGTCGATGCGCCCCTGTGGGGGGGTCGCCATCGGCTGACCGAAGAGATAGTAGCCCTCGCGCTTCGCCGCGTTGAGCCACTGGTTGTAGGGCTCGAGAATGGCGAAAATGTCCTCGCCGGACGAGTAGTAGAAGTTACTGTAGTCGTAGTCGGAGACGTTCGTCGTGCTTTGTTCTTCGACTCGTGCTGCCATAGGTGACCTCCACGTGAATTCCAATCGCTCCGCCGACCTGGCCACGTCACCGGACGGCGCACTGCCGGTGGTGCCGCGCGCCATCCGCGCCGTCCGGAGCGGTGCCTTTATCGTCGTCTACTTCCTATATCTCTCGCTGGTGATGGGACTCGGCCAGCGCATCGTGATCTGGCCCCTCATCACGCTCTTCCCGTCACGACGGCGCGCCGTGACGCGCGCCTGGCTTCGCTTCCATGCACGCGCCACCTTTGCGCTCGCGCGCTCCCTCGCGAGTGTCCGCCTCACCGTTCGCGGCGCCATCGGCCCGGAGGCCTGCGTCGTCGCGATGAACCACCAATCGGTGCTCGACATCCCGCTCGGCATCTCGCTCGTACCCGGGCCCTACCCGATCATCCCGACTCGCGCCCGCTACGGGCGTGGGATCCCCGGCATCTCGCCGCTTACGCGACTGGCGCGCTTCCCGTTGGTATCGCAGGGACGCACCGCCACGCGCCAGGAGCTGCTCGCCCTCCGCGACGCGGCCGATCAGGTGGCCCGCGGCGAACAGTCGCTCCTCATCTTTCCCGAAGGGCACCGCACGCGCGACGGCAGCATTGGTGACTTCATGAAGTCAGGCCTCAAGCTCATCCTCGCGCGGGCGCGCGCCCCGGTATATTGCGTCGTGGCCGACGGCATGTGGCACGCCCGCACCATCGCCGACGCCACCTTTCGCTTCGCGGACACCTCCGTTCACGCCGTCGTGCTCGGCCCGTTCGCGCCGCCGGAAGCTGCCCAGCTCGACGCGTTCATCGACGAGCTCCACGACCGCATGGTTGCGGCGCTTGCCGAGCTGCGCAACACCGCGAGCTAGCCCCGCCGGGAGCCGACGACCCGCCACCACTCCGTGCCGCTGTCAAACAACCTCGCAACCGACCCCACGCTCCGCGCCGCGCTCGCGCGCGATGTCGACGACCCCGCGTCACCCGACACCCGGCGCCTGGCCGAGTACATCGCGACCGCGCTCGGGCCGGCCACCGCCGCCGTCATCCACTACGGATCGCGCGCCCAGCAATCTGGGGCCCGCCCGGAAAGCGCGCACGACTTCTTCGTCATCGTTGACCGCTACGGCGATGCCTACCGGTCCCTCTACAACACCGTCGGACCGCACTTCCGCCTGAAGACCGCGATCGCGCTCGCGCGCGTCCTGCCTCCCAACGTCCTTCGCATCGTCGCCCAGTTGGGCGACACGCGCATGCAAGCCAAATGCGCGGTGCTCAGCCAGGCGCATCTCGAACGTCTCTGTTCGCCGCGCGCCCCAGACCACTTCACGCAGGGACGGCTCTTCCAGCACGTGCAGCTCGTGTGGACGCGCGATGAGGCGAGCCGGGACGCGGTGGTCTCCGCGCTGGTCGCCGCCCGCGCCGGTACCTTCGATTGGGGACGGCCCTATCTCCCCGCTGAGTTCGACACCGAGACGTATTGCCGCGTCCTGCTCGAGACGTCGTTTGCCGCGGAGATCCGTCCGGAAGGGAACGAGCGCGTCGCCCAATTGCTCGCCGCCCAACAGGACACGCTGGCGCGAATGTATGGGGAACTATTGCAGCGTCTTGCCTCAACTAGGATAGTGAAAGCCGAAGGGAAAATCTACCGTCTGGCCGAGCCCGTGCCCTCCCATGAGCGGCTGCGCGTCCGCCTCTACTTCGCGCGCAGCAAGGCGCGCGCAACGGCGCGCTGGGGCAAGCACATCGCGCTGTACGACGACTGGCTCGAGTACATCGTCCAGAAGATCGCGCGGCGCACGGGCCAGACGATCGAGCTCACGGCGCGTGAGCGCCGGTGGCCTCTCCTCTTCGTCTGGCCGAAAGCACTGCGCTTCATCTTCTCGCGGCCGCAGCGCACCCGGGCCGTACCGCCGGTCCAGCCGCCGCCGCGCGATACGCGGCGCGCGCGCGACTCGCGGCGATGACGCTCTCCGACGTCGTCGCGCTCGCGCTCGTCGCGCTCCTCCTGGTCACGATGCCGGTGTTCGCCGTCGTGTCGCGCGGCCGTCCGCTCGACGCCGAGGTCGCGCGCCGCCCCACGTCCGTGCTCCTCGGCTACTGGATCCGGGACTGGGTGATGTGGGTGATCGCTCCGCTCGAGCGATTCTTCATCCGCGCGCGCGTCTCGCCGGACGTCTTCAACTACGTGGGCGCGCTCTTCGGTCTCGCCGCCGGCATTGCCTACACGCAACGCGCACTCTCCCTCGCGGGGTGGTTCGTGCTCCTTGGCGGCGCCGCGGACATCTTCGACGGCCGCGTCGCGCGCGCCCGGGGCATCACGAACGACCGCGGCGCATTCCTCGACTCCACGCTCGACCGTTTCGCCGAGGCATTCGCCTTCATCGGACTCTCGCTCTACTACGCCGCCCGGCCGCTCGGCGTGCTGCTCACCGCCCTTGCGCTCGGCGCCTCCCTGCTCGTGAGCTACGCACGGGCCCGCGGTGAGGCGCTCGGGGTGAGCTGCAAGGAAGGCGTCATGCAGCGTGCCGAGCGGTTGGTGCTCCTCGCGCTGGCATCGTTGCTCGATGCATCGATCACCTCCCGCGCCGGCTGGACTCCTGGATCGCTCCTCCTCGGCGCCGTCGGCGTGATCGGCATTGGCTCCCTCTTCACCGCGATGTGGCGGACCGCCACGATCGCGAAGGATCTGGGAGCGCGAGCGCGGTAGGCGAGCGCGAGTCGCCCCGGATCACCCCGGAGTTCTGCGCCCGACGTAAGGGATGGCGCGGCGTCAGGTGTCTTGTTCCCGACATCGCGCCACACTCGCCGCCGCCGCTGGCATCGCGCCAACGCCGGGGTCAACTGGCCGTGACGTTCGCAGCTATCGCGCCGTCTGAATGCGGCACGGGGTGTCGCCAATTCATGACACACGCTGTCCGCCTCGCGGACAGGCTGCTCGAACGATTGGGGCTCGCGCGGCGTCGAACAGTATGCGAGTGCGCCGCTTACGGTGTGGCGCCGAAAGCGGGCGCGCGCGGTCCGGTCCGTGCCTACTATGGAGATTGGTGGGAGATTGGTGACGTCCCGCACGCGGGGCGGGGAAGCTCGGGCTGGCGACGCCAGCGGCAGGTTCGAATACGAAATTTCGCGATGAGGCTAAAGATGGAGTGGCTCGATCGTATCCGCGGCATGGCGGACAGGGTTCGCGGGATGGAGATCCCGAAGCAGCAGGAGTGGGTTGAGCTCTATGGCGCTGGCGACACGGCGACGCTGCTCCGCGCGGTGGACGCGGTGATGCCGCGCGACGCGATGCTCAACGTGATGGAGCCGCGGTCGGCCCCGATCGAGACGTTCCTGCGGCGCCACGCGGGCACCGGGTCGCGCCCGGCGAGCGGCGACTACTTCCTCCACCTCGATGGCGCCGTACTGCGCGAGCTCGCGATGCTCGTCGAGCAGTCGGCGCCGGAGCCGGCATGCGCCCGCCTCTTCGTGACGCGCGGTGCAGAGAACCTCCTCGAGGCGTACCGCCGCGATGCCGGTGAGGATGTCGTGTGGCTGAGCCGCGACCTGGCGCCCGACGTGGTGGAACGCTTCCGCGCGGTGCTGGAGCAGGAGGCCCCGCCGGCGCCGGCCACGCCCGCCGAGTCGGCGAGCGAGCCGGGCGTCGGGTTCCGGCGCTCGCGCGAGAGCGCGGCATAGCGCCCGCGCCCTCCCGCCGAATGCGCGGCGGCCTCTACTTCCGCGCCAACTGCCGGAGCACGTACTGCAAGATTCCACCGTTCCGGTAGTACGTCACTTCCTCCGGGGTGTCGATCCGCGAGAGCACGCGGAACTCCTTCACCTCACCCTCCGCTCCCGTCGCCCGCACGGTGAGCGTCGCGCGCGCCTGCATCCGGTCGTCCAGCCCTAGGATGTCGTAGCGCTCGAAGCCGGTGAGGCCGAGTGTCTGGCGCGTATCGCCGTTCGTGAACTCGAGCGGGATCACGCCCATCCCCACGAGGTTCGAGCGGTGGATGCGCTCGAAGCTCTCCGCGATCACCGCGCGCACGCCGAGGAGCCGTGTCCCCTTCGCCGCCCAATCGCGCGAGGAGCCGGTGCCGTACTCCTTGCCCGCGATCACCAGAAGTGGCGTGCCCTGGGCCTGGTACGCCATCGCCGCGTCGTAGATGGTCGTCGCCTTCTCGCCCGCTCCGGTCGCGGTGAGACCGCCCTCCGTGGTTGGCGCGAGCTCGTTGCGCAGCCGGATGTTCGCGAACGTCCCGCGCATCATCACTTCGTGGTTGCCGCGGCGCGCGCCGTACGAGTTGAAATCCGCCGTCTTGACCCCGTGCTCGATCAACCACTTGCCGGCGGGGCTGTGCGCGGGAATCGAACCGGCGGGCGAGATATGGTCCGTCGTGATCGAGTCGCCGAGCATGGCGAGCACTCGTGCGCCGGCCACGGCCTGCACCGGCTGCGCCGCCGCCGGCATCCCATCGAAGAATGGAGGGTTCTTCACGTACGTCGAGTCATCCGCCCAGGCGAACGTCTCACCCTGCGGGACGTCGAGCCCCTTCCAGTGCTCGTCGCCCTCGAAGACGTTGGCGTACTGCGTGCGGAACATGTCGCTCGTCACCGAGCTGAGGATGGTGTCCTCCACCTCCTGCGGCGACGGCCAGACGTCGCGGAGGAAGACCGGCCCGTCCGTTCCGATGCCGAGCGGCTCGGTGAAGAGGTCGATGTCCATGCGGCCGGCGAGCGCGTACGCGACGACGAGGGGCGGCGACGCGAGATAGTTGAAGCGCGTGAGCGGGTTGATGCGCCCCTCGAAGTTGCGGTTCCCCGAGAGCACGGCGGCGACGATCAGCTTGTTCTCCTCGACGGCGTCGGCCACCGGCTGTGGCAGCGGCCCCGAGTTGCCGATGCACGTCGTGCAGCCATACCCGACGAGGTGGAAGCCGAGCTGCTCGAGTGCGTCCATCACCCCGGCGCGGCGGTAGTAGTCGGTCACCACCTTGGAGCCCGGTGCGAGGCTCGTCTTCACCCATGGCTTCTTGGACAGTCCCTTCGCGACGGCATTCCGGGCGAGCAGGCCGGCGCCGAGCATCACGGACGGGTTCGAGGTGTTCGTGCAGCTGGTGATCGCCGCGATGACCACAGCGCCATGGCGAAGCTGGAACGTCTGCCCGTCGAGCGTCACCGACACGCCCCGGTGGAGGTGCGCCTGCTCGGTCGGATCGGCGGCGACCACGGTGGCGGACAGCTCCGTCGCGCCGGAGACGAGCGTGGCCTGCGCCGCCGCGACCTTGCCCGCGTGCGTGCCCGCGCGGCCGAGATCGGTCGTCAGCGCATCGAGGAACATCGTCTTCGCGTTGCGGAGCGGCACCCGGTCCTGCGGCCGCTTCGGCCCGGCGAGGCTCGGCTCCACGGTGGCGAGGTCGAGCTCGAGCGTGTCGGTGAAGAGCGGGTCGGGCATCTCGTCGGTGCGGTACAGCCCCTGCGCCTTGCAGTACGCCTCCACGAGCCGGGCGCGGTGCTCGTCCCGCCCCGTGAAGCGCAGATACTTCACGGTCTCCGCGTCCACCGGGAAGAACCCGACCGTCGCCCCGTACTCCGGCGCCATGTTGGCGATGGTCGCGCGGTCGGCGAGCGAGAGCGACGACAGGCCCGCGCCGTAGAACTCGACGAACTTTCCGACGACTTTCTTCTGCCGCAGCATCTGCGTCACGGTCAGCACGAGATCCGTCGCCGTCGAGCCCGGCGGGAGCTTGCCGTGCAGCTTGAAGCCCACCACTTCCGGAATCAGCATCGACAGCGGCTGCCCGAGCATCGCCGCCTCGGCCTCGATCCCTCCGACGCCCCATCCGAGCACGCCGAGTCCGTTCACCATCGTAGTGTGCGAGTCGGTACCGACGAGGGAGTCGGGGTAGGCGACGTTCGTGCCGTTCGCGCGCGTGAACACGACGCTCGCCAGGTACTCGAGGTTGATCTGGTGGACGATGCCGGTATCCGGCGGGACGACACGGAAGTTGCCGAACGCCTGCTGGCCCCAGCGCAGGAACGCGTAGCGCTCGCGGTTGCGCTCGAGCTCGAGGTTCGCGTTGATGAGGAACGCCGCGTCCGAGCCGTACTCGTCTACCTGCACCGAGTGGTCGATGACGAGGTCCACCGGTTGGAGCGGGTTGATCCGCTTCGGATCGCCCCCCAACCGCGCGAGCGCGTCGCGCATGGCGGCCAGGTCCACCACGGCCGGCACGCCGGTGAAGTCCTGCAGGAGCACGCGGGCGGTACGGAAGGCGATCTCGCGCTCGTCCTTTCCCTTCACATCCCAGCTGGCGAGCATCTCGATGTCGTGCCGCTTCACGAACGCATCGTCCTCGTTCCGCAACAGATTCTCGAGCAGAATCTTGAGCGTGAACGGGAGGCGCTCGGCGGCGCCACCCGCGTGGTCGCGGAGGCTATCGAGGCGGTAGATGGTGTACGGGGTTCCGTCCACGTCGAGCGTGGCGCGGCTGCCGAAGGAGTTCTGTTCGCTCATCGGGCATCTCGTGCGCGGCGGCCGGTGCGCGCACACGGCCGCGGTAGAAAATGGAGCCACTGCCGCGGGAGCACTGGGTGCGCTGCGGCAGGCTACGCGTAATGTATCAGGAAACGGGGACGCTTGAATGCACACCGGGCGCGGCGTCGCGCGCTCCGGGGCCGCGGGCTATCTTGGGCGACGTGACGCGGCTCAGGATGCGGAGAGCGGATGACAGGCGCGGGCCCGCGCCGGCCCGGGCAACCTCGTGACGAGCGAGGCCGTATCGCTCGACCCGGTCGAGCTCGCGATCGCCCTGATGCGCATCGACTCGACGAGCGGGCGCGAAGGGGAGGTCATCTCGTACGCCCACCGCGCGCTGGAGGATCGCGGGTGGCTCGCCCGCCGAATCCCGGTGAGCGATGGCCGTGACGACCTGCTGCTCGCATCGGACGACGCGCCCGCCGTCACGCTCTCCACGCACCTCGACACGGTACCGCCCTACATTCCACCGCGGCTCGAGGGCAGCCGCCTCTGGGGGCGTGGCGCGTGCGATGCGAAGGGGATCGCGGCGGCGATGATCTGCGCGGGCGAGCGACTGCGCGCGCGCCGGATCCCGGTCGCGCTGCTCTTCGTGGTCGGCGAGGAGACGACCCATGATGGCGCCGCCGCCGCCAACCGCTTCCCCACGTCGAGCCGGGTACTGATCGACGGCGAGCCGACCGAGAGCACGCTGGCCATCGGTACGAAGGGCGCGATCCGGCTGCTCGTCGAGACGCACGGCGAGGCCGCGCACTCGGCCTACCCGCACCTCGGACGGTCGGCCATCTCGGAGCTCGTCGCGCTCCTGCACGAGCTGCAATCCGTCACCTTCCCTCGCGATCCCACGCTCGGCGACACGACCGTCAACATCGGGATCATCGGCGGTGGCGTCGCGGACAACGTCCTCGCACCATCGGCGTTCGCGCGGGTCATGATCCGCCTCGTCACCCCGTCGAGCGAAGTCGCGGCGATCGTGCGCGAGTGGGCCGCCGGACGCGCCACGGTGACGGAAGCCGCGACGGTCGAGGCGGTCCGCCTGCGTACGATGCCCGGGTGGCCGACGTCCGTCGTCGCCTACGCGACCGATATCCCGAAGCTGGGGAGCTGGGGCGAGCCCTTTCTGTTCGGGCCCGGATCCATCCGGTACGCGCACCGCGACGACGAGCACGTCGAGCTGGCGGAGCTGCATGCGGCCGTGGACGCGTACGAGCGCCTGGCGCTCGCGGCGCTGGAATCCACGTGACGATTCCCGCCGAGCCTGGAGAGGCGGCGGCGCCCCTGGAAATTCTGCTCGTGGATGACCACGAGGACACGCGGATCATCCTGCGCCACTACCTCGAGGCGAAGGGATTCACGGTGCGCGAAGCACGCGATGGGGAGTTCGCGCTCGCCGAGCTGCGCGTCCGCCGGCCGGCCGCGATGATCCTCGACATCCAGATGCCGCGGCTCGACGGGATCGGCGTGCTCCACGCCGTCCGCGCCGACGACGCACTCCGCTCGCTCCCCGTCCTCGCCCTCAGCGCCCATGCCCTCGCCGACGAGGTGCGCCAGATTCGCGATGCCGGCGCGGACGTCTACCTGGCGAAGCCGACCGACCCGAAATCGGTCGTGGCGGCGCTCCGGACGTTGATCGCGAACGGGTAGGCCCGCGGCACTGCCCTCTCCCGGCAACGCGCAGCGCCGGGCGCCGAGTCCCGAGTCCCGATGTCAGTCCGGCGTCGGCTCGCGCTCCGGGTGCGTCGTCACGGCATTCGAGGCGTCGAGCATCCGCGCGGTGATCGCCGCCGTCGGGCAGTGGTGGACGAAGTCTCCATCGGCTGGCGACCACTCGAGCGGCGAGATCACCGCGTACGCCTTCCCCCGGGCGTCGATGCGCATGAGTCGCGGGGCGAGCGCGACACAGGTGCGGCACCCGATGCATTTGGCCTCGTCCACCTCCACCTGCACCAGACGGCGCGGGTAGACGCCCGTACGCTCGAGCAGGGCACCCCCCACCGTGTCCAGCGCCGCGCATGCAGCGCGGTAGCCTGTCTCGATCAGCTCGTCGGCGTTCCCGAAGCCGAACCAGCCGAGGTGGCCGATGCGCGGCCGGATGAGCAGCATCGGCGGGCCGCGCCAGTCCGCGAGCGGACGCTGCTGCAGCGTGTGCATCATCACGCTCGCGGCCCGCAGGTAGATGGATGCGAAGCCCTTCGACATGATGTCGGTTGCGTCCGTGAGGTCCGAGCTACCCACGTCCACCGCGATGATCGCGTGCATGCCTACCGACGCGACCGCGACCGGCAGGTTGTCGATCGTGCCGCCGTCCACGCAGATGCGCCCACCGACGTAGCCCGGCGGGAATGCGCCCGGCAGCGCGCACGAGGCGTAGACCGCGTCGGCGACCGACACGTCTTGCAGTCCGGTCAGCCCCCACACGACCTGCGATCCGCGCTCCACGTCCACCGTGTTCACGAGGAGCGGCGCATCCAGGTCGCGGAAGGTGCCCGCCGGGACGACCGCCGTGCATAGCTCGCGCAACGGCTCCTCGAGGTACAGCGCGGGCGACCGCATCCGCTCGAGCAACACGCCGAGGTGGTTGATCCGGAAGAGATCGCGCCGGCGGACCGCGCGCGCACGCTCGGCCATCTCGCCCGTGCTCATCCCCCCCGCGTGCGCGGCGGCGATCATCGCGCCGATGCTCGTGCCGGCGAGCACGGTCGGAGTGATACCGCGCTCCGCCAGTGCGCGGAGCACGCCGACGTGCGCGAACCCTTTCAGTCCGCCGCCCCCGAGCACGAGAGCGATGCGCGGAGGGATGTTCAGAGGATTGGTCGGGGTCACGAGATCCTTGGGAGCCGCCGACCGGACGATACACCGGCGGGCGCCGCCGGTCGAGAGTCGCGACGCCCGAACGCGCGGACGATGGCGAGCCGCCGCGCGCGCTGTAACTTACCGCGCCCACGCGCTCCTCCGCCCTGTACCGGCAGGTCATGTCCCGCACGCTCGTCCCGCAGCTCGTCACCTCGCTTCGCGACTACCCGCGCGGCCAGCTCGCCGGCGACCTCACGGCCGGAGTGATCGTCGGGAACGAGTGGCGGAGCGTCCGCGCGCTCCTTCCGGCGCCGCGAAGCGATGTTATCGTCCTCGCCATCACCTTTCTGCTCACCGTCGTGGTGGATCTCACGGTCGCGACCGAAGTCGGCGTGGTGATGGCGGCCTTTCTCTTCATGAAGCGTATGGCCGAGGTAACGAACGTCAGCGTCATCAGCCGCGAGTTTCGGGGGAACGTGGACGAGACCGACGCCGACTCGGTGCGCACCCGGCAGGTGCCACGCGGCGGCGTCGTGTACGAGATCAATGGTCCTTTCTTCTTTGGCGCGGCGGAGACGTTCAAGGACACGCTCGCGCGCACCATGGGGAAGCCCCGCGTTCTGATTCTCCGCCTGCGGAACGTCCCCGCCATCGACGCCACCGGAATGCACACGCTCATGGACGTCGTCCGACGCACGCGCAAGGATGGCACCCTCGGACTCCTCGTGGCCTCGTGACGCCGCCCGCCCATCCAGCGAACCCCGATGCCCTGCTCGCCCGCGAGCTCGGCGTCCGGCAGCTCGGCGCCGGGATCTTCAACTACATCGTCGCCAGCGGCATCTTCGCGCTCCCGGCGTTCGCCGCCGTGCAGCTCGGCGCCGCCGCGCCGCTGGCGTACCTGGCCTGCGCCGTGCTCATGGGGCTCGTCGTCGTCTGTCTGGCCGAGGCCGGGAGCAGGGTCTCGGCTACGGGCGGACCATCCGCGTACGTGGACGTTGCCCTCGGACCCCTCGCCGGCCTGGTAGCGGGGGCGCTCCTCCTGCTCACGGACCTGTCCGCCACGGCCGCGGTGTCCTCCCTGTTCTCGGGATCGTTCCTGCGGCTCTTCGGCGCGGCCGATACCCCGACGCTCCGCGCGATCGTCACGATGGCGCTTCTCGTCGCCCTCGCCGCGACGAACGTGCGGGGCGTGCGCGCGGGCTCGCGGGTCATCGAGATGGCGACGGTCGCGAAACTGCTCCCGCTCCTGTTGTTCGTGTTCGTCGGCGCCGCGTCGGTGAACACCGCGAATCTCGCCTGGACGGAGACGCCGAGCGTGGGGCGGGTACTCGGCACGTCGGGGCTCCTCATCTTCGCGTTTGCCGGGATCGAGGCGGCGCTCATTCCGAGCGGCGAAGTTCGAGACCCGGCGCGCACCGTGCCGCGCGCGGCGTTCCTCGCGCTCGGCGTCGTGACGCTGCTCTACCTCGCCGTGCAGGCGGTGGCGCTCGGCATCCTCGGGCCGGCGCTCGCCACCGACCGGGTGGCGCCGCTCGCCTCGGCCGCCGAGCGAGTGGCCGGCGCGCCGGGCCGCACGCTACTCGTGGCTGGCGCGACCG
>JBBJNN010000078.1:0-24374 GCA_037720885.1 Gemmatimonadaceae bacterium | reverse complement strand
GTCCGCGTTCAGCTCCTCGGCGTTGAGCACCGGGTGCGCGGCGAGCATCTGGAGCGTGCGGCCGATCAGCTCGTACTGCGTGATCGCCGTCGGTGCGTGCGCGGTGATGAGGACGCCCACGCTCAGCGCGATCGAGGGCGCCGGGCCGGGCGCGCCCAGCACCGGTGGCGCGCTCCGGCCACCACCCACTTCCGTCACCCGGTAGATCGCGAGCGTGATCCCGAACGCGGGTGGCACGTCGTGCGCCTGGCCGATGCGCGTCTCGAAGCGCAGGCCGGCCTCGCGGAACGGCGCCTCGAGGAAGGCTCCCCGGAGCAGCCCCGCGATCGCCTCGCAGGCGCTCGCGATCCCGCGATGCATCGCCATCGTTCACTCTCCCGTTGCCCAGGTCATGCACCCGCGCGGCGCGCGGCACTCACTAGCGGAGCTCATCACTCGTATAGCGCCTCGACATCCGCGGCCGCCAGCTCCACGAGCAGCCCGGCAATCCGCGCCGAGACGGCATCGAGGTACCGCGCGCCCTTTGCGGCGTCCGCGGCGCGCGGGTCGCCGACCCCCGTGTCGTCCGTCACCTGCGTCCAGCGGCGCGGTGCCCAGGCCCACCCCTCGCGCAGCCCGCTCACCCGCGCGAGGCGCGCCCGGCCCGGCCCCGCTTCGGCCAGCGGGAGGACGAGCGCGGGCGCCACATGCATCATGATGCTGGTCTCCAGCTCGCCCGCGTGGTCGCCCGGCGTGTCGAAGAACGGGCGCGGATCCAGACACGAGTACCAGTTCACCGTGCAGATGAACACGGGCACCACGGGCTGCAGCTCGCGAATCATCTGCCGGAAGTCGTTCCCTCCGTGCCCGTTCAGGATCACGAGCTTGCGCACGCCCTGCGCGGCGAGGCTTCGCGCGAGGTCGCCGAGGAGTGCCGCCTGCGTGCTCGGATTCATGTTGAGGGTGAGCGGGATGTCGAGCTGCCCCGTGTTGACGCCGAACGGGACGGCGGGGAGCACGACGACCCGCGCACCGGCCTCCCACGCGCGACGCGCGGACTCGGCGGCGACGGCTTCGGACTCGATGATGTCCGTCGCGTAGGGGAGGTGAAAGTTGTGCGCCTCCGTCGCCCCCCAGGGGAGTACGGCGACCGCGTACGGCGTCTCGCGCACCGTCTTCCAGGTGGTTTCCGCCAGCACGTACGGCCTCCCCCCCATGCCACCCCCTGTCGATCCCCGGACTCGGCGCACACTCCGTGCACTTGCCGTGCAGTTGGCGCGCGCCGCGCCGGACGACGATACCGCGCTCGCGCACCCCACGCAAACGCCCGGATCGGGCCGGGCGTGCCACATGTCCCCTGCACGGGTCCGGATTTCGCATTATTTTTCGCCGCGCGTCCGACGGACCGTCCGCCGCCGCACACCCCGAGGCGAACAATGACCTACGTGATCACCGAAGCCTGCATCGGCTTGAAGGATAAGGCCTGCGTCGACGTCTGCCCCGTGGATTGCATCTACGAGGGGCCCGACCAGCTCTACATCCACCCTGATGAGTGCATCGACTGCGGCGCGTGCGAGCCAGAGTGCCCGGTCACGGCGATCTTCCCGGAAGAGGACGTCCCGGCGCACATGAAGGAGTTCGTGGGGAAGAACAAGGACGTCTTCTCGAGCGACACTCCGCCGACGAAGCCGACGCGGTAGGGCATCGGCACTCGGCACTCGGCACTGCGGCGGAGCTCAGCTCGGCGGCAGCGTACGGGCGGATCTGAGACCCGCCCCAATAGCCGAGTCCCTAATGCCGAGTGCCGAGTCCCGATGACGCTTCTCGCTCCACCGCCCGCAGGATCTCCCGCCGGATGATCCCGCTGAAGGGGCCGATCACGGACCAGTAGAGCCGGAAGCGGGCGCGGCTCGCTGGGTCGAGGCAGAGCACGCGCGTTTCCGTGGCGAGATGCGTCGCGCCGCCAGGCGTCGCAGTCAACGCGAATCCCCACACCGCCTTCGCGTAGCCCGCTCGATCGAACCCGCGGAACTCATCGGCGCGCACGCGCACGATGTCGCCGTGCGGGGACCAGAAGCGACCCACGAGCCCCATCACCATCTCGTGCGGCGCGCGCTCGCCCAGCAGCGTGAAGCCCATGCGATCCATGTCCGCGAGGCTTCGCGCGCAGGCCGCCGGAATGCCGCGGAGCGCGAACAGCGCGCGGATCACGCGCGAGCGCGAGAGGTCCGCGCGACGCAGCGCGGCGAACGTGTCGGCGACCGGCGCGGCGACGTCGATGGCATGCCGCGACACGACGTCGGGATCGGGAAGGAGCTCGTCGATCAGCATTGATGAAATATGCTGTGACATCCGTCAAGAAATGGCCGCGCCCTCGCGGGCGTTCGCCGTACCGGCTGTGTCATTCACCGGAATCGCTCGAACGCGGTCTTCCGCTCGCCGTACGCGGCCCGTCCTCTGCACTCCCGCTCGCCGGATGTCACAGCGCGCGAACCGCGCCTCACCGGAGTTCCCCGAGCAGGAGGATGACCCATGCATCGCGAGAAGGAAGCACGAATTCTGACACTGGCGCTCGCCACCGCGGCGCTGGCGGCGTGCGCGGACACTGCGCCGACGTCGCCAAGGGCGCGCGACATCGCGTCGGCCGCCGTCGCGAACGTGCGGTGCGACGCGGATAATGGCGGCATCACGCTGCCCCCCGGCTTCTGCGCCGTCGTCGTCGCCGACAGGCTCGACATGCCGCGGCACATGATCGTGCGCCCGAACGGGGACCTGTTCGTCGCGCACAACTCCAACCACGGCGCCCCGGTGCTCGGCGGCGTGACTGCGCTCCGCGACACGGACGGCGACGGGAAGGCGGACGTCTCCGCGCACTTCGGTGACCTCGGCGGGAACGGGATCGCGTGGGCGCCGGGCCGCCTCTTCTTCGCGCCGGATGACCGCGTGCTCGTCTACCCGCTCCCCGACGATGCGCTCACGCCATTGGGCGCGCCGCAGACGATCGTGTCCGGACTGCCGAACACGGGCAACCACATCAGCAAGACGCTCGTGCTCACGCCGAGCGCCCGGCTCGTGTACGTGAACATCGGCTCGGCGACGAACTCGTGCCAGGTCGTGGACCGTACCCTCCACTCGCCCGGCATCGACCCGTGCCCCGAGCTCGGCTTCCGCGCCGGCGTCTGGCGCTTCTCGACCGAGCGGTTCGGGCAGCAGGAGCGCGACGGTCAGCACTTCGCGACGGGGCTGCGCAACATGGTTCCCCTCGCGCTCAACCCGTTCAACAGCCGCCTCTACGGCGTGCAGCATGGGCGCGACCGGCTGAACGAGGACTGGCCGGAGTTCTTCACGACGCAGGAGGGCGCGGACTTGCCGGCTGAGGAGCTGGTGCGCATCCCCGAGGGCTATGACAACGGGTGGCCGTACTGCTACTTCGACCAGCTCCGCAACCGGAAGGTGCTCGCGCCCGAGTACGGCGGCGACGGCGAGATCATCGGCCGCTGCGCCGACAAGGGGCAGCCGCTGCTCGGGTTCCCCGGGCACTGGGCGCCGAACGCGATGATGTTCTACACGGGCGAGCAGTTCCCCGCGCGGTATCGCGGCGGCGCGTTCGTCGCGTTCCACGGCGGCTTCGATCGCGCGCCGCTCCCGAACGAGGGGTACAATGTGGTATTCGTCCCCTTCGCCGGTGGCGCGCCGTCGGGCGGGTACGAGATCTTCGCCGACGGCTTCACCGGTGGCGGCTCGCCGCTCCCGGCCGCGGCGCTCTATCGCCCCACGGGTCTCGCGCAGGGACCGGACGGCTCGCTCTACGTGTCGGACGACAAGGGCGGGCGGATCTGGCGGATCGTGTACGTGGGGCAGTAGGCCCACCCGGGGACGAGCGCGGAGTGGAGGGGTAGGGGAACTAGCCCTTCCCCCGCTCTCGTCCCAGCACGAACCATCCGAGCGGCCCCAGGATCGGGATGAAGAAGGCGATGGCCGTCCAGATCACTTTCGCCCTCGGGGAGTGATGGCGGCCAAGCCAGATCGAGAGGAGGGCGGCCGCAACGAGAATGATGGCCGCGGCCGCGAGCCACAGCGGCCACTCGCGCGATCCGGCGAGCAGCGAGCGGCCCGGCGGTACCTGCATCATGATCGTACCTCCTTCGTGCATGGCCGGGTCGTGCCATGGCCAGGTCATGCGCGCATGACCTCCGCCAAGAACTCGCTCACCACCTGGTTGAACGCCGAGGGTCGCTCGAGGTTGCTCAGGTGGCCCGCCCCGGGGATGACTTCGAGCCGGCTCCCGCGTACGGCGGCGTGCATCGCCGCGGCCTCCGCGTGCGGCGTGGTCACGTCGTCCTCCCCGACGACGATGAGCGTCGGCACACCCACGCCGGCGAGATCCGGTGTGGAGTCGGGGCGCGTGAGCATCGCCTCCGACGCGCCGACGATTCCCTCGGGCGGCGCCGACGCAAGCATCGCTCGCACCTCGCTCACGAGCGCCGGCCGCTTCGAGCGCGTGCGCTTCCCGAGGAGGCCCGTGATCTGGATGTCGGCGACCGCGGCGCTCCCCTCTGTGCGCGCCGTCGCAATGAGCTGCCGCCGCTTCACGCGCGCGGTGTCGCCATCCGCGCCGGCGCGCGTGTCGGCGAGGACGAGCGCGCGCACCCGGGCGCGGTGCCGGCGCCAGAAAGCGAACGCCACGTAGCCGCCCATCGACAGCCCCGCGAGCACCACGGGCTCGCGCACCCCGAGCGCATTGAGCAGGGCGGCGAGGTCATCGGCGTACTGGTCCATCGCGTAGGGCGGCGCGATGTCGCTCTCCCCGAAGCCGCGCAAGTCCGGCGCGATGCACCGCCCGAACGCCGACAGCGCGCGCACCTGCGGCGCCCACATCCGGCGGTTGGCCGGGAAGGCATGCAGGAGGACGATCGGTAGCCCGTCACCCGCGGCATCGTACGCGAGGGTGATCCCTCCGGCGAGCGTTCGCATCGCGTCTACCCCATCCAGCGTCCATCGAACGTGAGCCAGAACAAGATGCGCGAGCCTGGCACGCGCGCGAGAGTACGCGCGGCGGCGAACGCCTTCGCGCTGTAGGTCGCGTCGAGGCGGATGCCGCGGGCGCGGCGCAACACCTCGGCGGCCTCCTCGCCCCCGGGGGTGGAGCGGCCGTAGGCGCCGCCATAGACGTCGTGGACCACCAGGAGGTGGCGCCCGTCCGGTGCGGTGACCTCTTCGCCCGTGTGCCGGGCGATGAGCGCGGCGGTCGCGCGCGCCAGTCGCAGCGCGCGCCACCCGTTGGCGCCGACGCGTGGCCCGACGCGTGCCCCGACGACCGTGGTGCCGAGCCCCGCGATCCGGAAGCCGAGCGCGAGCCCCGCCGCCGTTCCGCCGCTCCCGAGCGGCACGACCACACGCGTCGGCACCGGCATCTCCCCGCGCGCCACCTGCTCGGCCAGCTCGAGCGCGGCGTTCACGTGGCCGAGTATCCCGAGCGGCGTGCTCCCGCCGAGGGGGATGTAGAGGGAGGGGGTATCGCGAGAGGCCGTGAGCCGAAGCGTCGCGGCCCGCGCGAGCCCGCGGACCGCGCCCCTGCTCGTCACGATCCGCGCGCAGAGCTCGGCCGCCCGTTCGGCCACGGCATGCGCGGTGGGGCTCATGTCGTGCGGCCAGCGCACGGCATCGGTCGCCAGCCCCAGGCGCCGCGCGTGGGCCGCGGTGGTGAGGACGTGCGTGGAGCCCTCGCCGCCAACGGTGAGCACGGTGTCGCCGGCGCGGACGGCGCCGAGGAGGAACTCGAGGGCGCGGACCTTGTTGCCGCCGAACGCCGGCGCGTTCAGGTCGTCGCGCTTGATCCAGAGCTCGCCGCGCACGCCGGCGAGATCGTGCAGCCGCTCGACCGGCGTGGGATACGCGCCGAGCGCCACGCGCGGGATCTCCGCGAGGGCGGGGAAGCGGCGGACGAGGGGAATGTCGCGCGGCGCCGCGTGACGCGACGCGTCCGGGCTCGCGGCGTTGCTAGCCGTCGTCGTCCCCGTCGTCGCCGTCGTCCTCGATCTCGATGTCGTCCCCGACCACGTCCTGCACGTAGAGCATCTTGATCGGCACCATCATGGCGGCGAGCGCGGGGACCGCGACCATGAGCCCGAGGAAGCCGAAGAGGATTGCCATCAGCGCCTGGCCGATGATGGTGAGCGCGGGCGGGAGATCCAGCCCGCCCTTCATGAGCTGCGGGATGAGGATGTGGTTCTCGAGGAACTGAATGGCGATGTACGCGATCGCGACGGTGAGCGCCTTCTGTGGCGAGTCGATGAAGCCCATGGCCACCGCGGGCACGGCGCTCATGAGCGGGCCAACGGTGGGGACGAACTCGAGCAATCCAGCGATGAGCCCGAGCGCGAACGCCGCCTTCACGCCGAGCGCGAGGAGAACGCCGGTCGAGACGACACCGATGACGAGCATCGCGATGAGCTGCGTGACGAGCCACTTCCGGAGCACCGTGGCCATGGCGCTCAGCACTTCCCCCGCACGATCGCGCGCGGAATGTGGGAAGAGGTGCATGAGCCCGCGGTGGTACGTGTCGGGGTCGGCGCCGATGTAGATGGCCAGGAAGGTGATGAGCACGATCCCGGCGAACGCCGCGATGGTGGAGGTGAGGAAGGGGAACAGGTAGCGTGTCACGCCGCTCAACTGCCCGCCGAGCCGGTCCTTGAGCGTGCTCGTGGGCGTCTTTGCTTCGGGGGGGACGTTCGTGCTGTCCGGGCGCTGCCCGCCTGACGCGGGGGCGCGCGCGGTCGGGGCGCTGCCCGGTGGCGCGATGCGTGCCGCCTCGCCCCGGCCGGCGGGCACGCCGGTGAGGGTGGGGTTGGTGGTGTCGGGCCCCGCGACCTCGCTGCCCCCCAGGAAGAACCCGAAGAAGCCGCCCTGCCGGGCATTGAGCCAGCTCTCGACCTTGTCCACCGCCTCGGGGAGCCTGGTCTTGAGCTCGCTCGCCTGCTCGCGCAGCGTCGGCGCCATCCAGGCGCCGAGGCCGATGAGGGCCGCGTAGAACCCGACGACGACGATAGCCGCGGCGAGGCCGCGCGGGATGCGGAAGCGCGCGAGTCGGTCCACGCCGCTCTCGACTGCGAGCCCGAAGAGGACGCCGAGGAAGGCGGTGAGGATGAGCGGGCTGGCGATCCAGAGGAGGCGGAGCGTGAGGTAGAGAGCGGCGATGAGCGCCGCGGCGCGCAGGACGTCGCGGCTGCGCCACCCCATCATCCGTCCGCGCCGCTCGCCGCCCGATGGCGGTCCGGGCATCCCGCGTGCGCGCACGCGTGCTGACCGCGGCGCGTTGACGGGCGCGCTGACGGGCGCGCTGACAGGCGCATTGATGTGATGCGGGTGAGCGGAGGGCGGGGGCGTAGATTCCCCCCTCGGGGGGGGGGACGGTTGGTCGTCGGTCATTGGCGGAAGTATGGGGGCAAGGGCGGTGCCGGGCCACCCGGCCCACCACGCGCATCCAGCGCGCCCACTTCTCTCCCCGCATACGCCGTGTGACTTTACACCAGCCTCGGCCGCACCGCGCCGCGGGCGCCGACACCGCAAGGATCCCCGTGACCGCTTCCGCGAAGACGCACACGCCGCTGTACCTCGACGACCGGGCGGAGACCGACCGCTTCCTCCAGTCCATCGAGCGGACACTCACGGTCGCCGTGGATACCGAGGGCGCGAGCTTTCACCGCTTCGTGGACCGCATCTACCTGCTCCAACTCTCCACGCGCCAGCGGAGCGCGATCATCGACCCACTCGCCGTCGGGACGCCCGAGCGGCTCGGCCACATGCTGCAGGATCCGGAGGTCGAGGTCGTCTTTCACGATGCCGACTACGACCTGCGCCTCCTGCACCAGGACTACGGCTGGCGCGTCACGAACATCTTCGACACGCGCGTCGCTGCCCAGCTCCTCGGCATCCGCGCCTTTGGTCTGGCCGCGCTCCTCGAGCGCTACTTCGGCGTGAAGCTCGACAAGAAGCATCAGCGCGCCGACTGGTCCATGCGCCCCCTCAGCGCCGACATGCTCGATTACGCGGCGCAGGATACCCTCTACCTGCTCGAGCTGCGCGACCGCCTGAGCGACGCGCTGGATCGCACGCGCCGGCGCGAGTGGGCCGACGAGGAGTTCGCGCGCCTCGAGGGCACGCGGTGGGAGTCCGCCGGCGCCGACGACGGGTATCTTCGCATCAAGGGGGCGCGCGACCTCAGCCGCCGCGAGCTGGCCGTGTTCCGCGAGCTCGTCGTCTGGCGCGACGGCATCGCGCGCGCGCAGGACCGTGCGACCTTTCGCGTCGCCGGCAACGACGCGCTCCTCGAGGCGGCCCGGACCGCCCCGCGTACCACCGAGGGGCTCGGCGCCGTGAAGGGAATGCCGCGTGGCGTCGTGGAGCGGCGCGGCCCCGAGATCCTCGACGCGGTAGGGCGTGGCCTGGCCGTGCCCGATGCCGAGCTCCCGCGTTTCCCGCGTGCGCCGCGCTGGGACCGGGACCCGGAGTTCGACGCCCGGGTCGGCGCGCTCAAAGCTGTCCGCGACGCGGCCGCCGAGCGGCTCGACCTGGACCCCGGCGTGCTGTGCGCCCGCGAACGACTGGAGGCCGTCGCGCGCCGGAATCCGCGCACGCTCGACGAGCTGGCCGAGGTGAAGGAGCTGCGCCGCTGGCAGATCGCCGTGATGGGCGACGGGTTCGTCCGCGCGCTGGCGAGCGGATCGTAGCGCGGGCCCGCACACGGAGGAGATCGCGATGCAGAAGAAGCGAGCAAACACGCTCCAGGAGGAGTGGGGCGCCAAACCCTGCGACCACCCGGCGTTCGCGAAGGAGTACGATCTCGGGAAGCATACCGGGAGCTACGTGTGCACCCAGTGCGGGGCGACCTTCACCTTCCGCGAGCGGGCCGAGATCGTGGCCGCTCGTCGCCCGTAGAGGGCGCGGGACAGGAGTCGGTCAGATTGTTCGATACGGACCACACGGGCCTCTCGCTCGAGGTTCGCGCCGCTCGCGTGGACGACGCGCCCGCGCTCGCCGCGCTTCTCACGGAGCTCGGCTACCCGGCGCCCGCCAGCACGCTCGCCGAGCGGCTCGCCGCCCTGCTCTGGGCCGGCGAGGTGGCGCTTCTCGCTGTCCGGGGCACCGATGCGCTCGGGCTGTTGACCATCCACGTCACGCCGGTGCTCCACCGGCCCACTCCAGTCGGAAGGCTCACCGCGCTCGTCGTCGCCGAACGGGCGCGGGGGCAGGGCGTCGGGCGTGCGCTCGTCCGAGCCGGCGAGCGGATCCTGGCCGAGCGGGGGTGCGCTCTCGTTGAGGTGACGAGCAACCGCGCGCGCACCGACGCGCACGCGTTCTACGAGCGCCTGGGCTACGAGACGACGAGCCTGCGCTTCAAGCGATCCCTCCCGCCGGCGACGTGAGCGCCGGTCGTGAGTCGCGACGCCGCCGGCCCGGCGCGAGGTAGCCAAGCGGACGCGCCCGCGCGGTCATTGCGAGCGCCGCGGCGGCGGCGCACCTTCGTCGCCGTGCGTCCCGAACGAGATTCGATGCGGTCCGCGCTGGCGGCCTGGCCAGCGAGGCATGACTGAGAGCGAGGCGTGACTGATGGCGACTTCAGCAGGTTCCACGAGCTCGACGACTTCGACGCCTGGCCGCGCCCCTGCGCCGGCGATCCCCATTCCCTTCGCGGCCGAGGTCTTCGAGGCGGCGCGCGAGCGGGTCGCCGAGCATGCCTACCATACGCCGCTGCTCACGTCGCGGCTCCTCAGCGAGCACACGGGATTCACCGTGCGGCTCAAGGCCGAGGTGTTTCAGCGTACCGGGTCGTACAAGATCCGGGGGCCGCTCAACAAGTTCCCGCAGCTGAGCGCGGACGAGCGCGCCCGCGGAGTCATCTGCTCGTCCGCGGGGAACCACGCGCAGGGGGTGGCGCTCGCGGCGTCGCTCCACGGCATGCGGAGCGTGATCGTCATGGCGACGAACGCGACGCCGTCGAAGGTCGCCGCGACGCGCGCCTATGGTGGCGAGGTCGTGCAGCACGGGATGATCTGGGACGAAGCGAACGAGAAGGCGCGCGAACTTGCCACAACGCAGGGCCTCACCTACATCCACCCCTTCGACGACCTCCAGCTCATCGCCGGGCAGGGGACGGTCGGCCTCGAGATCTACGAGGACTGGCCCGAGGTGGACGTCGCCGTCGTCCCGATCGGCGGCGGCGGGCTCATCTCCGGCGTCGCGATGGCGCTCAAGGCGAAGAACCCGCGCGTGCGCGTGATCGGCGTCGAGTCGTCCGGCGCGCCGGGGATGCAGCGGAGCGTGGCGGCGGGGCACGTCGTCACGCTCGACACCGTGGACTGCGTCATCGACGGCCTGCGAGTGAAGCGGGTGGGCGAGCACAACGTGGCGATCGTCCGGCAGTGCGTGGACGACATCGTCACGCTCCCGGACCGCGACATCTTCGACGCGGTGCTCTGGACGATGACCCGTTGCAAGCTGGTCGTCGAAGGCGCGGCCGCCGCCCCGGTCGCCGCCCTGCTGCACGGGCTCATCGCCGCGCCACCGGGCTCGCGCGTCGTCGCCGTCCTCAGCGGCGGCAACGTGAACCTCGGCCCACTCGGCGGAATGGCGTGGAACTAGTGCCGCGATGAGGCGTCCCACCGCTGTCGAGAGGTGCCGTTGGCCTACACGATAACGCATCGAGGAGTCCCGATTCTGCGGGTGCCGTGCCTGGTGCCGTGCGCGTGAGGTCATGAGGCGGAGCGACGGCGGAGAGCGGTACGCGGACCGGTTGACGCTGCTCGCCGCGCGGGCGCTCTTCTTCGAGCGCGCGGGGCTGGGGCCGGACGGTGGCTACGGGGCGCGGTGGGTCCGTGTGGAGGCCAGACCCGTCCCGGTCTACTTCCCGAATACGCGCTGCCGCGTCGAGGCGGCGAAGCTCCACGACCTGCACCACGTGGCGACGGAGTACGGCACCGACTGGCCGGGGGAGGCCGAGGTCGCCGCGTGGGAGCTTGCCGGTGGGTGCGGCCGCCACGGCTGGGCGTGGCTCCTCGACCTTGGCGCCTTCGCAGTCGGGATGGTGCTGGTGCCCCGACGGCTCTTCCGGGCATTCGTCCGGGGCCGGCGCTCGACGAGGTCGTGCCCGAATCTCTACCGCGCCGGGCTGGCCGAGGCGCAACTCGGCGCCGTGACGGTCGGCGCGCTACGCGAGCGGCTCGGTGTGCGCGCGGCGGTTCCCGTGGCGGTTCCCGTGGCAGTCGCGCCAGTGCGGACCAGAGGCGCGGACGTGGCTGCGTTCGCCGGCTGGTGCCTCGTCGCGGTCCTCTGGCACGCGGCCGCCGGGCTCCTCGGCGCCCTCGCGGCGCGGACAGTCGCTCGGCGGGCGGGGCTGCTGTGAGCGGGAGGGAAGTGGTGTCGTGACGAAGAGCTGCGTATCGTGCATGCTCCCTTCCCGCGCATACCCGCGAAACCCGACGCCTAGCGTGTCGGTATTGAGCGGGTCTACTCCGACCGCAACGCGACCATCGGTTCGATCCGCGTGCTCGATCGCGCCGGGATGAGGCTCGCCAGCGCGGCCACGCCCAGCAGCACCAGCGCGACCACACCGAGCGTCGGCGCGTCGGTCGGCGTGACCTCGAAGAGCATGGCCGCCAGCAGACGGTTCGCCGCGAGCGCGCCGAGCAGCCCGAGCGACGTGCCGGCGGCGGCGAGCGCCATCCCCCGTCGCAGAACCAGACGGCCGATGTCGGCGGCCGTGGCCCCCAGCGCCATGCGAAGTCCGAGCTCGCGTGCCCGCTGGCGGACGGTCGTCGCCACTACGGCGTAGAGGCCCACTGCGGCGAGCGTGACGGCCGCGACTGCGAACGCGGCCAGGAGGAGCGCGTTGAGACGTGGCTGGGCGCGTGGCCCCTCGAGGTACGTCTCGAAGGGCGCGGCGCTCGCGAGGGCGACGCCCGGCTCGACCTCGCCGACGGCGCGCCGGATCGCGGGGACGAGACTGGCCGGGCGACCGTTTGAGCGAATTGCCAACGTCAGCGGCGCGACCGGGAAAGACGACTGGCGAAGGGGGAAGTAGATGCTGGGTCGCGGGTCGCGAAGGTCGCGGTAGCGGGTCTCGGGCACGACGCCCACGACGGTGACCGCGCTGTCGCGCGATCCCCATGTCAGGCGCCTGCCGATGGGGTCCACGCCCGGCCAGTAATGCTGTGCGGCCGACTCGCTGATGACCACCACGCGCGGTGAGCCGTCGCGGTCTCCGTCCGAGAGGCCCCGCCCCCGCAGCACGTGGATGCCGAAGGTCGAGAAATAGTTCGGCGTCACCACCTCGAAGATCAGCGTCGGGTTCCTCGCTGCCTCATCCGGCGTCTGCCCCTCGGCCGCGAGCTGGCCGAAGATCCCTCCCGCGCTGACGAACGGGGCGGTGAGCACGGGGGTAGCCGCGCGCACGCCGGGAATGGCCTCGAGGCGCGGCAGCAGACGCTCGAGGAGCGCGAGCTGCTTTCGCGTGTCGCCGAACCCCTCAAACGGGATAGCCAACTCCGCGATGAGGAGCCGCGACGGCTCGAACGCGAGCTCGACACGCTCCAGCTTCGTGAAGCTTCGCGTGATGAGGCCCGCGGCTGACAGGACCAGGAGCGCGAGCGCGACCTGCCCGATCACCAGCGCCTCCGTGCCGAGGCGCAGCCGCCGGCTGGCGCCGCTCCCGCGCGAGCCGGAGCGGAGCACGCCTTGCAGCTCGACGCGCGACGTCACCAACGCGGGCGCGAGAGCAAACAGGAGCGTCACGATGGCGGTGATGGCGATGCCGCCTCCAATCACGGTGCCGTTCAGGTGGATCTCATCGAGCCGGGGCGTTCCGGCGGGCGCGAAGGCGAGGAAGGCGCGCACGGCGACCGCGGCCAGACCCATCCCGAGCATGCCTCCGCTCAGCGCGAGGAGGGCGCTCTCGATGACGAGCTGGCCGACGATGCGTCCGCGACTCGCGCCGAGCGCCGAGCGTACGGCGATCTCCCTCGTGCGGGCGAGGCCGCGGACGAGGAGCAGGTTCGCTACGTTGATGCATGTGATCAAGAGCAGAAGGCCAGCGGCCGCGGCAAACGCGACCACCGCTGGCTTCACGTCGCCGAGGATGGCGTTCGCGAGCGAATGCACGACACCGTGCACATCGTGGTGCCACGCCGGCGCGCTGGGACGCGCGAAGTAAGTCGTCAGCTCGGCGCGCGCGTCTGCCGCCGATGCGCCGGGGCGTAGGCGGCCGAGCACGTTGAGCTCCGCGTACACAGGGTCGTCGCCGAGCGGCCCCGAGTTCGGGATGACCGGTGCCCAGAAGTCAGTTCCTCTCGGATAATCGAGCCCGAGCGGCATCACGCCGACGATCGAATGCGACACGCCGCTGTCGTGGCTGACGAGGCGCTTGCCCAGCACCAGCGGATCGCCGCCGAAGTACCGCTGCCACGCGCCATAACTCAGGACGACGACCGGCGCCGCGCCTACCACATCGTCCTCCGGCTGGAGGGTGCGGCCGAGCTCCGGCGCGGTACCGAGGAGCTGGAAGTAGCCCCCAGACACCAGCGCTCGGCGGACACGGAACACGTTGCTGCCGTCGCGAATCGGCACGAGGTGCGCGCCGCCGTAGGAAAAGAACTCCACTCGCTCCAACGATCGCACGCGTGTCGCGAAGTCGCGCGCGTCGGGGAGGAGGAGCGGGAAGTTGTCGAAGCGCCCATCGCGCGTGGCGCCCCAGAGCACGACCACGCGGCCTCCATCGCGAACCGGGAGCGGGCGGAGGAGAAACGCTTCGGCTACCGTGAACACCGCCGTCCCGAGGCCGATCCCCAGGGCGAGCGTGAGGATCACGGTGAGGCCAAACCCCGGAGCGCGGCGCAGGCCGCGGATGCCCACGCGGATGTCCTGGAGCAGGAACTCCATGGCGGGTCTCCTCGGTCGGGTGGGTGGTGACGCGGCGGCGTACCAGCTGCGGAAACCTACCACAGCTCCGCGCAGTTCAGGTCGTCGAACGCCGCGTGGATCCGCTCCGCGTTGTACCACCACGTTCCGGGTCCGACGATCCCACCCGCCGCCTGGATCACGGGCGTGAACAGGTGGATGATGACGGCAAAGCGGTAGTCCCACTCCAGGTCGCTCAGCGGGTAGCCCGTCACCCCGCGCGCCACGAGCTCCTCGTGATGGTGGCGAAGCAGCGCTCCCTCCCAGCGCGAGCGCAGGCTCGGGAACCACGACACCGCCATCATGAACGCCAGATCGTTCGCTGGCGTGCGGATGCGACAGGTGGCGAGATCCGCCAGGTAGGCCGGGTGGCGTGCGGGGTCCCTCGGCACCAGGCAGTTGCCGGCGTGCGCGTCGCCGTGGATGAGCGTCAGCTTCGCCGGCCCTCGCAGACGGCGCGTGAGCTGTGGCCAGACGGACAGTGCGCGCTCGTACACCGCGTACCGCGAGGCCGCCATCCGGTCGCCGACGATCCCGCGGAACGTCGCGAGGCTGGCCTCGAGCGAGGTCGCGGATTCCGCCGCCGCCCGCTCGCTCCACGGTTCGCCGATCTCGGTGCCGAGCCCGGGGTGCTCCCACCAGCGGGCATGGAAGCGCGCGAGCGCCGAGCACATCGCCTCGGCCTGTTCGCGGGTGGGCGGAAGCGGCGCCGGCACGTTCGTGTGGGTGGCCGAGAGGTCCTCGAGCAGCAGGTGCGACGCGCCCACGTCCGGGGAGTGCGCCGCATCCACGCAGCGCACGAGCGGGAGCGCCGGGTCGGCGCCATACGCGAGGTAGAAGCGCCCCTCCGTGGCGATCATCTCGCGCGACGCGGCAGTGTCCGGGAGCGACAGCTTGAGAAAGAGCCGCTCGGGGAGCGCCCTCCGACCGACACCGGAATATTCCACCTCGTACCGAACGCGGGCTGAGAAGGGGCCGAGCTCCCGAGCGCGCTCGTGGACGGCGATCACGGCGGCGGCGCCCAGGATGCCCCGGCGCTCGAGGGCGCGGGCGAGCCAGTCGGGGGTGAGCTGCGCCGGATCCACGAGGGCGTCGCTCACGGGGCCGGGAAGTGGAGGGAAGTCGCGCGGCAGGACGCGCGGCAGGACGCGCGGCTCGAGGCCAGGCAGGATGTGGAACGACGCATGGCGGAAGATGGGGCCATTGCTGCGGAACTTGCATCTCCCTAGACTGTAAGCAGATGTGCGCCCGGCCGGTGCATCTCCCTCAGATGACTATGGCCGGGCATGTCATCCGCAAGCTCTGCAGGCAAGGTGCCCATGACGTCTCGCTCGCGCACCCGTTCGGTCGCCCGTGTCGCGCTCGGCCTCGCCGTCGCGGCGTCCGCGCTCTCCGGGCTCGCAAACCCGGCTCCCGCTGCCGCGCAGCGATCGGGCCGCGGCTTCCTCTTTGGGGAGCCACTCGGCTCGATCGCCCTACGCGGCGGGTTCTCCCGCGCCACCGCGGGGAGCGACGTCTTCTCCTTCGCGACCGACGAGCTGACGCTGGGTCGCGGCGACTTCAGCGGGATCTCCCTGGGTGGGGAGCTCTCGTTCCGGGTCGCCCCGCGGGTGGACGTTCTGGTGGGCGCGGCGTACGCGGGATCGAGCGCGGCGTCAGAGATCCGGAAGTGGACGGACCAGGACGACCGCCCGATCGAGCAGACGACGTCCTTCCGGCGGGTGCCGGTGACGGCGAGCCTCAAGCTCTATCTCGCGGATCGCGGGCGCTCCGTCGGCCGCCTCGCCTGGATCCCGTCGCGCTACGCGCCGTACGTTGGTGTCGGGGGCGGCCTCATGTGGTACCGCTTCCGGCAGGACGGAGACTTCGTGGACGTCAACACGCTCGCCGTCTTCCCCGACCGCTTTGATTCGCGCGGCTGGACTCCGACGGCGCACGGGATGGCGGGGGTGGACTTCTCGTTCAGCCCGCGCCTCGCGCTCACCGGCGAGGGGCGCTACGGCTGGGCGAAGGCTCGCCTGAGCGAGGACTTCTCCGGCTTCGACCGCATTGACCTGTCGGGCTTCTCCGCGACGCTCGGCTTTCTCGTGAGACTGTAGTGAGACTCTAGGGTGCAAGAGGATACCCGCATGGTGAACCGAATGGTGAACCGCATGCTGAATGGCATCGAACTTCGTCGTCGCGCGCCGGCCGCTGGCATCGCGCTTGCCGCGCTCCTCGTCGCGGCGAGCGCGCCGGTTCGTGCGATGCACGCGCAGGAGACCCAGCTCGATCTGCGCTGGCGGGCGTGGCTCGGCTGCTGGCGCCCCGTCGAGCGCGCGACCGCCCTCGGCGGACTCGAGACGCTGGGCGTGCTCGAGGCTCCACGCGAGCGCGGCGACGCGCCTGTCGTGTGCGTGGTCCCGGCGGCGGGCACGGCCGGGGTGGACATCACGACCGTGATGAACGGGAGCGTCCTCGAGCGTGAGCGGGTCGTCGCCACCGGCGAGCAGACGCCGAGCGCCCAGGAAGGGTGCACGGGCTGGGAGCGGGCCGAGTTCTCGCCCGACGGCCGCCGGGTGTACCGGCGCGCCGAGGGGACGTGCGACGGCGGGCAGCGGCGCCGCTCGAGCGGGCTCCTCGCCATCTCGCCGGAGGGTCAGTGGCTCGACGTGCAGGGTGTGACGGTCGGCACGCAGACCGGCGTCCGCGTGCTGCGCTACCGCGAGGCGGTCTCGAGTCTCGGGCTTCCGCCCGAGATGCAGTCCGTGCTTCCTCGCGACGGCGGGCGCGCGGCGCGCGCCGCGCGTATTGCGGCCGCGGCGCCTGTCGGCACGGCGGAAGTGGCGGAGGCGGCGCGCCAGCTCGATGCGTCCGTCGTCGAGGGGTGGCTCGTGGAGCGCGGCGCGGGCTTCGACGTGGACGCGAAGCGTCTCGTCGAGCTGGCGGACGCCGGTGTCCCGGAGCGCGTGATCGACCTGGTGGTCGCGCTCTCGTACCCCAAGCAGTTCGCGATCAACCCCGCCTCGCGTGATGCCGGCTTCCGCGCGGGGGACGATTCGCGCCGCACGCGCTCGGCGAGCGATGCGTCGCTCCTGGGCTTCCCGATCGGTACGGTGACGGTGAGGGACCGGTACGGTTGCAGCTCGAACTCCGGGTTCTACTACAGCTACGACACGCAGTACGATTGCTTCCTTCGTGGCTACCCATCGAGCGGGTTCGGCAATGGCTATGGGTACGGCTATGGGTACGGGAGCGGCTACGGTTACGGCAACGGCTATGGGAATGGCTACGGCTACTACCCGGGTAACGGTGGCTTCATCATCGTGGTGCGCGACCCGAACGGTGGGACGGGGACTGACGGCACCGCGCGGTCACACGGGCGTGTCGTGAAGGGGCAGGGCTACTCGCAGGGCGGCGGGAGCTCAGGCGCCGCGCCACGCGACGCCTCGTCTCCGTCGTCGTCGGGTGGAAGCTCGAGCTCCGGGAGCGGGGGGGCGAGTGGCAGCTCGGGTAGCGCCGGTAGCTCCGGTAGCTCGGGCAGTTCAGGGTCGAGCGGCTCGAGCTCCGGGCGCACGGCGAAGGCACGCCCGCCCTCTCTGTAGCAGGGCACGCAGAGCGGTAGCAGTTTCCCTACCTTTGGGGGGCCCCCCCAAACACAAAGATCGCGGCGGATGGGTGAGATCGTGTCACCACTCCGCCGCGACTCGCATCACTCGATCGCTGATGCGGGAACGTGAGACCCGCCCGGCCTGAGCGCATAGCCCGCATCAATGACGAAGGGTGATGCCGGTGCTGCGAATGGGGACGGATCGAGCGGATCTGTCACGCGCGTCCGGCCCTCGCCCTCCTCCCAGTCGCCCAAAACACGAATGGAAGAGTCGGCGCGGGACGGCCCGGACGCGGGAGGCGCGATCCGCTGTCATCCGTGGTTTCCGGAGCATCCGTATAAACCTTCGTTCTTGATGCCGGATTGCGCCGGATTGATGCCGGCTCGGAACAACCGGCCGCGCCGCTCGGCGGAGACATCCACCGCGGGGCCCGTCTATCTTGGGACCAGCTTGGGACCAGCTTGGGACCAGCTTGGGACCAGCTTGGGACCAGCGCGTCGTGCAGTCGGGCAGTAGATCCGAACCGAGAGGAGGGACGTGAGAGTTCTCGTGACAGGCGGCTTGGGGACCATCGGGGCCGGGATCGTCAAGGAACTGCGAGCCCGCGGCCACTACGTGGCCTCGTGCGATCTGCCGCACGAGGCGGATGAGGTAGGGTTTTCGCTGCACAGCGATCTCGCGGTGCCGGTCTATGCCAGGTGCGACGTCGGCGAATTCCGGCAGGTCGAGCGGGTCTTCGAGCGTCTCGGGCCGTTCGACTACGTCTTCCACTGCGCGGCCGAGTTCGGGCGCTGGAACGGTGAGGACTTCTACGAGGACCTCTGGCGCACGAACGCCGTCGGCACGAAGAACCTGCTGCGATTGCAGGAGCGGCTCCGCTTCAGGCTCATCCACTTCTCCTCGTCCGAGGTGTACGGGGATTGGCCCGATGTGATGGTCGAGACGGTGATGGACGAGTACGAGGTGAAGCAGCTCAACGACTACGCGATGACGAAGTGGGTGAACGAGATGCAGATCCGGAACTCGGCCCTGCAGTACGGCACCCAGAGCGTCGTCGTCCGCCTGTTCAACACCTACGGGCCCGGCGAGCACTACAGCCCGTATCGCTCGGTGAACTGCCGGTTCCTCTACTGCGCCCTGCATCACCTGCCGTGGACGGTCTACCGCGGCCACTCCCGCACGTCGACGTTCCTCGGCGATGCGGTGCGCACGCTCTGCAACATCCTCGACAACTTCAAGGCCGGCGAGACCTACAACATCGGCGGGGTCGATCCGCACTCGATCGAGGAGCTCTCGGACGCGGTGCTGCGAGTCACAGGGAGCGATCCGTCGTTGGTGCGGTACGCGGAGTCGGAGATTCTCACCACGAAGATCAAGCGGGCCGACATCTCGAAGTCCGTCCGGGACCTCAAGCACGAGAACTCGTACGGCCTGGAGGAAGGGCTGCGCATCACCGCCGACTGGATGCGCGAGGTATATGGCGTGCCAAGCGCGGTGCCATAGCGTCGGTGAAGTAGCCCGGCCCGAATGGCACCGCGCTCATTTTTGCGCGATCATACGGATGTCCAGCACCGGCCGCAGCGGGAGGCTCAGCCCAACGCGTCGCCTGAGGCGGCGGGGCAGCCTCTCGACGAGCCGCTCGCACCCTACGGCGAGGGCGAGCGGGAAGCGCACGAAGACCCCTGCCGCCCCTACGTACTTTCTGACGCTCCGGAAGCCGGCGGCTTTGAGGAGCCGGCTCAGCTCCGCGTTCGTGTACTCCTTGAGATGGAAACCGGTCGCAACCTCGTCAAAATATTTCGAGATGTCATGCGGCCCGGTGATCCGGTTCGGGGTGAGGCACATGTACACGCCGCCTCGAGCGAGCGACCGGTAGACGCTCCGCACCTGCTCCTCGGCGTCGTCCGGATGGAGATGCTCCATCAACTGGTTGGAGTACGCGACATCCACGCTGCCGGGAGGCAGGGGGATGTCATTCCCCTGGGCGATCGCGAGTTCGAAGTTGGGCGGGCGCGCCGAGCCGCCCGTCAGCTCGCCGGACACGTCGACGCCGTAGACCCTGCGCGCCACCTTCGCCACCGCGAACGCCAGGGCGCAGTCCCCCGGGCCGATCTCCAGAAAGGTGAGCCCGTCGCGGAGGAACCGCCCGATGAACATCATCTGCTTTCGAACGTGTCTCTCGCGCTCGGCCGGCGCGGCCTTCCGGGCCAGCATGGGGTTCCGCGGCACGCGCCGGCACCATTCGTCGTAGACCGACGCGTACATCGCCGCCCGCTCTTCCCGGCCGGCGACGCGCAGCCGGTCCGCGAGCTCCTTCTCCACCGTGTAGGCGTCCCGGAGCTGCTGCCAGCTTCTGTGCTCCCCCGCTTCGATCTCGATCACATCGGCGCTCCGCAGGAGCGCGCGAGAGGTCCGATTCCCATCGGTCGACACCGCACGCGCTCGGCCCGGTCATCTCGGGCGTCCCGTATCAAAGTTATGCAGGGCGGCCGGCCGCGCTTCTGCCGGGCGTCGCGATGAAATCTGCCGCCGTCCGGCCAGGGTATCCACTGTGAAGTTCGCGCTCGTCAGTTACGGGGTGCCGCCGTCGGAGTCCGGCGGAGCGACGATGATCTACCGGCTGCTCCGCGATCTCTCCCCGGAGGAGTATTGCCTGCTCTCGCAGTCGTACTCGGGGGCCGACGGCGACTCCCCCCCAGTACCGGGCACGCTGCCGGGCAGGTATTACCGGCTCGGCCCGGATTTCCGGATCACCCGAACCATGCCGTGGTGGCGGCGCCGGTCGGGGGATGCGCTCAACCTGCTCTCCGGTCTCGTCCTCCGCGCCGCGCAGATCGCGCGCATCGCCAGGCGCGAACGGTGCCGCGCCATCGTGGGCTGTACCGGTGGCGACGTGCTGAACCTTCCGATGGCGTACGTGGCGAGCCGGCTGCTCAGGATTCCCTTCTACGCGTTCATCCTCGATGACTACGCGAACCACATCCCGAAGCTGCGCGCCCTGGCGCGACGCCTCGAGCCACACATCCTGAAGGGCGCCGCCGGCATCATCACGCTGAACGAGTTCATGCAAGGTGCGCTTCGCGAGCGGTACGGCGTCGAGTCCGTGCTCGTCCGCAACCCGTGCGACCTGACGCAGTACGCGGAAACGCACGCGGGAGCGCACGCGGGAGCGCACGCGGGAGCGCACGCGGGAGCGCACCTGAGACACGTAGCGCCCACACACCGGCCGGACGGCGGGATCGAGGTCGTCTTCACCGGCGCCGTCTACGACGCTCACTACGACGCATTCCGGAACCTCATCGCCGCCATCCGCCGGATCGGCCGCGACGACCTGAAGCTCCACCTCTACACCAACCAGGCGCCGGCCGAGCTGGCCCACCACGGCATCAGCGGACCCGTCGTGGTGCACGGACAGCAACCGCTCGACGCGATGCCTCGCATCCAGCAGGAGGCGGACATCCTGTTCCTGCCGCTGGCGTTCTCCTCGCCTTACCCCGAGGTCATCAGGACCTCGGCCCCCACGAAGCTGGGTGAGTACCTGGCGGCGCGCCGTCCCATCCTGGTGCACGCCCCTGCCGATTCATTCCTCGCGTGGTACTTCCGCCGCCATCAGTGTGGCCTGGTCGTGGACGAGAGCGATCCGGTGATGTTGGCGGCGGCGATCGAGCGCGCGATGAGCGATCCGGCGCTGACCCACACGCTCGCCGCGAACGCCTGGGAGCGGGCTCGCGCCGACTTCGACATCGGGGTGTCCCAAGCGCGGTTCGCGGCGCTCTTGCAGGTAGAGCGACCGACCGCGCCAGTGAGCCGGTCGCCGGCGGAGGAGCTAGGCGCCGCGACGTGAGGGGCGACCGGGCGCCGCCGGCGATCGCCGGCGGCGTGGGAGCATGCGTTATGGCGTGACGCGCCGCGTGGCTGCCTCGAGCAGGTCGATGTCCGCGCCCGGGTCCGTGCCATCGGTGGACCGGCCCTTGTAGGGACTGCCGGCGCTAAGCTTCCAGACGTACCGCGCGGGGTCGGTGAAGCCCACGCCTGCCAGACCCGTCGGGAAGAAGTTGCCGGGCGGGTAGGTTCCCACCGGCGCCCCGACCATCACATTGCCCGCGACGACGCCGTCGGGCGCGTACCGCGCGAGCGTCGGCTGGCCCTCCGTGACGTCACCACCGCCGCCGAGGATGCCGTACCGGCCCCTCGTGGTGATGTTGTTCGTGTAGCGGAATCCCTTCAGCGGACCGTAGTTGGCGAAGAACACCGCCCCGCTCCCGCCCTCGACGATGAACGTGTTGTGCTCGATCACGAGGTCCGCGAGGTCGCCCCCCGTCTGGATCGCGCGGCCGGGCCCCTCGAAGCCGGGCACGTTGATCCGGTCAACGACGTTCCCGTAGATCGCGATGCGCCGGGCGTGGACGGCGGGCTGCGCCTCGGGCTTGGCGGAGATGTTGATGCCGGCCCCGGAGTTCGCGATCCGGTTGAAGCGGAAGGTGACGTCCTGTGAGACGCACCACGTGCAGCCACCACTCTGGTTCGACGACTTCATGAGAATCGCGTAGCCGTCCTGCGCATCCACCCAGTTGTTCTCGAAGACGTTCCCCTCGACCAGCACGCGCTGGGCGTTCTTGAGCTCGAGGAGATTCTTCACCATCCAGACACGCTTCCACTTCACCTGCTTCGAGACGTGATTCCGCCGGATCTCGATATCGCTCGGCACCAGTCCGCGGATCTCCGGATCCACGCCCCCGAACATGATGTTGACGGCCGCGGCCTCGAGGTAATTGTTGACGATCTTGAAGGGGCCCGGTCCGTTCCACCCCTTGATCGCGTTGGTCTCCTCGAGCCCGTGGCACTCGGAGACGTAGCTGTCCACGATGGCGGTGCGGGCGCTATTCAGGACGATGCAGCGGGAGAGTGGCAGCGACGGGTGGCCGTGCACGTACGAGCGATCGATGACCAGATCGTGCGGGACCTGCGCGAGGGAGCTCTGCGCGCGCGAGCCGTCGCCGAAGAGCACCAGGCCATAGTTCCAGCCGGCCGCCCGCGCGAAGGTCACCTCGAGGCCGACGAGACGATAATAGCTCGCGGCGACACCGGGTGCGGTCCGGATCGCGTACTCGTGATTCGGGCTCGAGATCGTCGCCAGGAGCGGCGCGTGCGCTGGCGTGACGCGCTCGCCCTCGGGGGGCAGACTCGCGTCCGGCGTCGATGTCCGGATCGTGATCCAGCCCGCGCCCGTCTTTCGGGGCAGCGTGAAGTTGCCGGAGTAGGTGGCCCCCGCATCGAGCAGGAGCACGTCGCCCGCCTGTGCCCCGTCAATCGCCGCCTGGAGATTCTCACCCCGCCGCACGGCGATCGTGCGGCCCGTCGGCGCGACGAGGCGGGTGTCGAGGAGCACGCGCGGCAGCTCTGCTGGCATCGCCGGCATCGGTGGCGTCGCGGCCACCTGCACGGTCGCGGTGGCGCTCTGTCCGCCGCTCGCGGCGGTGACGGTCACCGTGCCCGCCGAGCGCGCGGTGACCACGCCCGTGGGGGAGACCGCCGCCACGAGCGAGTCGGAGCTGAGCCAGGTCACCGGCTGGTCGGCCAACGTGCGGCCGTTCGTATCCAGGACGGTGGCGCTGAGGGCGAGGGTCTGTCCGACGAGCAACGAGCTCGCCGAGGGGGTGAGCCGCACGGAGGCGACGACGGGCGGCTTCACGATGACGCGCGACGTGTCGCTCTTTCCCTCGGCCGAGGCAACCACCAGGGCGACGCCGAGGCTTGTCCCCGTCACCAGCCCTGTCCCCGAGACGGACGCGCGAGCAGAGTCCGCGCTCGACCACGTCACGAGCCGGTTGGCCAGCGGCGCGCCGGCCGAATCCTTCACCGCGGCCAGGAGCTGCGTCGTTCCACCGAGCGGGATCCGGACCTCACGTGGTGTGACGGCCACCGTCGCGACCGGCACATCGGTAGCGGTGACCGCCACCGCGACCGGCTGACCGGATGTGCCCGTGGCGCGGCCGGCATCGCTACACCCGAGCGCGCCGCAGAGGAGCGAGAGGACGGTCGTGCTGAACATGGTGGCGCGGATGCGCATGAAGCCCTCTGAAAAGCGTCCGTTCGGGAGCTCGACCGGCATGGCGCACGTGAGGGCGCCGAAGCCTCGAAGCTTTGCGTCCCCGGCTTTCGCCGGGTTTGCCGTTGTCGCGGCCCATGGGGCCTCTGTCGCTGTCCTTACCTAGGGCATGCGTGACATCGTGCGTACGACGACCGCAGGCGCGCGGTCGTCACGTTTCGTTGCAGCGCGTTACAGCGTACGGAATATCGCGTCGTACGCGGCGAGCAGCGGAGGTACCGAGTACTCCCACGCCAGCTCGTCGGGCTATGCGGGAAGAGTGTCACCTCCGCGGAGTCGTCGCCGGACAGGAGGAGGTGAAGGAGCGACCGCTCCAACCTTCCCACACGCTCTCAGCCTTGACGAAACAGGCCGTGGTGTTCAAGATGAGTGCGTGGTGACTACACGGGCGCCTCCCTGCTGAGGGTGGGGCGATTCCGCGCGCGCGGCCCGTCCGCCGCGCGAGCGTATGTCTATGCAGCGCATAGCGGCGGAGGTGTGCATGCGAATCTCAACGGTGCGTATTGCCGCGCTCGCGGCGGGCTGCCTCCTTGCCGCCGGCGCGTGTTCCGAAAACTCCGTAGCTCCCGACGCGAACCCGGACGCGGTGGGCGGGCGCTGCGCCGCCTCAACTACCTCGTATTCGGTCACGGACACACTGCTGAGCGACTGGCGTACTCGTGTGCGCGAACACGTGCGCGACCGGCCTCAGCTCGACTTTGGCCAATTGAGGTCGTGACAAGTAACGAAGCGGGTGGCAGCTTGGA
>JBBJNN010000077.1:0-24529 GCA_037720885.1 Gemmatimonadaceae bacterium | reverse complement strand
CAGTGAGCTTCTAGCGGGCAAAGAACCCGGCTGTTCGCTGCGCAGGCAGTGCAACTGACGGACCAACGACGGGTGGCGGGGTGCTGACGCTGCCTCCTTGCCGTTACCTCGAGACGCCGTCGGCGGTCTGCTTGGGTTCGGTTGTCCCTCCTCCGGCGCGGATCTAAGATTCGACGGCGACTTCCTTGCGTCTCGAACGGCCGGCGCGTCTCCGTGTCGGAGGACGGTCGTAGTACGACGGACCGCGCCCTCCTTCGGTCACGCGGGAGTCACGCATTGTCCCGGCACCATCCACCAGCTTCACCGGAGTGACGTTCACGCATGTGCGGTTTCGCGGGTCTCTTCACGAGTGGCGGGCAGCGCGAGGAACAGCTCCTCGCGGCCGCGCGGCGCATGATCGCGCCCATCGCCCACCGCGGGCCGGACGACAGCGGCGATTGGACGGACGCCGCCTGCGGCATCGCCTTCGGCTTCCGGCGCCTCGCCATCCTCGACCTGTCGGAGCTCGGTCACCAGCCGATGCGCTCCGTGTCCGGCCGCTTCACCATCGTGTTCAATGGCGAGGTGTACAACTTCCGCGCGCTGCGCGCCGAGCTCGAGGGACTGGGCTGGCGCTTCCGCGGGCATAGCGACACGGAGGTGATCCTCGCCGCCTTCGAGCGGTGGGGCATCTTCGCCGCCGCGCAGCGATTCGTCGGCATGTTCGCGATCGCCGTGTGGGACGCCGAGTCGCGCAGTCTGTCGCTCCTGCGCGACCGGCTCGGCATCAAGCCGCTCTTCGTGTTCGCGCGGCAGGGGCTCGTCACCTTCGGCTCCGAGCTCAAGGCGCTCATCGCCGGACCGGACTTCGATCGCACGCTCGACACGGATGCGCTCGCCGCCTACCTGCGCTACCTCTACGTGCCGGGCCCGCGCACCATCTACAAGGGCGCGATAAAGCTCCCGCCGGGGCACATTCTCACGATCAGCGATCCGGCGCAACCGCTGCCGCCCCCGCAACCCTACTGGTCGGCGGAGGAGGTGTCCCGGCGCGGGCTGGCCGACCCGTTCACCGGGAGCGACGCGGAAGCGATCGCCGAGGGCGAGCGGCTGCTGGCCGACGCCATCTCCCTCCGCATGATCGCCGACGTACCACTGGGCGCGCTGCTCTCCGGCGGTATCGACTCCTCGGTCGTGGTGGCGCTGATGCAGCGCGCGGCGAGCGGGCCGGTGAAGACGTACTCGGTCGCGTTCGATGAGGCGCGGTACAACGAGGCGCCGCACGCCGCGCGCGTCGCGAAGCACCTCGGGACCGACCACACCGAGATCATGCTCACCGGGCAGGATGCGCTGAACGTCGTTCCACTCCTGCCGCAAATGTTCGACGAGCCGCACGCGGACACCTCGCAGATCCCCGCCTATCTCGTCTGCGCCGTGGCGCGGCGCGAGGTGACCGTCGCGCTCTCCGGGGATGGCGCCGACGAGGTATTCGGAGGCTACAATCGCTACTCGTACGGCGAGGGAGTGCTCCAGCGGATGCTCCGCGTGCCGAGACCCGCGCGCCGGCTGGTCGCCGCGGGGATCGGCACCATGTCGTCCGATTCGTGGGACCGCGCGTACGAGGCGATCACCCCGGTACTCCCGCGCCGGCTACGCCAGCGGATGCCTGGCGACAAGCTGCACAAGATCGGCCGGCTGATGGGATCGGATTCGGTCGCGCACATGTACCGCTCGCTCGTCTCGGGCTGGGAGCGCTCGGAGGAGCTCGTGCTGAACAGCCGCGACCGCGATGGCGCGATGGAGCGAATCCTCGGCGGCGGCGAGCCGACCCGTCTGCTCGACCGGATGATGCTCGCCGATCAGCTCACCTACCTGGTGGATGACCAGTTGGCCAAGGTGGACCGCGTGAGCATGGCGGTGAGTCTCGAGGTGCGCGTGCCGCTCATCGACCATCGCCTCGTCGAGTTCTCCTGGCGTTTGCCCGCGCGGATGAAGATCCGCGACGGCAAGGGGAAGTGGCTGCTCCGCGAGGTGCTCTACCGGCACGTCCCGAAAGAGCTCGTGGAGCGCCCGAAGCAGGGACTGTCCGTGCCACTCGACCAGTGGCTTCGGGGCCCCCTCCGGAACTGGGCGCAGGACCTCCTCTCATCCGACCGCCTGCGCCGCGAGGGTGTGCTCCGCGCCGAGCCGGTCGAGCGCGCGTGGCGCGGTCTGCTCGGCGGGCGCGGCGATCAGGCGCTGGGACTGTGGGCGGTGCTCATGTTCCAGGCCTGGAAGGAGCACTGGCAGCCCGCGTAATCCGGGTTCCGTACTCGCCAGACCTTTCGCGGAAGGGTCGGATGCACGACGCGGTGCCGGGAACGTGATCCCCGCACCGCGTCGCACGTCCAGCCTCGGGTACCGTGGGCTCTACTTGCCGCTCACGTAGACGTGGCCGATGTCGAAGGTGCCCGGTACGGTCACGCAACAGCCGTTCGGGCCCGCGCCCCCGCCCCAAATCGCGTGCAGGCGCAACTCCGACATTCCCATCGTCGGGGCGGAGGTCCCGGGGTAGGCATAGCCCTGCTTGTCCACGCCCGGCGCGCCGTCGAGCCAGGCGCGGATGCGCCCATCGGGCATATCCGGCGCGCTCGACATCTCGAAGAGCATCTCCAAGACGGCCCACTGGCCCCGCGTGAAGGTGCTCGCGGTGTAGATGTTCCCCGTGTTCGGCTTCTGGGACCCGTCCGGCCGGTAGAAGTTGCCGTGGTTGATCGGGAAGGAGAGCGTCAATGGTGTGGTCGTCCCGCCACCGTTGGCCATGATGATGAACGACCCACCCGGCCAGTTGACATAGCCGAGCTTCGTCATCCCGTTGCCCTCGAACCCGGCCGAGTAGCGCACACTCATGCAGATGTAAGCGTAGTGCGTCGGCGCCGGGGGCATGTAGGCGGCGGTGCCCGGGCCCGTTCCGCCCTGCAGCCCAACCGGGTACTGGTAGCGGATCGTGTTGCCGGGCGAGAGCGGCTCGTCGGCGGCGCTGGCGACGTCGATCAGTCGCTGCGACGCCCGCAGCATCTCCTCTTCCGTGCCCCACCCGGGTAGGCGGCCGGCCGTCGTCGGTCCGTAGAGCGTCGCGAAATCGCGCGAGGTCTGCGCCGCAAAGCCCAGCGGCTCGTTGCCACACCGCGCCGGACGCGCCCCGCCAATTGCGCCCACCGGTGCTGGCGGCGCGACGGCTACAGGTGCAGGCTGCGTGACGGCAACCGGAGCAGGCTGCGTGACCGGAGCGGTGACTGGCGGGCTCACCGGCGGTGGCACCGGCTGCGTGGTCTTGACCGGCTCCACTACCGGTGGCGTCACTGGCGGCGTCACGGGCGTGGGGGTCGTGACTGGCGCGGTGACCGGCTGCGTCACTGGCGTTGACGGGGGCGGCGTTACCGGCTCCGCGGGCGCCGCAGTGGCCGAGCGGACCGCGATCGTCGCGTTGCCCGGGATCCCCTCGTTCCACGCACTGATCGTCGCGACGCCGGGATTGACGGCCACGACCAGCCCGTTCTGCGAGACGGTCGCGACGTTCGCGTCGGAGGTCGTCCACCGGAAGCGCCGGCCCGTCCACTCGGTATCATCGTCCAGCATCACCGCCGCGCTGAGGCGAACGGTGTCCATCGTCCCGATCGTATCAACGGCCGGGGTGACGTCAATACTCTTGATTCCCTGGTTCTTCTTCTTGAGGGCCGGCTTTCCGCTGGTCTCGGAACCGCCGGAGAGACGGGACATATCCGCGACGTCGTTGCACGCTGTCGAGAGCGCGACGAACGACGCCAGGGCAATGGCGACTGCTCGCATGGTGAGTCCTCCTGTGGACTTCCGTTCGGCAACTCGGCCGGCGTGGCACGGCGCATTTGGCGCGCATGCGGTAGCCCCGGAGCTTTGCGGCCCCGTCTTTCGACGGGTGTGCCCTTGTCGCGGCCCTGTCGGAGGGCTGTGCGATCCTGCCGTTCTGTGGTGGGTGGGCGGTACGGGAGAGAGTGGGACGGCGGGTGCGTACTCGCGCGAGGCGCGCGTAGCTCGTGAAGGGAGGACGAGCCATCTTCCGGAACGAAACAGCGTCGGGAGGTCGCTCCGCCGCCGTGCTCCAGAGACGACGCGCACGACTCGAGGTCACATTTCGAGGGGCGCCAAGAACCCGATCCGACGGCAGTTACGTGTGCCGCCGCGTGATACTTCAACCCGCGCGAATCCAGCCCTGGAGCGTCGTGGTGTCGCGGTCCGTGAGGAGGCTGTGCGTGGGGAGCGTGAGGAGCGACCGGCGCAGCTCGAGCGCGCCGGGCTGCTCGCGCTCCCCGCTCTCGAGGATCGGGCGGAGCTCCTCCTGCTCGGCCAGCGTCCGCGGGTAGCCGCGGAATATGCCGAGCGTCGGCGCGGCCTCGCGTGCGGAGGCGAGCACGGGGAACCGGAGGTATCCACACTCCCCGCCCCCGACGGCGCGCGGCGCCTGCACGGCGGCCCGGCATTCCGTCACCGCCTCGGCGAGCACGGCCGCGTTCCGCTGGCGCGTCGCCACTTCGGCGGCCGAACGCCGGAGCGCGCCGCCCGCAAGCGCGGCCGCGGCGGCGGAGAGCGCGCGTGGCTCGTGCGCGGGGTGGTAGACCATCTCGCCGAGCCGGAGCGACGGGATCGCCGACGGAACGCCGTACAATCCGGGACGGCCGAGCGTCCACTGGGCCGCGGCCGCCACGAGATCCCGCCATCCCGCCGGAATGCCGCCGAGCCCGGCGACCGCATTCGTGACACCCTGCTCCCAATCCCCCGTCATCGCCATGAGCGCGCCGCCATTGCCGCCTGTCGTCCCCTTTCCGCGCCCGAAGCTGATCACGCTCAATGGCCCGAGCGCGCCGAGCCGGGCGCCGTGAAGCAACCCGCCAGCGCCCTGCGCCGCGTCCTCGATCACACGTGCGCCATGCGACGCCGCCAGTATCGCGACGCCCGGCACGTCCGCCGGGAAGCCATACAGGTGCGCCACGAGCACGGCGTCTACTCCGCGCGCCAACACGCGCGCGACCGAGTCGAGGTCCGGCGAGAGGGTGGCCGGATCGACATCGTACAGTCGCACGCGCACACCGGCGAAGCGTGCCGCCGCGGCGAGGTCGATGCACGCGTAGCCCGGAAACGCTACCGTCTTCCCAGGGCCGACCGCGAGACGGAGCGCCAGCACGAGCGCGGAGGTACCGCTATCGGTGAGCGCGGCGGCGCGCGCCCCGTACATCTCGACCAGCGCACGGGTGACGCCGTCGTGCTCGGCGCGCGCGGCGCTCCGTGTCGTGCGGGTGGAGGCACGGAGCAGCGCGACCGGCCGGATCGGCGAGTGCACCGGGAGCTGGTGCCGCCGGATCATGGGATGAAGCGAACGATCTGCGGACCGACGGCGGTCGCGACGGCGTGTGGGAGCTTCTGCCAGATGCGCGGGCCCCACGAGAACGCGCCCTCATGTGGATTCGGCGTCGTGGTGCCCTCACGCTCGGCCCGCGCGTACCACCAGAGCTGCTCGTCGCGTCCACCCCACTGGAGCTTGAACTTGTGGGTGCCGCCACCCGGGGAGCACCGCCCGAAGTTGAACACACGGAGGCCGGCGCGCATCGCGCGCTCCATGAAGCTCCAGTAGAGCAACATGTTCGGGGCGATGCGGGCATGCTCGCGGAGCGAGGAGGCCCACGTCATCTCGAACTCCCCATCCCACTCGAAGCCGGCGCCGCACGCGATGGGGGCATCACCCAGATAGGCGCACCCGAACACGGCGGTCTCCGGAAACACATCCGCGATCGTCTCGAAGAGCCGGCGTCCCTGCGTCGGCGTGCCAAGGTCGCGCATGTGGCGAGCGAACACCTCGAAGAACGGCTCCACCTGATCGGCACCGAAGCGGACCGTCACGCCTTCCTTCTGTGGCCGGCGCACCTGGCTCCGTACTTTCGCGTCGAGCTTCTTGAAGAGAAGCTCCGGACCGGCCTCCGGTAGATCCAGCACGACCGTGATCTTCCGGTGCGACACCGTCATGTCGAGCGGGAGGGGCACGCGGCTCCGGAACTCCAGGAGCTTCACCGCGCCGCGCCGCACGAGCAGCTCCGCGCGCTCGCCGAGCGCGCGCACGGCCGCGTCCGTGCCGAGCGGGCCACCGTAGTTCAGGAAGGGCATCGAGACGAGATAGTGGCCGAACACGAGGCTCTTCACGCGCACGAGCGGGAGCACGCCCGCGATCACGCCGCCGTCCGTCGCCACGAGGTAGAGGCACTCGTGCCCGAGTGCGCGCTCCATGACGCTTTTCCATCCAAATAGATGAAAGTGCGTCCACCCTCGTTGGCCGCGCACGAACTCATCCCACGCTTCGCCCCCGCCGGTGAATGGCTCCACGCGCAGTGCGGCGGCGCGCGTGGTCCCGGCCGTCCCAATCGCCACGGTCAACCCGGCGACAGCGACGGCCAGCCGAGCGCCTCGGCGTCAACGAAGGAGCCGAAGCAGTCGACGACGGACGCGAAGTGGAATTCGGCGAAGAGCCGCTCCATGCGCGGTAGCGTCTGGGAGAGACCGCGGTAGTGACGTACGCGCGTCAACCAGTCCGCATCGATGCGCGGCTGCTCCGGGTCCACCTCCCACGGGTGCACGTAGAACATGCCCGGCACGCCACGCTCCAGGTTCTCGCGGAACGCGCGCCGGATGAGCGCGAACGGAAATTGCCGCAGGTAACCCCCGCCGGCCGCCGGGATCCGTACGCCGCCAAGCACGGTGGTCGCCGGTGGCAGCTCGTAGAGCGTGCCGGCGGGACGCCGGATCACGTGCGGCACTGGCGGGATATGGGGGTAGCCGTAGCCCGGCCGCTTGATCGGAAACAGGCTCGAATCGTACGTGTAGCTCTCCTCGAGAAGGACGTCGAACGCCCACTCGTGCCCCGGAACGATCGAGAAGCTCGGCGCGCGGTAGCCGTTGACGACCTGACCGCTCACATCCTCGAGGATCGCCTTCGAGGAGCGCACATCCTCGCGAAACTCGTCCGGCGTGAGCGTCGTGACGCGGCGGTGCCACCAGCCGTGGGATGCGAGCTCGTGCCCCGCCTCCGCGATGCGCCGCACGACATCGGGATGCCGGTCCGCCACCCACCCCAGGGTGAAGAACGTGCCCGTCGCGCGGAAGCGCGCGAGCAGGTCGAGCAGGATGTCCACGTTGCGCGCGACGCGGCTGGGCTGGCTATCCCACTGCCCGCGCGGGACGCGTGTCTCGAACGCGCTCACCTGAAAGTGCTCCTCGACATCGACCGTGAAGAGATGGCGCGGAGCAGGCTGCGGAATGACGGTCATGCGCAAGAGTCGAATTCACGAACGATGAAGCGCGCCCGGATGTTGCAGGGGTAGTCTGCCGCCCGCAATAACACAATCGCGCCGCCCTCGTTGGCGGGTGTGATGCGCGAACCGAGCGGATGAACCGACATCGGCGCGCGCGCGAAGGACGATCTGGTGATACTGCCCTTCATGACGCGCCGACGGGCGTGTCCGAAACCTACAGGGTGACGCCCCGGCGTGCGGTCGGGCTCGCCGTGCTCGTCGCGTGGGCAGCGGTGATCCTGCCGCGGATCCTCGCCGCCGCGGCGACACCGTCACAGGTTCCGGTCTACTGCGTGATCTGCGGGGACCTGTCGGGCGTGGACGCGCTGCTCAATGTGCTCGTCTTCATTCCCCTCGGGATCGGCCTCCGGCTCGCGGGCCTCGGCCTCCGCGGCGCGGTCGCGGCCGTCGCGACGGTGACCGCGGCCATCGAGCTGACGCAGCTCGTGGTGCTGCTCGGACGCGTGGCCAGTGTGGCCGATCTGGTGACGAACACCGCGGGTGGGGCGGCGGGCGCGCTGCTCGCGAGCCGGCCGCGAGCCGTGCTCTATCCCGCGCCGAACATCGCCGATCGCCTCGCGCGGCGGTGGGCGCTTGGTTGGCTCGGCGTGCTCGTGGCCACGGCGTGGGGGTACCGGCCATCACTGCCGCGATCCAATTGGTACGGGCAGCGGGCGCCAACGCTCGCGCAGTTCGACCGCTTCACCGGCACCCTCGTATCGGCGAGCGTCGGCGGCGTGGGGCTCCCCGATGCCCGGCTCACCCGTTCCGACGAGATGCGGCGCAGGCTGCTCCGCGACGACACCCGGGTGGAGGCGACGCTCATTCCCGGCACCCCGACGGCGCGTGCAGCGCCCATTGCCAGCATCTTCGACGACCGCCAACGCCAGGTCGTTTTTCTCGGCCAGACCGGGCCCGACCTCATGTTCGAGCTGCGAACGGTGTCGGCGGCGGCCGGCTTCCGAACGCCGGTTATGGTATTGCCCGGGGTCGTCGCGAACGACCGCGCAAGCGCGCGCGAGCCCCTGCGCGTTGCCGGGTGGCGCAGTGGCTGGTGGATGTATGCGAGCGCAGAGGGACGCGGGCTTCACGAGGCGCTCGCGTTCCCCCTCCGTCCGACGACCGGCTGGTCGCTCATCCTCCCCTTCGAGCACATCTTCTGGCCGCAGGCCGTGCGCTTCACGATGCTCTGGCTCGGTGCCCTCCTCCTTCCGGCGGGGTACTGGATGGCGTCCGCAGCGCTCGGTCACCGGGAACGGGGTCGAGGGCGGCCGGCGGCGCGAACGGTGATCACCATCGGTGCGGTGCTCGGGGTTGGCCTCGCCGCCCTCCCCATCGCGCTTGATCTGCCACCCTCGGGCGCGAGCGAGTGGGGCGGATCGTTTGGCGGCCTGGCGGCCGGGTGGATTCTCGCGGTACTCGCCACCCTCGCGGACCGGGCCGCCGGTCGCGGCGCGCACCGCGATGTCGATGGTGGCGCGCACGGCGAACCCCCGGATTACATTCACGAAGCGCGGCCCGCGTAGCCGGTTCCGCGCGATCGCCGCCGCCGCTGCGATCGAGTAGCGCGGCGACCCAGTAGCCCGGTTCCCAGACTCCGATGACCGCGAACGCATCCCATCGCGCGCTGGCGCTCCTTGCTCTCGTTGCCGCGGCTGGCGCCGCCATCGCAGGCGCGGCGGACGCGCAGACGCCACCCGCCTCTCCGCCGGTTCGGTATCCGGCCACGAGAAAGAGCGCGCAGGCGGACACGTACCACGGCACGCGAGTGGAGGACCCGTATCGCTGGCTCGAGGACACGGACTCGCCTGAAACCAAGGCGTGGGTCGAAGCGCAGAACGAAGCAACCTTTGGCTTCCTCGCGACCGTGTCCGAGCGCGAGCAGATCCGCGCGCGGCTGACCGCGCTCTGGAACTACCCCAAGTACGGCGTGCCATTCCGCCGGCGCGACCTGTACTTCACGTTCGAGAACTCCGGGTTGCAGAACCAGTCGGTGCTCTACGTGCAACGCAAGCTGGACGGCGCTCCGCGCGTGCTGCTGGACCCCAACACCCTGTCGGCCGACGGCACGGTCGCCCTCACCTCGCTCGACGTGTCGCGCGACGGGAAGTACCTCGCCTACGGCGTCGCGGCGAGTGGCTCGGACTGGCAGGAGTTCCACGTGCGCGATGTCGCGACCGCGAAGGATCTGCCGGACCGTCTCGAGTGGATCAAGTTCTCCGGCATGTCGTGGACCCGCGACGGCAAGGGGTTCTTCTACTCGCGCTACAACCAGCCGAAAGACACGAACGCGCTCCTCTCGGTCAACAAGGGTCAGAAGCTCTATTACCATCGCGTGGGCACGGGGCAGGCGCAGGACGAGCTGATCTACGAGCGCCCGGATCAGCCCGACTGGATCTTCGACGCGACGGTAAGCCACGACGGGCAGTTCGCCGTGATCACGGTGTCGCAGGGTACGGACACGCGGAACCGGCTCTACTACATCGATCTCGACCGACCCGGTTCTCCGAAGGTGAACAACCCGGTCGTCAGGTTTCTCGACGACTACGATGCCGCCTACCGGTTCATCGACAACGCCGGCACCACCTTTTTCGTCCAGACAGACCTGCGCGCGCCCAAGGGGAAAGTCGTCGCGCGCGATGTCACGAGCGGCACGCGTGATGATTGGCGCACTATCGTTCCCGAGTCGCGCGATGCCCTCGTCGGTGCCTCGCTGGTCGGCGGGCAGCTCGTGGCCAACTATCTCCACGATGCACAGTCGCTCGTGAAGCTCTATTCCCTGTTCGGCACGTCCCTCGGGGCGCTCGCGCTCCCGGGCATCGGCTCCGTGGGTGGGTTGGACGGCGAGCACGACGACGAGGAGCTCTTCTACAGCTTCACCTCGTTCCTCCAGCCGACCACCATCTACCGGTACGACTTCAAGAAGCGCCGGAACATGGTGTTCCGCGAACCGAAGGTCGCCTTCGACCCTGCGCGCTACGAGACGAAGCAGGTGTTCTATACGAGCAAGGACGGCACGCGCGTCCCGATGTTCATCACGGCCCGGAAAGGCGTGGCGCTCGACGGCACGAATCCGACCTACCTGTACGGCTATGGCGGCTTCAACATCTCGCTCACCCCCGCGTTCTCCGCCACGCGCGCCGTCTGGCTCGAGATGGGTGGGGTCTACGCGGTGGCCAACCTGCGCGGCGGCGGCGAGTACGGGAAGGAATGGCACGATGCGGGCACGCTCGCGCGCAAGCAGAACGTCTTCGATGACTTCATCGCCGCCGCGGAATTTCTGATCGGCGAGAAGTACACGTCGCCACGGAAGCTCGTGATCCAGGGCGGCTCGAACGGCGGCCTCCTCGTCGGGGCCGCGATGACGCAGCGACCCGAGCTCTTCGGCGTTGCGCTGCCGGCCGTCGGCGTGATGGACATGCTGCGCTTCCACAAGTTCACGATCGGGTGGGCGTGGACCTCCGATTACGGATCGAGCGACGACCCGGCGGGCTTCGCCGTGCTGCGAAAGTACTCGCCGCTGCACAACCTGAAGCCCGGCGGCCGGTATCCCGCCACGCTCGTCACTACCGCTGACCACGACGACCGCGTGGTGCCCGGCCACTCGTTCAAGTTCGCTGCCGCTCTGCAGGCCGCGCAGGCTGGGGAGGCGCCGGTGTTCATCCGCATCGAGACCAAGGCCGGGCACGGTGCCGGCACGCCGACCTCGAAGGTGATCGCGGCAGCGGCGGACGAGCTCGCGTTCGTCGTCAAGAACCTCGGCATGACCACGCCGGTGACACCGTGACTCCGATCCTCCTCGGACTGGCGACGTTCATCGCGTTGCTGCGGCCGGCCCTCCTCGTGATGGCGGGCCTGTTGTTCTTCGTCTTCGCGACCGACTGGCTGGTGCGCACCCGCCGGATCAACCCATTCAATCCCATCGCGCGCTTTTTCCGGAGCTCCGTCGCGCCGATGATCGCGCCGGTCGAGCAACGCGTCGTCCGCGCTGGCGGCAACCCGGCGAGCGCCCCATGGTGGGCGCTCGTGGTCGTGGTCCTGGGCGGGATCGTGGTGCTGACCGGTCTCGACTACGTGTACGGAATGCTGGCGGCCGCCGGCTCTGCCGCGCAGCTCGGCCCGGCGGCGATCGTCCGTCTGCTCATCGCCTGGACGTTCCGGCTGCTGCAGCTGGCGCTTCTCATCCGTGTGATCGCCTCGTGGGTGCGCGTGTCCGAGTACAGCCGGTGGATACGCTGGACGGTGCTCCTCACGGAGCCCATCATTCGGCCGATCCGCGCGCTCGTGCCGCCCCTTGGCATGATGGACCTGAGCCCCCTCATCGCATGGCTGCTGTTGCGGGTACTGGAAGCGCTGGTCCTCGGACTGCTCGGCTGAACACCGCCGGCGAGAACGGCGGAGGAGAGCACGACGCATGGCGACGATCCTGCTGGTAGGCACCGACGAGCCCCTTCTCGAGGGGGTCGCGCAATCGCTCGGCGCGGTGGGGCATGGCGTCCGGTTCGCCGCCACGTTCGCCGACGCTGTCGAGGTAGCGCTCGCCGAGCGTCCGATCGTGGCCATCGTGAGCCATGCGCTCGCCGCCGATGCACGCGCCCTCGGCATCCCGCTCGCCCCGGGCGGAGCGCTCGTCCTCTACCGGTCGGGTGGGGCGAGCGAGCGAACGGCCTCGCTCGCCCCGGCCGTCGTGCGCGGCGCGCTCGCCGATCTTACCCTCCCGCTCGAGCGGCACCGCCTGATCGCGCTGGTCGCCGCCGTGTGCGAGCGCGCACGCGCCACCGGGCGCGAGCGCCGGGACACGCCGCCGGAACTGCGCGCCTACTGAGGAACGGGGCGGCGCAGCTCGTCGGGCACAGCCCGTACGACGCGCGCAGGGTTTCCGACGATGACCGAGTTGGCCGGGTACACGCCGGCACAGACCGCCCCGAAGCCCACGACCGAGTTGCGCCCGATCGTCGTGCCCGGAAGGATCCCCGCGCGGGCCGCGACCCACACGTTCTCCTCGAGCACCACGGGCGCCACCCGAACCGGCGCGCCCTCCTCGTGCCGGCCGACATCGAGGCTGTGAAAGTCGGTGTCCATGATGTTCGCATTCGCCAGAATCGCGCGCGCGCCGATGCGAATGGCGCTCTGGCACCCGAACGCCGTGCCGTTGACGAACGAGCCATCCCCGATCGCGATCACCGCGTTCGCATCGTAGGTGAACGGGGTGACTTCCATCCGCACGGACACGTTGTCCCCGAAGATCACTCGGCCCGGCCCGCCGAAGCGGATGCGCCCGTACACCCGGAAGTTGCGCCCCGCCTGCATCGGGATGCGGCGAAGCCGGCAGACTCCTCGATACCACCAGCCGCGCGCGAGGGCAATGAGTACGTCCGCGGCGACGAAGGGCTGGGAGAGTGCCCGCTGCAGGGTCGAGCCCCTCGACTTCGTCTCGGACATCTCGGGTGTGCGCGCGATCGGTAAGGGTTCGCCACCGCGGCCAGATCGCGGGGCGACGTAGCTTAGCACGCGGGCGGCGCCGGCGGCCAGACCGCGCACGCTTGTCTGCCCCCGCGAGCGGGACTATCATTCGCGCGTACGCGCACAACCGATCCGTGGCGATTTGAGGCAAATTGCGGCCACGTTAAACAAACAGCTAAAGCGCCGGCCCGGTGCCCGCGCGCCGGGCTTTTTGTCATCCCAGGCAGACCATGTCACAGCGCACGACCCATACCCCACTCCCCTACCTCGCCGAGTTGCGGCGCCGCGTCCTCGTCTACGACGGCGCGATGGGGACCAACATCCAGCGATACAAGCTCTCGCCTGCCGACTTCGGTGGGCCGCAGCTCGAGGGGTGCAACGATCATCTCGTGCTCACGCGGCCGGACGTGATCCGCGAGATCCACGAGAGTTTTCTCGCGGTCGGCTGCGACGTCGTCGAGACGTGCACGTTCCAGAGCACCCCTCGCCGGCTCGCCGAATGGGGACTCGGCGACAAGGCGTGGGAGATCAACGAGGGCGCCGCACGCCTCGCGCGGGCGGCGTGCGACCGGTACGCGACACCCGAGCGCCCTCGCTTTGTCGCGGGCTCGATGGGTCCAACGGGAATGCTGCCATCGAGCGACGATCCGGCACTCTCCGCGATCGACTTCGAGGAGCTCACCCGCAACTTCTACGAGCAGGCGAAAGCGCTCGTGCACGGCGGAGTGGACGTCCTCCTGATCGAGACCTCACAGGACATTCTGGAGGTGAAAGCCGCGGTCGCCGGGATCGAGCGCCTGTTCACGGAGCTGGGGCGGCGCGTTGCCGTGCAGACGCAGGTGACGCTCGATACGAGCGGCCGCATGCTCCTCGGCACGGACATCGCCAGCGCGATGACGACGCTCGAGGCGCTACGCGTGGACGTCATCGGTCTGAATTGCTCTACGGGACCGGAGCACATGCGCGAGCCCGTGCGCTTCCTGGGCGAGCACGCCACCCTGCCCGTGTCCTGCATCCCGAACGCGGGCCTCCCTCTCAACACCGGCACGGGCGACGCGATCTACCCGCTGGAGCCCGCGCCGATGGCCGCCGCGCTCGCCGAGTTCGTGCGTGACTTCGGGGTGCGCGTGGTCGGTGGATGCTGCGGGACGACGCCGGAGCATCTCCGCGCGATCGTCGACGCCGTGCGCGAGGTGGAGGAGCACCGGAGCGGCGAGCCCCGCCCGCACCGCACCGTGCCGCGTGTGAGCTCCGCGATGCGCGCCATCACGCTTCACCAGGATCCGCCGCCGCTCCTGGTCGGCGAGCGCGTGAACTCGCAAGGGTCGCGCAAGGTGAAGCGGCTCCTCCTCGCGGACGACTACGAGGGCATCCTCCAGGTGGCGCGCGAGCAGGTGGACGCCGGCGCGCACGTGCTCGACGTCTGCGTCGCACTCACCGAGCGCGCCGACGAGGCCGAGCAGATGTCGCGCGTCGTCAAGCTGCTCTCGATGAGCGTCGAGACGCCGCTCGTCATCGATTCGACCGAGCCGCACGTGATCGCGCGCGCGCTGGAGCACGTGCCCGGCCGCGCCATCGTCAACTCCATCAACATGGAGAACGGCCGCGTGCGCATCGACGCCGTCGTCCCGCTGGCGAAGCAGCACGGCGCCGCGCTCGTGGCACTGACCATCGACGAGGTGGGGATGGCGAAGACCCGCGACCGCAAGCTCGAGGTCGCGCGGAAGATCCATGACATCGTCGTCGGCGAGTACGGGTTGGCGCCGGAGGATCTCATCTACGACGCGCTCACCTTCACACTCGCCACCGGCGATGCCGAGTGGGTGGACAGCGCGCGGGAGACGATCGAGGGGATCCGGCTCATCAAGCGCGAGCTGCCCGGCGTGCTCACGATCCTCGGCGTGTCGAACGTGAGCTTCGGTCTGGCCCCGGAGGCGCGCGGGGTGCTCAACTCGGTATTCCTGCACCACTGCGTGGAAGCAGGGCTCGACGCTGCCATCGTGAACCCGGCGCACATCCGCCCCTACGCCGAGATCTCCGCCGAGGAGCGCGCGCTGGCGGATGATCTCGTGTTCAACCGGCGGCCGGACGCGCTGCAGCGGCTGATCGAGTCCTCCGACGGAAGCGGTGACCGGGAGCAGCACGCTGGCGCGGAGAAGGCTGATCCCACCGCCGGCTTCACGCCCGCCGAGCGCATTCACTGGCAGATCCTGCATCGCCAGAAGGAGGGGATCGAGGAGGCGCTCGACGCGGCTGGCGTGCGCGAGCAGCCGGTCCAGCTCCTGAACGAGGTGCTGCTCCCCGCAATGAAGGAAGTGGGCGACAAGTTCGGCGCCGGCGAGCTGATCCTCCCGTTCGTGCTGCAGAGTGCGGAGGTGATGAAGAAGGCCGTGCGACACCTGGAGCAATTCCTCGAGCGCAAGGAAGGCTACACGAAGGGCAAGGTGGTACTCGCGACGGTGTACGGCGACGTGCACGACATCGGGAAGTCGCTCGTCAACACCATCCTCTCGAACAACGGCTACACGGTGTTCGACCTCGGCAAGCAGGTGCCGGTGAACACGATCATCGACAAGGCGGTCGAGGTCGGCGCCGACGCGATCGGGCTGTCGGCGCTCCTCGTGTCCACGTCGAAGCAGATGCCAATCTGCGTACAGGAGCTCGACCGGCGCGGCCTCCGCTTCCCGGTGATGATCGGCGGCGCGGCGATCAACCGCCGCTTCGGCCGGCGCGCGCTCTTCGTGGATGGCGAGCGTGCGTACGAGCCAGGCGTCTTCTACTGCAAGGACGCCTTCGAGGGGCTGGAGACGATGGAGACGCTCGTGAGCGCCGAGGCGCGCGCACCGTTCGTGGCGCGCAATCTCGAGGCGGCGCGGACGGACGTCTTCCTCCGGACGCAGGTCGGGAAGGATGTGAGCGTGGGCGACGACGCGGGCGCCCGGAGCACCGTGTCCGCGAACGTGCCGGTGCCCGCGGCGCCATTCTTCGGCGCGCGCGTTCTCCGCGACATTCCGCTCGCCGAGGTGTTCGCGTTGCTCGACCTCGACGAGCTCTTCCGCCTCCAGTGGGGCGGACGCGGCTCCGGGCCGGCGTACGAGGCGACCGTCCGCGACGAATTCCGGCCGACGCTGGCGCGCCTCACGGCCGCGGCGGAGCGCGAGGGGTGGCTCACGCCGCGCGCGGTGTACGGCTACTTCCCCGTCCAGTCGAGCGGGAACGATCTCGTCGTGTACGATCCCGCGGCATACGGGAGTGACGGCGGCGCGCTCCGCGAGATCGCGCGCTTCCACTTTCCCCGTCAGGAGGGGCGCGAGCGCCTCTGCCTCGCGGACTACTTCCGAAGCGTGGAGAGTGGCGTCGTGGACGTGGTCGCGTTCCAGGTCGTGACGGTCGGCGACGAGGCGACTCGGCGATTCGAGGAGCTACAAACCCGCGGCGAGTATGGCGAAGCATTCTACGCGCACGGGCTCGCCGTGGAGGCGGCCGAGGCGGTCGCTCAGTGGATGCACGCGCGCATCCGACGGGAGCTGGGTCTCGCCGACGCGCGCGGCAAGCGGTACTCGTGGGGCTATCCGGCGTGCCCTGATCTCGAGGATCAGCGGGAGCTCTTCCGCATTCTCCCCGCCGCGGACGCGCTCGGCATGGAGCTCACGACCGCCTTCCAGCTCATCCCCGAGCAGTCCACGGCCGCGATCGTGGTGCACCACCCGGAGGCGAAGTACTACGCGGTACGCGGTACGGGCGTCGCGGCAGATACACCGGCTGTGGCGGTCTCGTGACAGGCCCGCGCGCGCGGCCGACGGCTCTCGCCCTACGGCACGACGCGGAGCGAGCGGAGCTGCGCGGCGAGCGTGCGGAGCGGTTCCGCGACGTTGTAGATGGTGCGCGAGGTGCTGGTAATCGCCGAGTTCTGCGGGGGGATGGCGGCGCCGGAGGTGTAGGCGCCGACCTTGGGTGGCGCCACGAGAATCGCGACCGTGATGGAGACCGACTGCCCGGGTGCGAGCGACGAGATCGGTCCGATGGACCACCCGGCGCGGACGTTCGCGGCTGCCTCGGTGCTGCACACGAGCGCGATCAGCCCGACGCTGCATGCCGCCGGCAGGAGCTGGCCGCCGGCGCGACCAGCGGAGTAGATGGCGTAGAGCGTGTCCTCGCGCGCCGCCGGAACGAAATCGAAGACGATTCCCGGTCCCGCGAGCACAGCGCGCGCCGTCGTACCCGACGGGCCATCCAGAAACTGGATGCCGGCGAGCCCTGGCCGGTCGCGGAAGCTCGCGCTGAACGTGGTCACCGCGAACGCTTGATCGTATGCCGCGATGAGTGCGTCGTCCGGGAAGACCGTGACGTTGTCGTCCGTAGCCTCGATGTCCTGCGTGCGGATGAGGCCATTGGCGCCGTTCTGCGTCCGGCCTCCACCGATGTCCGGGTCGAAGAACGGCGCGAGATAGATGTCACGCAGCGTGTGCCCTGCCGCGGGCTCCTCGGGATGCGCGAATCGGAAGTCCGGCTCGGTGCTGATGTTCTTGACGTCGAAGCGCAGCAGGATCGCGTTCGGCTGCGTCGGCGGCAGGTAGGCGGTCGTCGTCACCGAGAGGCCGAAGTTCTGCCCGGGCCGGTCGGTGCTCCGCAGACGCGCCGTGTCGCTGCCGAGGTACGGAATATGGCGGACATCCGTCCAGACTTCCGTCTGCCAGCGGGTGCTGTCGGTTCCGACCGGAGCGAGCCGGCGGCGCGGCGCGTAGTCACCCGCCTGATAGAAGGCCATCGCGAGCGTATCGTCCCCAGCGCCCGCGGACTTCTGGCGCAGCGCGCCGACGAGCAGCTTGCCGTGGTAGATGTAGGTGTTGATCGCGCTCGATCCGCTATCCGGCCAGGTGAGACCGAGCTTCTCACCCAACGTGCCGACCGGTACGTCGGGCCCCGCGCTGCACACATCGCCATAATCGTTCGCCGGACAGGCGACGAGCGTATGCCCGCCCCAATAGAATGCATTGCGCCCGTCGCAGCCGGCGACATCGGCGGCGGTGGCGAAGAAGGCGCAGGTGAGCGGCCGGGGAATCGCGACGATCTTGCTGTTCGGCCCGACCGTCGCGCGGAACGAGACCGGCAGGTAGTCGATGCTTGTGCGAGCGGTGAAGCGATGGACCCCGCTCGACACATTCGTGATCGTGGTGTCTGCCCGCACCGTGAAGTGCAGGGTGTCATCCATCGTCACGTCGGCGAGCGCCGCTTCGGTACCGAACTGAAGTGTCCGGACCGAGATGTCCACGGAACCGGCCGGCCCGGAGGAATCGTCGCCGCCGCACCCCAGCGCCGCGAGCGAGAGGAGGAGACACGCTGAGATGCGCCGCATATCACGACCGGAAAAAGGTGTCGTAGGGTACCGCCCGTGACCGAGCCACGCAACGCCCGCGAGTTGCTCGACCCCGACCGCATCGTCGTCTTCGACGGCGCGATGGGGACGATGCTGTACGCGAAGGGTGTCTTCATCAATCAGTGCTACGATGAGCTGAACGTCCGCGCCCCGGATCTCATCCGGGAGGTCCATCGCGCGTATGTGGAGGCGGGCGCCGAAGTACTGGAGACGAACTCCTTCGGGGCGAACCGCCTCAAGCTCGCGCAGTACGGGCTCGAGTCGCAGGTCGCCGAGTTCAACCGGCGGGCGGCCGAACTGGCGCGCCAGGCCGCCGGTGGCGCGGCATGGGTCGCCGGTGCCGTGGGGCCGCTCGGCGTGCGCATCGAGCCCTACGGGCCCACCAGCCGTACGGAAGCGCGGTCGCACTTCGCCGAGCAGCTCGGCGCGCTGCGCGAGGGAGGCGTGGACCTGTTCCTGCTCGAGACCTTCTCGGACCTCGATGAGCTGGAGCAGGCGATCCTCGCGGCGCGGCAGGTTGACGCGTCGGTACCGGTCATCGCGCAGGTGACCATCGGCCCGGACTGCCGGACGCCGTTCGGTGCGTGCGCGGCGGACGTGGCGCGCATGCTCGACGGCTGGGGCGCGGACGTCGTGGGGCTGAACTGTTCGGTGGGACCGCAGACGATTCTCGAAGCGGTGGAGCAGATGGTGCCCGCCACGCGGCGGAAGCTGAGCGCGCAGCCCAACGCCGGCATGCCGCGTGACGTCGCGGGACGCACGATGTACATGGCGAGCCCAGAGTACATGGCCACGTATGCGCGCCATCTCATCCAGGCCGGCGCGAAGATCATCGGCGGCTGCTGCGGGACGACGCCGGAGCACATCGCCGCGATCGTCGAGGGCATTCGCCCGCTCGTCCCTCGGCAGCGCCACTCGGCACCCGGCACTCGGCACTCGGCACCACGCGGCCGAGTGCCGAGTGGCGAGCCCCAAGCGTCCGCCGGCGTCCCCACTACCCCGTTCGCCGAGCGCTCACGGTGGGCGGCCCGCATCGCCGCGGGAGAGTTCGTCACGAGCGTCGAGATCGTGCCGCCGCGCGGGGTGGACGCCGGGAAGATGATGGCGGGTGTCCGCGCGCTGAAGGCTGCGGGGGTAGACGCGGTGAACGTCCCTGACGGGCCGCGCGCGCAGAGCCGCATGGGCGCGCTCCTCACGAGCGTGCTCATCGAGCAGCAGGTCGGGATCGAGACGGTCACGCACTACTGCTGCCGCGACCGCAATCTCCTCGGGATGCTGTCCGATCTGCTTGGCGCATCAGCGATCGGGCTGCGCAACATCCTGCTGATCACCGGGGACCCCCCGAAGATGGGACCATATCCGGACGCGACCGCCGTCTTCGACATCGACTCGATCGGCCTGACGAACCTGGTGAGCCGGCTGAACCGCGGGCTCGATCCCGGTGGCAACGCCATCGGGACGCCGACCGCGTTCGTCGTCGGGGTCGGCGTGAATCCCGCGGCGCTCGACCCGGAGTATGAGATCCGGCGGTTCGAGTGGAAGGTAGACGCCGGCGCCGAGTTCGCGATCACGCAGCCGGTGTTCGACGTCGAGCAACTCGAGCGTTTTCTCGGGCGGATCGCACACGCGCGGATCCCCGTCGTCGCCGGGATCTGGCCGCTCGTCTCGGCGCGGAACGCGGAATTTCTGGCGAACGAGGTACCAGGCGTGGTGGTGCCGAACGCAATCATCGAGCGCATGCGTGTGGCGAACGCGCGGTCGAAGGAGCACGCCGTGGCAGAGGGAATCGCGATCGCGCGCGAGATGCTCGAGCGGGTGCGGCCAGCCGTGCAGGGGGTGCAGGTGTCGGCGCCGTTCGGGAAGGTCGAGTTGGCGCTGCAAGTGTTCGGGGAGTTGGCCGGTGCGGCGGAGCGGTAGCGCATTACATTCCCGGCATGACGACCGACGTGGCTCCCATGGAGACGCCGAGAGGCCATCCGGCGCTCACGACGCTCTCCGACGAGGAGGCGATGTTCCGCGACGCCGTCGCGGCGTTCGCGGAAGAGGAGGTGCGGCCGCGCGTGCAGGCGATGGACCGCGCGAAGCAGCTAGACAGCGCGCTCATTCCCAAGTGCTTCGAGCTCGGCCTCATGGGGATCGAGGTGCCAGAGGAGTTCGGCGGCGCCGGCGGATCGCTCTTCATGGTGACGCTGGCCGTGGAGGCGATCAGCCGGGTAGATGCGTCGGCGGCGATCCTCGTGGACGTGCAGAACACGCTCGTCAACTATCCGCTCGCTCGATACGGGAGCGAGGAGCAGAAGCGTCGGTACCTCACGCGCCTCACAGGAGGGACGATCGGTGCCTACGCGCTGTCCGAGCCCGGCTCGGGGTCGGACGCGTTCGGTCTCGAGACGCGCGCCGAAGCACGGGGGGACGGCTGGGTGTTGACGGGGCGCAAGATGTGGATCACGAACGGCGCGGAAGCCGAGGTGTTCATCGTCTTCGCGAACGCCAGTCCGGGCACCGGCTACAAGGGGATCACGGCGTTCATCATCGAGCGAGACTTCGCGGGCTTCTCGGTGGGAAAGAAGGAGGACAAGCTGGGCATCCGTGCGTCGAGCACGACGGAGCTCATCCTCGATGCGTGCGAGGTGCCGGCGGCGAACGTCCTCGGCCCGGTCGGACAGGGATACAAGATCGCGATCGAGACGCTGAATGAAGGGCGCATCGGCATCGGCGCGCAGATGATCGGCGTTGCCCGCGGCGCGCTCGACGCGACGGTGGACTACGTGCGGGAGCGCAAGCAATTCGGGAAGCCAATCGCGGATTTTCAGGCGGTGCAGTTTCAGCTTGCGCAGGCGGCGACGGAGCTCGAGGCTGCGCGCCTCATGGTCTACAACGCCGCGCGCCTCAAGGACGCGGGACAGTCGTTCACGAAGGAAGCGGCGATGGCGAAGCTCTACTCTTCACAGGTGTGCGAGCGGGTGACCTCGCTCTGCGTCGAGCTCTTCGGCGGCTACGGCTACACCACCGATTATCCGGTCGAGAAGTTCTACCGCGACGCGAAGATCGGAACGATCTATGAGGGCACATCCAACATGCAGCTTCAGACCATCGCCAGGTTGTTGCTGCGGTAGCCGGACAAGATCACACACGGATGGTAACGCGGGCCCCCGAAATGGGGCCCGCTATTTTTTCGCATTGTGCTACGTGACTCAGGTCACAATCTCTTTGCCTTTGGAGCATAGTGGTAACAAAAAGTTAGAGGAAACACACAACACCCTTGCGTGGACGCAACAGCGGCGTATACTAGCACGCGTTCGCCGCTTCCTATGGTGCGGTGAGCAGCTGCACCCTGCAGCACCCCTTCCAACGCCATTCTGCACGATCGTCAGGTCCTCCCGGAGGGCCGCGATGAGGGCAAACCCGCCGAAAGGCGGGGACGCAAAGCTACGAGGCTACCGCACGCGCGCTCCCGGCGCCGAGCCATGCCAGTCGAGCTGTCGAGCGGAAACACCGTGGAGACTTGGCCATGCGAAAGCGCTCACTCGCGTTCGCTGCGGTCGCCGTGCTCGCCGGCGCCTGCGCGGATCCCGTCGGTCCTCGAGCGACCGACCTCCCGTCCCTCCTCACCGGCGGCAACGTCCGCATTGACGTCAGCCCTAGCGCGACAACGCTGGCAGTGGGCGACTCGATGCAGTTCGACGCCACCGTCTTTCTCAACAGCGCACCGTGGCCCTTGCGCCGCATTCGCTGGGAGAGCACCGACCGAAAGGTTGCGATCGTGACCTTCACCGGCATGGTCCGCGCGGTCGGCCCCGGACAGGCGACCATTCGCGCATGGAACGAGGGAACGGCCGGTACGAGCGTCGTGACTGTGGCGAACCCTCCAGCCGCGTCCGGTCCGGCCGACATGGGCCAGACGACGGCCCCACCGGCTCCGCCGAAGGTCCCCAACGACGCCGTCATCGCGGCCCATGAGCCCGCCGGCTACAGCCAGATCACGAGCCGCGGCTTCGCCACCAAGGCGGCGCAGTGGGGCGACTATGCGGGCTCCGAGGGCTGGTGGCCCGAGGAGGCGTACTACCCCAACCTCGTGCTGCACTACGACAACTCGGCACCGGCCAGCGGACCGGAGATCATCCGCTACCTATTCCAGCCAGGGCTCATGGCGGGGACTGGCCCGGCGTCGATGAGCTACGTGTTCGGCACAAACGGACCGGGCGCGCCGCCGGCGCCGCGCGAGATCTATATCTCGATCTGGTTCCGCTTCTCGAACCCGTTCCTCGGCGAAGGGTTGCAGAAGCTCTTCTACCTCAACTGGTCGGGCGGATCGATGATCGCGATGGCGGAAGGGCTCGATCACAACCCGCTCATGGCGTCGATCTTCGTCAACCATGCCGCGCTGCAGAATGCCGGCAACCTCTACTCCGGCGCACAGATCTCCCGCGGCGCCTGGCATAACGCCGAATATGTGTTCGGGCTCTCCAGCTCGCCGAATGCGCGGGATGGCGTTGTCCGGATGTGGCTGGACGGCGTGAAGTACATCGACCGGAACGACTACCCGTTCAGTGGCAACAACGCGGTGAGCGAGGTGCGCTTCGCGACGATCTGGGGCGGTGGCGGCCATGCGCCGCTGACCATCAACCAGTATCTCGACTTCGACCACATCTACCTGAGCGGCCGCTAACCGCACCTCGTTTCGAGGCTCGCCGCCGGCTCGGTCTGGTGCGATGAGTGAGAGGGGCCCCTGCCATGAGGTAGGGGCCCCTCTCACATCCTGCCGGCTGTTCGTTACGCGATCACCCCGCGGCGCGAAGCCCGGAGAGCAGCGCGGGGAGCGAACCGAGGAGCCACACGAGAACTGCGGCGCCCGCTGCCTGCGCGGCGGTGAGCTTCCCGGTGATCCTGAGGCCGATCCCGATGAGGATCGTGACCCAGATCGTGAAGAGGTCCAGACGTCCCAGGAACGCGGTGAGTACAGGCGCCGCATCGGGATCCATGAATCGTGTGATCCCGAGCTTGATACTGTGCAGGGAGGTCATCTGTCCCTCGTCGAGCAGCAGGCCCTGGATGCCGCTAACCACGGACTCGATCAGCTTCGGGAAGTACGAGTACGTCGCCACCACGAATGCCGAGCGAATCGTCTGTACCGAGCCGAACGGCTTTCCGCTGATCCAGGTGTTCACCCCGATCAGGAGAACGGTGAGGGGGATGATGACGAGCACCGCGATGCCGCCAAAGATGCCGCCCATCCGCTCAGTCATGCCGCGCATTCCCTGCGCCTGCTCCTGCGTCATCTGCGGGTTCGCCTTCATCGCCACAGCGATCTGGCGACTGCTCTCGGCATCGAAGATCGGCGTGAGAAGCGACCTCGTTCCGAAAAAGAGCGCAGTCATCGCGAGGGTGAGCACGAGGAGCGGGAGCGCGAACCCCCCGTTCTGCCTGCGCGCGAACACCTCCGACGGGGAGGCGAAGATGTCAACGAAGTCTTCCCACACCGAGGCGCGCTTGGGGGCCGGCGTGGACTCGCGAAGCATTGTCGTATCGGGGACGGTCATGAGATGCCCGTAGGAAGGAGAGAGCGCCGCCTCGCGGGCGCCGCACGCGCGTGCGCCGGCAGGGCGGCCGCGTGGCGAACACTCACCCTCCCGGTCCGTTCGTCAAGGGGACGGCCGTGTAGAGGGCTCAGCGCTGGCTCAGTCCATATCCCCCGTTAGCTTTGTGCTGACGCCGAGCCATGCGGCCGGACGTCTCGCACCCACTCATCTCGGAAGGATGCCCCGCAAGCGCTCACTCGCCGTCGCCATTGCTGTCGCCATCGCCATGGCTCTCGCCGCCGGCGGCGTTGCGCCCGCCGGTGCAGATCCGGGCGGGAGCGTCCACGCCCGCGCGGCGGCGCCGACCGCACGCCGCCCGCTGGGGCAGGACATCCCGACCGCGGCGGGTGTCGCCACTCCGATACGGCTCATCCCGCACCCGCGCGAGCTGACCGAGCGTGCCGGTCTGTCGCTCGCGCGCGGCGTCGCCATCGCGGCGGGTCCGAACGCGGACGACCAGTTCGCCGCGCGCGAGCTGACCGCGGCACTCCGCGAGCGCGGCGTGCGCGTCGCCACGAGCGGGGCGGCGAGCAGCGTCCGCATCGTGCTATCGCGGGCTGGCTCCGCGGCAGGCGAGCGAGCGCTCGCGCTGAGCCGCCTGCGGCTCGAGCCCGCCATGCGCGAGCAGGGCTACGTCCTGCTCGCCGGCTGTCCGATCGGCAGCGGAAGCGAAACTCCGGGCGCGAACGGCGCCTCGTGCGCGCGTGTGGATGTGGTGGGCGGGAGCGCGGCCGGCGTCTTCTACGGCGCGCAGACGTTGGTCCAACTCGTCGAGGGCT
>JBBJNN010000076.1:0-24859 GCA_037720885.1 Gemmatimonadaceae bacterium | reverse complement strand
CGGCCCATTACCGGCGCCGCCTGCGCCGGAGCGAAGTGCAACTGTAGTACTAAGTGATCGGCATTGCCCCTAGCCTACGCTTTCAGCAGCTCTTTAACGAAGCAAGATGAGGCAGGACGGCCACATACTGCGAGAATGATCGGAAGGAAACTCACAGGCCGCCCGTAGCGCGCGCCCGTCAAATCTGCGCCGTTGCGCTCAATGAAGCTGCGTGAAGAAAGTGCCGCAGCAGCCTAGGACTACACGACTAATTCACCGAGGACGCCCGGGCCGAAATAAGTCTCAGCTACAGCTCGCTGTGACGCGAGCAGGGCTCGTCAATACTCTCCGAGCCTATCTCGGATGTATCTGAGCTATGCGCCGATCGCGACGTGAGGACGCGGTGAAGACGAAAGGTTACGTTTCGCCATCAGCTCTGTACCATCGGGAGCGAACAGCAGACCAAAATGCGGACTCGCGAGTAGCCTGTCGCAAATTGTAGGATCGAACTGAGTAGCCCGACATTTCGCGAGTTCGGAGCGGACATCTGCTTCGCCGAGGGCTTTTCGATATGGACGGTCCGTTGTCATCGCGTCGATCGTGTCGGCAAATATGATGATGCGCGACTCAAGCGGAATCTGTACACCGGCTACGCCATCCGGATACCCTGTCCCATCCCAGTTCTCGTGATGATGGCGAACAGCGGTTACCAAGTCACGTAAGTCTGATACAGTGGCGACCAGTTCAGCACTTTTTATCGGGTGGGTTTGCATTATGGCCCACTCATCTGCAGTGAGTTTGCCAGGCTTCCGAAGGATAGGCGCGTAGATTTCGTGAATCTTACCGACGTCATGAAGAAGCGCTGCAATACCGATACGATCAATTCGACGAGACGAGAGCCCTATTGCTCTCGCGATAATCCGCGAGTAATGGGAAACTCTTCTTGAATGTCCCGAAGTGTAGGGATCTCGAGCCTCGATAGCCTTCACCATGAGCTGCAGGAGCTCTTGGTTCAGCTGCTCTAGCTGTCGATTAGTCTTATACAACTGGCGGGCACCCAACAAAAGGACCGCCAGGCCTACCGCGCCAATCGGACCAGTATGGACATAAACCCACGCAAACAGAAATACAACTGGCGCCGACAGAATATCGTAGACAATTGTTCCGAAAGTATTCTGCTTCCAGACCTCTAAGACATTACGATTGCTACTTACCGCTATTACGCCGCTTACAAGAAACGTATTAGCTGCGAAAAAAACTGCTACAAGGACGATAAACGGTATCGCCGCAACGTTTCCAGATCGAAGTAACGAGTCTTCGCTGTGCCCGAGCAGCGAAACGCCACCCAGACTTAAGTACGTCAGGACCGCAAGCGACATCGCAAGGCACGTTTGCGCCACGTTGAAGGTAGCCTTTAGCGGTCCTCGCCTGTTAAAAATTTCCGCGATCAAGTTCGCAGCCGCAGTCGCCGCCACTGCCAGCCAACTCGGTGCCACAACAGCGCACGCTAGAAATGGAATGAAAGCGATCGAGCCGCTCCCGCCATGCGGCAGCTTATGGACCTGCAAGAGCGCTGCAACTCCCAGCAGGGCGAGCCAAAGCACCGCTGCACTGTGCCTCGTTTCGTACGACGGCGCCGCTGCATAGAGTGCCGCGCCGGCAACGATGGCCAAGAGACACACTGTTGCAACGTACCAGCGGACTCGTTCCATAAGAGTGGGAACCCCCGCCCCCAGTCAGCTCCAAATGTGGTACTCAGACAGGACCAGCAACTGGGTCACGAGTCCGATCAGGAATTCCATCGCGCGTCACCTCCCTTAAGGAAGTCACACCCTGAAATCAGGGTATGCTGGGCTTAGGTTGGCTCCGCTCGTCCTGCTCTGTTCGGCCCGCTCAGCTCCGCTCGACTGCCGAGGTACGGGGGTTTTTTTCCTGTGTTTGCGAAAGGTGAACTCTGACGACGCCTGGCCGCTCACTTCGCGTGGCCGGGCGCGCGGGAATCGGGATCTGTAATCAGTAGGGGGTGCGCGTGACGCGGGGCATATGCGCTAGCGCGACCGGCCGATCCATCGGTTCGTCGCATCGAGCACCGCGAGCGCGCTCGCCGTCTCGACGCTGCCGCGCACCTCGCAGCTGCCCGTCAGGAGAATGCTCTCCCGGCCAAGCCGGGTCGTGACACCCACGAAGACGAACTGCCGGTCGAACGCATCCACGATCTTCGCGCCGTCGAGGGACAATGCATACTCCTCCGCCTGCGCGATCGCCAGGAGCGTCGCCCGCGCCGAAAGCTCGACGCGCGACCGGTCGGACTCCGCCCCCTCTGCCTCGCCAACGAAAGACTCGTCGTCCTTCCGCAGGGTAACACGACACGTGACGCCCTTCGTCCGCGAGCGCCGCACCTCGACGTCCTCGTAGTACAGGCGACGCTTCTCCCACTCCCCGTGCGGCTCAGCGGACGGCGCCTCCGGGTGCGCGGCACCACCGATACTTCCCGCCAACGCCTCACCCGAGAGCCGCTTGTGATCCACCGTCGTGGCGACGGAGATCTTGCGATGGTCCACGCGGATGCCGAGATGCGCGATGATCGCGCTCTCGACGTTGCGCACCGTCTGCTTCGGCGCCACGTCCATCGTCGTGAGCAGATGGATCTCGTTGATCGCGCCGGCATCAGTCCCTATGACCCGCGCGGCAATCACGCCGGGCAGAGTCAAGAGGAGCTCCTCGGCACGCTGCGTCGGAGTCGGATCGGACGGAATGGCGGACAAGGACGTACGTCCCCCGATACTGCTGGTGGGTGGGCCTGCGGAAAAACGGGGCGGGCGGGGAATCGACAACTAGGCGGGCTTCGATGAGGGAATTGCAATGTTCTCTGGGGGAGAAGAACATGCTCCCACTACGACGGGCCTACATATAAGCGCGACAACGCGCGAATATCAAGAGGCCGCTTCATTCGTCTCATACTCGTTCAGCTTTCGGTACAGCGTGCGCTCGCCGATGCCGAGCATCCCCGCAGCGCGCCGGCGATTTCCGCGCGTCTCGCGCAACGCTGCCTCGATCGCCGCACGCTCGATCGCCGCCATGGTCATACCCGGTGTGATCTTGATCACATTCGGAGGCGGGGCCTGCTCCTTCGGCTCGATGGCGGCGACATAGCTCGCGAACGGCGACACCGAACGGACCTCGCCGACCAGCTCCCCTCGCTCCGGACGCCCGTCGAGCCGTCCGCGTAACTCCTCCACCTGCAGCTTGAGCTCGACCAGGCTCCGGACGATGAACTCGAGCTCGTGTCCCGCCGCGCCATCCCGGCCACGCACCGCCGCGCCAACGTGCACGGGCAACAGGGCTCGACCCTGCTCCCGGAACTGACGCGGGATGTCCGCGGGCCCGATCTCATGGCCAGGCGAGAGCACCACCATGCTCTCGACGAGGTTCCGCAGCTCGCGGACGTTCCCAGGCCACGGATACTCCGCGAGGATCCGCACGGCGTCAGCCGAGATACCGTGGAATGGCCGCTCGTGCAGCGTCGAGAACTCGCGTACGAATCGCCGCACCAATAGAGGGATGTCGTCGCGCCGCGCACGCAACGGCGGCAGATAGATATTAAGGACGTTTAACCGATAGTAGAGATCCGCTCTGAACGAGCCACTCTCTACCTGCTCACGCAGCGGGCGATTGGTCGCCGCTACGACGCGAACGTCCACGCGAATGGGCTGCGTGCCGCCAACCCGCATCATCTCGCGCTGCTCGAGCACCCGGAGCAGCTTCACCTGCGTCGAGAGCGGCGCCTCGCCGATCTCGTCGAGGAAGAGCGTCCCCGTGTGCGCCAGCTCGAACCGCCCCAGGCGACGCTCGGCCGCCCCGGTGAAGGCTCCCTTCTCATGCCCGAACAGCTCGCTCTCGATGAGCGTCTCCGCGAGCGCTCCGATGTTCACGGCAATGAATGGCCGGTTCCGCCGCGGGCCGAGGTGGTGGATCGCGCGCGCGACGAGCTCCTTGCCCGTGCCGCTCTCCCCCTCCACGAGGACGGTGCTGGAGACGGGCGCCATCTGCTCGATCCTGACGAGCACCTCGCGAATCGCCTCGCTCTCCCCGGCGAGCCCCGTCACCTGCGACAGCCGCCGGCGGTCGAGGATGCGGCGGATGCCGGCCACGACTTCGTCCAGGTCCACCGGCTTGGGATAGATGTCCAGAAACCCGGCCGCCCGGAGCTTCTCCCGCAGCGTCGGATCGTCCACGTCCGCGAGTCCGACGACGGCCGCGCCATCCCACTGCTGTCGTCGCGCGATCTGTACGTTCGAGGACTCGACGAGTCCCCCGGTGAATACGATCACGTCGGGCTGCGCGCGCTCGATCGCGCCGCGGAGCTCGTCGAGCGGCGAGACGAGGGTCGTATCCATTCCGGCGCGCTCGAGAAGCGCGTTGAGCCGTACCGCTGGCTCCACATCGGTGAGCGTGATCAGGACCTTCATCACGCTACCGTCAAGCGCCGGCGAGAGCGCCGCGCGTGTGGTCCGTGGGATCCTCGCGGAGGATCGCAATCGCGTGATCGATGACCGGCTCCAACGCCGCCAGGGAGTCGCGCACGCCGCTCGTCGAGCCAGGCAGGTTGATGATGAGCGTCCGGCCGCGCGTTCCGGCTACCCCCCGCGACAACGCCGCCCGCGGGAACGAGTCGATGCACACTATTCGCATCCGCTCGGCCAGCCCCGGTGCCTCGCGCTCGAGCACGGCCCGAGTGGCTTCGGGGGTGATGTCTCGCGGGCTGAGCCCGGTACCACCCGTCGTCAGCACCAGATCCGCGGCGTCGGCATCGCACCAGTGCACGAGGTGCGCGACTATTTGCGACGATTCGTCGGAGACCAGCGCACGCGCCGCAACGAGGTACGACCGGCCTTCTCCCCACGCGACGACGGCGTCGCCCGAAGTATCCGCGCGCTCGCCCCGCGCGCCGGCGTCCGACACGGTGAGAACCGCGATTCGCACGCGCCCCTACCGGCGACGGCCCTCGGCCGTCACGCTATCCGCCGCGCTTGTAGAAGGGGAGCTTCGCCACGACTGCCGGAACCCGGCGGCCACGAATGTCGATCTCGATCCCGTCGCCCGCCTTGGCCGCGCCGGCCGGGAGGTAACACGTGCCGATCGGGGTGCCGAGCGTGGGACTGACGGTCCCGCTCCGGACAGCACCCTGCTGCTCGCCGCCGAGGTAGACACCGTATCCCGGCCGAGGGAAGGAGCGATCCGCCATCGTGAAACCCGTGAGCCGCCGCTTCACCCCGTCGGCCTTCTGACGGACGAGCGCGTCGCGCCCGACGAAGTCGCCCTTGTCGAGCTTCACCAGCCAGGCGAGGTTCGCCTCGAGGGGCGTCACGGTATCGTCGATGTCGTTGCCGTAGAGCGCCATCCCGGCCTCGAGCCGCAACGTGTCCCGGCAGCCCAGCCCGGCGGGCGTCACATCCCCGGCCGCCAGCAACGCGTTCCACATCGCCTCAGCGTGCGGCGGCGGGAAATAGAGCTCGAATCCGTCCTCGCCCGTGTAGCCGGTTCGGGAGATGATCGACGGCATGCCCGCGACCGATCCCTCGGCGAAGTGATAGTACGGGATGGCGGCGAGGTCGGTACCGGTGAGGGACTGGAGGATCCCCGCCGCGCGGGGGCCTTGCAGCGCGAGCAGCGCGATGTCGTCGCTGATGTCCTCGAGCGAGCAATCGAAGCGCGAGCGCTCCGCCATCATCAGCTCCAGGTCCTTCACTCGGTTCGACGCGTTGACGACGACCATCACGCGGTTGGCGAATCGATAGACGAGGCAGTCGTCCTCGATGGTCCCGCGCTCGTTGAGGAGCGTCGTGTAGTGGACCTGGCCGTGGGCGAGCGCGGCGACATCGTTCGAGGTGAGCGCGTTGACGAAGTCCACCGCGCCCGCGCCGCGCACCATGAACTCTCCCATATGGCTCACGTCGAAGAGACCGCAGCGCTCGCGTACCGCGCGGTGTTCGGCGGTGATGCCGGTCGGGTACTGCACCGGCATCTCGTACCCGGCGAACGGTACGAGCTTGGCGCCGAGCGCGGCGTGCACGGCGTGGAACGGCGTGTAGCGGAGATTCTGCGTAGCCGCCGACTGCGACATTGACGCTCCTCGAAGACTGGGATGGGGCGGAGAATATGCCCGGCCGGCCCGGAGGGTGCCAGTGTGGCCGACGCGCGTTCAGCCGAGGGGCTCGCCTCCCATGAGCGCGGCCATGATCGCCTTCTGCACGTGCAGCCGATTCTCCGCCTCATCCCACACGCGGCTCCGCGGGCCGTCGATCACCTCGGCGGCCACTTCTTCGCCGCGATGCGCCGGGAGGCAGTGGAGAAAGATGGCGTCGCCCGCCGCCGCATCCATGAGGCGCGTATCCACCGTGTAGCCCGCGAATGCCGTCGCGCGCGCCGCCTGCTCCTCCTCCTGCCCCATCGACGCCCACACGTCGGTGTTGATGACGTGGGCTCCCTCGACCGCCTCACGTGGGTCACGCGTGATCGTGACAGGCGCGTGCGCCTGCGCGCGCGCCAGAATCGCGGCGTCCGGGTCGTACCCCTCCGGACACGCCAGGGCGAGCTCGAAGCCGAGGCGATACGCGGCGTTGAGCCAGGAATTCGCCATGTTGTTGCCGTCGCCGACCCAGGCGACCTTCCTGCCATCCCAGCCGCCCAGGTGCTGCCGGACCGTGAGCAGGTCGGCGAGGATCTGGCAGGGGTGCAAGAGATCGGTCAGGCCGTTGATCACGGGCACACTCGCATAGCGCGCAAGCTCCTCGATCTCGGCGTGCGCGAACGTGCGAATCATGATCCCGTCGACGTAGCGCGAGAGGACGCGCGCAGTGTCGGCGATCGGCTCCCCGCGACCGAGCTGCACGTCGCGCGGCGAGAGAAAGAGCGCATGGCCGCCGAGCTGCCACGCACCGACCTCGAAGGAGACGCGCGTTCGCGTGGACGACTTCATGAAGATCATCGCCAGCGAACGGCCGGCGAGCGGCTTGCTCGTATACGCGCCGACGCGCATCCGCTCCGCGAGCTCGAAGAGTGCCAGCAGCTCGGCGCGAGAGAAGTCAGGGATCGCGATGAAGTCGCGATGCGTCCGATCGGCGGTGGCCATGTGTGCGAGCGGTGACGGTCAGAGGATGTAGCGCCGCAGATCCTCGTCGTCCACGATCTGCTTGAGGCGGTCGGTCACCGTCGCGACGTCCACGGAGATGGGCGCCTTCCCGCGATCGGGGAGCTCGTACAGGACGTCCTCGAGGAGCGTGGACATCACGGTGTGCAGGCGGCGGGCCCCGATGTTCTCCATGCGGTCGTTCACGACCGACGCGATCCGCGCGATCTCGCCGATCCCGTCCGGCGTGAAGGTGAGCGACGTTCCCTCGGCCTCGACGAGCGCCGAGTATTGCTTGGTGAGGGCGTTCTCCGGCTCGGTCATGATGCGGACGAAATCCGCTTCGGTGAGCGGCTTGAGCTCCACGCGGATCGGGAAGCGGCCCTGCAGCTCCGGAATGAGATCGCTGGGCTTCGAGACGTGGAAGGCGCCCGCAGCGATGAAGAGGACGTGATCCGTCTTCACCATCCCGTGCTTCGTCTGCACGTTCGAGCCTTCGACGATCGGGAGGAGGTCGCGTTGGACGCCTTCGCGTGAGACGTCGGGGCCACCCATCTGCGAGCGCTCACCGGCGATCTTGTCAATCTCGTCGAGGAAGATGATGCCGAGCTTCTCGACGCGCTCGAGCGCATCGGCAGTGACATCCTCCATATCCACGAGCTTTTCCAGCTCCTGCTCCAGAATGATGCGCCGGGCCTCGGACACCTTGACCGTCCGCTTCTTCTTCCGCTTCGGCATCATCTCCTGGAGCATCTCGGTGAAGTTCTCGATGCCCTCGGGCGCGCCCTGCGAGGCGAGCATGTCGAACATGGGCCCCTGCCCCTGGGTGACCTCGATCTCCACCTCCCGCTCCTCGAGCTGCCCATCGAGCAGGAGCTGCTTGAGCTTGTCGCGCGTGCGGCGGTAGCGCTCCTGGGAGGCGTCAATCTCGTTCTCTCGCGACACTTCGCCGCTGGATGAGACGACGAACAGCGCTGGCGCGGCGCCCGCAACGGGTGGGGCCGCTGGGGTCGGCGCGGGTGCCGGCGGCGCCTTCCCATCGGTGGGAACCGGGAGGAGCAGGTCGAGCAGGCGATCGTCGACGCGGTCGTGCGCGAGATCCTCGACTTCGTCCTCGCGCTCGCCGCGCACCATGTCCACGGCGCTCTCCACGAGGTCGCGCACCATGGACTCCACGTCGCGGCCGACGTAGCCCACCTCGGTGAACTTCGATGCTTCGACCTTGATGAAGGGCGCGCCGGCCAGCTTCGCTAGGCGGCGGGCGATCTCCGTCTTCCCGACGCCCGTCGGACCGATCAGAATGATGTTATTCGGCGCGATCTCGTCGCGGATCGCATCGGGCGCCTGCTGGCGCCGCCAGCGGTTCCGGAGCGCGATCGCGACGGCCTTCTTCGCCTCGGACTGGCCGACGATGTACCGGTCGAGCTCCGCGACGATCTGTCGCGGCGTGAGATCGGCGAGCCGGGCGACAGCTTGCTGGGTGCGTTTCGAAAGCATCGACGGGGAGATGACCATAGGCGGGCAGCGGAGGTGCAGGCAATGGATGACGAACGCGATCGTTCGGTGCGGCTCGGCGCGGAACTCAGCGTAGCTTCGTGATTCGGGGGGGGGCCCCCCAAGGTAGAGGTGCTCGCTGCCCGCTTCCCCTGTCTCGCCGCTAGCCCAGCTCGAGAACCGTGATCTTCGTATTCGTGTAGACGCAGATGTCGCCAGCGATGGTCAGGCTCTCGCGGACGATCTCGGGCGATGTCAGCGTCGAGTGGGTGAGCAGGGCGCGCGCGGCGGACAGCGCATACGAGCCGCCGGAGCCGATGGCGAGAATGCCATCGTCCGGCTCGATGATGTCGCCGGTGCCGGAGAGGACGAAGGAATGATGCCGGTCGGAGACCGCGAGCAGCGCTTCCAAACGCCGGAGCACGCGATCGCTCCGCCAATCCTTCGCCAGCTCGACCGCGGCGCGCGGCAGATTCTCCGGGTAGCGCTCGAGCTTCTCCTCGAACTTCTCGAAGAGGGTGAAGGCGTCGGCGGCGGCACCGGCGAAGCCCGCCAGCACCTTCCCGCCCTTGATCGCGCGAACCTTCGTGGCGTTCGACTTCATGACGGTCTCGCCGACGCTCACCTGGCCGTCTCCGCCGAGCGCGACTTTCCCGTCGCGGCGGACGCCGAGGATGGTCGTCGCGCGAACGCGTGGCAACGAATTGTGCATGGGCAGAATAATAGCGGCCGGACGGCGCGAACGGGCGCTCCACGGCGCGGCCGGCCGCGAGACGGGCCCGCTACCGGATGTGCATCCGACCGTCGTCGTCCGGACGGCGCGACGCGCGGCCGGCGTCCACCTCTCCTCCAGCGGCGGGTCGGCTGATGACCATCGCGGTGACATAGCGCCAATTGAGCGCGATTCCGAGGCTGCAGCAAATGAGGGCGACGAGCATCGCGACAATGGAGTAGCGCCAGTGATCGCGCCCGACGAGGGCGGACGCGATCGCCAGGATGCCGAGGCCGAGCGCCACCTCCCCCGACAGACTGCGTGGCGCACGGGGGAGGCGTCGGCGGTCGCTGGGCACGAGCGAGCCGTCGGGAATGGCGGCGTCGGCCACGAGGGCGAAACCGACGATCCCGGCCAGGATGCCGAGCAGGATGGGCAGCATTTCCAGACGCATGTGACCTCCGTTCACCACGCGGATAGTGCAAGGATGGTTCCGCGCACGCGTGCGCATCATGCTCGCGGGTGCGCCTGGCGGTAGACCTGCTTGAGCCGCTCGATGCTCGTGTGCGTGTAGATCTGCGTCGTCGAAACAGATGCGTGGCCGAGCAGCTCCTGCACCGCCCGGAGGTCCGCGCCCGCGTCGAGGAGATGCGTGGCGAAGGTGTGGCGAAGAGAGTGGACGCTGAGGCCGGCGTCCTCGTCGATCAGGTCGAGAAATTTCTTGACCGCGATCTGAACAGCCCGCACGCCGAGTCGCTTCCCGCTGCGCGAGAGAAAGAAGGCGGCGCGGTCCAGGCCCGTGCCGCGACGCCCACGGAGGAGCTCATCGCGCTTCGCCTCGTAGTTGCGGAGAGCCAGCTGTGCATGGTCACCCACGGGAATGATGCGTTCCTTCTTGCCCTTCCCGCGCACCTTCACCTGCTGGGAGACGAGATCGAGATCGGCGCGGTTGATGCCGGCGAGCTCCGAGAGGCGCATGCCGGTCGAATAGAAGAGCTCGAGAATCGCGAGATTCCGGACGTCGGTGGGGTTGCCGCCCCATGCGCGTAGCTCGGCGGCCTGGAAGACGAGCGCGATCTGCGCGCGGTCGAGATAGGCCGGCAGATAGCGCTCGAGCTTCGGGGTCGCGACCGCACGGGCCGGGTTCGCTTCGACGATCTCGTTCCGGTTGAGGTAGCGGTAGAAGCTCCGCACCGCGGAGAGCGCGCGCGCGACGGAGCGCTTGCTGAGACCCGCTCGCGCCAGATGGCCCATGAAGCTCCGCATGGCGAGCCGGTCGAGCCCGCCCCAGCTCCACTCGCCTTCTCCGTAGTAGCCCCCCAGGAACCGGGCGAAGAGGTCGAGGTCCCGGCGATAGGCGCGAAGCGTATTCGGCGAGTAGTCGCGTTCCTTCTCGAGCTGCGTCAGGAAGTCGGCGATCGCGCCGATCTGGTGCGGGCCGGGCGAGGTGAGGCGCGTATTTTCCCCATCGGGGGGGGGGGCCCCGCGCACAGCAGAGTCGGAGGCTGACTGGCCAAGCTCAGGCGAGCGTCGCGCCGGGACGCCAGCGCCTCGCCGGGACCCACCGGGCGAGGCCCTACCCGCCGTCATCCACCAGAACTCCGCGTCACCGCGCGACGCCCGCTACGGCGTGCTCGGTGCGCCACGCATCAAGGTCAGCGAGCGCACGCGCCGAGATCCGCTCACGCTTGACCTTCTTGTCCCGCTCGTGCTCGCCGAGGTCGTCCACGAGCCCGAAGTTCGCGTTCATCGGCTGGAAGTGGCGGGGATCCGCCTCACGCAGGTACCGATACAGGGCGCCGAGCATGGTGGTCGTCGGGGGAATCACGGCTTCGTCGCCGGCGAGCAGGCGCGAGAGATTGATGCCGGCGAGCAGCCCAGTGGCCGCGCTCTCCGTGTACCCCTCGACACCCGTGATCTGTCCTGCGAAGAGGGTGCGCGGATCGTCGCGGAGCGCGAGATGGGGTGACAGCGCGCCGGGCGAGTTGATGTACGAATTGCGATGGATGGAGCCGAAGCGCAGAAACTCGGCGTTCTCGAGTGCCGGGATCATCCGGAATACGCGCTGCTGCTCGGGGATGCGAAGCCGCGTCTGGAAACCGACCAGATTCCACATGCGCCCCGCACGGTCTTCCATGCGAAGCTGCGCGACGGCCCACGGTGCTCGGCCCGTATGCGGGTCGCGAAGCCCGACCGGTTTCATCGGTCCGAAGCGCAGCGTCTCGCGGCCGCGCTTGGCCATGACCTCGACCGGCATGCACCCCTCGAAGTACGGTACCTCATCGAACTCATGCCCGTGGTGCTGGTCGGCTTCGCTCAGCGCATCGAGGAAGGCGTCGTACTGCTCGCGCGTGAAGGGGCAGTTGAGATAGGCACCCTCGCTCTCGACCTCGGCCCCGGATGCGTCACGTGCCGCGGGCATCGTCTCCTTGCCATAGCGAGACGCCCGATACGCCACGGACTCGTCGATTGACTCGCGCGTGACGACGGGAGCGATCGCATCGTAGAACGCGAGCGCGTCGATCCCGAGTCGGGCGCGGATGGCGCCCGCGAGCGCGTCGGAGGTGAGCGGGCCGGTGGCAATCACGCCCGGCGACGGGAGCTCGGCTACCTCTCCGTGCCCGAGCGTGATGCGAGGGTGCGAACCGACGCGCTCGTGCACGTGCTGCGAGAATACTTCGCGATCCACCGCCAGGGCGGATCCCCCCGGGACGCGAGCCTGGTCGGCGGCCCAGAGGATGACGGAGCCCAGTGCTCGCATCTCGGCCTTGAGCAAACCGTGCGCGTTCGAGAGCTCCGTACTCTTGAACGTGTTCGAGCAGACGAGCTCCGCGAGCTTCCCCGTCTTGTGCGCGGGTGTTGGCCGGCCGGGCCGCATCTCGTGGAGAACCACGTGGTGCCCGCGCTCCGCGAGCTGCCACGCCGCCTCCGAGCCCGCAAGCCCGCCACCGACGACGTGCACGTCAGAATCGAATGAGGAGATCATCATCGCGGAAAGATAATCCCGGCCGGGGAGCGGCGAGCGGGAGACTTTCGTACGGATCGCGGCGGAACGGTGATGGAGATTCACCACTCCGCCGCGAACTTCCTTCTCGGGGGGGGGCCCCCCAAGGTATGGAACCTTGCTCTTCCTGACGCGCTACCGCGATCGGCCGCGCGTTACGCGCGCTACACCGCGAGCGCCTCCACCGGCTCCTCCTCCTTCGCGGCGACGTCCCACTCGTTCGCACACTTGAGGCACTTCCGGTACTCGCCGCGCGCCTTGGAGCTTTTCGCCTCCGCCCCTTCGTAGCCGCACTCCGGACACGTCTCGAGCACGGGCTTGTCCCAGACGACGAAGTCGCACTTCGGGTAGTTCACGCACCCATAGAAGGCCTTCCCGCGCTTCTTCGAGCGGCGCTGAGCGATGTCCCCACCGTCCTTTGGGCACTTCACCCCGGTCGGCATGGGGCGCGTGCCCCGGCACTTGGGGAAGCGGCTGCACCCGAGGAACTCACCCGTGCGGCTCTCCCGGATGAGCATCGGGGCTCCGCATTCGTGGCACACTTCAGCGCTCTGCCGCGCGGGCTTCCGGTCCACGCCCAGCTTCTTCGTGTAGGTGCACTTCTTCTTCGGCTGATTCTCGCAGGCGATGTACGGTCCGAAGAAGCCGCCTTTGACGACGAGCCCCGCGCCGCACTGCGGGCAGCGATCCGTCTCGAGCGCGGACAGATCGTGCACGACGCCGATGAGCCCCTCGACATCAACCTTCCCGAGGCTCGCCGCGAAGGGGCCGTAGAAGTCGCGTAATACCTGCTGCCAGGTGATCTCCCCGTCCTCGACCTTGTCGAGCTCTCCCTCCATCGTCGAGGTGAAGCTGACGTTGAAGATGTCCGGGAACTGCTTGATCATGACCTTCTCGACTGTTTCGCCGAGCGAGGTTGGCGTGAAGCGGCGCTGCTCGAGCTGCACGTAGTGACGGTCCACCAGCACCGAGATGATGGATGCATACGTGGACGGCCGGCCGATGCCGAGTTGCTCCAGCTCCTTCACCAGACTCGCCTCCGAGAACCTGGGCGGCGGCTCGGTGAAGTGCTGCGACGGGGTGATCGCCTTGCACGGCACGTTCTCGCCGACTTCCATCGCCGGCAGCGCCTGCTCGTCCTCGAGCGCCTTCGCGTCGCCCTCCTCGCGGGCCTCACGGTAGAGGTCGAGAAAGCCGGCGAATTTGATGACGCTGCCGGTGGATCGGAACAAGTAGCTCCGAGGGGCCGCGGGCGCCTGCGCGTTTCCAACACCAAGGTCGAAGTCGACCGTCGTCGTGTCGAAGACGGCCGGTGCCATCTGCGACGCCATGAAGCGCTTCCAGATGAGCTGGTAGAGCCGGAATTGATCGTCCTTGAGGAAGCGCTTCACCGCATCGGGACGACGGCTCGGGTCGGTCGGACGGATACCCTCGTGCGCATCCTGGGTGTTCTGCGCCTTACTGCTCTTCGCGCCGCCCGACTTTCCGTAGAGCTGAGGGGTCGGGGCGAGAAACTCCTTCCCGAAGAGCGTTTGCAGATAGTCACGCGCCTGGGCCGCCGCGCTGTCGGCGATGCGCGTGGAGTCCGTCCGCATGTACGTGATGAGCCCGACCGCCCCTTCCTCGCCCAGCTCGATTCCTTCGTAGAGATCCTGCGCGAGGCGCATGGTCCGCTTCGAGCCAAAGCCGAGCTTCTTGGCCGCCTCCTGCTGCAACGTACTCGTCGTGAAGGGGGCCGCCGGGTTCTTTCGCCGCTCGCGCCGCTTGACGTCCGTGACGGGAAAGAGCTTCCGGCCGGTGAGGTGTGCGAGGATCGCGCTGGCCGTGCTCTCGTCGGGAATATCGGCCTTCTTCCCATCGATCTGGTGCAGCCGAGCGGTGAAGGTCTGCTCGTCTTTCTCGAGCAGCGCCTCGATCGACCAATACTCTACCGGCAGGAACGCGCGAATGTCGCGCTCACGCTCGACGATGAGCCGCAGCGCGACGGTCTGCACGCGGCCCGCCGAGAGGCCCGTCTTGACGGTCTTCCAGAGGAGTGGGCTGGCCTTGTACCCGACGAGGCGGTCGAGCACGCGGCGCGCTTGCTGCGCCTCCACCTTTTTCTCGTCGATCTCGCCAGCGTTCGCGATGGCGCGTTGCACGGCGTCCTTCGTGATCTCGTGGAAGAGCACCCGTCGGATCGGGGCGCCACCGCGCCGCCGGATCTGACCGGCCACGTGCCAGGCAATCGCTTCGCCCTCGCGATCCGGGTCGGTCGCCACGAAGATCTCGCGCGAATCCTTTGCCGCGCTCTTCAGATCGGCAATGGTCTTTTCCTTTCCCGGAATCGGTACGAGCTCCGGCTCGAAGGTCGTCTCGTTGATGCCGAGCTTCTTGGCGGGGAGGTCGAGAATGTGTCCGACGGTCGCCTTGACGCGGTAGCCGCGACCGAGATACTTGCCGATCGTCCGCGCCTTGGCCGGCGACTCGACGATCACGAGAGCCGAGCCTGCCGCGGGACCGGCGCCCCCGTCGGTGTCGAAGTCGACGGGCGCGGTCTTGACGCGCGAGCTTTTCTTCGCCGCGCGGGTGGTGCCGGCCGAAGCGGCCGTCTTCCGGGTGCTACGTGCCTTCTTTTCAGTCATTCCTGGTCACGTCCAGCGGCGCTCCTACAAAGGAGGCCGCTCGTGTGTCGGGTCGCGGGTGCGAGCTCAGTGAATCGTCGCTCGATCGCCAGCGGCGCCATCGTCAATCAAACCTGCGCCTTCCATCAGGGCGCGCAAATCGTCGAGCGCGATCCGGCCGTCGATCTGCGCCAGAGCCCGTTCGATGACGTGCTCTAGCTCGACGGGATCCAGGATGCCGGACCCTGTCAACGTCAACAGGTGCCCCCACGCCTCGGGGGCAAAGCGGCCGCGCTCGTGGGGGCCGAGTACGCGAAATGTCATGGGATTGTTCCGACTCGCCCGGCCACCGGCGGGTAGGGCCGAACGTGATTCAGCGAGAGGACGAGCACAAGGCCGCAGAGGTACCGGGGCGCCCGACGGCGCCCCACCAGCAAAGAAGCCGGAGCAACCTAGCCGGCCCGCCCCCCCCTGGCAAGTCGAACGACCAACTCAGTAACGTGTTGCAAATCAAGCATTTCTGTATCCACCACCTCGTCCGCCGACCGGTACAGCGCCTCCCGGGATGCGAGCAAGCTCGACAGGGCGCCCAGCGGGTCCGGCCCGCGGAGAAGCGGCCTGGCTTGGCGATCGGCCCCGAGTCTCGCGAGCGCGGTCGCGGGGGGCGTCTGTAGGTAAATGATACGCGATCGAGGACGCAAAAGTGCCACGGAGGTCGGGTCGGTAATCCACCCGCCGCCCGGCGAGAGAACACGCGCCGGCGCGACCGAGACTTCCAGGGTCAGATCGCGCTCACGGTCCCGGAAGTAGGCCTCTCCGCGCCGCTCGAAGATATCGGCCACCGACAATCCCACACGCCGCTCGATTTCGGCGTCGAAATCCAGAAAGGGCGCGCCGAGCCGGGTAGCGACCGCCTGACCCACCACCGACTTCCCAGCACCAGGGAGCCCGACCAGCACAATGGAGGCGATGAGCGGCGCGTTCATGCCGCGGAATCTACCCGGAGCCAACCGACGCGACCGCGACTGCATCCGCTCGTTGGGCAGCAGGCACCGCTCGGCCGAATGGGCGGGAGCACAGTGCGTCGCCCCCGCCCACCGGCCCAAGCGCTGCCCGACTCAACTCCTCGGATTAGTGCGGCCCACGATCGGCAGCAGGAGGGACAGGAGCACGCACCCCATCCCGACGCCAACCAGGCCGTCACGCCACGAAGGGCGCGTGCCCAGCGCGAAGCCGGCAGTGGAGAGCAGCAGGCCGGCGAGCGCGAGCCACGTCGGAGCTGGCGGGCGGCGCCGAAGCATCGCGTATCGCATGACGATGTGCGCCACCATGCAACCCGTCGCCGTCGCGAGCCCGATCGTGAGCACTGTGTCGAGCGTCATGGCTGGTGCCTAGAAGGAGGAAACTGTGTCCTGCGCGGCCGTCGGATCCTTGCACCGCCGGTACTTGTCCACCGACCGCGCGTAATTCGCGGTCGCGATGACGATCGCGGCGTACGCGGCGGGCGTCCCGGTGCCCGACGTCACGACCGTCACGCCAAGGGCGACATCGACGGCAGCAGCGAGCGCGGCGGACGACGCGATCAGGTCGAGAAGCTCGAGCACGCACCACTTCTCTTCCTCGACGGCGCCCGCGTCCTCCAGCATCGCGTCCAACGAGACGCCAGCCCGACGCGCCGACGTCCGCGCCCAGATCGGGACGCCGCCGCCCGCCGGGATGGAGAAGCTGAGCGTGCGGCCCCCGCGGTAGACCGTCAGCCCGTCCCCCGTGCGGACGGCGAAGAGCTGGCCATCGATGTAGTGGCTGACCGCCCCGCCCGTGCCGACGAGTCGGTGCACGTTGCCGCGCGCGGACTTGGTCGAGACATCGAATGACCCTGAGGAGCGGGCCGCGGGGCGCGTCACGCGACCGGGGTCGCCGCAGGCGGCGGCGCCGGCGGCCGCAACGACGGCCAGGATGAGAACGAGCGGACGGACGAATCGGCGCGAGCCGAGCGCCGGAATGAGGTGCCGAGCAGTGAGTGGGAACGGCGAGCGTGAGGTGTGCATGGCGTTGCTTGCCTCGGGTGAAGGAGGATGCGAAGGGACGCAGCAACGTCACTCCTGTCCGAGGGGCGGCGGGATATGCCCTGGCACGCCCGAGCGAGGGATGACCACGTGCCGGCGCAGGGATCGGCCACCGCCGACCTGCACCGCGAGTGCGAGGGCATTCGGGCCATCAGCACGAGCACGGGCGCCCACGTTACTCGCGCCCGTCAGCGGCGCGTCAGCGCACCGCTCGGCGCGTGGTCCCGATCAGCCGCGCGGCGTCAGGGGAGTGGCCATCGGCGTCTCTGGGCAGTGTCGGCGCGATCCGAGGCAGAAGCACGGCGGGCGGCCCCCGCGACAAGCGTCCGTGCGACAGGGGGGCTACGGCGCGCGCGTGCCCTCGGTCCGGAACCGGAAAACCGAGTCGGGGCCAGGCGTGTACTCGTAGGTCGCGACCGTCATGCCTACCAGCGTTTCCCCCCGGAGCCGGAACACGCCGCGCGTCCGCACGCGGACGCCCTTCCGAAGGACGCTCGAGTACGGCCCGGCTTCGGTGACGATGCTGTCGCCCGCGACCGCGACGATGCGGAGCGGGATTGGCTTGCTGTCGGGGAACACCATCATCCACCCCGCGGTGTCGGCCATCGCCGTCAGCACCTGCGTGAGCATGACGCTGTCACTCCCCGCAGGCATGACCTTGACGTTCCATCTACCGGCCACCGCGGCGAGCGAGATCGGCGCCGGTGCCGCCACCATCCCGGCGGAAGTCGTCGTGTCGGGCACGGTGTCGGCCGCTCTCTCGTCACCGGACCTCGCGCAGCCGATGAGGGCAGCCGTGCAGCAACAGATTGCGAGGCAGCGCATCAGACCCCCCGTGTAGGAGACGGTACGGAGCGCGTCCGGCCGAGCGAAGGTGGGCGCGCGGCGCCGTGAAACCCTTGCGCGTACGTTCAGCATACGCCGAACGTCACTCCCGTCAAGGGCCGCGCTCGCTCGGCCGCCTCTCGTGTGCGCCACTGCCGCACCGCCGCACTCTACGTCTCGCCGGCGCTCCCCTCCCAACGCGAGCCGATGCGCTCCACGTACCCCTCGTGGTTCCGCCGCGTCTCGCCCAGCGAATCGCCGCCAAACTTCTCGAGAAATGCCGCGGCGATCACCCAGGCGACCATGGCCTCGGCAATCACGCCCATTGCCGGCACCGCGGTTACGTCGCTCCGCTCCGCCACCGCGGCCGCCGGCGTTCCGGCTGCAAAGTCCACGGTATCCAGCGGCCGCATCAGGGTGCTGATCGGCTTCATCGCCACACGGAGTACCAGCGGCTCACCCGTCGTCATTCCCCCTTCGAGCCCGCCCGCCCGGTTCGTGCGACGGCGCACGTTACCGGAGCGCGGCCGGTCGGCTGTCCACTCTATTTCATCGTGTACCTCGGCGCCCGTGCGGCGCGCGGCCTCGAACCCCAGCCCCACCTCCACGCCTTTCACCGCCGGAATGGAAAGGATGGCGCCCGCGAGCCGGCCGTCGAGCTTCCGGTCCCACGAGACATGTGAGCCTAGACCGACGGGGAGCCCGTCGCAGATCACCTCGACGATTCCGCCGAGGGTGTTCCCCTCCCGCTTGATGCTGTCGATTCGCTCGATCATCCGGCTTTCGGCGTCCGGATCGAGGGTTCGGAGCGGCGATGCGTCGGCGACCGAATTCACGTCGGATGGCATGGCCGCTGGCCGCGAGGCGTCGATGCCGCCAAGGTGCACGACGTGGCTCGCGACGGAGATCCCGAACTGCCGGAGCAGGTGCCGACATACGGCGCCGGCGGCGACGCGCGCCGTCGTTTCGCGGGCGGACGCGCGCTCGAGGATGTCGCGCGCGTCGTCCCGGTCGTACTTCAGAACACCGGTCAGGTCCGCGTGCCCGGGGCGCGGCCGAGTGACCGCGCGCCGCCGGGCGGCGGGATCGTCCGGGCGCGGCGCCGGATCCATGATGTCCTCCCAGCTCCGCCAATCGAGGTTCTCGATGAGCATGGCGATCGGGGAACCGAGCGTCTCGCCGGCTCGCACACCGGACAGGAAGCGGATACGATCCCGCTCGATCTGCATGCGCCGCCCGCGGCCATAACCCTGCTGCCTCCGCGCCAACTCCGCGTCCACGTGCTCCGCGAGGAGCGGGAGGCCGGCCGGCACGCCCTCGAGGATCGAGACGAGCGCCGGCCCGTGAGATTCGCCGGCGGTGATGAAGCGCAGCATGCGGCTCGGGGTGCGGGAAAACAGCGCGAGCCCGACGGAACGGTCGGGCTCGCGGTCGAACAGGTCCGGCTCCGCGCAGCTCGCGCGGCCCTCCGGGCGCGTTACCGGATGGCCCGCCCGAACGAGAGCGGCTGGATGTCGCTCGCGCGTATATCGATGACGATCAGACCTTCCGTCGTCAAGCCGAACAACTTGAGCACCACGGCGGGATCGTCGCCCGGGAACGGCTTCGTCACGCGGATCGGACCGTAGAGGCTCGCGCGCACGGGGAGCGTGCCGCGCAGCGTGTAGTGGTAGGTGTCGACGATCTCGATCGTGCCGTTCGCCGAGGCGATGAAGGCTACCCGGGCGGCGTCGGTGGAGAGATCGCCGACGTTGTCCGGGTGAAACGCGATCCCGGCTCCCTTGTCGAAGGTATTGACCTTGCCCTGCAGGCGGAGGTGGAACGGCGACTCGACATCGAAGAAGTACGACTCCATGCCGTGCACGCCGGTGACGGATGAATTCTTGTTCAACGCGAGCCCGAAGACGCGCTCCGAGGCGTTGTTCACCAGATCGCTCACGTACACCGACGGCGAGAAGAATGCGCCGGGATCGCGCACCATCATCACGCGGCCGGCCGAGTCGGTGTGCGCCTCGCCGAATGCGACCCACTGGCGATCGCCGCCTGCCGCGACGAACGTCGTGTCGCTGAGCCCGAGGGATTTCACATCGAGGGTCGAGACTGCCGTGACGTCGGCGCCACGCAGGGTGCGAAGAGAATCCACTATCGCGTGCGTGTCGTACCCCCTCGCGCAGTAGCTGGTACCGCCCTGGTTCATCGCGTGGTCGCAGACCACGAGCACGTCGCTGACGCCTACGGCGCCTACCTGGACGAAGATGCTATCCGCGTTCACGACGACGATCTTGCCCGAGGCGCCGTACGCGCCGTACTGCCAGATCTGCTGCACGTCGGGCACCGGAGTGTTCGACATGTAGCGGCGGATCGTGCCATCAGGTGCGGTCGGCGTCGGCTTCGTGGAGAAGTAGATGTCGCCGTTCACCGACTGGGCAACGTACTGCGGCCGGTCCGAGTAATCGTAGATCTTGAGGTCGATACGGGCGATGCCGCCGTTGTCGAGCTGCACCTGCACGTTCCCGACATATGCGTTCGGAGTCTTGATCCGGCGCGCCGCGACCTCCGACACCGCGCCGAGGCTCGACTGGTCGCCCAGGAAGACGCGGCTGATGTTCGTGCCACCGGAGTTGGCGACGAGGAGCGTATCGCCGGAGTTGTCGACGAAGAGGCCCCAGGGATCGGAGCCGACCGCGATCTTCTTCGCGTTGAAGCGCTCCGTGCTGCCTTCCCACACCTCGAGCCGGTCGAACGTGAGGTTCGAGAGGTAGGTGCGCGAGCGCCGCGTGTCCACGGCCACATCGCCGACCACGCCACCTTGGGGCAGGATGAACGTGCGGCCGAACACCACGAGCGCGGTGTCGGGGCGCGCAGCATCGAGCGTGGCGATCGGCGCTGCGGCGCCGAGGGGCGCCGAGTAGGAGAGCCGCCCACCCGCGTCGTACGCGAAGGAGCGAAGGACGATCTTCTGCCCGACGACCTGCGCGGGCACGTTGAGGGCGAGGCCGAGGAGCAGATCGGTCTGCGATCCGTTCGACAGCACCGAGTCGCGACGGATGAGCGTACCATCGACCTCGCGGGTCATGACGAAGCCGACCGTCCTGACACCGCTGGGGTCGGTCGCCCGGACGGTCACCGAGTCATCCGACTCGACGCGCGAGCGGAGCGTCTGCGTGACGATCGGCCCCTGGTTGTCACCGGCCAGCGACTGCACCGAGACCACGACACCCGTGCCGGAGCCGGGCTGCCCGAGATTGTCCGTCGCGAAGGGTGAGACGGTGAACGTGCCCGTGGTCGCGCTCGCGGGGATCACGAGCGTGTCCACGAAGACGAGCGTGTCCTTCACCGACGCCGGCGTCGGCGCGGTGCGCGTCACGGTGAACGCGCCGGTCACGTTGTAACCGAGAGAGCGCACACCGTCACGGTCCGCGGCGCGAAGCTCGACGACGAGCGATTTGCCGGGGGCGGCGACGGCGCCGGGGCCCGGCCGCAGCACGACCACGCTCGGACCGGAGACGAGACGGACGCGGCGCACGACGGCCGAGTCGTTCCCCGCGATGTCCGTCACCCGCGCGATGAGGTAGAGCGGTCCGGAGGCAGCCTCGCTCCCGGCCTTCGGGGTGAGGAGGCGCTTGACCGTCGTGTCGGTAAGGCCGGCGCGGAACTCCTGTGCCCTGTTCGCCACGTTGACCGGCGCGAAAACCGAGTCGTAGCGGACAACGGTGTCCACGACGCCCAGGTCGGGATCACCGCTCGTCGTGATACCGACGATGGAGAGGCGGCGGAGACCGACGTTGTCCGTCAACCTGACGGTCGCGAGAATGGTCGAGCCAAGTGTGACGTTCGAATCGGTGGGCGGCGAGACGAAGGCGAGGCCCGGCTTGAAGGGGTCCTGCACCGTGATCGCCACGAGGTTCGCGCCGAGGCCGCCGTTATGCGAGACGTCACGGGCAAAGCCGCGGATCTGATATTCCCCGGGCGCCAGGTTGAGCGCGATGCGCGTGTTGAACGAGCGGGTCGCGGTCGTCGGCGATCCAGTCACATCGACCGAATCGGCCTGCAGCGTATCGAGCACGCCGTTCGCGCCGGCGCGTATGATCTGGAAGCCGACGCGCGCGATCCCGGAGGAGTCGCTCGCCTGCACGGTGACCGTCGTTGCATCGCCGGCGCGGAAGGTCGTACGGTCAGTGGGCGCGACCACGGTTACCACCGGGGCGCCGCGGTCGTACGCGACCACCGACGGCGAAGCCGCCTCGGTGCGGTTGCCCGCGCCGTCGAACGCGACCGCGCGGAGCTCGAGGCGTGTGCCGCTCTGGATGCCGGTGAGCGGAATCGTCATCGTGCGCGTGTAGCGTGGCGTCGCCGAGGTGAAGGTCGTGTCGGCCAGCGTCACGCCCTCGGCGCCGATGACCACGCGCTTGAGGGAGAGGTTGTCGAACGCATCGATGCTGACGCTCATCGGCACGTTCATGTCGACGGAATCGTTCGTCGCCACGACGGACAGCCGTACCGTCGGAGCGTCGGCGTCGGTGCCGGCGAGCGAGGTACGCTTCGCGTCGCAGGCGCCGAGCACCGCGAGCGCACCCAGGGTGGCGAGCGAGGCAGCGGCGCGCGCCGCCGTAGCGGCGCGAGAGTGAACAGGGATCATGGGGGGGGTTCTCCGGGAGGTCAGCGGCCGCCGCGCGGGGGGCCGATCTGCTCGCCCTCGTCGATGATGTGCGGGGTGACCAGGATTAGCAGGTCGCGCTTCTCTTCCGTGCGACGCGTCTGGCCGAACAGCTTGCCGATGAGCGGGAGGTCCACGAGGATCGGGATGCCCGCCTTCGACACGGTGACCTGCGTGACGGTCAGACCGCCGATGACCGCGGTCTCGCCGTCGCCGACGAGGAGCTGGTTGTCGGCGCGCTGCTTCTGGAAGGTGTAGCCGAGGTCCGACGCCGCCGCCTGGAGGTTGGAGCGCTCCGAGTGGAGGGTCATCAGGATCTGGCGGTTGTTCGTGATGTGCGGGGTGACCGAGAGGATGATACCGGTCTCCTTGAAGCTCACGGTCGCGCGAGGCTGCTGCACGCCCTGCGCGCCGCCGTTCTGATTCGCGCTCCCGAGATCGAGCACGCGGATCGGCGTTTCTTCACCAACCAGGATCTCGGCCTTCCGGTTGTCGAGCGTGACGATGCTCGGCTCGGCCTGGATGTCGGCGAGGCGGACTTCCTGGAGCGCGTCGAGGAACGCGGTGAGGTCGAACTTGCCGAGTGCGGCGGAGAAGACGAGCTCGAGCGCCGGCTGCACCACGCGCTGGTTGGCGTTGGCGATCGCCGACAGCGCGCTGCCGCCGAGGTCGATGATGTTCGTGCTCTGCCCGAAGTTCGTGCCGCCGCCAGTGGCGTCGGGCACGCCGTCGCCGTTCGTGTCGATCGGCTTGAACGTCGTCGGGTCGGCGCGCTGGACGAGCCGGTTGAAGAACTGCGACTGGCCGCCGAGGTCGTACGAGATGCCGAGGTCCTCGATATTGGTACGGTTGACGAAGATGATCTTCGCCTTGATCGCGACCTGCGGCGTGCGGATGTCGAGCTGCTGGACGTACGCGAGGATCTCATTCAGCCGGACCGGGACATCGGTGATGATCAGCCGGTTGGTCGCGCTGTCGGCGCTGACCGAGCCACGCGTGACGCACATGCCCGCGGCACCGGCGCCCGCCGGGGCCGCGCTCTTGTCGCCACCCTGACACTCCTTGGAGAGGAGCGGCTCGATCGTCGCGATGAGTGAGCCGGCGCGCGCGTAGTTCACCGGAATGACCTGTGTCACGACCGGCTCGAGCGCGCGCTGCGACGCGATGTTCGCCCACGAGTCCACCGAGATGATGCCCGACTTCTCTTCCTGCGCGGCGAGGCCCTGGCTCTGCAGGATTGCGCGAAGCGCGACGTCCCACGGCTGGTCCTTCACCTCGGCCGTCACGTTGCCCGTGACGCCCTTCCCGACGACGATCGTGCGGCCGGAGAACGTCGCGAACGCGGCAAGCACGTCGCGGATGTCCGCGTCGTTGTAGGTGACAGTGATACGAGGGGCGGCCGGCACCCGCGCGATGCGCTCCGGCAGGGGCGCCGGCTCGACGACGCGATTCTCGGCGCGCGGCTCGGATCGGCGCGCCGACGACTGTTCGGCGGCCGCGGCGGCCACCGCCGCGGCGACGGCGGGCCGGGTGGTGTGCCACGCGGTGAACGTCGCCGGGCCGCCCGCGATCGCGATGCGGATGTCGTCGGTGCCGCGGGTGACCGTGTATTCGTGCTCGCCGTCGAGGTCGAGCACGACGCGAACGACATCATCCTTGTATTGCGCGAGGCGGACGTTGCTGATCCCGCCGCGCGTGACCTTGTCGTACATGCGCGCGGGCATCACGAGGCGCGCGCCCTTGAGGTCGAGCACCACGCGCGACGGCGACGCCAGCGTGAAGTCCTGGATGTTCACCGTGCCGTCCACGGCAATGACGACCTCGGCGCGCCCGGACGCCGGGACCACGCTCAGGGACGTGACCTCCGCGGGCGTCCGGCGCGCGGGAGTGGCGGCTCGTGCCGCGGGCGCGGGCGCGCCAAGGGCGGCGGCCACGCCGACAATCAGGGACAGTACCCGCCTCATGGCGTCCTCTTCAGCGTTGAATCGTTGAGCGCCAGCGTTTCCTGGCGGCTTTCCCCGAACTCGAGGATCGTGAACGTCACAGACCTGGGCGCGATGCGCGCCACGCGCATGCGGCCGAGCGTCTGGCCGATGCGCACCTTGTATTGCTCCTTCGTGTTCACGTCGCGGAGCACGGCGCGTGACCCACCATTCGGGTCGAACACCACGACGGCGAGCCGCAGGTCCGACATCATCGGACGCAGCTCGCTGCTGTTCATCAGAGACAGGAACGGGTCACGACGCCCCGCGGGCTCGTACCCGTAGACCTCGCGCTGCACAGAGAACTCGGGTGCCGGTGCCGCCGGACGGGCCGCGGCCGCGGCAGGCGCGGACGCTGCCGGGATGCGGCCGGCCCCGTTCGCGCGAGCAGCCGGGCGCGACGCGGGA
>JBBJNN010000075.1:0-25194 GCA_037720885.1 Gemmatimonadaceae bacterium | reverse complement strand
TGCTCGGCCTGCATATCGCGTGCTCTACTCCGAAAACTACGGATCACCTACTTAGGAGTGGGCACCAATCAGCGACCGGTGCCGCTTCGTGCTTCGCACTCGACGTCACCGTTCTATCGGTTTCAGACCGGAAGCGGACATGCATGGGTGATCCGCCACTATGCCGCCCACCAACTGAGTGTATCGGAACAATCCTCCATCTGGCTGACCCCGGCCCTCGGCGTGAAAGGCGTACGCTTGAGAGGCTGCCAGGACTCTGGCGAGGAGGTGTGGTTCAGGGGTAACTAACAGAGCGCGTACAAGTAGGGTAGGACACGAGAATCCCGTGCTCTCATAGCGAGCGGTTTCAGAGAGTGTACAGGAAGTGAGGTGTAAGTGGTCTGGTGGTATGGAGTTCGCGGCACAGTAGCGGTATGCCTCGACATCGCTCTCGGTACCCGACTGATCTGACCGACGCGCAGTGGGCGCTCGTGCGGCCGCTGTTGCCGCGCGCTAAGCAGGGCCGCACGGGGCGGCCGCGGACATATCCCCTGCGCGAGATCTGGAACGCCATCGTCTACCTCGCCCGCGGCGGCGGCAGGTGGCGGGCGCTCCCGCACGATCTGCCCCCGTGGGGCGACGTGTGGTACCACTTCCGGCGCTGGCGCGACGACGGGACGCTCGAGCGGGTGCACGGCGCCTTACGCGAGCAGGTGCGCGTGCGCGCCGGGAAGGAGCCCACGCCGTCGGCCGCGATCATCGACAGCCAGCCAGTCGCCCTGCGATGCAGGGTAGCCGGCCAGTCGGTGAAGACGACCGAAAAAGGGGGGTCCGCGGGTACGACGCGGGGAAGAAGGTCACCGGGCGCAAGCGGCATGTGGTCGTCGATACCCTTGGGATGATCCTCGCGCTGGTGGTGCATGCGGCCTGTGTGCAGGACCGCGACGGGGCCAAGCTCGTGCTACGCAAGCTCCGGCCGCACCGGCGGACCCAGCGGCGCTTCCCACGCCTCGTGCTGGTCTGGGCGGACGCGAGCTACGCGGGGCAACTGGTGGCCTGGGTGCAGCGGGTGCAGCGGGTGCAGCGGGTGCTCAAGCTGCACGTGGAGATCGTGAGCAAGCAGGCGGGGCAGCGGACCTTCGTGGTGCTCCCGAAGCGGTGGATCGTCGAGCGCACGTTCGCCTGGCTCGGCCGCTATCGACGCCTGAGCAAGGACGATGAGCAGAACACCCGGAGCAGCGACGCCTGGATCTACCTCGCGATGATCCACCTCATGACCCGCCGCCTCGCCAGATCCTGACTTCCTCTACACCCTCTCAGGGACCTGATGCGCAACACACTGTCGCTCTTGGTCGACGCGGCCTCGGTGGTCGGCGATCCTGAGCTGCCACATCTCCTGTCGTTCGACCAAGTCGACGGGCTGTCAGTCGAGCAACAGGTCACGTTCATCGAGCAGCCAGGTCAGGACTCGATCGCGGTGCTCGGGAAGGCACGCACGAACCACGTGAGCTTCGCGCCTTTCCACCAGTTCAAGCGCATCGCTGCGCGAATCGCCGCGCGCCCAGGCTGCCAGTTCACCGCAGATGTGATCGAGCGCGCACTTGGACTGTCGTTCCTCGCTCGCCGTCTGGGCGCGGATGCAGTCGTATCACCGTCGCGGTCGGCCTTCGGTCCGAGCGATCGCGGGCTCCTAGACGTCCCGGCGCTCGTCACGGTCGCGGAAGCACTGGCATTGATCGGCGCGCACGCCCGTCAACGCGACACGGTGCCGCTCGGAGGCACACCGCTGCTCGTCCAACAACGCACCGAGGTCTACCCACTGACGGCGATGGCAATCATTCCGAACGGGCAAGACTGGTGGTCGTCGTGCGTACGAACCGCCAGCCCAGAGCGGCAGGAATGGCTTGGGTATGCCGAGGCGGTGTTCAAACGGGTTGGGCAAGCGCTGCGCGGACGGGATGGCGTGCACGAGGCACTCCGAGTTGGCTCGGGACGCTCCGCCATTCTCGATGCACTGTACCACTTCGACGTGGTGCTGACGAGCAGCGTCGGCGCCCTCGACGCCCTCGCGCGCGTCGCCCACGAGGTTTTGATCGAGGCGCCTGGAAAGCTGACAGGGAAAGACGCCGCTTGGCAGCGGGACGAGTGGAGGGACGCGCTCGGGAAGGAGGCTCCCGACGTCGCGGCCGTGGTCGCGCCTGGAACGCGCCTCGGTTCGGGGCTGCGGGTCCTCACCAACACGCGCAACAGCATTCACAACATCCCGCTCGACGAATACCTGCACGTCGAGCGGGGCGGGCACACGAGCAGCGTAGAGCACCGAGTGATGATCGCACCGGAGCTGAATCAGCGGCTTCGCGACGTGGGGGCACCGCTCGCGCCGTTCGACCGTCACGGGCTGCATACCGACCGCGCCGGCACGCCGTTCCTCAACATTGCCGAGTTCGCGGAACGCTTGCTTACGTGGACGATCGAGATCGTCGGTGAACTGCTAGGGGCGATGCTGTCGTGTCGCCAGCTTGCCCGTGGAGATCCCCTTCACCTTCCACCGATCCGACTCCTCGAGCGGCAGTTCTGTGCGGCCTTAGCTCGAGTCGGTACCTATCCGTGTCGAGCTGGCCCAGTGGGCCTGCCCGCGGGTCCCTCTCTCCACCGCACCGTGATGGCGAGCATTCACCGGACCCATGTGGAGATTCAGGAGCGGTGATCGGCCGCGATCACCCGGACATCGGCGAAAGGCGGTCTCCGCGCTGGTAGGCGACGCACCTCAGACCTAGTGTTGGCGAGCCGGCTCGGCAGGACGCGGCCGTGCCGCATAACGGGGCGGCATCGGCAGAGGGGGCCCTCAATGATGCCGGCGAGTGCGATCCAGTCCGTGAGCGCGCGCACGGAACAGGTCTCGTGGTGCGCGCCGTAGGGAATCCCTTTCTCCGCGCCCTCGCCCTCCTGGTCAGTCTTGCTCCAAGCGAGCGAGATGACGAGCCCGTCCCGGTGCTCGGCCACGTGATAGTCGAGCGAGACGAGCTCCGAGCGTCGGAAGCAGCCGGCGAACCCGAGCGGGAGGAGCGCGCGGTCGCGGACACCGATCGCCCGCGAGAGGTCGAGCGTCGCGACGAGGGCGTGGAACTCTTCGATCACCGTCGGCGACTTGCCCCTGGAAGGCCACGCCGTGCGTGCGGCGGATGCCGCGCTAGGTCTCGCGGAATGCGGCGGCGTTCGTGTCGAGCGCGTGGCCGGCCTGGCGGTGGTGGAAGGCGATCGCCGCGATCCGGCGGTGCAACGTCGCCACCTCGAGCGTGCGCGCGCACACGGTCAAATAGGTGCGCAGCACGAGCGGGTCGGCCGCGCGCCGCGGCCGGCGCAGTAGGCCGCGAAGTGCTCCCAGTCGCGCCGGTACGCGTGGAGCGTCTTGGGCGCGTAGGCACGGGAGCGCACACGTTCGGCCTCCGCGACCTTCTCGGGCCCGACGAGCGTCCGTCTCGCCAGGTCGGCGCCGCCGAGGGGTACGAGCGCCCCGGCGTTCGCCCACGCGACGTCGCCGACGTCAACGGCCTGGGCGGGCAGCTGGTGGAGCTGCTCTGAGGGGGCCGGCATAGGGCTCAAGTGGCGGAATGAGGGAGTTTCGGGAGTGGTCAGTTCCGAGAACTCCCGCTTTCCAGGAATGCTAGCGCGTCACCTCCGCGTGCTGCACCACGGTGCGCCGCCCCGCTTGCACGAGCGTCGCCGTCGTGGCGCGACCGGTGGAGTCGCGCGCGAAGGTGACTGTCGCATCGGTGGCGCCGAAGAAGAAGTCCGAGCGCGACTCGGGGTAGACGTCCCGCGCCTCCCCCGTTCCCACGGTCACCGCGAGACCATCGCTCTTCCGCGCGACCGTGATCGGGGTCTTGTCCGACGTCTCGTACCGGCCGACGACGCCCTCGTACTCTGCGGAATCCAACGTGACACGCCGCGCGTCGATGTAGCCGCGGCGCAGCCGGCCGGCGGTGGCCCCGTCGCGCGCCAGCTCGCGGACGCGCGCGAGCGCCAGCACCTCCTTCACGAGGAGCGCCGCCTGCGGCGTCCCCTTCGCCGAGCGCCAGCGCGCGGCGATCGACTCGGCTGGCGCGCTCGCTGAGAGCGCCGGCGGCGCGGCGGCGCCGGGCATGAAGGCGCGGACGAACTCGAGCGCCAAGAGGGAGCCGAGCAGGTCGCCGGAGCCAAGGGGGAAGGGGCGGCTCAGCATCTCGCTGTTGGCGAGGACGACGAAGGTGAGCCGCCGCTCGGGAACCTTCACGATGAGCGAGGAGTTTCCGGTCCAGTAGCCGTAGTGCCACACGACGCGCGTGCCGGCGATCGAGGTGGTGAACCAGCCGAGGCCGTACGGCAACGTGTCGCCGGCGGTGGAGAGCGTCGGCACCCACGCGCGCGCCTTCGTCTCCGGCCGGAGGAACCGGTCCTCGTCCATCGCGATCGAGTAGCGCGCGACGTCGAGCGCCGACGCCGTGAGCCCCGCCGACACGCTGAACGAGCCCGGGTAGGCGACGGGGACCACGACACCGGTGCTGTCGAGCTGGTACCCCTGCGCGAGATTCGCCTCGATGCGCGGCCGGTCGCCGGCGGTGAACCCGGCGAGGCGGAAGGCGAGCGTGTCGAGCGGATTGGGCGCGGTATGCTCGAGCTTCAGCGGCCGGAGGACGCGCTCCGCCAGCAGCTCGGCGAACGTCCGCCCCGACGCGCGCGATACGACCTGGTCGAGCAGGGCGTAGCGGTTGCCGTCGTAGCGGTTGCCGTCGTAGCGGTACGAGGAGCCCGGGTCGCCGGCCGACGTGTGGGAGAAGAGGTGCCACACGCGGATCACGCCGGGGCTCTGGAGCTCGACACCGTACTTCGAGACCGGGTCATCGAGCGAGAGCTTCCCCTGCTCCACGAGCTGGAGGATGATGGTGGAGGCAAAGGTCTTCGTGAGCGACGCGAGGTGGTACGAGGTGGTCGGCAAGGCGGCGACGCCGCGCTCCACGTCGGCCTGCCCGAACCCCTTGCTCCAGACGATGCGGCCGTCGCGCGCGATCGCGGCCGATATCCCCGGGATGCGCAGCTCCCCGCGCAACTCCTCGAGTCGCCGCTCGAATTGCCCGAGATCGGGGCCGGCGGACTGACCGGCGGCAGGGAGCGCGGACGCGAGCGCCGCCACGGGCAGGGCGAGCATCAGGGAGCGTCGGAACGGAGGGCGAGGCGACATGTCGGCTCCGGGGAGCGAGGGAAGCGTCGGACGCGCCACGGGCCGTGCCGCGCGGTGCGAGTTACGCGGTCGTGAGACAGTACCAGTGCGCGAATGGTTGTCCGTGGGCCCGCACAGACCGAGCGGCCCGCACGTCCGCCTGTCCTGTATTGTATGGCGCGCGCCTACTTCCACCTGCTGGGCGGCGGCTCGATATTTCTCCCTCCCCCTTACTCCTCACGGCCATGCCCCGCGCGCGATCGCTCTCAGGCCTGACATTGTCCGTCGCCGTCCTGCTCGCCGGTGTGCAGGTCGTGCCTACCGTGTGCATCGTCGCGCAGCCCGTCACACGCGCGTCGTCCGCGCCGCCGTCGCGGGCCGCGACCGTCGCCTTCATCGACTCCGTGGCGCTGGCCGCGCTGCGCGACCAGCCGCTTCCGGGTCTGTCGGTCGCCGTGGTCAAGGGGCGCGACACCCTCGTCGCGAAGGGGTATGGTTTCGCCGACCTGGAGAACGATGTCGCGGCGACGCCGCGCACGGTCTACCGAATCGGCTCGATCACCAAGCAGTTCACCGCCTCGGCGATCCTGCAGCTCGCCGAGCAGGGGAAGCTGAGCCTCGACGACGAGCTGACCAAGTTCTTCCCCGATTACCCGGTGCGCGGCAACACAGTCACCGTGCGCCACCTGCTCAATCACACCTCGGGGATCCGGAGCTATACCGGGCTCGGCCCCAAGTGGGAGCGCGTCATGCGCCTCGACATGGCGCCCGACTCGATGATCGCGCTGTTCAAGGACGAGCCGTTCGACTTCGCGACGGGCGCGCAGTACAAGTACAACAACTCCGCATACTTCCTCCTCGGCGCGATCATCGAGAAGGTGGGCGGGCAGCCCTACGGCGAGTACGTGCGCGACAAGCTGTTCAAGCCGCTCGACCTCGCCGACACGTACTACTGCGAGCAGAGGCCCCTGATCAAGCGCCGGGCGCAGGGGTACGCGCCCGCGCCGGCCGGCGGCTTCGTGAACGCGGACCCGCTGAGCATGACCCAGCCGTACGCCGCCGGCTCGCTCTGCTCCACCGTGCTCGACCTCGTGGCGTGGACCCGGGCACTGCACGAGGGGAAGGTCGTGAGCGCCGCGTCGCTCACGCAGATGACGACGCCAGGGAAGCTCACCGACGGCAAGCCGCTCACCTACGGCTTCGGCCTCTCGGTCGGGAAGCTCGGCGAGCACCGCTCGATCGCGCATGGGGGCGGCATCAACGGGTTCATCACCTACGCCGCGCACTACCCGGAGGACACGCTCACCATCGTGGTGCTGACGAACTCCGGTGCGGGCGATCCAGGCCGCATCGAGCGGAAGATCGCGCGCCGCATGTTCGGCGTTCCGGAGCCCGCGCCGAAGAATCTCCCCCTTCCCGCCGCGGAGAGTGCGCGCTTCGCGGGAACGTACGCGCAGGGGAATACGCGGTTGCGCGCGCTCGAGCAGGGGGGCGCCCTCGTCGTCGAGCTGCCGGGCGGGCAGCGGACGAAGCTACTCTACCAGGGAGCCGGCCGCTTCGTCGCGGCGGACAACGCGGACATGCAGGTATCGTTCGTGCCGAGCACCGCGCGCGCCGAGCGGATGGTGCTGACGCAGGACGGGCGCATGGTGTTCCAGGGGACGCGGGCGCCGTAGCGCATGCCGGCGGAGCGCGCGGAGAGCGGTGCGCCGGAGGCCCGCGAGCTGGCGACCATCGACGAGTTCGAGCGGATCGACATCCGCGTGGGAACCGTCGTGCGGGCCGAGCCGTTTCCAGGAGCGCGGAAGCCGGCGATCAAGCTGTGGATCGACTTCGGGCCGGAGATCGGGGAGAAGCAGTCGAGCGCGCAGATCACCGTGCACTATGCGCCGGGGGAATTGGTCGGGCGGCAGGTGGTCGCCGTCGTGAACTTTCCCGAGCGCCGGATCGCCGGCTTCACGAGCCATGTCCTCGTCCTGGGCGCCATGCCGCAGCCGCACGAAGTGGTGCTGCTGTCGCCGGATCGCCCGGTGGCCAACGGGAGCCGCATCGCATGAGACGGATGACACGAAGACCCCGATGACCACGAACGCACACACCTCACGGAGCCACGACCCATGACCGCCGCGAATACGGCTACTTCATCCACCGACCAGCGAGTCGAGCAGAAGGGCTACGTGCACCCCGAGGTGCTCGTCTCCACCGACTGGCTCGCCGCGCACCTGAACGACCCGACGATCCGGATCATCGAGAGCGACGAGGACGTCCTCCTGTACGACACCGGACACATCCCGGGCGCGCAGAAGATCGACTGGCACGCCGACCTCAACGACGCCCTGCAGCGTGACTACATCGCGCGCGCGCAGTTCGAGGAGCTGCTGCAGCGCAAGGGCATCGACGATTCCACGCAGGTCGTCTTCTACGGCGACAAGAACAACTGGTGGGCAACGTACGCGTTCTGGGTGTTCCAGCTCTTCGGCTTCACCAATACCAAGATCCTCGATGGCGGGCGCATCAAGTGGGAGGCGGAGAAGCGCGAGATGACGACGGACGTGCCGACTCTCCGGCCCACGCGCTACACGGCCACGGACCGGAACGACTCGCGCATCCGCGCCTTCAAGGACGAGGTGATGAAGCACATGGAGGGGAAGCGCCCGATGGTGGACGTGCGCTCCCCGGACGAGTACGCGGGCAAGAAGACGCACATGCCCGAGTACCCTCAGGAAGGCGTGCTGCGCGGTGGGCACATTCCCGGCGCGAAGAGCGTCCCGTGGGCGCGGGCGGCGAACCCGGATGGCACCTTCAAGAACGCCGATGAGCTCCGCGCGATCTACGAGAAGGAATGCGGCTTCAAGCAGGGCGACGACATCATCGCGTACTGCCGCATCGGTGAGCGCTCCTCGCATACGTGGTTCGTCCTCACCTACCTCCTCGGTTACGACCGCGTGCGGAACTACGACGGCAGCTGGACGGAGTGGGGCAACTCCGTCCGCGTCCCGATCGAGAAGTGAGGCGCTCGTGAGCGACGCGAGCCGCGTGCGCGGGGCCGAACGGCCGGCAGGGGACATCGTGGGGCCGAGGCCGAGTGAGGCGATCCCGGTCGGCGGCGGACGCCGGCCCCCAAACGTGGTCCAGGCCGTGTGGCGGGGAGACCGGCGCTTCGAGACCGGGCGCCCGGGAGGGCCCCAGATCATGCTCGACGGCGACGCCACCGCCGGCCCGAGTCCCGTCGATGCGCTCCTCTCGGCGCTCGCCTCGTGCGTCTCGATCGACGTCGTGGACATTCTTCGGAAGGGACGCACGCCACCGGACTCCTGCGAGGTGGAGGTCGTCGGCACGCGCGTGGAGACGACGCCGCGGCGGCTGGAGCACGTGCTCCTCCGCTTCCGCATCGGGGGTGCCGGCATCGAGCGGGAGAAAGCCGAGCGCGCGGTGGAGCTCTCGGTCACGAAGTACTGCTCGGTGCGCGATTCGCTGGATCCGGCGATGCCGGTGGAGTGGAGCGTGACACTGGAGTGAACACGACCTGACGCCCGACAGCCGACTTCGGAGGAACACATGGCCACCCTGCGCAAGGGTGGCCATATGTTCGTCTTGCCGAACTCAGCAGGGACTGTTATTCAATTGCAGACGCCGGTGGTGACTGCCTCGCTCGTGCTTCCCCCGAGGCCGGCACGGCGTGTCATCCAGCAGCAGGCTTCTCCCGCCTCCGAGGTAGTCGTATGCCGACGCCCGTGATCGCGACCCAGCTGGTGGAGGATCTCGAGCGAGATGGTATCGCCGTGATCCCCGATTTTCTGAGCCAGGAACAGCTCCGAGGCATGCAGCAGGCCTTCGATGGAGCGTTACGGTGCATGCGCTGGAACGACGTGGATGGGTACGAGAAAACGGAGCCGTACCGGCACATGGTGCAGAACGTCCTCACCCTCGACCAGGGGTTCGTGGACCTCGCCATCCACCCCGGCGTGAAGGAGGCGCTGACCACGTACATCGGTGGCGGGTTCGAGCTGGTGGAGGCGAAGGGTTGGCTGTCGCTCCCCACGATGCGCGACTTTCACGGCTGGCACGGTGATGCGTGGTACGACCAGAAGCAGGTGACCGTCATCCCCCGCGAGGTGAAGCTGGCCTTCTACCTCACGGACGTCAGCAGCGGCTACTTCGAGTACATTCGTGGCACGCATCGCCGGCACGCGCCGCGCCCCGTCAACGACGCCGAGGTCGCGAGCGTGCCGAGCTCGGAGATCGTCAAGGCGATCGGGTCCGCCGGTACCGCGATCCTCTTCGACACGTCGGGCATCCATCGGCAGAGCGTTCCGATCCTGCACCCACGCCGGGCCATCTTCTACAACTATCACGACCCGAGCGTGCCGCTGCAGCACGAGGACATCACCTACTACCGCTACCATCCGCTCCTGCTCAACGCCGCCTTCCTCGGCGATCTGACCGACGATGACCGCCGCATCCTCGGCTTCGGGGACAAGACGAACTACATCCCGCATTTCCAGCGCAGGCCCAAGCACGAGAGCTTCCAGCGGACGATGTGCGCGGCGTTCGACACCAAGCTCCGCGTGGACGAGTTGCAGGGCCGCGTCGTCGGCCGAGTGAAGCGGGTCCTCGCCACCGGCGCGCCGTAGCGACACGGGGGGCGCGCGCGGCGGGCGGGCCTTGCGCTCATCGCCGCCGCGGGCGTAGCCTCGTGCTGTGCGCATCGCGCTCCTGATCGAGCTGGCCCCACGAAAGCTCGGCTCGCTCGAGAACTGGATCGTCGCGTTCGCGGCCGAGGCGCGCCATCGCGGTCATCAGGTGGACGTCTTCGGACGCGAGCCCGTGCACGCGGACGTCGCACGCGCACTGCGCGACATGGGCGCGGGCTGGGACACGCTCGACACGCTCATGCGCCACCCGGTCGCCGCCGCCCGACGCCTGGCGCGCGGCTACGATGTCCTGCACCTCGATCTCTTCCCCTTCACCCCGCGCGACCCGATCGTGCGGATCGCGCTCGCGGCGTGGCCGGCGCGCGTGCTCTTCGTCGATCACAATTCCGGGGTGGATGTCTTCGACGCGGCGCCGAGCGCGCCCCTCCCGGGATGGCGGCGAGTCGCGCGACGCTGGCTCGGCCAGCTCACGGCGCTCCGCGTGGCGGGGATCGCGGGCGTGTCCGACTACGTGCGGCGCCGCGAAGGGGAGCGGTTCGGGCTCGGCTCCCCCTTCGTGCGGACGATCTACAACGGCGTGGATGTCGCGCGCTTCGCCCGGGCGAGCCCGGCCGGCGACGCCCACGCACATGCGGAGCGTGAGGCGGTGGACGGCCGGCACCACGCCGGCGGACGCGGCATCCGGATCGCCGCGGTGGCCTACCTCATTCCCGGGAAAGGCATCGACGTGCTGCTTCGCGCGGTCGCCGATGCCGGCCTCGCCAACGCGACCGTGGTGATCGCGGGCGAAGGCCCCGAGGAGCCGCGGCTCCGCGCACTCGCCGCGTCACTTGGAATTGCACCACGCGTGGAGTTCGTAGGCGTCCGCGACGACGTCGACGCGGTGCTGCACTCCGCGGACATATTCGTCCACCCCGCGCGCTACGACGAGGCCTTCGGCCTGGTGGTGACCGAGGCGATGGCGGCCGGCTGCACCGTCATCGCCTCGCGCGTGGGGGGCATTCCCGAGCTGATCGTCGATGGGGAGAGCGGAGTCCTCGTGCCCCCGGGCGACGCGGGCGCGCTCGCGGCCGCGCTCGCGCGCGTCGCGGCCGACCCAGCGCTCCGCCGCTCGCTCTCCGCGAACGCCCGCCGCCGCGTGGTGACGCGCTTCGCGCTCGACGACAGCGTGCGACGGCACGTGGACTGGTGCGAGGAAGTGAGGTAGGCGCCCGCCTGGCGTGCCGAGCGCCGGGTGCCGAGCGCCTAATCCAGCGTCACCTGGCGCGCGTCCATCACCTCGGGAAGCTGGCGCAGCGCGTCGAGCACGGGCGCGGCGAGACGGGCGTCCGCGCGCACGGTCGCCAGCGCCGCGCCCCCGGCCTCGAGGCGCGCCTGGTGGTACTCCGCGATGTTGATCCCCGCGTCGCCGAGGAGCGTGCCGACGCGGCCGATGACGCCGGGCACGTCGCGGTTGCTCAGCACGACGAGCGTGCCGCGGGGCGCCACGTTCATCTGGTAGTCGCCGATACGCACGACGCGCGGGTGCCCCTCGGCGAGGAGCGCGCCGCCCACGCGGGTCTCGTCTTCCCGCCCCGCCACGCGAAGCTCCAGGTACTCGGCGTAGTCGCCGTGCGGACTCAGCCGCGTGCGCTCCACGACGATTCCGCGTGTGTCGGCGAGGTGGAGCGCGTTGACGAAGTTGACACCGGTCTTCCCGACGACAGCCTCGAGGACGCCGACCAGCGCGCTCGCCGCGAGCGGACGGAGCGCCTCCTCGGATCCGCCGGCGTAGCGAACATCCACGCGCTCCACCGCCCCGGTGACGAGCGCACCGGCCAGGCGCCCCAGCCGCTCGGCAAGGTCGAGGAGGGGCCGCACACGGCGCATCGCATCGCCGGCGATCGCCGGCGCGTTCACCGCGCGCGACAGGTCGCCATCGGCGAGCGCGGCGCGCACCGCTTCCGCGATCTCGACCGCCACGTTCTGCTGCGCCTCCTCCGTGGAGGCGCCGAGGTGCGGTGTCAGTACGACGTTCTCGAGCGCGCGGAGCGGGTGATCGCGCGGGAGAGGCTCCTGCTCGTAGACGTCGAGCGCCGCGCCCGCGAGGCGCCGCTCGGCGAGCGCCCGCACGAGCGCCGCCTCGTCCACGATCCCGCCGCGCGCGGCGTTCACGAGGAGGGCGGTCGGCTTCATCATCGCGAGCGCGACGTCGCCAATGAGTCCCGCGGTGGACTCCGTGAGCGGCACGTGAAGCGAGACGACATCGGCGCGGCGCAGCACCTCGTCGAGCGGTGCCAGCTCCACGTCGAGCGCACGCGCGCGCTCCTCGTTCAGGTACGGATCGTACACGACGACGCGCATCTTGAAGGCGCGCGCGCGCGTGGCCACCTCGCCGCCAATACGTCCCGCGCCGACGAGGCCGAGCGTCTTGCCGTACAGCTCCGTGCCGCCAAACTTCGTGCGCTCCCATTCGCCGGCGCGCATCGAGCGATCCGCGGCGGCGACGCGCCGCACGAGCGCGAGAATCAACGCGAACGCCAGCTCGGCCGCGGAGATAGTGTTTCCCGCCGGCGCGTTGAGTACGGCCACGCCCCGCTCCGTGGCCGCGTCCACGTCAATGGTATCCACACCGACGCCGGCGCGGCCGATCACGCGCAGCCGGCCAGCGTGAGCGAGCGCCTCGCGTGGAATCTTCGTCGCGCTCCGGACGATGACGGCGTCCGCCTCGCCGATCGCGCGCGCCAGCTCCTCACCCTTGAGCCCCAGGCGCTCGACGATCTCGAAGCGCCCGTCATCGCGCAGCGGAGCCAGCCCCTCGAGCGACATCTTGTCGGCGACGAGCACGCGAAACTTCCCGTTCGTAGCCATGTTGCCACTCGTGTTGGCGGTCGTGTTCGCCGTCATGGCGCGAGAATCCCCTCCAGCTCGGCGAGGAGCGCGTCCAGCTCCGGCACCGTGTGATCGCCCATGTGGCCAATCCGGATCGTTGCATCCTTGAGCGCACCGTAGCCAGACGCGATGGTGTAGCCGCGCGCCTTGAGGCGCTTCGTCACCTCCGTCCCCGTGAGCGCGCCGCCCTCCGCCAACCGGATACAGGTGACCGTCGGCGAGCGGAACCCCTCGGGTGCCAGCACGGAGAGCCCGGCGCCGCGGTCGCGCATTGCGTCCACCCACTCCCACGTGCGGCGCGCCATCGCCCCGTGCCGCTCCCAGCGCGCCTCGATCGTCTCGGCGCGGATGCGGTCCAGCTGGGCGGCGAGCGCGTAGAAGAGCGAGAGCGCGGGCGTGTTCGGCGTCTGATGCTTCGCGATGTTCTTCTCGAACTCGATGAAGTCAAAGTAGCTGCCGCGCCCGGGGAGGCGCTTCGCCCGCTCCAGCACGCGCTCCTGCGCGACGCCGAGCGCGAGGCCCGGCGGGAGCGCGAGCGCCTTCTGCGAGCCCGTGAGCACGAAGTCGAGCTCCCACGCATCCGTCTCGACGGGCGCGCCGGCGATGCCGGTGACGCTGTCCACGAGGAGTACGACGTCGCCCGCCGCGTGCACCACGCGCGCGAGATCGGCGATGGGGTTGAGGACACCGGTAGACGTCTCGGAATGCACGACGGTGACCGCGTCATACGCGCCGGCCTTCAGCGCATCCTCGAGCATCTCGGGCGCGTGCCCTTCGCCGAGCGGCACCTCGAGCGCCGTAGTCTCGAGGCCGCACGCCCCCGCGATCTGGAAGAAGCGCTCGCTGAATGCGCCGTTCACGAGCGAGAGCACTTTGCGCCGCGCGCCGTTGCGGAGCGCACCTTCCATGAGGCCGGTAGCGGATGCGGTGGCGATGTAGACGGGGCGCGCCGTGCGGAACACGTGCTGCAGGCCCGGCTGGATCGCGGCGATGAGCTCTTCCATGCCCTTTCCACGATGGCCGATCATCGGACGGAGCTGCGCCTCGAGCACCTCGGGGCGCACCTCGGTCGGGCCAGGCAGGAAGAAGCGGCCGAACGGCGCGGCGCGTGGCGTGGTGGGGGAGGGGTCGTGCGGGGCGGTATGGAGCATCGGTTCTCCGGGATCGTATCAGGATGTCGTATCGGCGAGCAGCTGGGCGCCGCGCTCGTAGAGTGATCGCGCCTCCGCGCTGGCGGGCGGCTCGCCGCCAAGGGCGAGCGGGAGCACGGGCGCGAGCGACCGCGAGCGGATGACCGCGTCCGCCGCCGCGACGACGGCCGCACGCTCGGCCACGCCCGCGTAGGCGACGAACCAGTCCGCTGGCGGGCGCGCCTCGAGATCCGTCATCCCGTCACCCACGAGCATCACGGGGCGCGGGAGCTCGGCGCCCCATCGCTCGAGCTGCGTGCGTTTCCCGCCCGACTGCGCGAGCGGCGACGCGCGGTCAAAGTCCACGTAGCGTCCCTCGTCATCGAAGGTGACGTCCACGGCGGCGACCGCGCGATCGAGGAGACCGAGCGCGCGCGCGAGCACGAGCACGGCGGGGCGGAGCCCGCCAGACATCACGCGGACCTCGAGACCCTCGGCGCGGAGCGCGCGGACCACGCCGCGCGCGTCGGGCACGAGCGCCTCCACGTAGCGCGCGCCGAGCGCGTCGAGCCCGGCACGTGTGGGCGCGGCGAGCGCGAGGCGGCGGGCGTACACCTCCTCGAGCGGCACCTCGCCGCGCATCGCCGCGTCAGTGAGCCGCGCGACCTCATCGCGATGGACGGCCGCCAGCTCCTCGATTCCCTCGATGGCGGAGAGCGTCGAGTCGCAGTCGAAAACGACGCTGCCGAAGCGGGGCGCGGGGCGCCCGGGCTCCGGCAGCGTAGGGGAGCGCATGTCCACCAGCGGCGTGATCGCGAGGTCGAGGCGGCGGGATCGGGGCGGCGAGGGGCGGTGAGCCACGTGCGGCCCGCGGGAATTCTATGGCGCGCGCGATAGGCGGACAAGGATGAGGCAGGCGCCACGCACGAGCCCCGCGCGCGACACGCGCGCTGCGCGGCATCAGTGCCGCGCCTTCCTGAGCAGTGCCATCTGCCCCGCGTGATAGAGCGTGTGCTGGAGCGCGCCGGACACCGTGCCATATACCGACGCGCGCGTCCCCTCGGGCGGCTCGCGCTCGTCGTGCACCATGCGCGACAGGTCGTCGTCGCCGAGCGCGCGCACGACCTCCGCGAGCTCGGTGTGCGCGGCGGCAAGCTCGGCGCGCGCCGCGTCCCACGCGGCATCGTCCGTGTCGCCTACCGCGGGCCAGTCCCCCGCGGGTGGGGCGCCCGCCGGGCCACCGCGAATGCGGCGCGTCACTTCCCGCGTCCAGCCGCTCAGGTGCAGCACGAGCTCCCAGATCGAATGCGCTTCTCGCACCGGCCGCGCGGCTGCCTGCGCGGCGGCCACGCCAGTCAGCAGCTCATGCAGCGACGGCCCGTGCCACGCCCCTCCCTCGGCGGCCCGCACGATCTGGTCCGCCAGTCGTTCGCCTTCGTGCGTCGTGTTCGTCATGTCGCTCCTGTGTTGGCCTGCACGACCTGCACGGCGTCAAGGTAGCATGAGCGTCCCCGCAGCGCACGACGCGGGGCGCGCGGGCGGGCTGGAGCTCCGTTCGCCATATTGTGGGCGGACCTCTACCACCGGCACATGCACCGCTCGCGATTCGCCCGGCTCACCTCGACCCCGGCACGGCTCACCGTTTCCGCGTCGCTCACGCTCGGCGCGCTGCTCGCGTTTGTCGCGCTGCTCGCGCCACGGGCTACCGCCGCGCAGGACCGCACGCCCCCGGTGTCCGGCATTCGCGTCGCCGGGGAAGTAGGGCTCGGGCTCGTCGGCACCCCCGTGGGGTTCGTCGCCGGCGGTCTCGCGACGCGTTGGGTCGCCAACCGCTTCCGGGCGACCGAGGAGAGTGCGTCGCGCATCGCGATGGTGGGCGCCTGGACCGGCGCCGCGCTGGTCACCGCCGCGGGACCCACGTACCTCGGCACGCGCGGCCGCGCGACCGGCTCGTATCCCGCCGCGCTCGGCGGTGCGGTCGCGGGTGGCATCGGGAGCCTGCTGCTCGTGAAGCTGAACACGCGCGGCGGCCGGGCGGGCGGACCATGTGGCTTCTTCTGTTCCGTCTCGGCGGTGAGCGTCTTTCTCCTGCCGAGCGTGGGCGCCACAGTCGGCCTCAACATGAGCCGGCGCTACGAGCGCTAGCCTGGCACGCGGGGGCGCGGCGCTGTAGCGCGCGCGCCCACCCCCTGCCGCGCGTACGCGGCACCGCGACTCGGGAGCCGGCCGTTCCGGGGCTTCAGGCCAGGGCATGTGTCGTGCACGAGCGCCGGACATTCCCGAGCACCACCATCAGCACCACCATCGCAACGCCTGCGTCATCAGCTTGGTGCACATGCCCCAGCGGCCACGCCTCCTCTTCGTCACCCTCGCACTCTCCGTCGCCGCCGTCGACCTCGCGTCGAAGGAGCTCGCGGTGGCGCTGCTCTCGCATCGCACGATCGCCGTGGGGCACGGCGTGCTGCTCCACGTCGTCCGTAACGACCGCTCGGCCTTCAGCATCTCGCTCGGCGCATCCACCTGGCTCCTCAACGTCGTCGCCACGCTCGTGGCCCTAGTGCTCGCCGCGATGATATGCCGCCCGCTCGCCGCCGTGTACCGCGGCGCGCCCGTGATGCTCGGTCTCATCGCCGGCGCGGCGCTCGGGAATCTCACAAGCATGCTCACCTCCGCCGCCGGCGTCGTGGACTTCATCGCGGTCTCGTACGGACCCGCGGCGCTGCTCGTGCTCAACCTCGCGGACGTCGCCGCATACGTGGGGCTCGCCTTCAGCGCCCGAGCCGTGGCCGCCATCCTCGGCTCCATCCGCGCGGAGCGCCGCGCTCGCGTCGTGCGCACCCGCCGGCCAGTGCTGGAGCGCATCGTGCCGATTGCCGTCGTCGCCGAGCCAGCGCTTGCCGCGGACGCCCGCCCTCGCGCCGAGCGCGGGGTGAGGCAGCGCGAGATTTCCATGATCCCCGTGGCCGACTCCGTGGCGCCCCGCCCCGAGATGAGCCGCCGCGTGTAGCAGCGGGCGGGGGCGCGCCGGCCGCCCTCGCGCTTCCCTCGCATCCGGTCTATGATGGTCTCGCGCGGGGCGGAACGTCTCCGCTCGCGACGGGAGGGTGCGCGATGGCGCTCACGTTCGACGAAGCGCTGCCACGGCTCGTCGCCGCCTACGAGGGAGGGCGGCTGGTGCCGTTCATCGGCGCGGGGATGAGTGTTCCCGCGTGCCGCGGATGGGAAGCGCTGGTGCGTGAGCTCGCCACGGTAGCGAAATGCCCGCCCGCGCTCCAGCTCAAGCGGACGGCGTCGCCCGAAGAGATCGTGCGCGCGGCCAACTGGGCGGTGCGCACCCTCAAGCTCAACCAGGGCGCGGTGTTCTCCAGCGCCCTGCGCCGCGCCCTCTTCACCGTCGCCGCCGAGCCACCGCCGCAGACGGTCGCGCTGGCGGCGATCTGGTGGCCGCTCGTCGTCACGACGAACTACGATGATCTCTACGTCTCCGCGCGCGAGGCGCGTGAGACCGCGGGCGGGCGGCAAGCGGCGGGTCGCCTCACCGTCCTCGGCCGGCGCCCGCACCACTGCCAGCGCGTGCTCTCCTCCCTCTTCGCGCCGGCGGAGCCGATCCTCTGGGCGCTGCAGGGCTTCCTCGGCCGGCCCGCGGGGCCCGCGCACATCGCGCCGGACTCGCTCGAGGGGGAGCTCGTCGTGGGCCACGAGGAGTACCGGCGCGTCACCCACACGGAGCCGCACTTCCGGCGCGCGTTCGCGGAGATCTTCCGCAACCGCTCGCTCCTCTTCCTCGGCTCGGGGCTCCGCGACCAGTACCTGATGGAGCTGTTCGGCGAAACGCTGGAGACCTTCGGCCCGAACCCGTTCCCGCACTACGCCTTCATCCAGGAGGGCGAGGCCGACGCGGGCTTCCTGCGCGCCCGCTTCAACATCTTCGCCATCGAGTACACGCGCGGGAAGCACAGCACCGTGCGCTCGTGGCTCGACCGGTTCGCGCGGCAGCTGAGCGGCGGCCGCTGGCGCCCCACGCGGTGGAGCTACTCCTCGAACCGCATCCTCAAGCGAGCACGCGAGACCGGCGACGTCGAGATCATTCGCGGCCGGCTGCCGCTCCCCGTGCCCGGCGAGTGCGTGGCACTGAGTGCCGGCGTCGCGCACAGGCGCCCGTTCCTGGGTGCCGGGATGCGCCACTACCGCGAGATGGCGGAACGGCACGGGCTCCTCGATCCAGAGTGCCGCTGCGTACGGCCGGCAGGCGCGCGGTACGTCTGGAGCTTCGCACCCCCGGCCCGTTCGGCGCCTCCGGATCCGGCGTCCATCTTCCTCGTCGTCGCGCGCGGCCGGTCGAACACGAAGGACGTGCGCGTGATCGCGCGCGCGGTGGAGGAGCTGCTCGAGCAGGTGAGCGCGCAGGGAAGCTTCCACGTGCTCCGCATGCCGCTCGCCGCGGCGGGCGGATCGCAGCGACGCTACCCGCCACGCGCCGCTCTCGTGGAGACCCTGCGCGGCTTCGCCCGCTGGCGCTCGGCCAACCCCACCTCGCCACTCCGGCTCGCGATCCACCTCGTGCACCCGAGCGTCCTGTTCGAGCTCTCGACAGGCAAGATCGACGTGCTTTCCCTGCTCTCCTGCGCCGACGACGTTCCCTTCTGGCTGGAGGTGAGCGTGGGAGCGCAGATCGCCGAGCGGCAGTTCCTCTACAAGACCGATCGCGTGACGATCGGCGGGCTGGCCGAGGAGTTCGGGCTCGTAGGCTCACGGTGGATCGTGGAGGTGGACCCGGCACCGAGTGTCGGGTGGCACGACGCATCCCTGTCGTCGGTGCGGCGCAAGCAGCTTGGCGAGCTCGGCATCCTGCCAGGCTCGACGCTCCGCTTCCACGCGACGCGCGGACGCTCGGCGCATGCGCCCGAACTGGAGGTGGAGCGCGTACCGCTCGCAGAGCCGGACGTCGTGCGCATGCCCGAGCGCATCCCGGTACCCGTCACGCACATCCTGCGCGCCGAGGGACGCGCGTCGTAGCGTTCGGGGCCGCGCCGGAGGGCACGATGCTCGCGCCGCTGGCCGCGTCGTACGCACCAGTGGCGGCATACCTCGCGGCCTCCGTGGGCTGGCTCGCGCTCGCGCGGTGGCGCCCATCGCTCTGGCCGGCGCCCGCGCCGCTCTCCACGGACCGCCGGTTCGGCGATCTCGCGCTCGCGCTGCTCGCGGTGGCCGGGGTCGCGGTGCTGGGGCAGGCGTACCGGCTGGGCTTCCTCATCCCGACCGGGCGGTTCGGGTGGTGGCGCCACGTCGCGTGGACGCTCGACAGCCTCCTCATCTACTCGCCCGTGCTCATCACGCTCTCGGAGCACCGGGGGAGCTGGCGCACCGCGTTTCTCTCCCGCGAGCGGCTCGCGGTGAAGCTCGCGGCCGGCGTTGCGCTCGGCGCGGTGGCCGTGGCGACCTTCCTCGCGCTGCGGTGGAGCGCGGCGCGCTTCCCGGCGGCGCTCGGCGCGGCGGTCAACATTGCGGGTGCGGCGGAGTTCGTCCCCGATTTCCTCCGGATCGTCACCATCGCGTTCGTCTTCGTGCGGCTTCGTTGGGCGTTCGGCACGCGGGTAACGGTGCTCGCGCTCTCGCTCGGCTTCGCGGTAACACGCGTGCCGGATCGGATCGTGAGCGGGTGGCCGGCGCCGGAGATCGGGGCGCTGTTCGTCGCCGATGCGCTACTCGCCGCCGCGGTGGTCGCGGTGGGGGCGCGCTCGGAGGACGTGGTGTGGCTGGGGGTGGTGACCTACCTGCTCGGCGCCGCGAAGGGCGCAGCGAGCGGCGCCATGTGACGCGAGATGTGACGCGGGGCGCAGGGCCGCTGGCGCTCCTCAGCGATGCCGGAACCGCCAGAGCGCGTAGAGATTCGCGGCGTAGACGGCGCCGAGGAGCAGGAGCAGCGCGACAAGGCCGGCGCGGCGCGGGGTGAGCGACGCCTCGGTCGATGCGGAGAGGTTTGCGAGCTTGTAGGTGGCGATGAGGATGCCGATCCAGATGGCGAGCGTCCAACCGATCGCGCGACCGTACGCACCCCAGCCACGCGGAGTGCCCGCGGGTGGGGCGGCCGCGGTCCAGACTATCGCGCTCACGAGCGAGCCGGCGAGGAGGATCAGGACGACGAGCATGAGGACGGCGAGCATGGCCTCCCCGCCCTGCGGCCCGCCGCCGGGCGTCACGTAGAGCGCCCACCGGGCGAAGAAGATGAGAAGCGGTACGACGAGGAGGAGGACGAGATGCCAGAGCGTCCACCACCCGGAGCCGAGGAGGAAAGAGAGGGCGTTTCTCATCTCACACGCTCAGGTCCGCGGAAGTTCGAGATGCGCCGTCACTTCGCTCCCCAGAACTCGACGACCAGGCCTGGCACCCGCTCGAACTCTCGAGTGTTGCCCGTCACTACGACGAGCCGGCGCGCGAGCGCAGTGCTGGCGATGACAAGGTCGCGCTCCCCAATTGGCCGAGAGCGCAATGCGAATCGAACGTCCGCGTGATGCGCCGCTGCCTCGCTGTCGAACGCGACACGCTCGATCGGCGCCGAGAGGAATGTCTCCACGAGCGTCAATGCACGAGCCGGGTCGCGACTGTTGCGTGCTCCGTAACGCAGCTCGGCCTCGGTCATTGTAGCCACCGCGAGATCATCGGGTGACTCCCGTCGCACGCGCGAGCGCACCGGTTCACGCTCGCGCAGCACTTCGATCACCACGTCAGTGTCCAACAGATACTTCATTATCTACTTCATTCCGAGTCGAGCTGGCGGAGTACCCGGTCGCGGCGTGGCGTGCGCGGGAGCGGCTCCGGGACCAGCAGATCGTCCGGCGCGCGACCGAGACTCGCGAGGCGCTGCCAGAAGCCAGACGGCCAGCCACGTTTCTTCAGGGGCTCGAGAATCACGGCGTCGCCGATCTTGCGGATGCGCACCGCGCTCCCCTCGAAGCGGAACTCGCGTGGGAGCCGGACGGCCTGACTACCACCGTTGGTGAAGAGGGGCGCGAGCTGATCTTCCTGCTTTCGAGGTGCCATGCGTGGCAGGCTCCAACTGTGAGTATATACAGTATAGACTTGGGCCCGCCTGGGCAAGATCCGGGCTATGGTTTCCCCGTCTTGCTCGCCGGCTTCCGCGCCGCCGGCCGCGCCTTCGCCGCCGCGACATCCGCCGCGAGCGAGGTGTATGCCGTCTCGACGAACTGCGCGGGCTTGATGAAGCCCTTCCCCCACGTCTCGTCCCACTCCTGGGTGGGCTTGGAGGCGAGCACCGCGTCGAGCTTCTTTCCCGCCACCACCTGCTTGCGGATGCGGTCGCGAATCGCCGCCAACATGTCGCGGTAGGCCGTGAGCTCTCCCTTGTTCGAGAGGGCACCGTGACCCGGGATCACGCGCGTGCTCTCGTTACTGAGCGCGATCGCGGTATCCGCCGCATGGACCATCCCTTCGAGCGAGCCGCCGCTCGAGAGGTCGATGAACGGGTAGCTCCCGTTGAAGTAGGTGTCGCCCATGTGAATGACGTTCGCCTTCCGGAAGTGGACGATCGCGTCGCCATCGGTGTGCGCCGGTGGCACGCGGAAGGCGTGGATCTCGTCGTCGTTCAGGTGGAAGGTCACGGCGTCCGTGAACGTGACCACCGGGAGCGCCGCGCTCGGCGACGGCGCCACCGTATCGCCGAGCTGCCGGATGAATTGCCCGACGCTCATCCGGCGGCGGACGTTCTCGTGCGCGACGATCAGCGCGCCGGCCTTCCCCAGATTCTCGTTGCCGCCGGTGTGGTCGCCATGCCAGTGCGTGTTGAGCACGAAGCGGATGGAGCGCTTGTCCACGGAGTCGAGGATCGCGCGGATCTTCGGCGTGAGTGGCGCGAACTGGTCATCCACGAGGAACGTGCCATCGGTGCCGATGGAGACGCCGATGTTCCCGCCGGCGCCCACGAGCATGGCGGTGTTCTCCGTGAGCCGGATGATGTTGACCGGCGTCTGGGCCACGTCGCGCTGCTGCGCGGCGAGCGGTCCCGCGATGGGCACCGTGGGCGACGCGAGGGCCACCGCGAGCGCGGCGAGAGCAGCGAAGCGGGCCTGGGCGAACGGGGTGAGCGAGCGTGGGAAGTGCATGGCGATGGGTGGGAGACGCGAGCGGGAGGGACCGGAATCTAGTCGCGCGCTTCGCGAAGTACGTACTTTCGGTATGAGCGACATCGTCCACGAAGCCGTCTACCCCCACCCCGCCGAGCGCGTCTGGCGCGCACTCACCGACCCGGCGGCGATCGCCGCGTGGCTCATGCCGAACGACTTCCAGCCGCACGTCGGCCATCGCTTCCAGTTCCGCGCGACATCGGCGCCGGGGTTCGACGGCAGCGTCGACTCCGAGATACTCGAGATCGCCGACGAGCGGCGCCTGGTCTACAGCTGGCAGAGGGGCGGCATCGACACCCGCGTGATCTGGACGCTCGAGCCGCTGGCCGGCGCCACGCGCGTCCGCCTCGAGCATACGGGCTTCCGCGGGATGAACGGCTTCCTCGTCCGCCCCATCCTCGCGCGCGGATGGAAGCGCTCGATCATGCGCGACAAGCTGCCGGCCGTGCTCGACCGGGTACGTGACGGAGTGGCGCTCGAACCGCTCGGCGAGGATTGCACGCCGGGATCCGTCCACTGACACGAGAACTTACATCGGTGCGATCACCAGCTTCCGCGAGCCGATAGTAAGCCTCTTTGATGCAAGGGGCACGCGATCAGGGTTACCTCGGCGGAGCGAGCAGCTCGACCTCGCCCGCACCCATCTCGCCGGTACGGAGTGCCGGCTCAAATAGTTCTAGCCGGACGGCGAAGTAGTAGCGGCCGGAGGGACGGTTCCCGAGGAGGCGGCTAATACTGCTTTGTTAAGGTGCTGCTGAGCGCGTAGTATGGGGGCCTCGTCAGGTGGTGGAGGTCCCGATGGTATCGCGTCTGCCCCGCGCCCCGGAGGCGCCGCTGCCGGCGTTGGCCGAGTTCCTGGCCCCCTTCAGCGTGCACTTCGCCCAGCGGCCGAGTGCCACGTCACTGGAGCGCTACGTGACCGGGCTGCTCACCGAGCACCCGCGCAAGAACTGCGACACCCTCGCGCAGGTGCTCCCCGGCACGAGCGAGCAGCGGCTGCAGTACCTGCTCACCGACATGGCGTGGGACCACGAGGACCTGAACCGCCAGCGCGTGCGCCGGATGCTGGCGCTCCCGACCGAGGGCGACGCGGTGCTGATCGTGGACGATACCGGCTTCGCCAAGCAGGGCGCGCGCTCGGCCGGCGTGCAGCGCCAGTACTCGGGCACGCTCGGCAAGACGGGGAACTGCCAGGTGGCGGTGACGTGTCACTACGCCGAGCGCACGCTCGCCTGGCCGGTGGCCGCGCGGCTGTACCTGCCGAAGCGCTGGGCGGAGGATCGCGACCTGCGCCGGGCGGCGCGCGTGCCCGACGACGTCGCGTTCCGCACGAAGCCCGAGCTGGCGCTCGCGCTGCTCGACGAGGCCCGGGGCCTCGGCGTGCCGCACGGCTGCGTGACGGTGGACGCCGACTACGGCGACCGCCCGAGCTTCCTCAACGGCCTGGAGGCGCGCGCGGAGCGCTACGTCGTGGCGGTGGCGGCCGACTTCACGGTGGCCGTCACGCGGACGAGCGCGCCGCTGCGGGCCGACCTCCTGTTGCGGGGCGTCCCGCGTCGGGCCTGGGTGCCGATCACGTGGGCGGCAGGCAGCCGGGGGGACCTGCGGGCGAAGGGCTACGCGGTGCGCTGCTACCGGGTCGACGGCGCCGGCACGGGCGCCCGGCGCCATGTGGGCTGGCTCCTCGGGCAGCGCCCCACGCGCGGGCAGGGGCCGAGCGGCCCGCGCAAGTACTTCTGGAGCAACTTCGGCGCGCAGGCCGCGCTCGCCGAGATGCTGGAGTACGCGCACCGGCGGCACTGGGTCGAGCAGTACTACGAGGAGGCGAAGGGCGAGCTCGGCTGGGACCAGTTCCAGGGGCGGCGCTACGACGCCTTCCACAAGAACGCCGTGACCGTGATGCTCAGCTACAGCTTCCTCGTCTGGCTGGAGTGGCGCGAGCGCCAGCACGTACGCCGACGCGGTCGCAAGCGTCGGCGTTTTTCCCCCTCGGCCGGACCGGCGGCGGAAGAGTATCCCGCACGTCCACCGCGCCGTCGCCGACTGGCTCCTCCAGGCGGCGCTCCGCACCCCGATCCGCCGATTACCGCCACTCCGCACGTGTCCACTCCGGCTTTAACGAAGCAGTACTAAGCAAGGCGGCTACAAGCGACGCACGCGCCTGACGGATCGGAAGCAATCGACGCATGATCCAAGGATCCTCGATCGGGAGAAAAGGTCGCGACGACCGATCGTAAACATCTCAGTTTACGGGTAATTGCGGACCTGTTCGTTGTCAACCCGCGTGCGACTCTGCGGTCCTATTCTCCTCCGCAGGACTCAGCACATGCGGTGGCGCGGCACTCTCGGCAACCAGCTTGAAGTTGAAGCGCTGCGTCTCAGCGACGCGCTCCACCGCCAGGCCCCGGCCCGAACGAACCGCGCTCCCTCACCGGCGGCCACGGCATCCCCTCCGCCGCGATGATCGAGGTGGTGCTCAGCGCCGCCAACTACGATGTGATGCCCGGGCTCGAGAGCAGAGCGAGTTGCCCGGAGGCCATCTGGCAGGCCGCCAAGTGGTGGCACGAGTACTACGAGGAGGAGAACAAGGAGGGGCCGGAAGGGGTGTGGACCGTGGAGGACAAGCTCACCGAGTAGGAGAGCCAACCGGTCGCCGCGGCACCAGGGTGCCGGGGGCCGGGTACTGAACGGGCAGCCATATGATTAGCTTGCTTGACACGCTCGTCCCCCTCCCCACGTGTCGTCCCACTCCCGCATTCCCGTGCCGCGCAGCACTCTCCATCGCGCGTATGTCACCGCCCTCGTCGCCGTTGCCGCGGTCGTCGGGTGCCGCGCAGCGGCCACTCCGGCGGCCGGCGCGCGCGACGCATCGGCGGCGGCGATGTCCGTGGCGATGATGGACTCGACCCTGTCACTCACCGGATGGTTCCAGACGGTCTGGGGCGATACGCCGCATTACATGGTCGTCGATGACGCGGGGCGCTCGACGGAGCTCCTCCTGAGCGAGGAGGTCACGCGGACGCTCGGCGGCGCTCGCGCGCTCGACCGGAAGAAGGTGAAGGTGACGGGGACGCGGAGCTCCCAGCCACCGGGCGCGCTGCGAGTGTCGGCGATCCAGCTCGACACCGGCGGGAAGTGAGCCGCATAGTGAGCCGCATGCGGACGCGCCTCGCGACGAGCGGAGCACTCATCGTGGCGCTCGCCATCACCGCCGCGGTGGC
>JBBJNN010000074.1:0-26207 GCA_037720885.1 Gemmatimonadaceae bacterium | reverse complement strand
CTAATGTGACCGGCACGCCGACCCTCGCGCCGCGCCGGGTGGTCCTTGCCGATGACGAGCCGCTCGCGCGCGACCGGCTGCGGCAGCTGCTCGCGCGCCGGCCGGCGTACCAGGTGGTCGCCGAGTGCCGGGACGGGTCGGAGGCGGTAGACGCGATCCTCCGCGAGCACCCCGATCTCGTCTTCCTCGACGTCGCGATGCCGGGGCTCGACGGGCTCGAGGTCGCGGAAGCGGTGGCCGACGAGCCGCCGGTCATCATCTTCGTCACGGCGTACAACGAGTTCGCGCTGCGGGCGTTCGAGGTGAGCGCCGTGGACTACCTGCTCAAGCCCGTGGACCGCGAGCGCTTCGACCGGGCGCTCGCCCGCGCCGAGGCGACGTTCGCGCGGGGGAGCGCTGCCGGGCTCGACGCGCCACTGCGCAACTTTCTCGAGCGGCTCCGCGCCGAGCGCGCGTACCCGCGCCGCTTCCTCGTGCGCGCGACGCGCGGACACTACTTCGTGCGCGTGGAGGATGTGGACTGGGTGGCGGCGGAGGGGAACTACGTTGCGCTCCACGCGGGCGGGAGAGCGCACCTCGTGCGCGATACGATGAAGGCGTTCGAGGGGAAGTTGAATCCCGAGTCGTTCGTGCGTGTGCACCGGTCGGCGATCGTGAACATCGACCGCGTCGAGCGGATCGAGCCGCGCGGGCACGGCGAGTACGCGCTCACCCTGCGCGGCGGCGCGCGACTGGAGTCGAGCCGCGCGTACAGCGACCGGCTGCAGGCGCTCCTGCGCTGAGCGTCGGCGCGCCACGCACGACGCGCGGCGCAGGCCAGTCCGTCCCGCGGACGTGCGCGTTCGTCACTCCGCGGTTGGTCGCGCCGCGTACGCGCCGTAGCATCGGGGCTCGGCACTCGGCACTCAACGCTTCGAGCGAACACCGGCAACACCCCGGACGGAGGATCCGCGATGATCCGCACTGCATCGACATTCGTCATATCCATTGCGCTGCTCGCCGCCGTTCTGCCGGCGCGCGCGCAGACCGCCTCGGACTCGGCCGCGATCCGCGCCACAGCGCTCGACTACATCGAAGGCTGGTACGCGGGGGACGGCGCGCGCATGGAGCGCGCGCTCCACCCCGAGCTCGCCAAGCGCAACGTGACCACGGACGCGCAGGGGCGGAGCCGCCTCATCCAGATGAGCGCCCTCTCGCTCGTGAACGGCACGAAGGGGGGCGGCGGATCGCGCATTCCCGCGGCGGAGCGGAAGAGTGATGTGCGCATTCTGGACATATTCCTCGGCGCCGCGAGCGTGCGCGTCACCGCGGCGACCTGGGTGGACTACATGCACCTCGTGAAGTACAACGGCCGCTGGGTGATCATGAACGTGCTCTGGGAGAACGAGCCGGCGGACAGGCCGTGATTCCGCGCCGCGCGTGGGTTGGCGCTGCCACGCTCGCCGCGGTGGCCGCGCTCGGCGCCGCGGCACCTCGCACCGCGTCGCTCCGCACCGCGTCGCTCTCTGCCGCGCCCCGCCCACCTGCCGCCGATTCTGCCGGCGTCGGCTGGACCCTCACCTCGCTCGCGCTCGAGGTCTCCGTCCCGCTCGACACGCCGCGACTGCGCGTGGCGGGCACGCTCGAGCTCCGCGCGCCGGTGGGTGGCTCCTTCGGGCCAGATCTCATCGTGGCGCCCGGCGGGATGGCCTTCGAGATGGCCGAGGCCGAGGGTGCCGCCGTGCGCTTCACGACCGCGCGGGACACTGTCCGCATCCGCTGGACGGAGGCGCGCGCGGCTGGCGCGGCGGTGGCGGTCCGCTTCCGCGCGGTGACGCGGCGCGACCGCGCGGGGCGGAGCATCGCCGTTGGCGCGGACGGCGCGTTCGCATCGTGGGGCGGCGTCTGGTACCCATGGCCCGCATCGGCGCCCGGTGCCGACCCGGACCTGCTCGCGTCAGGCTCGGTTCGCGTCACGGTCCCCGCCGCCTGGCACTCCCTCTCGAACGGGAAGCTCGTGGACTCCACGCTCGCCGGCGGCCTGCGCGCAGAGACGTGGACAAGCGCGCGAGAGCTCGCGTGGAGCATCATTGCGGCGCCATACGTCGTGAGCCGCCATCGCGTGGGCAGCACCGACGTCGCCATCTACCTCATGCCGCGCCAGGCGGGGAAGGCGGCCGCGTTCGCGGAAGCCATTCCGCCGATGGTGGACATTCTCGCGCGGGCGTACGGGCCATACCCGTTCGAGACCTTCGGCCTCGCCGCCCTCCCCGCCTCCATCGCGCCGCCGGGGATTGGCGGCCGCTCCGAGCAGGGTTATTTCATAGCGCACGAGCACGCGTTGGACGATGACTCCGTGAACGTGTCACTGTTCGCGCACGAGCTCGCGCACATGTGGTGGCCAAACCTCGTGGACTCCCGGCCGCCGGGCGACGACATGATGGACGAGGGGCTCGCCAGCCAGGGTGCCGCGCTCGTGATCGAGGCACGCGAGGGTCGCGCGGCGGCGCACCGATATCTCCACGACGGCTCGCCGCAGTTCAGCGCGCGAGGCTTCTTCCACATCTGGCGCGTCGGAGCCGACGATCGCCTCATGAGCGACTACGGCGTGCTCCCGGCCTACGCGAAGGGGCCCTGGGTGTACGAGATGCTGCGCGACCGCGTGGGCGACTCGCTCTACTTCGCCACGCTGCGATCCTTCGCCCGCGAGCACGCGGGGCGGAGCGCGTCGCTCGCGGACCTCCGCGCCGCCTACCTGCGCGTCGCGCCAGCCGAGGCCGACCTCGAGCGCTTCTTCGCCGACTGGCTCGACCGCCCCGGCGCGCCCGTGCTCGACGTGACCTGGTCGCGCGCCGGCACCGCCCGCGCGCCGAGCGCGCGTGTCCGCATCGCGCAGCGCACGCCGCCGTATCGCTTGCGGCTGGGCGTTGCGGTCGATGCAGCGGACGGCGCGCGCGTGACGACCGTCTCCCTCACCGACTCCGTACAGACTTTCGTGCTGCCCGCGAGCGGCCGGCCCACGGGCGTGCGCCTGGACCCCGCGCACAGCCTGCTCCTCTGGGAGCCCGCGTTCGGTCCGGTGCCGGGCGTCACGCCGCCACTCTCCGCTGCGGGCGCGCACGCGTGGCTCGGCCGCGAGATCGCGTGGCTCACCAGCCGATTCGGCGTGAAGGGCGTGAGCGTCGCCGTGGTGGATGGCTACCGCGTGCGGTGGACGGGCGCGGCCGGGCGCGATACCACCGGCGCACGCCCCGCGTTAATGACGACGGGCACGCCGCTGCCGCTCGGCACCCTGGCGACGACCGTCTCTACCCTCGCGCCCGCCCGCCGCGCGGGGAGTGGGAGAGCGAGCGCGGAGGAGATGGGTCGCTTCCTCGCCGACGTGCTCGCCGCGGCCGCCGGCAGGAGCAGCGCAGGGAGCAGGACGTCGCTCGACTCGGCGGCCACGCGCGCCATTCTCACGCCCACGGGCGACGTGACCGGCGACCCCCTCGACGCCACGAAGTCGGGCGGCGCCGGGTTCCGGCTGGCGATCGCGAAGGACGGCACCGTTCGCATCTCGGCGGTGAGCATCGCCGGTGGACACACCGCGGTCATCATCGGCTACCCACGGTCCGGCCAGGGGTGCGTCATCCTGCTGAACGACGATCGCCACGGCTTCACACTCGCCCGCGAGATCGCGCAGCGGGTCGCGGTCCTGGGTAAGTGGCCGGGCATTCCGGGGCGGCCGTGATCGGGACGCGTCTCAGAGCAGCCCCTTGAGCCGCCCCAGGTCCACGTTGCCTCCGCTCACGATCGCGACCACGCGCGCGCCGGGCGCCACCGGGATCTTCCCGCCGAGTACCGCGGCCACGGCCGCCGCGCCCGCCGGCTCGGCGAGCAGCTTGGTGTACGCGAGGAGCGCGCGCATTGCTTCGGCGATCTCCACATCGGTCACGAGCACCACGTCGTCCACGTAGCGCTGAACCACCGCGAACGGGAGCTCGCCGGCGAACGGCGCGGCGAGGCCGTCGGCGATGGTGTCCATCGCGTCGAGATGCACGGGTCGCCCCGCGTCGAGGCTGCGGCGCATAGCCGCGGCGCCCACCGGCTCCACGCCGAAGACGCGCGCCGACGGGCGGAGCTGCTTCACCGCGCTCGCCACGCCGGCGATGAGCCCACCGCCGCCAATCGGCACGACCACCACGTCAACATCGCTCACCTGCTCGACGAGCTCGAGCCCCACGGTCCCCGCGCCGGCGGCGATCATCTCGTCGTCGAAGGGGTGCACGAAGGTGAGCGCGCGCTCCACGGCCAGCTCGCGCGCCCGCGTGAACGCCTCCGCGCTTGTGCCATGGCGCACGACCTCGGCGCCGTACCCGGCAGCGGCGGCCGCCTTGCTCTCCGACGCCGCCGCGGGCATCACCACCGTGCACGCCACGCCGGCCGCGCGCGCCGCCCACGCCAGCGCCTGTGCGTGGTTCCCCGCCGAGACGGTGACGACGCCGTCTGGTCGCGCCGCGTCGGCGCGCTGCGCGAGCGCGCCGAGCTTGTTGAGCGCGCCGCGCACCTTGAACGAGCCCGTCTTCTGGAGGCTCTCGCACTTGAGATGGAGCGACACGCCGGCCCGCGCGCCGAGCAGGGTGGAGCGGAAGACCGGAGTGCGGTGCACGTGCGCGGCAATGCGCGCACCGGCCGCCTGGATGGTCGCGAGAGGTGGCATGGCGTAGAAGCTACCGCGACAGCACCGGTGTCGCGCGTACTGACCGGTTGCCACCGGTTGCCGTTGTCTCGCGCACGCACCGCCTAGCGAGTAACGTCCCCAGTCGCTTCACCGAGGTCCACCCGCATGCGACTGCCCTGAGTGCGCCGCTTCACTCCGTTCACCTGGTTCACCCAGCGCCGAGCCGGCCGGCTGGCGGCCGTGCTCCTCGCCGTAGCCGGCGTGGCCGGAGGGGCTGGCGCCGTTTCCGCGCAGCCTGCCAGCGTGCCGCTCTCCGGGCGCCAGCTCTACGAGGCCGCGTGCGCGAGCTGCCACGGCGGCGATGGGCGTGGCGCCGACCGCGCGCAGGTGGGCTTCGACGACCCGCTCCCCGACTTCACCGACTGCTCGTTCGCCTCACGCGAGGCGGAGCAGGACTGGTCCGCGATCGTCCGCGATGGCGGGCGCGTGCGCGGCTTCTCCCGCCGGATGCCGGCGTTTGGGGATGCGCTCACCGGGGAGCAGATCGCGCGCGTCGTGACGTACCTGCGCACGCTCTGCCGCGACGGGAGCTGGCCGCGGGGAGAGCTCAACCTCCCGCGCCCCATCGCGACGGAGAAGGCGTTCCCGGAGGATGAAGTGATCTTCACGGCAGGCACGGTCACCGCGCGGGGGCAGGGCTCGCTGACGCACGAGCTCATCTACGAGCGCCGCATTGGCGCGCGCAGCCAGTGGGAGCTCGTGGTGCCGTTCGGGACGCGCGAGCGCCCGGCGAGCGCGGGCGGCGGGTGGACGAGCGGCCAGCTCGGCGACATCGCGCTCGCCTTCAAGCGCGCGCTCTACCACGACAGCGACGGAGACGAGGGCGGGACGATCGTGAGCGCGCAGGGCGAGGTCGTGTTCCCCTCGGGCGATGCGGGGGCCGGTTTCGGCTCGGGAACCTATCTGTTCGAGCCTGCGCTCCTCGCCGGCCGTACACTTCCCGGCAACTCGTTCGTGCAGGCGCAGGGTGGCGTCGAGCTCTCCGGGAACACGGACAAGGCATCGGACGAAGCCTTCTGGCGCGTCGCGCTCGGCACCACACTGGCCCGGCGCTTCGGGCGGTCGTGGTCGCCGATGGTCGAGCTCACGGGAGCGCGCGAGATGGAGAGTGGCGCCCGCAGCGAGTGGGACGTGATCCCGCAGATGCAGGTCTCGCTTAGCAAGCGGCAGCACATCCTCGCCAGCATCGGCGCGCGCTTCCCGCTCGGCCCGCGCGAGGGGCGCGCGCGCGAGCTCGTCGCCTACCTGCTCTGGGACTGGTTCGACGGCGGGCTGCTCGACGGGTGGCGGGAGTGAGCGCCGCGCGCTCCGGCGCCGCCGTCGCGGCGCTGGCTGTCACACTGGTGTCGCTCGTCGCCTGCGCATCGCTCGTCCGCGCTCGCCCGCGTACGCGGTCGCCTGCCGCCAATCGTGCCGCGCCACCGCCGCATCTCTTCGCGACGTCCGAGGGGTGCATGGCGTGCCACAACGCGCTCTCCACGCCGGCGGGCGAGGACGTCTCGATCGGTTCGGCGTGGCGCGCGTCGATGATGGCGAACTCCGGGCGCGACCCGTACTGGCAGGCCTCCGTGCGCCGCGAGGTGCTCGAGCGTCCGCGCGCCCGTGCGGCGATCGAGGACGAGTGCACGACCTGCCACATGCCGATGATGCGCTACCAGGCGCGGGCCGAGGGCCGGCACGGCGAGGTGCTCTCCCGCCTCCCGCTTGGCCGCGCGGCGGAGCCGGAGGATCTGCTCGCGGCGGACGGCGTCGGGTGCACGCTCTGCCACCAGATGCTCGACGCCAAGCTCGGCACGCCCGAGAGCTTCAATGGCGGCTTCGTGGTGGACAGCGTACGTCCGCGCGGGGAGCGCGTAGTCTTCGGCCCCTACGTCATTGACCGCGGGCGGGAGACGATCATGCGTTCGTCGTCCGACTTCCGCCCCACGCAGGGGCTGCACATCCGGCGCTCGGAGCTGTGCGCCACCTGCCACACGCTCTACACCGATGCGCTCGACGCGAACGGCAAGCCGATCGGCCGCTTCCCCGAGCAGGTCCCCTTCCTCGAGTGGCAGCACAGCTCCTACGTCGAGGAACAGAGCTGCCAGAGCTGCCACATGCCGGTGGTCGCAGACAGCATCGCGATCTCGGGCGTGTGGGGGCAGGCGCGCCCGCAGCTCGCGCGCCACGACTTCCGCGGCGGCAACTTCTTCATGCTGAACATGCTCAACCGGTACCGCGCCGAGCTGGGCGTGGCGGCGTTGCCGGGGGAGATGGACGCGGCGGCGCGGCGCACGGTCGAGTTCCTGCAGTCGCAGACGGCGCGCGTGCAGGTGGAGAACGTACGGCTGTCGGGTGGCCGGCTGCTGGCGGATGTGGTCGTGCGGAACCTCACCGGGCACAAGCTGCCGACCGCGTACCCATCGCGCCGCGCGTGGCTGCACGTCACCGTGCGCGACCTCGGCGGCGCGGTGGTGTTCGAGTCCGGGCGCGTGGGGGAGGACGGCGCCATCGCCGGCAACGACAACGATGCGAATCCGTTCGCCTACGAGCCGCACTACGCGGAGATCGGGCGCGCGGACCAGGTGCAGATCTACGAGTCGGTGATGGCCGACACCGCCGGCCGCGTGACCACGGGCCTGCTCTCGGCAGTGCGCTACCTCAAGGACAACCGCCTGCTCCCCACCGGCTTCGACAAGCGCTCGGCCGCGCCGGACATCGCGGTGCTCGGCGGCGCCGCGGCAGATGCGGACTTCACCGGCGGCGCGGACCGCGTGCGCTACACGGTAGACGTGTCGCGCGGTGCGGCGCCCTTCCGAGTCGAGGCTGAGCTCTGGTATCAGCCGATCGGCTTCCGCTGGGCCAAGAACCTGGGCCGCCACCAGGCGGACGAGATCGCGCGCTTTACACGCTACTACAGCGCGATGGCGAACGCGTCGGCGGTGATGCTGGCGCGGGATGAAGGGCGGTAGGACATGAGACTTCGCTCCCCGCGCGAAGCAACGCCTACGCGCCCTTGTCCTCTGGCGGCTCCGGGGCGATTACCGCGAGCGATGGAAAGTACGTGCGATAGCGGCGCGCGTCCCGTGTGAGCAGCGTGTAGCCGCGGACAGCCGCATGGGCGCCGATGTAGAAATCCGGCATCGGGGAGCGCCGCTCCCCACCGCGGCGGCGATAGGCTACGAAGCTCTTGCCCGCGAGGAACGCCGCGTCCCACGGCAGCGCCTCCCGGAGGAATGCGCTCGGCGGGAGCGCAGCATCGAGGTCCTCGATCCGGTCGAATCGGACGCTTACCTCGGCGAAGATGATGGGGTTTATGACCAGCACCGAGGTCTCGGCGGCGTCCGCGAGCGCCGCAGACGACCACACTCCCCAGACGGGGTCCGGGATCAGGACGTCGAGAAGGACATTGCTGTCCACGACGACCGTCGGCATTGGGCCTCGGTCACTCCTCGCCGCGCGTTAGCGCCATGATCTCGTCCGTGCTGAGCCGAGTGGTTGTGGCGGCCGCACGCCCGCGCATGTGCTCCACGAGGCGGTGGCCGCGGCGCTTCATCCCCCTGACCTTTCGGAGACGCACCCCATGTCCGTCGTCAACGAACTCCACTTCCGTACCTGGCAGGAGTCCGTGACGCTCGCGCACGTCCTGCGGGATCGTGACCTGCCCCTTGCTCGTGACTCGCACGTGATTATCCACCTGGTAATACTCTTATGAGTAATACCAAAGGATTACCTCTTGGTCAACCGCGACGGCGACCTCGAGCCCCTCACTCCCCCCGCAGCACTACAGCCGGCTCCACCCGCGCCGCGCGCCGCGCCGGTAGCACGCTCGCCGCCACGCTCGCCACGCCGAGCAGCCCGAGCGCCGCCGCGTACGTCGCCGGATCGGTGCTCCGCACGCCGAACAGGTAGGGCGCGAGCAGCTTCGCCGTCGCCGCCGCGCCCAGCGCGCCGAGTACTACGCCGATCGCCACCCCGCTCAGAGTGTGGCCAACGATGAGCCGCGCCACTCGCCACGTCGTCGCACCCAGGGCGAGGCGGATGCCGATCTCGCGCGTCTGCCGGCTCACGGCGCGCGCGGTCACGCCGTACATGCCGACGGCGGCGAGCAGCGCGGCCATGACCCCGAACAGCGAGATGAGCACGGTGCGGTAGCGCTCCTCGGCGAACGACCGCGCGACGAGCCCCGTCATCTCGTCGGCAGCGGTCACGGCCGCGCCCGGCGCCACCTCGCGCAGCGCGGCGCGCACCGCTGGCACGGCTGTCGCCGCGCGGCCGCGCGTGCGGACCAGGAGCGCGAGGCCCGACACCGCCCGCTGGGCCAGGGGCGCGTAGATCGTCGCCTCATCGTCACCAGAGAGCTTCCGGAACTTGACGTCGCCGACGATGCCGATGACGGTCCGCCACTCGCCCTGGAACTTGACGCGCTTGCCCAGCGCCGACTCGGTCGGCCAGTCGCGACGTGCCAGTGCCTCGCTGATCACTACCACGAGCGGGGCACCGGGACGGTCGGCGTCCGTATAGGTGCGTCCGGCGAGGAGCGGAACTCCCATGGTGCGGAAGTAGTCCGGAAGCGTGGTCCGCTGCTGCGCCTCGTGGCTCTGCTCGCCCGGTCCGGTGAGCCGCCCCTCGATCTCGATCGAGCTGCTGCTCGAGCCGCCACCAAATGGCGCGGTCGTGGACGCCGTCACTCCCTCCACCTCCGGCAGTGCCGCGAGACGCTCGTGCGCGGCGCGGTAGAACTCCCGGCGCGCGGTACTGTCGGCGTACTCCGTCCGCGGGAGCGCCACACGCACGACGAGCAGGCGGTCGGTGCGGAAGCCGGGGTCCACCGCGGTGACTTTCAGGAGACTGCGCGACAGGAGCCCAGCGCCCACGAGCAGCACGACGGAGAGCGCGAACTCCGCGCCGACGAGCGCACGCTGCAGCGTACCGCGTCCCCGCCCGCTCTGCCCGGCGCCCAGTCGCAGCAGGGACGCCGACCGCTGGCGTGAGAGGGTGAGCGCCGGGACGATGCCGAAGAGCAATCCGGTGCCCGCCGCGGCTGCGAGCGCGAACGCGAGCACGCGGGCATCCATCCGCACGTCCTGGATTCCCGGGATGCGTGGGGGCGCGAGCGCCACCAACGCCTTCGTCCCCCACCAGGCGAGGAGTGAGCCCACCGCCGCCCCGAGCGCCGCGAGTACGAGGCTCTCGGTGAGGAGCTGTCGCACGAGCCGGCCGCGCGAGGCGCCGAGCGCGATGCGGGTGCCCATCTCGTGCTCGCGCGCGGCGGCCTCGCCCAGGAGCAGCGTGGCGACGTTGACGCAGGCGATGACGAGGAGCAGGCCGACGGCGGCGAGGAGCACGAGGAGCGGCGCCCGCACGTCCCGCGTCTGATCCACCTGCCACTCGGCGAGCCGCACGCCACGCCTCGTGCGGTCTTCGCTGCCGCGCAGGATGCGATCCGCCTCGCGCGCAGCCTGCTCCATCGGGACGCCCGCCTTGAGGCGGCCGAGTGCGGTGTAGCTGCGGTCTCCGCGCTCGTTGGCATCGCTGGGATCGCGCCCGACCGGGACCCAATAGGGCGGTGCCTCCTCCCGTCCGACCTTGAGCCCGCGTGGGAGCACGCCAATGATCGTGTAGGCGGTGTCGTCGAGCGTCACGGTGCGGCCGAGGATGCGCGGGTCGCCGGCGTGGCGGGTCATCCACGCCTCGTGACTCACCACGGCCACCGGCGCGCTGCCGACGACATCGTCGCCAGGGAGGATGTAGCGCCCGAGCACGGGCCGGGCGCCGAGCACGGAGAGGAGCGACGTGCTCGCCTGGAGGAGGGGCACCTGCTCCGGCGTGTCGCCGCCGCCCAGCATCGCGCCTGCGCCGGCCCAGATGGCGACGTGCTCGAACGAGCGCTGCTCCGCCGCCCAATCCCGGTACTCAGGGATGGAGAGCGGGATGCGGTCCCACCTGCCTTTGAGGATCGGCTCCTTGAGCCACTGGGGGAACGTCTGCCAGACGGCGACGAGCCGGCCCGGCTCGCGGAAGGCGAGCGGCCGAAAGAGCACGCCGTCAACGACGCTGTAGATGGACGTCGCGGCGCCCACACCGAGGGCAATGGTCGCGATGGCCACTGCGGTAAAGGCGCGCCGCCGCGCGAGGGTGCGCAGGGCGAAGGGGAGGTCCTGAAGCAAGTTGTACATCGCGTGGATGGCGTGCCGTGCGGGTGCGGTGTGGTCCCGGCGAACTGTCCAGCCGATGCACGGTTGGACCGCGCGAAGGGCCGGATGGTTCGAGGCGGGGTGCGCGGCCACCCGTGGGGCCACCCGTGCGGCCCGGCGGCCCGCGGCTCCCTACCGCCGAGCCGACGGCCCGGCGTGCACGAGCGTCATCCGCCGTGCGGACCCGTGACGGACAACGGCGAACTCCAAACGATCGCCGCGCGCGCCTTCCTCGGCAACACGCAAGGCACGGATGATGTCGGCGACTCCGCGCACGGCCGCTCCGTTCGCCCCAGCGATCACGTCCCCGGGCGCGAGCCCCGACCGCTCGGCGTCCGACCCCGCCTCGACCTCGAGCACGAGCACGCCGGCCGACGTGCCCGGGAAGTAGCGGGCGAGCGTGGCATTGAGGGTCATGAATCGGCCGCCGCTCAGCGCGAGCGTGGTTCCTCCACGCGCGCGGGGCGCGAGCTCCGCGATGCCGCCCGCGCCCGCCACGCCAGACGCGCCAGGCCGCCCCCAACCGGCCACGCAGCCGCGCGGGATCGCGACTGCGATCGCGCCGCGTGCGGAATCCTCGGGCGAGAGAATGCGGGGGCGGGGTGGGCTCGATGGGCGATAGAGACTGTCGGCGCCCTCGCACGCGGCCGTGAGATAGAGGCCGGTCGCGCGCGCGAGGGCGTCTCGGCGAATGACCGCGCGTGGCGTCGCCGCGAGGGCGGGTCCGTCGGCGGCGAGCGAGAGGCGCTGCTCCCGCCCCGCTCCCCTCACGCCGACCACGAGCGACACGCCGGGCGCGAGCGCGGCGACAGCCCGGGTGAGAGCGCCGTGCGTGGCCGGTGAGCCCGCCACCGCGATGATGGTGTCTCCCACGGCGAGCCCTGCGCGCGCCGCCGGGGAGTTGGGCGCTACCGCGCGCACGACCATCGCCCCCGCCGAATCCACGAGGAACCCGAGCGGCGGACGGGCCACGCGCCGAGTGCTGGCTGGCACCTCCCTCGTCTGCGCTGGCGCCCGCGTCGCGGCGCAGAGTGAGAGGGCGAGGAGCAGCGCGCCGGGGATGCTCGATCGTATACGCTGTACCCGCTCGCGGCTCAGAACCATGTGACAGGACGCTCCACCACGGGGATGTCGCGGAGGAGCGCCGTACGCTCGCGCTCCATCTGCGCGTGATAGCGGCGGAGCACCGGATCGGCCGGCGCATCGCGGAGCGCGGCGCGCGTGGTGAGGAGCATCGCGTCGAGTGCCGCGAGGCGGGTGGTGGGGTTCGCCCCAGCCGAGGTGAAAGCCGGGCCCGCATCCGCACCGCTCCTTCCATCTCCCGCGCTCGGCCCGCGCCCGAGCATCGCGCCACCCGCCGCACCCGCGGCGCCCGCCGCGAGGAGCAGCGCCGCGGCGGCGAGCCGAGGCAGCGCCACCGTCGGCGTCCCCACGCGCCACCTGCTCCACGGTCGCGTGACCGGCGCGCTCCCAGGCCGCAGCGCTGCCTCGACCGCCGTCCATACGCCCGGCGGCGCCGGCCGGTCGTCGAGCTCGCCGAGCGCCTGGGTCAGCTCACGAAAGGCACGGAGCCGCTCCGCGCACGGCACGCAGTGGCCCAGGTGCATTCGCTGCGCGAGCGTCGGCTCCTCGTCGGCGAGGAGCGCGAGCGCCTCGTCGTCCAGGTGCTGTTCGTCCATCGTCACACCTCCTCGTCCCCGTTGTTCACGTCGCTCCGGGCCGCATGGGCCGGAGTGGCGCGCGGCAGCGCGTCGCCGTCGAGCAGGCTCCGCATGCGAGCGCGCGCGCGCCCGAGCTGGCTCCGGGAGGTGCTGGGGCTCGTCCCGAGCAGCGTGGCAATCTCCTCGTGCGTGTGCCCCTCCACGTCGTGCAGCACGAGCACCCGGCGCATCCCCTCTGGCAGCTGGTCGAGCGCCGCCTCGAGGCGCACGCGGAGGAGCGGCTCCTCGCCATCACCTGGCGCCGCGATTGATGGTGGCAGCGGCTCCTCGCGTCCGCTCGTACGCCGGAAGCGCCGGCGCCCGGAGAGCGCGGTGTTGAGCGCGACGCGGTGGATCCACGAGCCCAGCTGCGCGTCGCCCCGGAAGCGGGGGAGCGCGCGGAGCACGCGCACCCATGCGTCCTGCGCCCAATCCTCCGCCTCCGCGTCGCTCCCCGCGAGCCGGCGCACGAGCGTGTACACGCGTGCGCTGTAGCGCTCGTAGATCTCGGCGCTCGCGCGCGCGTCACCACGGCTCGCGAGCGCGATCAGCTCGCGCTCGACCACGGACGGCGGCAGGGCATTACCGGTTCGACGCCCCCGAGCCCCGGAGTGATGCACGGCCACACGGACGACATTTCGCCGGCGCTCCCGTGCATCACGCTGGGCCCGTGCGGCGTCGAATGAGCACGCCGGCGCCTCCGTGCCGCGGTGGCCACACCGCCTTCGGCGCCTTCCACCCCTCGACCGGAGCCGCGACGTGCCACTCATCTCTCTCCCTTCTTCTCCCCACTCCACGCCGCGCGCGCCATGGCGCCGACACACCGCGCTCGCGGCCGGCGTCGCCGCGTTGAGCGTGCTCGCCACGCCAGTGTGCGCGCAGAGCGACAGCGCCGCGGCGGTCGAGGTGCTCGAGCGCTACATCGCCGCGATCGGTGGGCGCGCGCTCTGGTCGCGCTCCACCACCATCGAATCCATCCAGGAGCGCCCCGCGGCCGGCGGCGGCGTGCAGACCGGCTACCGGATGCAGGAGACGAAGCCGAACGGCCGGTGGTACAGCCGCACGGAGACCGGTGGCACGGTGACCGAGCGCGGCTTCGACGGCACGCGCCGTTGGGAGCGGTCGGCATCGTTCCGCGGCTACCTCCCCGAGGATCGCGCGCGGGCGGTCGCGAACCTCGAGGTGGACCTCCCTCACTACCGCGAGGACGGTCGGCGCTTCGTGCGGCTCCCGGACGAGATGGCCGATGGGAAACTCTATCAGGTGGTGCGCACCGATGTCGTCAACGCGCGTGGGGAGGCGATCGGCATCTCGTTCTACTTCGATACGACGACGCACCTGCTCCAGCGGCGAGTCCTCCATCTCGCGGGATTTCCCGCGACGGTGACGTACGGCGATTACCGCGCGGTGCAGGGGCGGACGGTTCCGCTCGCGCAATCCATGCGACAGATGGGCGATCTGCAGCCCCTCCACTTCGTTCACTATCGCTTCGACGTGCCGGTGAGCGATTCGACGTTCGCGTACCCGGGCGATGCCGCACCCCCGCGCCCGCTCCCTCCAGTCGCGCGACCCGGCGCATTACCTGGCGCGCCGCCTCCCACAGCGGCGCTCCCCGAGAGCGTGCGCGTTCGCACCCTCGAGCTCGTGTGGCGAACGATCCGCGACTCCTACTGGGACACCACCTTCAACGGCCGCGACTGGGCGGCCGTTCGCACACGGTACCTCCCGCTCGCCCGGCAGACCATCGAGAGCATCGCCTTCCACTCGCTCCTCGACAGCATGGTGCAGGAGATCGGGCAGACGCACTTCGATGTCATGCCGCCCGCGGCCGATCGACATGCCGGGACGGGCTACGTGGGGCTCGAGCTGCGGTGGGTACGCGGCGAGCTGCTCGTGACGAGCGTGGACTCGAGCCGCCGCGACTCGAGCACTCCCACTGCTCGCGCGCCACGGCCGGGTGACGTGATCACCGCGATTGATGACAAGTCGCCCGACGCGCTGCTCGCGGAGTACAGGGCGAGCATCCCCGGCGGCGGCGCGTTGCGCGAGTCACGCCTGCGCGTGCGGGCCGCGTATGCGGCCCTCGCCGGACCCGCGGGCTCCACGGTTCGGGTGACCATGCGCGGCGACGTCGGGCGCCCCCCCGTCGCGACCCTCACCCGCTCGACTGGAGCGATGCGGAGCGCCGCCGATTCCGGACAAGCGCTCCGCGCCGCGCTCCGTGCGGTCGAGAGCCGGTCCCTGGCGCCGGGCGTGGCGTACATCAGGGTGCGGCAGTTCTTCGCCGACGCCGTGTCGGGCGTTCGCGCCGCGCTCGAGCAGTATCACGACGTGCCGGCGCTGGTCCTCGACCTGCGCGGCAACCCTGGTGGCATCGGCGCCATGTCGCGCGACATCGCGAGCCTGCTCTCCGCCACCGCCGGCACCCTCGGCACCTCGCGCGGCCGCTACGCCTCCGAGGAGTACCGGTTCAGTGGCTCGGGTAGCCGCGCCTACGCGGGGCGACTCGTCATCCTCGTGGACCCGGGGAGCGCCAGCACGTCGGAGGTACTCGCCGCCGGGCTCCAGGAGTCCGGCCGCGCCACGGTCATTGGCGACACGACATCCGCGGCAGCGCTCCCGTCGCAGCAGCTCCCCCTCCCGACCGGCGGCACCTTGCAGTACCCGGTGGCCGACTTCCGCACGCCCCGCGGGCGGCGGCTCGAAGGGCTGGGCGTGGTACCCGATCACGTTGTGCTCCCGTCGCGCGCCACGCTCCTCGCCGGCCGCGACGCGGCCCTCGACCGCGCGCTCACCCTCCTGGCCGCGAAGCCCGCCACCTCGCGTGGCCGCGCACGCCCACCCCTTGACTGACGACTACGAGGGAAAGACGAAGGGGAGCGACGCGCGGGGCCGGCGCCATGTCCGCTGAGTCGCTCCTCTTCCTGATCGTCCGCGCGTCCGCGCGTCCGCGGCGCTCGTGGCGTGGATCGCCACCTACGCGGTCCACTCCACGCTCATCCTGAGCCGCGCCTGGCTCCTGCTCCGCGTCTGGCGTCCACGCCCGGACCCTGCCCTGCGAGACCTCGTGTGGAAGATCGCTCTCGCCGCCGGCCTCGTGACGGCCACGCTCCACTCCACGGGCCTGGTCGCGCCATCCGTCGGCCCGTTCGAGACCTCGGGGCTCGTGGAGCTGCGACGCTGGAACGGAATGCCGGTCATCCCCGCCGCACACGACATCATCCCATCGAGCGGCGCCCGCGTGTTCGGCGCGCGGCTCCCCGATGCGGCGGCGCTTCTCCGGCTCGCGCGGGCCGCGTCTCCGGAGATCGGGCCGGCGATTCTCGCCTTCCTGCGAGGCGAGCGCCCGCGCGTGGGGCGCATCGAGATGGCGCGGTAGTGCGGAAACGGAAACCGAGCGGAGCAAAATGATGCTGTGCATGAGAGCTGCGCGGATATATTCAGGGCCATGGCCTCGCCTGCCTTCTCGCCGCCCCCAACAGTCGTCGAGCTGCCGGATTATGCTGACCTCGTCCGGCTCGAGGCAGCCAGCCGACTCGACGCCGCGCGTCGCTCCGAGCTAGGGCAGTTCTTCACCCCCGCACGCGTTGCTCAGACGATCGCCTCACTGAGCAGCGTCCGGGGGCCTTGCGTGCGGCTGCTCGACGCCGGCGCTGGCGTCGGCAGTCTCACCGCCGCGTGGGTGAGCCACATGCTCGCTCAGGACTGCGTGCCCGCGGAGATCGAGGTGACGGCGTTCGAGATAGCCGATCAGCTCGCCGCGCCACTCCGGGCCGTCCTGACGATGTGCCAACAGGTGTGTGATAGCCGGGGCGTGCGCTTGTCGTTCGACATCCGGCAGCAGGACTTCATCCGCGCCACCGTTGATTCGACGAGGGGTGGACTATTCGGTGGTGCGCATCCGGAGTTCGATTGCGCGCTCCTCAATCCACCGTATCGCAAGATCCGAAGCGACTCCGATGAACGGCGCCTCCTGCGGGAACTCGGCATCGAAACGAGCAATCTCTACACCGCATTCGTCGGACTCGCGCTCCGGCTGCTGCGCGCAGAGGGGGAGCTCGTCGCGATCACGCCGCGGTCGTTCTGCAACGGACCGTACTTCACACGCTTTCGGAAGGACTTACTCCGCCTGGGCAGCCTCACGCACGTGCACGTCTTCCATTCGCGCGATGCCGCCTTCTCGGACGATGAAGTCCTGCAGGAGAACGTAGTCTTCCGCGTCGAGCGTGGCGTTGTCCAGCGGCCGACCGTCTCCGTCGAATGGAGCGACGGCGGACGGGTCGAGCACATCGTGCGCCGTGAGGTTCCCTTTCCCCAGGTGGTCAGACCCGACGACCCCGACTCGTTCATTCACATCGTCCTCGACGAGTCGGACACACGCGTCGCGACGGCGTTCGCTCGGCTCGGAAGCTCGCTTTATACACTCGGGATCGAGGTCTCCACCGGCCGCGTAGTCGATTTCCGCGCTCGCGATTATCTCCGGGCGAATCCGGAGACAGGGACAGTTCCGCTCATCTATCCGACTCACCTGGTCGGCGGCACGGTCGTGTGGCCGAAGCAGGAGTCGAGGAAGCCCAATGCACTCGTCCACTGCGGGGCCACGGAGAATCTCTTGACGCCCGCCGGCGCGTACGTCTTGGTGAAACGGTTCTCCGCGAAGGAAGAGCGACGGAGGATCACTGCTGCCCTGTTCAAGCGCGAATGCGCGCCGAGCGAGTTGGTGGCCTTCGAGAATCACCTGAACTACTTTCACGTCGGTGGTGCGGGTCTACCGCTAGAGGTAGCGGTCGGGCTCACCGCGTTCCTCAACTCGACCCTGGTTGACTCCTTCTTCCGCCAGTTCAGCGGGCACACACAGGTCAACGCCACCGATCTACGAAAGCTGAAATATCCCTCGGCGCAGGAGCTGCGCGCCATCGCGGAGCGCGTCGGTACGGACCCGCTGACTCAGGACGCACTCGACCAGATTGTCGAACAGGAGCTACTCGGCGTGTCGAACGGACCTGAGCGTACGTCGCGACGAGCCGAGCGACGGGTGGCCGAGGCGAGAGGAGTGCTCGAGGCACTGGGACTTCCTCGGGAGCAGCAGAACGAACGGTCCGCGCTCACCCTGCTGGCTCTGCTGCAACTCCGACCCGCGGATCCGTGGTCCGCCGCGCAGAATGGATTGTGTGGCGTCACGCCCATGATGGAGTTCGCCGCGACGCACTATGGCAAGCGGTGGCAGCCGAACACGCGGGAAACGGTACGCCGCCAAACGGTGCATCAGTTCGTCGATGCAGGATTGATCGTTCCGAACCCCGATGACCCGAGCCGCCCCATCAACAGCCCCGCATATTGCTATCAGGTTTCCGCGAGCGCGCTCGCCCTGCTTCGCACGTACGGGACAGCCGAGTGGGAGCGCGCGCTCGAGGAGTATGTCGCCAACGCGCCCGCCCTCGCGCGACACTACGCGAGTGAGCGCGAGATGCATCGCATCCCCTTGCGGATTCGTGAAGGGCTCGAGATCACGCTCTCACCCGGTGGGCAGAACGAGCTGATCGCGGCAATCATCAATGAGTTCTGTCCGAGATTCACACCGGGTGCGGTTCCGATCTACGTTGGCGATGCGGACAAGAAGTGGGGCTACTTCGACGAGCAGGCCCTGACCGACGTCGGCATCGCGACCGGTTCGCACGGCAAGATGCCAGACGTAGTGGTGCATTTCACGGAGAAAGGCTGGCTGGTTCTGGTCGAAGCAGTGACGAGCCATGGCCCGATCAACGCGAAGCGGCGGCGGGAGCTGAATAGGCTCTTTGCTCAGGTGACCGCGCCTCTGGTCTTCGTGACCGCTTTTCTCACGCGGCAGGCCATGCACCGCTACCTGAGCGAGATCGCGTGGGAGACGGAAGTCTGGGTCGCCGACGCCCCATCGCACCTGATCCATTTCAACGGCGAGAGATTCCTCGGCCCTTACGAATGAGCACTGAAAGCACCCGAACTAATTCATCAGCTCGCGCCGGCGCACGCGTCATCGCGGCGATCGGTCTGTCCCTCGCCTTCGCCTCGCCGTCGCTCGCGCAGACGCACGCGCCGGCGCCGAAATCAATCCAGACCGGGAGCGCCATGACAGCGCGCGCGAGCGGGTCGTTCGACGTGAAGGTCATCCCGCAGGGCACGCCGGACAACGCCGATCCCGACGCGCTCGGCCGGATGACGATCGACAAGCAGTTCCATGGCGATCTCGCGGGGACCAGCAAGGGCGAGATGCTCGCCACCAGTACCTCGGCCCACGGCTCGGCGGTCTACGTGGCGATCGAGCGGGTTACCGGCACGCTCCGGGGTCGCAGCGGCAGCTTCGTGCTGATGCACCAGGGCACCATGACGCGCGACGCTCAGCAGCTCACCGTCACCGTGGCGCCCGCGTCCGGCACCGGAGCGCTCGTGGGGCTCGCCGGCACGATGACGATCACCATCGTGGGCAAGCAGCACCTGTACGAGCTCGAGTACACGCTTCCCGGCACCCCCTGAAGGCTGGCGCGCGTCACGTGACGCGCGCCCGCGGAGCACTCAGAAGCCGAACGTCCAGCCAGCGATAAGCCGGCGGCCCGGCTCCGGGCGGAAGAAGCTGACGTTCGAGGACTCGGCGTACAGGGCGTCGGTGAGGTTCTCCACCGCCAGCGTCAGCGTGCCGGAGAGAGCGCCGCGCTGGAAGAACCGAAGGTTGCCGCGAAGCGCATGGACGGTGAATGCCGGCAGCTCGGCGCCGATGAGCGGGCTGAGGCTGATCTGGTCCTCCTTCTGCCGCCCGTTGCGCCGCACCGTGTAGCCGAGCCGCACGCGGTCGCCCGGATGGCGGTAGGTGAGATCGCCGACGAGCTTGTCGGAGTACGTCGCGCCCACCGGGTTCTCCGGCCGGAGCACGTCCTTCGAGCGGATGTGCGAGTAATTCGCGCTCGCCGTCACGCGGGAGGCGACGAGGACGGCGACCTCCGCCTCGAGCCCGGTGAATCGCAGCTTGTCGATGTTCACGTCCTGGAACACCGGCACGCGGTTCACGCTGTCGCCGCGCGGGGCGATACGGATGCCGTTGCGGATCTCGTTGCGGAACGCGAACAGCTCCGCGCTCAGCCGTCCCGCGCGCACCCGCGCGCCGACATCCGTGTTCAGGCTCGTCTCCGGCTCGAGGTCCGGGTTCGGCGATTGGAAGGCGCCGCCTTCCGGCGTGGGGCCGTTGAAGAAGCGCTCGATCAGGTTCGGCGAGCGGAAGCCGCGCCCTACCGAGGCCACGAGGTTCAGGTTGGGGCTCACGCGGAAGAGCACGTTCGCTGTGCCCACCGCCGTCCGGTCGCGACTCGTGCGTGGCTCCGCGGTGAGGCCGGGTGTGGGCCGCGAGCCGGCGCGCACGTCCTGCACGCGCACGCCCAGGATGAGCGACAGCGGATCGGCGAGGCGGAGGTCGCCCTGCACGAAGGCGCCGATGCTCCGGAAGTGTGCGTTCGGCACGAGCGGCGCGGTGGATGTCTGCGGCCGCGGCGGGCCGAAGCCGATGACCGTCGTCGTACCAGAGTCCGCGTTCTCCGAGCGGTCGCGGAAAGCATCCACGCCGTAGGTGAGCGCGTGCCGCGTGGCGATGACCTTCGTCGCCTCCGCCCGCATCCCGATCGTCCCGAGGTCGGTCAGGTTCTCCTGCTGAACGGAGACCCCCGCGCCCGCCGGGACGCCGGGCTGCGTGAACGGGATGAAGATGTCCTGCGTGAACGACCGCTCGTTGCGCATCGCGTACGCGGTGACTTCCACCCGGTCGGCGAGCGGCGAGCGCACTGCCTGCGCCCGGTAGCCGAGCGCGTAGCGTTCCACCGTCTGCTCGGGGTAGCGGAGCCGGATGAGTGGCTGGTTCGGCCCGAGCGCATCGGGCCGCACGTAGCCGAAGCCGGCGTCGTCGGCCTGGTAGCGCTCGCCGCGGAGCGTCAGCCGCTGCGTCGCGGACAGGTCGAAGCCGAGCGTCGCGGTGGTCGAGACATCGCGCACCCCGGTATCGTGCACGCGCTCGTCGTCGCCCAGGCGGATGTTGCCGAAGCGACCCGCGGGCGCCGTGTAGTCGCTCGTGTGGCGGTACATCCCCGATACGCGGTACGCGAACCGCCCGACGCGCTGCTCGATCATCCCGCTCGGCCGCTGCTGGTCGTCCTGGCTGCCGTAGAGGTAGCCCGCGCGGCCATGCAGGCCGGTGGCGCGCGTGGGGAGCGCGGGCGAGATGAGGTTCACCACGCCCCCAATGGCGTCAGTGCCGTAGAGGACAGACGATGGGCCGCGCACCACCTCGATATGGCTGGCGGCGTTCACGTCCACGACCGCGGGGATCTCGCCGAAGTCCTGCTGGCGGCGCGAGTTGTTGAGGCGGATGCCGTCCTGGAGGAGCACGATGCGCTGGCCGCGCTGGCCGCGGATCGCCGGCCGCACCTGATTCGTGCCGACGCCGGTGACGTCGAGACCAGGCTGCTCGCGGAACAGGTCCGCCGCCGAATTGGGCTGTCGCGCGCGGATGGCGGCCGAGTCGATGATGTTGACGGCGGCCGGTACGTCGAACGCCTCCTTCGGCGTGCGGGTGGGGGTGACGATGACCGTCACGCTCGGGAGCGTGATCGGTATGGTGTCTCTCGCGGGGGGCCTGGTCTGCCGCTGCGCGGCGAGGGGGACGGCGATGACGGCGGCGGCGATGCCCGTCGCGGTGACGAAGAGTGATGCTGGAGTCATGGATCAGCTGCTGAATTCCGAGGTGGCGGACGCCGCGGCGCGGAGCGCCTCGCGGCAAAACTCACGACACCAATTCAGGCTTCCGGCGGGATAAAGAGTTCCCGGGAAGTATGAACGGAATGCCCCGGAAGTCTATGGGAGTGGAGCGACCGATGCTGTCGGACGAGTCCGCTATCCGATCAGCCGGTCAGCGGACGGCAGCGTGCCTCGAACGTGCGCCGCGTCACTGCGGCAGTCGGCAGGTGATCACGCGCATCGGCTCGCGTCGTCCTTCGTTCGTGAGCAGCAGCCGGCGCGTGCTGCCGTACCAGGTGATGCCTTCGCCCGAGATGTCGCCGAGCCCGGTGATGTTGCAGACAGCCGGCGGCGTGGAGGGGAACGCGCGACCCGTCGCGGTGTCTGTCGCGAACACGTAGACCTGGAGGTACGTGCGCACGGCGAGGTAGCGCGCGTCGGGGGCGAGCGAGGCGTCGGTGATCGTGCGGAAGGGCGCCGATCCGGGGATGATCGGCAGGCTGTCTACGAGCTCGGCGACCGCGCGGGTGGTATCGCGCCACGCGGACGCCGGGATGCGGAAGACGAGTGCCGGCCGCCGCTGCCCGGCCCCATCCTTCAGCGATCGCTTCGTGATGAAGTACATCGCGCCATCGGGGCCCACGTACATCGCCTCGACATCGTGCGGGCCGTCGGCGTAGCGGTACGTCAGCTTCTCGGAGGCCACGTCGCCGGTGAATCCGGCGCGTGCGGCCGCCGGCTCGGGGACGCGGTAGATGGCGCGCGAGGCGCGCTCGGCGTCGTTATCGCCCGTGTCGCCGATGTAGATGCAGCGCGGCGGCTCACGCGGCGTCGCGCTCGCGGCGCCCTCCGCGCTGTCACCTGCGGCGCACGGGCCCGGCGACGCCGATTCCCAGTCCACGTTCGTCGCGCGTGATACGCGCCACACGCCGCGGTCGGCGCCGGTGGTATCGAACGCGAAGAGGAGAGGGTCGTTCCCCGAGTCGTTGAGCGTGAAGATGAGGCCCGGCTGCGTGGCGCTCATCGTGGCAGCCGAGCTCTCGACGAGCTCGGGGCGCGCCGCCACGATGATGGAGGCGGTGTCGTGTGGGGCCACCCCCATGGAATCCGTCGTCGCGTACGGCGCCATGTCGGCCCGGAGCTGCGCACCCGATCCTCCGTCGCACGCGCTCCACGCCGGCGCCAGGCAGAGCGCGAGCCAGCACGCCGCGCGGTACATCGCGCGGCGCGTGGGCGGGTGCATGGCCGTCATCGAACCTGCCGAGGCGCCGCGCGAATCGGTAACTGTACGGTGACCGACGGGACCTACTGCATGACCTTTCGCACCGTCGGGTACTCGATGCCGAGCTGCTCGAGGTACGACTTGAACTTCTTGGAGTCGTAGTAGTACTTGCGCATCTCGGGCCGGTACTGCGCCATGATGTCGGCGTTGAGCCAGATGGGCGGCTGGTCGGTGGCGGCGAAGAACGGCTTGTACTTCACCGTCTTCGTCTGCACGGTATTGAAGTAGTCCCAGGCGTCGGTGACGATCTGCGGCGTCATCAGGATGTCGAGCACGGTCATCGCCTGCACCTTCGCGCCGGCCACGACGCCCTTGTGCGCGATCGGCGTGGCCATCGAGATGGCGTTCGCCCAGTTGTGCCCCGGCAGCCCCGGAATGTTCGACGGGTAGTTGAGCGTGATTGTCGGCAGGTTCCAGCTCACGTCGCCGATGTCGTCGGAGCCGCCGCCCATGCGCGTCGCTTCGTTCACCGGACCGGTCAGCCGGCCGGGGCGCGTGCTCAACCCGCTGTCGGGCGCGCTCAGCTCGCGCTGGATGCCGTGGGCGAGCGCCTGGTCCTTCTCGTCCCAGGTGGGCATCCCGACCTTCTGGATGTTCCCGTACATCGCCTCGGCCACGGGGCGGGAGAAGTGACCACTCCACCCCGAGCCGACCATCATGATGGTGTCGATCTGGACGTCGGCCATCATCGCCGCACCCTGCGCCATCTTCTTCGCCGACTCGAACATCGCCACGGTGCGCGGGTAGTCGCGCTCGCGGAAGTAGAACCAGATGCTCGCCGTGCTCGGCACCACGTTCGGCTGGTCGCCGCCATCGGGGATCACGTAGTGCGAGCGCTGCGGCAGCTCCATGTGCTCGCGGTGCATCTCCCACGCCTGCGCCATGAGCATCACGGCGTCGAGCGCGCTCTTCCCGCGCCAGGGTGCGCCCGCCGCGTGGGCGCTCGACCCCTTGAACTTGAAGATGGCCGAGATGAGCGCGTTGGAGCCGGACTGCCCCCAGGAGACGCCGAGCGTGTTGCCGACGTGCGTGAACAGCGTGATGTCCACGTCCTTGAACACGCCCGCGCGCACGAGGAACGCCTTCCCCGCCATCTGCTCCTCGGCCACGCCGGGCCAGAGGACGAGCGTGCCGGGGAGCTTCTCGCGCTGCATGATGTTCTTGACCACGATCGCCGCGGCGACGTTGAGCGGCATCCCGGAGTTGTGTCCCTCGCCGTGCCCTGGCGCGCCGGTGAGGATCGGATCCTTGTAGCCGACGCCGGGTTTCTGGCCGGCCTGCGGGATGTCGTCGATGTCGGAGCCGAGGGAGATGACCGGCTTGCCGGATCCCCAGCGGGCGACGAAGGCGGTGGGCATGCCGGCGACACCGCGCTCCACCTTGAAGCCGTTCTGCTCGAGGATGCCGGTGAGGTACTTGGAGGTCTCGAACTCCTGCATGCCGAGCTCGCCGTAGGAGAAGACCTGATCGACCATCTCCTGGATCATCTTCGCCCGCGCGTCGATCTCCTTGGCCGCCTCGGCCTTGAGCGCGTCGAGCCGGGCGGTGGTCGGGTACGTGTACTTGATGGAATCGGCGGCGTTGCCCCCGCCGCCGCGGCCCTGCGCGCTGGCGGCGAGAGGGGAGAGGAGCGCGAGGGCCGCGCACGCGAACAGGGCGACGCGGCGGGCTGGTGGACGGACGGGGACGGTGCGCGGCATCGAAGGGTCTCCGATGGAGTCTGCGGGCGTTGTCGTGATGTGGGCGCGTGGGAGCCGAACGATCTTACGCTCGCCGCGCGGCGATGGCGAGGGCCGGGGGAGCGGGCGCCGCATGCGCCAGGTCACGCTGCGTGCCCGGTCGCGTATATTCCCGTGCGGCGGCGCTGCTGCCGCATGCCGCCCGAGACCACGACGGTGAACGACCTGCGCGTGCCGACCCCCGAAGAGACGCTTCGCATCAAGGCATGGATGATCGCGGACCGTGGCGCGACGCGCGATTTCCTCGACGTGGCGGCGCTCGGCGACCTACTCGGCGCCGAGCGCGCGGCGCAGGCGCTCGCGCCGCTGAGTGAGCTGTACGATCAGGTCGGCACGGAGACGGCCACGATGCGGTTCGCCCAGGCTGCCATGGCCCAGCCGGTGGACGCGGGCGAGGTGGACCTCCGCGCCTACCGCGGTCTCGTCGAGCCATATCAGGATCTGGATTACGTGCTGCGCCGCGTGCGCGAGCTCGCCGTCCCCGCCGTCGAGCGGGAGCTCGGCGCGCGAGGGCAGCGTCCGGCCGCCAGGCACTTGCTGCCCCGCGACGGATCGGGTCCGGGGACGACGTGATGGCGGAGCAGGCAGGGCACACTGCCGCGCCCCGCGCCGCCGTCCAGCGCGCTGCCCGGCTGGTCGACCCGGACTTCGTCAGCGCCGGCGTGCTCTGGCAAACGCTGCTCGAGCGGATGCCGCCCATCGTGCAGGACGCCCCCGCGCCGGTCGCGTCGCAGGCTGGCTTTGGTTAGACGGACTTCAGCGTGCTGACCGCGCTTGGCTGCACGTTCGGCGCTACTCCAGCCTGACGGTGTCTCCGCGGCGGACCGTCCCGCCCCGCAGCACGGACGCATAGACACCCACGTGGACCTGGTTGTGCTGCGCTGCCGTGCGTAGGATCCCCGGGTCCTTCGGGAGATCTCCTTGGGGCAGCGTCGTCATCACGCAGCGGGGGCAGGGGCCGGTGACGCTCAGGCGCACCGCGTCTCCGAAGGCGAGCGTCCGGCCGATCCAGGCGTTCTCGACGAAGTCCTTCACGCCGTCGGCGGTCTCCACGACGACGTTGGGCCGGAATCGGCGGACTTCGAAGCGCCCCTCCGGGTACAGCTCGCGGAGCCGGTCGAGCGTGGTCGTGGTCAGCAGAGGGACGACCGCGCAATCGAAGAACGTGGCCTCCGGCAGGTCGAAGTCGGTGACCGTGTCCCGGTAGTCGAGGCCGTCCATATCCGGCCAGTACTCCTCGGCCTTGGGCGTCCAGGGGTTGGGGAACGTGGACTCGACGACCTCCCGCTGACCGCGCTCGGTTGCCTCGAGTGTCACCTCACGGTCGAGCGCCCGCGAGAGGATCTGGTCGAGGTCGCTCTGCTCGCTGGTGACCGCCGTGCCATCCGGCAGCGTGATGCGGACCGGCGGCAGCGCGCGCCGGTGCGCAGGGGGGCGACGAAGGCGCCGCGGCAGTCGAACAGGTGCGGCCACTTCCGGGGGTTCTTCGCGCTCGCGACCTTCCCGTCGGAGCTGTCCACGAGCGCATACGCGCGATCACCCAGCAGCCTGCGCCCGGTGACCTCGGCCGCGTTCAGCTCCTCGCCCATCATGGACTTCACGGGATACCGCCACAGGGAAACGACCGAACCAAGAGTCCCGTGCGCCGGGTGCGACATAGTTCACCTCCTTCGGCCTGCGCGGCCTGCCTCGGAACTCGACCCGAGCTACGCTCGATCAAGCGAGTCGCCGTCAGTGCGGTAACACTATTGTATAGCGAGCTCGCCTGCCTGAGAGCTGGGGGAAAATCAACACCCGGCCGAGCGCTAGTGTAGCGATGCCAAAGTCTCGTTCGCTTTAGCGACTTTGGCGAGAATG
>JBBJNN010000182.1:0-6084 GCA_037720885.1 Gemmatimonadaceae bacterium | reverse complement strand
ACGCTCGTCGCGCACGGCGCGAGTGCGCCGTGATTTCGTGGGGATTCCTCAGGGCCTGGGTTCACCTGCAAGACGGCTGCGGGGTAGCTCGGATGCTAACTGAACAGCGCGCTAGCCGCGTCGGGTGCAACGCAATGTCATCCGGCGGGTTAGCCGCACTGCCGCGCCTCCAGCCAACGCTTCAGCGAGCGCTGGCTCTCCCCTGACCGGCGCCCGGCCAGGAGCCCCTCGACGCTGATGTCCTCGTCGAGGTCAGGCCAGTGGATCCCCTCGCCCCGGCCGATGAGTCGCCACCTCCCGTGCTCGGCCGGCGTCCCGTGCGCTAGGCGCGAGTACCACTCGAGCGGCACGGACACCTCGCGCCCGTCCGCGAGCCGGACATGCAACGCGTCGTCTGTGCACCACGCCTCGACGGCGAGGGGCTCAGGTGGACCCTGTTGGCGGTGGTTGCGGAAATGCTCACGCCCCTTGTCCTCGAAGAATTCACGGTGCTGCTCGACCAGCCGCCGGAGATCGCCGAGATCGCTGCTGCGGAAGAGCCGGTCTCTCGAAGCCGAGTTCCTGTAGATCGACATGGCTGACCCGATCGTTCGTCGCGGCGGCGGCGAGGAAGCGAGTGTCGAAGCCGCGTGCGATGACCAACCCATCTGCGGGCCGGCCGTTCGAGAGCCGCTGCTGGACCCAGCCGAGGTACGTGGCGATCTGCCCGAAGGTATTCTGACCCGCCCGCACGTTCTTCAGCTCGACGACAACGTACCGTTTCCGCCGCCGATCGTAGCAGAGCAGGTCGATGCGCCCGCCGTGCCCCACGCAGACGAGTTGTCGCTCGCGTACCTCCAAGTCGAAGCCGAACGGCCGGAGGACTGAAATGTCCTGCGCGAGGCGGTCCTCCAGCTCTTCTTCGAGCAGGATCTTGGCCGAAGCCTTCCTGACTTCCCCGCGTTTGAGAAAACGCGCGAAGCTCGGCTCGGCTTCCTCCATGTGCCGGAGTAGTCTCTGCCATACGCTTTCCGGGACCGCGTAGACGCTCCTCTGGAAGTTCCCGCGCAATGCTCCCCACTCGTCCATGTAGGGATCCCGGCGTATGTCCTTCAGCGTGATCGGCTGCTCGAACTTATAGAGCACTTTGTAATCACAGACGTAGTCCCAGCCTTGCTCGCGCTCGTACTCCGTGTCGGCGAGAGAGTACGCATCCGACTCCGCCTGGATGAGGTAACCGAAGTCCATCTTCGGCGAGGTCCGGTAGAGGAGGACGAGGTCGCCCTGTCGGGTATTCTTGTGACAGGTCCACCACCCATCCGAATCGGACTGCATAGTCGGGTCGAGGTCGGCGCGGTCGGAGCCGTCCTCCTCACTTGTAGTACTCGCGCCTCGTGATCCAAACCCAGTGCTGGCGATCGGTGATCGCGTCCGACTTGCGTGGCATCGATCTCCTCGTATACAAAGTTCGGTGGAACCTATCGCACATTCGGCTGCCCTGTCTACATCCAGTCGAACTGCACCGCTGCCAGCTGACGTCGCGCGGCCTCGCTCACGCCGCGGCCCGTCTTCCTGCTCGGCTCTGGCCAACACGAACACAGGCCGAGGAGCGGACGAGCGCGGCCCCTCGACGGCACTGCACGCCCGCGCCATCCCACTTGATATAGGGGGAGGGGGTATATAACTTTATTCCGTGGCGCGGCGTGGGCCGCGCCGGGTGTGCGTTCAGAACGATGCACGGAGGAGTACCATGGAACAGATCACGATTCCCGTGTCCGGCATGAGCTGCGGACACTGTGTGAAGGCAGTCGGCGACGCGCTCCGCCAGGTGGCGGGCGTCGCGGTCGAGGGCGTCACGATCGGCTCGGCCACGGTGAGCTACGATCCGGCGGTCGCCGGGCCCGCGGCGATCTCCCGGGCGATCGTCGAGGCCGGCTACGTCCCGGGTGATGGCACCACGCCGCAGGCCCAGCTCGGCCGCCGCGCCCACTGACACCGGCGCCACCGAGGGCATTCCCATGAGCGCGTCCGAGTGGATGGTGCTGGCCGGCGGACTCGCCGCCATCGCCTGGGTGAACTGGTACTTCTTCCTCGCCGAGCGCCAGTCGGCGCGCGCGGCGGCGGGCGCGGGCGGCGTGCAGGAAGTCACCATCGCCGTGCGCGGTGGCTACTCGCCCGCCGCCATCCGCGTGGCTGCGGGCAGCCCCGTGCGCCTCGTCTTCGACCGGCAGGAGAGCTCGGGTTGCTCCGAGGAGGTCGTGTTCGGCGACTTCGGCGTGCGGAAGTTCCTCGCGCCCTTCCGGAAGACCTCCGTGGACCTCGCCCCAACCGCGCCCGGCACCTACGAGTTCACGTGCGGGATGGGGATGCTGCGAGGGAAGCTCATCGTCGAGGGGGACGAGGCGACACTCGAGGTGGCGAAGTGACGACGACGCAGACACCGGCCAAGCTCACTGTTCCCGTTTCGGGGATGACGTGCGCCGCGTGCCAGGGGCGGGTGCAGCGCGCGCTGCAGAAGGCGCCGGGCGTGCTCGACGCGAACGTCAATCTCATGATGCACAACGCGACGGTGTCGTATGACCCGGCCGTCGCGAGCCCGGACGGGCTGGTCGAGACGATCCGTGCCACCGGCTACGGCGCGGAGATCCCGCCGCCGGATCGGACGGCGTTCGACGAGCAAGCGGCGCAGGACGCGGCGCGCGCCGAGGAGCTGGCCGATCTCGAGCGGAAGGCCGCCGTCAGCCTCGCGGTCGCGGCCGTCGCGATGATCGTGTCGATGCCCCTCATGACCGCCGGCGCACACACGGCCGGCGACCCGTTCATGCGTTGGACGATGCGCGCGATCGGCGCGCCGCTCGAGCACGCGCTCCCCTGGCTCTTCGCCGCGAGCCCGCGCGTCCTGAGCTGGACCCTTCTCATGGCGACGACCGCCGTGATGGGGTGGGCCGGCCGCCACTTCTACACGCGCGCCTGGGCCGCCTTCCGCCACCACTCGGCCGACATGAACACTCTCATCGCCGTCGGTACCGGAGCGGCGTATGGGTTCTCGGTTCTCGCGACAGTGGCGCCGGGCTTCTTCACGCGCCGCGGCGTGGCGCCCGATGTGTACTACGAGGCAGTGCTCTTCATCATCGCGCTCATCCTCCTCGGGAACATGCTCGAGGCGCGCGCCAAGGGGCGGACGTCGCATGCGCTCCGCGCGCTGATCGAGCTGCAACCGAAGACCGCGCGCGTGCTGCGCGACGATGCCGAGGCCGATATCCCCGTGGAGCAGGTGCAGGGCGGTGACGTCGTGCTCGTGCGGCCGGGCGAGCGCGTGCCCGTGGATGGCGAGGTGACGGCCGGAAGTGGCGCGGTAGATGAGTCCATGGTCACCGGCGAGTCGCTCCCTGTGGCGAAGGCGCCGGGCGACCGCGTGATCGGCGGGACGATCGTCCGCGGCGGCGCCTTCCGCCTGCGCGCCACCACGCTCGGGAGCGACAGCGTGCTGTCGCGGATCGTGCAGCTCATGCGGGAGGCGCAGGGGTCGCGCGCGCCCATCCAGCGGCTCGCCGACCGGGTGAGCGCGGTATTCGTTCCCATCGTGCTCTCGCTCGCGATTGCGACCTTCGTTGCCTGGTTCATCCTCGCGCCGAGTGCGCCCGCCGTGCGCGCGTTCTCGGCGGCGGTGGCGGTGCTCATCATCGCCTGCCCCTGCGCGATGGGGCTCGCCGTGCCGACGGCCGTGATGGTCGCGACTGGCAGGGGCGCGCAGCTCGGCGTGCTGATCAAGGGTGGGGAAGCGCTCGAGCGCGCGGGCACGCTCGATACGGTGGTGCTCGACAAGACGGGGACGGTGACGGAAGGGCGCCCCACGGTGACTGACGTCATCCTCGCCGATGGCGCGCCGCCGGAGGGTGAGGTCCTCGCCCTCGTCGCCGCGGTGGAGCGGCTGTCGGAGCACCCGCTCGCCGACGCGCTGGTGCGCGCGGCGAGCGAGCGCGGGCTGGCGCCGCGCGAGGCGGAGCGCTTCGAGACGTTGACCGGGCGCGGCGTCGTGGGTGTGGTGAGCGGGGTGGAGGTGGCGGTCGGGAGCCCGCGGCTCATGGGGGAGCGTGGTGTGGATGACGAGCACATGGCGCCTCTCCGCGCGGCGGCGGATGCGATGGCCGAGCGCGCGCGGACGCCGGTGTTCGTGGCGACGCGCGCGGCGGGGGACGATGCATGGTCGCTCGCCGCCGTGATCGGGATCGCCGATCCGGTGAAGGGGGGCTCCCCGGGCGCGGTGGCCGAGCTCGGGCGCATGGGGCTTCGCGTGGTGCTCCTCACGGGCGACAATCGGCGCACGGCGGAGGCGGTGGCGCGGCAGGCGGGGATCGAGGAGATACGTGCGGAGGTGCTGCCCGAGGGGAAGGTGGCGGAGATCGAGCGACTGCGAGGCGAGGGGCGGGTGGTGGCGATGGTGGGCGACGGGATCAACGACGCGCCGGCGCTGGCGGCGGCGGACGTGGGGATCGCGATCGGGACGGGGACCGATGTTGCGGTGGAGGCCGCGGATGTGATACTCATGCGCGGCGACCTGCGCGGGGTGGCGGACACGATCGCGCTCTCGCGCCGGACAATGCGCGCGATCCGGCAGAATCTGTTCTGGGCGTTCGTCTACAACGTGGTGGGCATTCCGATCGCCGCCGGCGTGCTGTACCCGGCCTTCGGCGTCACGCTGAGCCCGATCCTGGCGAGCGCCGCGATGGCGTTGAGCTCGGTGAGCGTGGTGGGGAACAGCTTGCGATTGCGGAAGGGGTAGGGACCTCGGAGACCCATGGGCAAGAAGAAGAAGCGGCAGCACGATGAGGTGGCGGGGAACGGCGCGGCGGCGCACTGCGGGTGTGAGGTGGCGGAGGGGGAGGGGAGTGGGCGCACCGCAGTCGCCGTGGACCCGGATATCAAGGATCGGAACCTCAAGCGGCTGCGCCGTATCGAGGGGCAGGTGCGCGGGCTGCAGAAGATGGTCGAGGACGATCGCTACTGCGCGGACATCATGACGCAGGTGTCATCCGTATACGAGGCGCTGCGCTCCGTGGGGCGCGAGCTCATGCGGAACCACCTCCGCCACTGCGCGACCGCCGCCATTCGCTCCGGCGAGGGTGAGGCCGAGGCGATGTACGACGAGCTGCTCGATCTGATGTACAAACACGCGCGATGAGGAGACGCTCCACGCCGATGGCGCGGGCGACCGGGGCGCGGGCGACGCTCCTGCTCGCGGTCATCTGCGCGCTCGCGCTCCTCATTCCGCCGAACGCGAGCGCGCACGCGCGACTCCTCTCCTCGCTGCCCGCGCGTGGTGCCAGGCTCACCGTCGCGCCACGCGAGATCCGGCTCACCTTCAGTGAGCGCGCCGAGCTGGCCGTGACGCGCGTGGAGCTGGTGGGGCCCGACAGCATCCCCGTGCTCCTCGCGCCGCCCCACTTCGCCGCGGACTCGCAGCGCGTCGTGGTCGCCGAGATTCGCGGCGGGCTCCAGCCGGGGCGCTACCGCGTCGCGTGGCGCATGGCGTCGGCTGACGGGCACCCGATCACCGGGACCTTCACCTTCACGGTGGACTCGGCCGCGGCCGGCCTCGCCGCGCCGGTGGTGGCGGTCACTCCGGCCGCGGACAGCAGCCCGGCAGTGCCGGTCGTCGCCGCGGAGAGCGTGACTGCTACACGCGCTGCTCCCCGCGCCGCGACGCGCGCGGGCTTCGACGCCGGCTCCCCGCTCTACGTCGCCGTACGCTGGCTCACGTATGGCGCGCTCACTGTCGTACTGGGGACGGTAGCGTTCGCGCTGCTCGTGCTCTGGCTCGTGCGCTATGCGCAGGGTAGCACCGGAAGCGCGGTCGTGGACGTCGCGCGGCAGCGCGCGGCGCGCATCGGCGCGAGCGCGGCCGGGGTGCTCGCGCTGGCCGCGGTGGCGCGGCTCATTGCCCAATCGCGCGCGATGAACGCCGGCGGTGACGGGGGGGCGGAACACGTCGGCACATGGGCAATGCTCACCGGCACCGTGTGGGGGTGGGGGTGGCTGTTGCAGGGCGGCGCCACGCTCGCGGCACTGGCGGGGTTCGCGCTGGCGGCGCGGCGGAAGTCCGGC
>JBBJNN010000006.1:79372-101363 GCA_037720885.1 Gemmatimonadaceae bacterium | reverse complement strand
GCACGTCGAGCTACGCGTTCAAGGGGAAGGCCGTCGCGGCCCAGGAGATCGGCCGGGTGCTCGACGTCGACGCGCTCGTCGGCGGCACGGTGCGGCGCGCGGGCGAGCGGCTCCGCGTGACGACGCAGCTCGTGAGCACCGCCGACGGGAAGGTGTTGTGGGACAGCGTCTATGAGAGTCGCTCGAGCGATGTCTTCGCCGTGCAGGACGAGTTCACGCGCGCCATCGCCGCGGCCCTCGCGCCAGCGCTCGGCGGCCGAGACGCCAGCACGCCGGCGGGCGCGCTCCCGCCGGACGCGGCACGCGGCACGACGGACCAGGAAGCGTACGACCTGTACTTGAGAGGCCGGTACTACTGGCTCAATCGGAACACAGCCAGCATCACCAGGGCGGTCGCGTACTTCCGGCAGGCCGTCGCGCGGGACCCGGCGTTCGCACGCGCCCACGCCGGGCTGGCGATGGCCTACGCCATCCTGCCGGCGTACCTCCCGGACCCGACCGACTCGACGACCGCGCTGCTCGAAGCGAGCGCGCACCGTGCCCTGGCGCTCGACTCCAAGCTCGCTGACGCGCAGATCGCGCTGGCTCTGGCGCTCGAGCGCCGGCTCAAGTTCCGCGACGCGGAGGCGCGCTACCGCGCCGCGCTCGCCCTCGAGCCGACAAGCGTCATCGGGCATCATGCGCTCGGCTTTCTGCTGCTCGGGGTCGGCCGCACCGACGAGGCGCTCGTTGAGCTACGCCAGGCGGCGCAGCTCGACCCGCTGGCCAAGTCGGCGGGGAGCGCCTTCGCATTCGCGCTCACCGTCGCGCGACGGTTCCCCGAGGCGCAGGCCGCCGCGCGCCGCACGTTGACGCTCGACTCCACCTTCTCGCTCGGTATCGGGGCACTGGGGCTCGCGCAGGCGTTCGGTGGGCAGCCGGACAGTGCGGTGCGCACCCTCGAGCGCGGCATGCGGTTCCACCCCGACGCTCCGGGGCAGCAGTTGACCTTGCTCTTCGCACATGCCGCGGCAGGCCGTTGGGCCGACGCGGAGCGCATTCGCGCGCAGCTCCGCCGCCCCGGGGGCGACCTCGCCGGCGGCGTCGACGCCGCGTTCGCGGAGCTGGTCTTTGGCGACCGCGAGCCGCTTGTTCGCCTGCTGACGACCCGGGTAGGGCAGCGCCGCTGGTCCGACACCCAGGGCGTGTTCGGCTGCAACCCGCTCCTCGACCCGCTCTGGGCCGACACGCGCTTCCGCGCCGCGATGCGCCGCCTGACAGTCGAGGCGTGCCCCCTCGCGCGGCCGTGGCCGCTGCCGCCACGCCCCGGCAGTTGAGGCTGCGCGCGCCGTCGAACCAGCGGCACCCCACACTGGCGCGAGATCCGCTCGCCGCTGACGCTCCGCGAAGAGATCGCTGCGCCCTGCGCGACTCGGTATCGTAGCGGACGCGGCGTAGCGCGCGCGGACGAAGTTGCCTACCCGACGACTGCTCCGATATGTTGCGCTGACACTGATCGTGACGTACTGGAGGGCTAGACCTAACTGGTAAGGCAGCGGTCTTGAAAACCGCCGGGCTTCACCGCCCTTGTGGGTTCGAGTCCCACGCCCTCCGCTGCAGTGACGCCGTTCGCTTCACGCTGGTGCTCGACATTCGGCCAGCGCGTGCACTTGGGGCACTCAGGGTGCTCGGTCGCGGCTGTCCTACTTCGCCGCCGGCAGCCTCACCTGGAACTCCGTCCGCCCCGGCACGGACTCGACCGGGATCTCAGCGTCGTGGCGTTGCAAGAGGCGCCGGGCGATATCGAGGCCCAGCCCGCTGCCCTTGCCCACCGGCTTCGTCGTAAACAAGGGATCGAAGATGCGTCCCTGGATTTCCGGGGCAATGCCGGGGCCGTCGTCCACGATGCGCACGACCACGCAATCGAGCTCCCGTGCGCCCGTCACGGCGACATGACCGCCGACCGCGACGGCGTCGATGGCGTTGTCGATCAGGTTCATCCACACTTGATTGAGCTCGGCGCCCACGGCGCGCGCGCGTGGTAGGTCGTCCGCGAGGCCCACTGACACGTCTATCGATTTCGCGCGCGCTTTCGCGCCGAGCACCGTCAGGGTGTCGGAAATGCCGCGGCGGATGTCCACTGGCTCGGGCGTCGGCGCGCGGTCCATGTACGAGAAGCCCTTTACCGCATCCACCGGCTCGTAGATTCGGGTCGCCGCGGTCTGGATCTCCGAGGACAGCGCCCGCACCAGACAGCATTCGACGAGCCATCGAAGGGCCGCCTCGAGCGCCTGGCCGCTGACGTTTGCGGCGAGCGCATCGAGCGCGGGCAGCGTCACGCCGGTGTCGGCGAGCGCGCTCGCCGACTCGTCCGAGACTCCGTGATCCGCCAGCCAGTCGGCGATCGTATCCTCGCGGTCGGCGCGGGCCACCGACGACAGCGCCACTGATCCTAGCGGCGCACCGCACGTCGCACGCGCCGCGTCGTTGGAGGCGAACTGCGCGGCGGACAGGTGCGCCGCGGCCAGTTGGCGCGCCGCGGCCTCCGCGCTGCTCAGGCCCTCGGTGAGCAACTTCGCGCTGCGCACCGTCGCCGACGCAGGATTGTTCAACTCGTGCGCCAGACCGGCGGCGAGCTTGCCGAGGGAGATGAGCTTCTCGTCGCGAAGGTCGCTCGACGTGAACTGGCGCGCGCGGTCCACCATGGCATGCACGAACGTGGCGGTGACCACCGGACACTCGCGGCTCAACTCAGCCAGCACCTCCTTCTCGATGACAAGCGCCTCCGTGGGCTCCTCGGCCACCACGTCGTTCGGCGGTGACGCGCCCCGCGAGTACGGCATCACGCCGCCGACGTCGCCGGCTCGCCACTCGAAGATCTTGTGCGACCCCGCACCGCGATCCATGCGAATGACGAGATGCCCGGCGAACACGACCAGCAGATTCTTCGCCTTCTCGCCCTTGGCGGTGACCACAGCTCCGACCGGGAACGCACCGAGCACACCGTGCGCCGCTAGCCACGCATGCTCGTCCACTGGGGCGCTGCCGAGTGCGCGGTGCTGCGCCAGGCGGGCCATCACGTCGGCTTCCACGATGTCCCCCCCCGTGTCAATCAGACCGTCCGGAGATACCGGTGCACCGAGTAGATCGCCGCCGATCCTTCGCCAACCGCGGCCGCCACTCGGCGGTTCGCACCCGAACGCACGTCGCCGGCCGCGAACACGCCGGGGATGTTCGTCTCGAACATGAAAGGGTCCCGCTCGAGCGTCCACCCGCGCGGTCGGCCGTACTCCCGCGGCAGGTCGGAGCCGGTGACGACGAATTCGGCCTCGTCGCGTTCCAGGATGCCGGCGAAGGCGTCGGTGTGCGGCTGCACGCCGATGAAGATGAACATGGCGGACGACGGGATCGTGCGCATCGTGCCCGAGTCGACGGACTTCACGATCACCGATTCGAGCGTCCCCTCGCCGCACACCGCCTCGACCTCCACCCCGTACACGACGTCAATGTTCTGCGTCGCGAGGATGCGGTCCACGAGGTAGCGAGACATCATCGGCTGGAGGTCGGCGGCGCGGACCAGCATCGTCACGCGCCGCGCGTGGCGCGCGAAGAACAGCGCGCCCTGCCCCGCCGAGTTGGCGCCGCCGACGATACAGATTTCCTTGCCGCGGCAGCGCGCCGCTTCGCTCATCGCCGCGCCATAGTACACGCCGACGCCGAGCAGGGGCTCGACGCCCGGCACGTCCGGCCTGCGGGCGCTCATGCCTGTGGTGATGACCACCGTGTACGCGGTGAGCTCCGTGCCGTCCGCGAGCTTCACCACGCGATACGGATCCTCCCGGCGCAGTGAGACGACTTCCTGCCCGGTCAGCAGCTCCGCGCCGAACCGCCGTGCCTGCGCGGTAGCTCGCTGCGCGAGGTCATCACCGGTGACGCCGGCGGGAAAGCCGAGGTAGTTCTCGATCAGGGAGCTGCTACCCGCCTGCCTGCCCGCCGCATGCGATTCGACGAGGACCGTGCGCAATCCTTCCGACGCCGCATAGACCGCATTCGCCAGACCGGCAGGCCCACCACCGATCACGATGACGTCGTAGAATGGACGGTTGGCCTGGGTCTGCATGCCGGCGTGCGAGGCCAGCTGCGCCGATGACGGCGCGACGAGGTGCGCACCGTCGGGAAAGACCACCACCGGCAGGCGGGTGAGGTCTCCGGCGAGCGACTCGGCGAGGGCGCGCGCCGGAACGTCGAGGTCGAGATCCACCCACTCGTACGGCACGCGGTTGCGGGACAGGAATTCCTTCGTCGCGAACGACTGCGGCGACCACTGCGATCCGAGCACGCGAATGCCCTCGAAGGCCGGACGGACGCGCGCCCGCCACTCGGCGAGGAGGGTCATCGAGCACGGGGTACAGCCGCTGCTCCGGCGGGTCCCACGGCTTCATTAGGTAGTGATCGAGCGCGATCTCGTTGATGCCGGCAATCGCGACCTCGGTGTCGGCGTACGCGGTGAGCAATACGCGTCGGGTCGCCGGATGCAGCTTCATCGCCTCGCGGATCAGCTCGGTGCCCGACATTCCGGGCATGCGCTGGTCCACCAGGAAAAGTGCGACCGGCGTGTTGCGGGCCGCGAGTGTCTGCGCGGTCTCGAGGCCTTCCGCCGCCGATGCGGCGGTCATCACGCGATAGTGCGCGCGATACTGCCGTCGCAGGTCGCGCTCGATCGCTCCGAGGACAGCGAGGTCGTCATCGACGGCGAGGATGACGGGTTTCGTCACGTGCGGCTTCTCCAGTCAGTTCCCAGTACCAGCGAGCGCCGAATATACGCTCGGTCATACGGCCCTGCGAACAGCGCGCGGACCCGTATCCGGCTTGCAAGTGCCGTGGCGAGTCGCCACTCTTTCACGGACCGGAGCGCGATGGCGCGGGTTATCGATTGCATCGTCCGGGGTACGACGGATAAAACGCGTCAGCCGACCGGGGTTCATTGACCCGAGGGAGCGTCCCGTGAAGACAACACGCCTTCCTGCCTACCTACTCTGCGTACTCTCCACGTTGCTGCTCGGCGCGTGCGCGCCCGCGGGCGGTTCTTCGCGCACGGGTCCGGCGACGGCGCGAAGCACTCCGATCTTGCTCAATGAAGTGCGCACAGCGAACGCTCCGAACGCGTACGAGCTCGTCCAGACGCATCGCCCGGCCTGGCTTCGAAAGCGGGGCGACAACAGCATCCGGAACGAAGGGGACATCGTTGTCTATCTCAACAACGCGCGGATGGGCGGCCCGACGAGCCTTCAGCAGATCGTGACCACGACCATCACGTCCGTCGAGTTCCTCGACCCAGGCACGGCCACCTACCGATTCGGCAACGGCCACCCGTACGGTGCGATCGTCGTTTCCACGCAGAATCCGTAGGCTAATCGGTAGGCTATCGCGCGGCTCGGCCGCGCCAGGGATCACCCGCCACGATCTGCCGTCGCCTCCGCCGTCCGACCTTCCCGGGACGGCCCCTCCGCGCCCCCGCCTCTCGGATCTCGAGTACTCGCTGAGCCTCCCGACATCCGGCGCAACGACGTAGCTGGGCGCGTTCAGTGAACTCGTGTCGCACTCCCTTTCCGTGTGCGACTGCACCGACATAACTGGCGAGCTCGCGCCGATCTCTGTCCCCATTCGCGGCGTTGACTTTGACAGTTGTATGGGATATGTAACGGAGCCGCAAACAAACTGTTCGCTGGGTCCGCGCCGAGCGCCTACCCGACGTAGCTCGTCCCATCACACCGCCGCGCCATGCCGCGGATACCCTCATGACCCTCGCGCACCGCCTCGCACTCGCTGCTGCCTGCCTTCTGCTTGCGCTGCCAGCCGCCGCCATGACGCAGCAACCGGTGACAGTCACCGGGCGCGTGACCGGCGACGACGGGGCGCCGCTCCCGGCCGCCACCGTTTTCATCGAGGGGCTCGGCCTGGGTGCCCAGACCCGTGACGACGGGCGCTACTCCATCCTCGTGCCCGCGTCACGGGCGAGCGGACAGCAGGCGACGCTCACGGCCAGACGAATCGGCTACCGCCCGACCTCGGTGACGGTCACCCTCGCGGGGGTCGTCACGCACGATTTCACCCTCGCGGCCGCTCCGAGCCAGCTCGAAGGTGTCGTCGTCACGGCGCTCGGCATCGAGCGGCAACGACGAGAGCTCGGCACGGCGGTCCAGAGCGTCAAGGGTGAAGAGCTCGCCGAGGCGCGCGAGACGAACATCGTGAACGCGCTTGCGGGCAAGATCTCGGGACTCGAGGTGACGAACGCCGGCCCGCAAGGCGGCTCCGCGCGCGTCGTGATTCGCGGAGCGAATTCGATTGCCGGCAACAACCAGCCGCTCTTCGTCGTGGACGGCGTACCGATCAGCAACCGCTCCGACATCGTCGGCGGCTTCGGCGGCTACGACTACGGGAACGCGGCGCAGGACATCAACCCGAACGACGTCGAGTCGGTGAGCGTGCTCAAGGGCCCGAACGCTGCGGCGCTCTACGGCTCGCGTGCGGCGAACGGCGTGATCGTCATCACGACCAAGTCCGGGAAGAGCAGCCGCGGCGTTGGCATCACGGCCACCTCGAACATGACCTTCGAGTCGCCGCTGCGGTTGCCGCGCTACCAGAACCAGTACGGCCAGGGGGCGGCCGGGGAGTTCGAGTTCGTCGACGGCGCCGGCGGCGGCGTCAACGACGGCGTGGACGAGAGCTGGGGCCCCGCGTTCGACGGTCAGCCGAGAGCGCAGTTTTTCGGCGTCGGTCCGTGGGTCGCCAGCCCGAACAACGTCAGAGACTTCTTCGAGACCGGACGAACCTGGACGAACAGCGTCGGCCTATCAGGCTCGACCGAACGGGCGAACGTCCGCCTGTCGCTCACGAATCAGAACGTCGGCGGCGTCTTCCCAGGGAATGAGCTAGAGAAGTGGACGGCGTCGCTCAACGGGGGCGCTCAGCTCGCGAAGCGCCTGAACGCGACCGCCTCGATGCAGTACATCAAGTCGGACGGCACGAACCGCCCGGGCACAGGATACGACGTCGCGAATCCGATGGAGCAGTTCGTGTGGTTCGGCCGGCAGGTCGACATAAAAAAACTCAAGAGCTACCGCGACGCGAACGGCCACCAGCTCAACTGGAATTACAACTACCACAACAATCCCTACTGGATCTCCCACGAGAACCAGAACAATGATCGTCGCGATCGCATCATCGGCACGGGTGCCGCGACCTACCAGCTCGCGAGTTGGCTCAGCGCAACCGGGCGCCTCGGCACCGACTGGTACCGCGAGGGCCGGAAGCTGACGATCCCGTCCGGGAGCATCGGCGAGCCGTTCGGCATCAACGATCAGACGGGCGGATTCTTCGAGACGCTGCTCTTCAACCAGGAGACGAACAGCGAGTTCCTGCTCAACGCCAACCGGAAACTCACGAGCGTGCTCGGGCTCGACCTCACCTTCGGCGGAAATCGCCGCGTCAACGATTTCCGCACGAACAACGAAGGCACCACCGAGCTGATCGTCCCGGGCACCTACAACATCGGCAATTCCGCGGTCAAGCCGACCGTGAGCGCGTACGAGGAGCGCCGGCGGGTGAACAGCTTGTACGGCCGGGCCGGGTTCGCCTTCAACGATTACCTGTTTCTCGAGGCGACTGGCCGCAACGACTGGAGCTCGACGCTCCCCACGGACAACAACTCGTACTTCTATCCCTCCGTCTCGGGCAGTCTGATCTTCACGGATGCCGTGCCGGCCTTGTCGCTCGGGAACCGCGTGTCGTACGGCAAGCTCCGCGGCGGCTGGTCGAGAGTCGGCAACGATGCCCGCCCCTACCAGCTCCAGCTGACGTATAACCCGGGCACGCCGTTCGGCGGCATCGCGCGCTACGCGTTCCCCAACGTGCTCCCGAACACGAACCTCAAGCCGGAGGAGACGACGTCGTGGGAGGTGGGAACGGAGCTGGGCTTCTTCGACAACCGCCTTGGCCTCGACGCGACCTACTATAACAAGGCGACCACCGACCAGATCCTCACGGCGCAGGTCTCCGGCGCCTCAGGGTTCACGAACGTGGTGGTCAATGCCGGAAAGATCACGAACAAAGGCCTCGAGCTTCAGCTGAACGCGACGCCCGTGCGCCTGCGCGGTGGCTTCGAGTGGAATGTCACGGCGAACTTCGGGAAGAACCAGAGCAACGTCGCGGAGCTGTACGGCGACCTGCAGACGGTGACGCTTGGCAGCTACTGGAGCCTCACCGTGGAAGCCAGGAAGGGGGAGCGCTACGGAGCCCTCTACGGCAACCCGCTGCTCCGCGACGACGACGGTAACCTGATCCTCATCGATGGGCTGCCGCAAAAGGATGCACAGAAGCGGGTGCTCGGTCACTTCACTCCCGACTGGACTGGTGGCCTCCTGAACGCCTTCCGCTTCAAGGGCGTGGACCTGAGCGTGTTGTTCGATACCAAGCAGGGCGGCGAGCTCTTCTCGGTGACGAACATGTTCGGGCGGTACTCGGGCGTGCTCGAGGAGACGCTCGAGGGTCGCGAGGACGGGCTGCTGATCAAGGGGGTCAACGAGGACGGTACTCCCAACAGCACGCGTGTCTCGACGGAGGATTACAGCCACTCCCTCTTCGAGATCCACGAGCCCTTCATCTACGACGCGAGCTTCATCAAGCTTCGCGAGCTGAAGCTGGGTTACACCCTGCCGACGAGCCTGGCCAACCGGCTCCGGGCGTCGAGCGTGTACGCGTCGATCGTCGGCCGCAATCTGTGGCTCAAGGCGAAGGTGCCGCACATCGATCCGGAAACCGCCTTCGATGCGTCGAACGCGCAGGGACTGGAGTTCGGCCAGTTGCCGTCGGTGCGGAGCATCGGCTTCCAGTTGACCTTCACGCCCTAATGGCCGCCCCTCTCATGAACAATCGGAGCATGCTACTGTCCAAGTTCCCGCGCGCTGCCGCGGCCGTCGCCCTCGCCGCGACGCTGGCGGCGTGCGATCAGGGCCTGACCGGCATCAACGAGGATCCGAACGCGCCGCGCGAAGTGAGCGCCCAGTTGCTCTTTCCGCAGGGCGTGACGTCCGTCGTAGGCCTCCTGCGCGGCGCCGGGTTCGACCTCGAGCTGACGTCCCTCTGGGCGCAGCACTACGCGAAGATTCAGTACACGGACGAGGATTGGTACAACATCCGCCCGGGAACGATCGACACCTACTGGTCATCGTTCTACGCCGGCGGCCTCGCCGATTTCGCGGAGGCCATCCGGCAGGCCGAGGCGGCCAAGGAGCCCAATCTCATCGCACCCGCGAAGGTCATGCGGTCGTGGACGTTCGGCGCGATGACCGATCTCTGGGGCGACATTCCGTACTCGGAGGCGAGCAAGGGACAGGAGAATCTCACGCCCAAGTACGACGCGCAGCAGGACGTCTATGCCGGGATTCTCGCCGAGTTGAAGGAATCGAGCGACATGATCACCGCCGACGGCACCGGCTACGCAGACGCCGACCTGATCTATGGCGGCGACATGACGAAGTGGAAGAAGTTCGCGAACTCGCTCCGGCTGCGGTACGCGATGCGCCTGTCGAAGGCCGACCCGACGAAGGCGCGGAGCGAGATCGCTGCGGCGCTGGCGGCCGGTGTGTTCACGTCGAACGCCGACAACGCGGAGCTTCAGTGGCCGGGCGATGGGACGAACGACTCTCCGCTCTACGCGAACTTCCGGACACGAAACGATCATCGCGTGAGCAAGACGCTGGTTGACATCCTCCAGGGATCGAGCGACCCGCGCCTCGCCGTCTACGCGCGCCCCACCCAGGCCGATGCCACGAAGTACGTGGGCGTTCCGAACGGTCTCAAGAGCCCCGATGCGACGGCGCTCGGCCTGACGAGAACGTCTCGGATCGGTGCCCGCTTCGCGCTGCGCGACGCACCCTCGATGCTGATGGACTATGCCGAGGTGCTGTTCATCCAGGCCGAGGCGGCAGCACGCGGCTGGACCACGGGCAACGCCGCCGCACTGTACGCAGCCGCGATCACCGCATCGATGCAGCGCTTTGGCGTGACGGGCAGCGGAATCACCTCGTACCTCGCGCAGCCGAGCGTGGCGTACAACGCGTCTACCGGTCTGCAGCAGATCGCGCTGCAGAAGTGGATCGCGCTCTTCGGTCAGGGCATCGAGGCATGGGCGGAGTGGCGCCGCACCGGAGTGCCCAACCTGCAGCCCGGTCCGGCGGCGACCATCGGCATGGTCGCGCGACGACTCAGATACCCGCTGTCCGAGCAGTCGTACAACAACACCAACCTCCTGGCTGCCATTGCCCGGCAGGGAGCCGACGAGTACACTACGCGGATCTACATCGACAAGCCATAGTCGCGTGCGCTTCAAGTTGGAAACGCCTCCCTTTTTGGGAGGCGTTTTCGTTCCTCCCCTCCCACTCGACGCCATGCGCGCAGCCTCGGTCGCCGCCCTCCGCATCAGCCTTGGGCTCCTGATGATCGTCTGGGGTCTCGACAAGCTCGCGAACCCGGCGCACGGGCTCGCCGTGGCGAAGCGCTTCTACTTCGGTCTCTTCGCGTCCGAGCGCCTCCTGCCGACGCTCGGCATCGTACAGATCGCGCTTGGCGTCCTCGTGGCACTCGGACTCTTTCGGCGCGTCAGCTATCCGCTACTTGCCGCGGTCACCGGGCTGACCATGATCGGCGTCTGGCGCTCGATCGTTGATCCCTGGGGGTGGATGTTCGAGCGGACGAACGCGCTGTTCTTTCCCTCGCTCATCATCTTCGCCGGCGTCCTCGTCGTATGGGCATTTCGCGACGACGACCGGTGGGTCATCGATGCGCGGTTCGTTAGCCGCTCGGGCCGACGGCGCGCGACCACACCTGCCTGACGACGCGCCAGGAGGCGATCACGCAGTACGTCCACCGCGGCCGTACGAAGGTCTGTTACCCGGTGGGCCGGCTCGATCGTCATCTCCCAGGGTCGCCGAGCGTTCGGCGCGCATCGTCACGATCGGCCATCCACGACCCTCGTCTCCGCTACTCACTTTCGGAACCCACCGGGCTTCCAGCCTCTCGCGCGCGCGAGCCTCCGGCAACATGACAGGAACGATCGGCAACCGAGCCTCCGTGGCACTCGATGGCGACCGCGATAGCACCCAGCGCGCCAGCGCCGCGACTGGCCTGCGCGGCAACCGCGTCGCCAGGACGCACCGCTTCTTTCTGACGGACGGCCGCGTCCTTCGCGGCGAGATCCATCGAGTTCCCAACACGCGTCTCGCCGACTATCTCTCGACGCTCAAGGTCGTCATCTCCGTCACGAACGCGGAATGCGAGGGCACTGGTGAGTCGTTTCCGTACATCGCCATCTTGCTGTCGAGCATTCTGTTCATTCAGGAGACCTGATCTCTACGCGCTGCGAGGTGATCGCAGTCACGAGCCCACTCGTGTTCGCGACGCAATCGCGGTCGGACGCGACGATCTTACCGGGGTCGAACACCCGCTAGCACAGCGTCTGCACTCGGTCGCGCGTCCACGGCAACCAGGAGTGCAGCATGGCAATCGATCACGCCCCGCGGATGAGCAACGAGGAGTACTTCCGCTGCCTGGAGACGGCCGCGAATGCAAGCTCCGCGGAGGAGGTCCGGCAACTCCGGGCCGAGGTCATACGGCGCTGGCGCGGCGACCCGAGAGCCGATGACCTCACCGAGGCGCTCCACGCCCATCAGACGCGCTATTTCTCCGCAGTGGATCGCGACGCAAGCGGCGGTCGAGGGCTCGTCGGTGAGCGCAGTCGTATCCAGTCTCGCACAGCGTGGTAGCTCGCGGAGTGCACACGCACTCGGCCCGTTGACGCTCTCCGCAGTGCCGGCTACCTTTCCCGATTCCGCGCAGGGAGAGGTGGCCGAGAGGCTGAAGGCGGCGGTTTGCTAAACCGTTATAGGGTCAAAAGCCCTATCAGGGGTTCGAATCCCCTCCTCTCCGTAGTCGAGTAGGAGTACGGGCCCGGGGGACACGAGACGCCACGCCGCTCTCGTGTCCCCTGTCGTTTTCCCCGCGGCACACCTCCATTCTCGCACGCCATGTCTGCCTCCCCGCGCACCCCACGCCTCCGCTTCGCGCCGTCACCCACCGGCTTCCTGCACGTCGGAGGCGCGCGGACAGCGCTCCTCAATTGGCTGTACGCGCGGAAGCACAATGGCGAATTTCTCCTCCGCGTCGAGGACACCGACAGGGCGCGCAGCACCGAGGCGAGCACGCAGGCCATCTTCGATGGTCTCCGCTGGCTCGGTCTCGACTGGGACGGCGACGTCGTCTTTCAGGCGCTTGGCCTCGAGCGCCATCAGCGCGATGCCAGCCGCCTGCTCGAGCGCGACTCCGCGTATCGCTGCTTCTGCACGGCGACGGAGCTGGACGCGGCCCGTACCGCCGCCGAGGCGCGGGGCGACAGTTACCGCTACGACCGCCGCTGCGCCGCGCTGTCGTTAGCCGAGGCCGATTCGCGCGCCGGGCGCGGCAATCCCTTCGTCGTGCGGTTTCGGGTCCCGTCGGGAACGACCGAGTGGGACGACGCGGTCCACGGCCGGATCGCCTTTCCGAACAAGGACATCGAGGACTTTGTCGTCCTCCGGTCGGATGGAACGCCTATTTATAACATGGCGGTCGTCTCGGACGACATCGAGATGCGCATCACGTTCGTGATGCGCGGCGACGATCACATCTCCAACACGCCAAAGCAGATCCTCATCTACCGTGCACTTGGCGCGGAGCTTCCCCGGTTCGGTCACGTACCCAACGTCAACGGCACAGACGGGCGGAAGCTCTCCAAGCGTCACGGCGCAACGGCGGTGGGCGACTACCGCGACGATGGCATCCTCCCGTCCGCGATGGTGAACTTCCTCGCGCTGCTTGGCTGGTCACCAGGCGATGATCGCGAGGTGATGGCGCTCGAGGAGATGATTCGGGCGTTCTCCGAGGAGGGCCTGCAGAAGAAGTCGGCGGTATTCGATCCGAAGAAGCTCGAGTGGATGAATGGCCAGCACCTGAGCCGGACGCCAGCGACGAAGCTCGCGCCCCTCGTCGCACGCGAGCTCGTCGCGGCGGGCACCGCGACCGAGGCGGAGTTGACGGCGCGCAACGACTGGTTTCTGGTCCTGATCGACCTGCTCAAGGTCCGCGCGCGCACGACACACGATTTCGTTCCGCAGGCAGTGGCGTACTTCGCGGAAGAGATCGAGTACGATGCGACCGCCGTGGCAAGGGCGTGGAAGGACCCCGGCACGGCCGACCTTCTCCGCATCGCGCGCGAGCGACTCGCGGCACTGCCGGAGTGGAGCGAGCTTCCGATGGAGCACGCGCTGCGCACGATCGCGGAGGATCGCGGCCTCGCCGCCGGCAAGGTGTTTCAGCCGATCCGTGTCGCGCTCACGGGCAGCGGCGTGAGTCCCGGCATCTTCGAGGTGCTCGGAGTGATGGGACGGACGCTCGCCCTTCACCGCCTCGATCGCGCATTCGAGCGCCTAACGCAGCCGGTCTGACCGCGGATGTTGACGTCCACGGTTGCCCATGCAATTATGCGAACCGGTCCCACCCCGCCGAGAGATCGCGCGTCCTAATGCAGCACCCCGCCGCGGAGGCATTCATGTCAGACACCCTCACTCCCACGGAGCGGAAGGTCTATCACTACCTTCTCGACTTCCTGGCCGAGCATACCTACCAGCCGAGTGTCCGGGACATCGGCAAGCGGTTCAAGATCAAATCCACGAAGACGGTCTCCGAGCTGCTCCAGTCGCTCGCCAACAAGGGCTTCATCGAGCGCGATCCGTCCCGCTCGCGCGGCGTCCGGTTGCTCGGCTTCCAGGTTTCACGCCGTACCCAGCCGGTGCCCTATTACGGGCGCATCGCCGCGGGTGCCCCCGCGCTCGCGCCAGAGAACCGCGTCGGGTTCATCACGATGGATCGGCGATTCGTCCCGAGCGAGAATGCCTTCTTTCTCAAGATCATGGGCGATAGCATGATCGGGCGCGGGCTCTTCGATGGCGACTACGTCATGATCAAGGCCGGCGAGGATGCATCCGAGGGCGAGATGGTCGCGGTCCGGATAGGCGACCAGGCGACGACGAAGACACTGAGTCGCCGCGACGGATTGGTCATCCTCACCCCCGCGAATCCCGCGGAAGCGGTAATCGAGGTAGACCCGGGCCGCGAGGACTTCGAGATCCTCGGCACGGTGTGCGGCGTGTTTCGGCCATTCTGCGACGACCCCCTCGCCGAAGCCGAGCCGGAGTAGACCGGGGCCTTCGGGCTTCAGCGCGCAAACTGTACGACGATGCCGTAGCGGGGAGCGCTACGGCATCGTCGTTCCCGGAGTGATCGGTTTCACCCCGCCCTCCGCCTCCCGACGCTCGCGCTCGCGTCGCTCCCGAATGCGCTTGACCGCCGCCTTGAACTCCGCGTCGTTCATCCCCTGCTGCGCCTGGTAGGTAATGTCGGCGTTCATGCGGGAGAGCACGCGCTCGCGCTCGATCGTCGTCGGATTGCCTTGCACGCGATTCATCGGCAGGAGCGCGAGCACGGCGGTCGGAATCGTGATGTTCCCGATGTAGATCTTCTTCTGATCTATTCCGTACTTCTTGCCGTTGCGCGACACCGTCCAGTCACCCGGCTTCCGGCCGCTCGGCGCCACCGCCGCCAGGGAGTCCAGATGCGCGACGATGCGCACCTGCACCGCGCTGTCCAGCTTCTCCGCGAGCGATTTGGGCGCCATCACGATCGGCGACGCCGGCGACCACAACCGCGAATCGCTGTACGACGGAACGATGCCCTTCGTCGGCCCACCAGCGCCGACGACCGCGCCACTCCCGCCCTCGGGCGACGGCGGTACGGACGGCGGGGGTGGCGGCAGCGTGGAGGGCGTCGTCGACGGTGCGGCAATTGGCGGAGCGCGGCGAACAGGGCGCTCGGGCCGGCCATCTCCGCCGCTCCGGCCGGGCGTGTTCACGCCGCGATTCGGCACGGAGAGGAAGCCGATGCGCTCGACCGGCAGCGATTCGAGCTTCTCCCGCCGAAATCGCCGGCCCAACGGCGCCGGGATGGTAATCACGTACAGGAGGCCGGCGCCCAGCACCACATGCAGGGCGACCGAGACGACCCAGAATCCGCTCGGGCGGCGCTTCACGCGATGCCTGCCCCGAACGACGCGAGGACGCGGCCGGCGCGCGCGGCCGCCTCGGCGATTCGCTCGGGCGACGTGATGAACGAGACGCGCGCGAACCCTTCGCCGCCAGCACCGAACGCGCTCCCGGGCAGCAATACCACGCCCTCCTCCATCATCAGGCGCTCGGCGAACACCGCGTCGGGCACGCCCTCCGGCAGCTCGAGCCAGAGATACATCGTAGCCTGCGGCACCGCACAGGCGAACCCGGCCGAGCGAAACGCAAGGACGGCCGCGTCTCGGCGCTCCCGGAACGTCGCGATGTTCCGCGGCACGAACTCGGCGTAGCTCTCGAGCGCGGCGACGCCGGCGGACTGCACCGCCATGAACTGTCCCGTGTCCACGAACGATTTGATCTGACCGAGCGTCGCACACACCTCCGGCCGCGCGACGGCCCAGCCGCAGCGCCACCCGGTCATGTTGTACGTCTTGGACAGCGAATGGAACTCCACCGCCACGTCGCGCGCCCCGTCGATCTCGAAGATGCTCGGCGGCCGGTAGCCGTCGAACGCCAGCTCCGAGTAGGCGTTGTCATACATCAGGAGGATGTCGTGTTCCGCGCAGCACGCGACGAGCCGTTCCAGGTAGTCGCGCGGCGCGATCGCCGCCGTCGGATTGTTCGGATAGTTCGCGTACACGAGCTTCGTGCGGCGGAGCACCTCGCGCGGCACCTCGTCCAGCTCGAGCAGAAAGTTCGTGCGCGGGCGGAGTGGGTACAGGTGCGCGACACCATCGCTGAGTGCGGTACCACCCGCGTATGCTGCGTACCCGGGCTCGGGGATGATGGCCACGTCCCCTGGCTCCAGGTACCCGAGCGCCAGATGCGAGATGCCCTCCTTGGAGCCCAGGAGGGGAACGACTTCCGCGAGCGGATCGAAGTGGAGCCCGAAGCGGCCTTCCATCCACCGCGAGACGGCTTCGCGGTACGCGGGCAGACCGAGCCCGAAGCCGTACCGGTGCATCGCCGGGTCGCGCGCCGCCCGCTCCAGCGCAGCGAGGGCCGCCGGTGGCGGCAACAGGTCGGCGTCGCCGGCGCCCAGGTCTATGACATCTACACCGCGCGCGAGAAGCTCGCGCTTCTTCTGCGGGATGCTCGCCAGGAGATACGGCGGGAGCTTGGCGAGTCGCGCTGCGCGCTGGGGCACTAGTCCGTTTCCGCGATGACGGGGTTGCTCACTCGGCTCACGCCGACGATCTCCACTTCGACCACGTCGCCCGGCGCCAGGGGCCCGATGCCGGCCGGCGTCCCGGTCGCGACCAGATCGCCCGGCTCGAGCGTCATGATGCCCGAGATGTACGCGAGCAGCCGCGGGATGTCGAATACCATGTCGGCGGCGCTCCCCCGTTGCCGCTCGTCACCGTTCACGCGTGTTACTACCGTGAGCGCGTCGAGATCGTCCGCCGCAACTGGCGCCGGGCCGAGCGGACAGAAGCTGTCGAAGCCTTTCGCGCGCGTCCACTGGCCGTCGCTTTTCTGCAAGTCGCGCGCGGTGACGTCGTTCACCGCGACGACCCCCGCGATCGCGCCGCGCGCATCGTCCGGAGCCGCGCGGCGGAGCGCGCGTCCAAGGACCACGCCGATCTCACCCTCGAAGTCTACGCGCTTGGACGCACGAGGCAGCACGATCGGCGCACCGTCGCCGATCACGCTGGACGGCGGCTTGAGAAAGAGCAGCGGCTCGGCGGGAACCTCGTTGCCCAGCTCCTTGGCGTGGTCGCGATAATTCCGCCCAACGCATACGATCTTGCCCGGCCGCTTCATCGAGGAGTACCTCTCCGGTAGAAAGCCGTGAGCTCCTCGAGCACGGAGGCCCACCGCCCGGTGACGCGCCGCGCCTGCGGCAGGGCCGCGAGCATCCCGCGCCCGTAGCCCTTGGTCGCGACGCGCGGATCGCACAGGACGACGACACCACGATCCGTCGCTGTACGGATGAGCCGTCCAAATCCCTGCTTGAGGCGGAGCGTGGCGTGGGGAAGCATGAAGTCGCGGAATGCATCGCCACCCCGCGCCTCGATCGCCTCGCAGTGTGCGGCCGTGAGCGGCTCGGTGGGCACCCGGAATGGAAGCTTGGCGAGAATGAGGCCGCGGAGCGCGTCCCCCGGCACATCGACGCCCTCCCAGAAGGAGGCGGTTCCCAGCAGGATCGCGCGGCCAGACTCGCGAAAGCGGCGAAGTAGCGCGTCGCGCCCGTCCTCGCCGTGCACGAGGAGCGGCCACCGGCGCTCGACGCCGCGTGCGCGCAGCTCGGAGGCGACAGCGCGCAGCTCGCGGTAGCTCGTGAAGAGCACGAAGAGACCGCCGTCCGCCGCGCCGGCGAGGTCGAGCGTTACGCGAACGACACCGCGCTCGTGGCCGCCCGCGTCCGCGTTCGGCGCGGGGATGTCCGTCGGCACGGCGAGGACCGCCTGCAAACGGTAGTCAAACGGCGAGGGGAAGATCGCGCTTTCCGCCTCCTCACGCCGCTCCGTCAGGCCGAGCCGCTCGGCGAGAAATCGAAACTGCGCGTCGGCCGTGAGTGTGGCCGACGTGACGATCCCGGTATCCACCCGGTCCCAGAGGTCGTCGCGAAGGATCGGCGCGATGTCGAGCGGCACCGATGTCACGGCGATGTTCCGGTCGCGACCTCGAACCTCGATCCATCGCACGTCGCTCGGCGTCACGGAGCCCGGCTCACCACCACCCCGCCCGCTCGGCGCCGGCCGGAGCGCACGCCCCAGCGCGTCGCCGGCCGAGTCGAGACGGCGCGCGACGGCACGCATCTCGTCGAGCAGCGGAGCAACGGCCTGCCGGCGCGCAGCATCCGTCTCCAACCGCTCGCGCACGAGACGCAGGCCGTCGTGCAGCATCGCGATCTCGTTGAGCAGGTCAGCGAGCGCTGCTTCGAGCCCCGCCTCCCACACGGGATGATGCGCGAAATCGTCGGTCAATCGGAGCACCGGCTCGCGCCCCTGGCCGAGCAGTACGTCGAGCAGATCGAACACCTGGCCGCCCTTCTCGCGTGCAGCATGGACCGCCGGTGCCAGCCGGTTGTGCACGAGATCGAGGCTCGCCGTGCTGAGCAGATCGTCACGCTCCGCGAGGCGCCCCGCGAGCGCGTTGAGCAGGCCCCTGCCCTTCCGGTCGAGCCTGCCGAGCAGCCGTAGCAGGCCGCGCCGCGTGACCGTCGTGCCGAGGTGATGCGCCGCGGCATCTTCCAGATGGTGCCCCTCGTCGACGATCAACCGCTTGTACGCCGGGAGCACGGCCGCGTCGGTCCAGTTTCCCTGGGCGCGGCGCACGGCGAGGTCGGAGAGCAGCAGGTGATGGTTGACGACGATGACGTCGGCCTCCGCCGCCTTCTTCCGCGCGGCGAACAGGAAGCAGCGCTCGAAGTGCGGGCACTTGAGCCGGAGGCAGAGATCGGGTTCGGCCGAGACTTCGTCCCACGCTTCCGGTCGCGGCGGGGTCGCGAGATCGCTCAGTGAACCGTCCACCGTCCGTTCGGCCCACCGGCGCAGCCCCTCCACCTCCGCCGCGACGCCGTCCTCGAACAACCCGGAGCCGGCCGACCCCGCCTGGTCGAGGCGGTAGAGGCAGAGGTAATTGCGCCAACCCTTGAGAAGCGCGAAGCGGACAGGCTGATCGTCGAGGGTGCGCTCGAGAAATGGAAGATCCTTTCCGACGAGCTGTTCCTGCAGGTTGATCGTATTCGTCGAGACGACCGTACGCTCACCATTCGCCGCGGCCCACCGCAGCGCGGGCACGAGGTAGCCGAGTGATTTCCCCACGCCGGTGCCCGCCTCGAACAGTCCGACGCCATGCGTGTTGTAGAGCGCGGCGATCGCGCGACTCAACGCGCGCTGGCTCGGACGATCCTCGTAGCTGGCGAGCTTCGCCGCGACCGGTCCGGACGGGCCGAGCGCGCCGGCGACGACGTCGGGATCGAGCGCGCGGGATTCGCGTGCCCGCGGCACCTCGACCACCACGTACATCTCGCGCGCGTCGTTGTCCACGATCGCGAAGCCGACGCCCTCGTCGTGCAGGCGCGCGGCGACGGCGAGGTCGGCTTCCGACGGCTCGAGATCGCCAGACGGGTGGTTGTGTACCAACATCTCGCCGGGCTCGGCCGCGCCCGGCAGCGCGAGCACTGCGCGTGCGTCGCCGCGGGCGATCACGCGGGCCGTCAGCACGATGCCGGCGTCGTCGAGCGCGGCTACGAAGCAGACCTCGCGCCCACCGGCGAGGCGGATCGCCGCGCGCATCGCCGCGGCAGCCTGGCGAGAGAGGCGCGACGGCTGCGCTTCCGGCGGCCGCGGCACACGCGGCGCATGCGGAGCGGACGGCGCGCGCTCGAAGATTGCGGCGCCACCGCTCGCACTGGGCACGTCATACCGGAGTAGAGGCGCTGCGAACGGCGGCTCGTCCGCGGGCGACGTGCTAGGCCGGCGCATGAGCCCGCCAGATTCCGCGTACGGTCGTCACGTCTTCAGCGGCTTCTTCTTCGCCGCCGGGAAGAGCACGTTATTCAGGATGAGGCGGTAGCCAGGTGAGTTCGGGTGCAGTGACAGATCGGTGGGCGGGTTCCCGATGGAGTGCTGTGGATCTTCGGGATCGTGGCCCCCAAGGAAGGTCCAGCTGCCCTTGCCGTAGTCGCCGTGCACGTACTTCACCCACGGCGCGCCGGATTCTTCCGCGAGGACGGTAACGCCGGGCTTGAGCGTACGGCGGCTGAAGCTCGTCGTGACCCCGTAGAAATCGGGGATCACCGATCGGTGATCCTGCACGAGCATCGAGGCGACCGGGTCGAACTTGGCGCTGAAGCCGAATAGCGTGAACGCGCCGAGCGGCTGCCGGCGGCCTGGCACGTTGACCTGGTGTCCGTCGATGTCGCTCATCGAGTTGGTGAAGGGCGACATCTCGACGTGCGCGTCGCGGAACGCGAACGAGCGTGCCCACGCCATCTTCTCGTCCGCACGGTCATCGACCGGGCTCCCGTCGCCGAAGCTTCCCGCGATGTCCACGTCGTGGCCGGCAATCGCCAGCTCGAGGGTTTCCGTCGCGCCGCACATCGCGAAGAGGAACCCGCCATTCTCGACAAACTGCCGCATGCGGTCGGCAACTGCTTTCTTGAGCGTCGGGATGTTCGCGTACCCGAGGCGCCGCGCCACGTTCATGTTCTGCGCTTGTTGCTCCACGAACCAGGGGGCGCCGCGATACGTGATGTAGAACTTGGAGAGCTGCCCCGTGAAATCCTCGTGGTGCAGGTGAAGCCAATCGTACTTGCTCAGATCGCCGCGCTCGACTTCCTCGTCCCACACGGTGGCGTACTCGATGCCCGCATAGCGCAGCGCGAGCGTCACCGCGTCATCCCACGGCGGCGCGTTCGGAGGCGTGTAGACGGCCACCTTCGGCGCTTTTTCGAGGGGCACGGCATCCATGTTCCCGGATGCCATCTCGCCGCGGATGCTCGCAAGCGCACCGTTATCCAGCGGCTCTGCGGTGACGCCTTCGAGTCCGGCCCGGCGTCGCAGCTCCGAGATATCGGGCAGGAGGAACGAGCCGCCCCGGTAGTTCAGGAACCACTCACCGCGAAGCCCGTCCTTGAGCGCGTTGTAGACGAGCCCATAGGCCTTGAGGTGATTGCCCTGCCCCTCGTCCATCGGGACGAGCAGGTGTTGGGCGCGCGCGCGGGGTGCGGCGGCGGCGACCGCGCACGCAGCCAGCAGCGTCACCGCGACCACGCGCAGCAGCGCGTCGCGGCACCGGTTGGACCATCTCGACATCGCTAGACCGTCGGTGGAACGGTGGCGCGAGCGAGCTCCAGCTCGCGGCGCGCCTGGGGGAGGAGCGCGCTACGCGGATAGGAGAGGATAAGGTGCTCCAGCCGGGTCACCGCCGCGGCGTGCTCGCCGCCACGGCGGAGCGCCCGCGCCCACTCGAGCTCCGCCTCCGGCGCCTCGGGCGAGTCAGCCTGGCGTTCAACGATGCCCGACCAGATGGCGACGGCGCGCCGGACGTCGCGCCGCGCCGCGTGGAGGCGCGCGGCCGTAGCGAGGAGAAGCGTGCCCGCCTCGGGAAGCGCGGCGGCCGCCTGCTCGAATGCGATCGCGGCGCGCGCAGTGTCGCCACGCGCTAGCGTCAGGAACGCCTGCGCTGCCTCTGTACCCCGCTCGGCGCGCGTGCGCGAGAGGAGAGCGAGCGCGGAGATGAGATCTGGGTTCGGGTCCACCTGGCTCTTGAGGAGGCGGCGAGCCGTCTTGAGATCTCCCTCGTAGAGCGCCAGCCACCCATAGACGGGATCGTCACCCTCGTCGCTCACTCCCGCGAGGGCCGCGCGAGCCTTCGCGATGTCGCCCGACCGGATCCATCCCCACGCCACGGTTCTCGCGAGGCGCGTGTACTGCTCGGCGCTCACACGGGTGCGAACGGCGGCAAGTGTACTCTCCGCTTCGGCTGGCCTGCCGAGCGCCGCGAGCGCCTGGAGCCGTAGCGGGAGGGCGGCGAGCGAGGCGGTGCCGGTATCGGCGGGAAGGGATGTGGCGAGCGCGAGGGCGGAGCGCGAGTCGCCACCATTCATCGCGTCCGTCGCCGCACGTAGCACGAGCGCTGGAGTCCTGGAGCGCGCGAACGCCGCGATCACCGCATCGCGGGCCACCAGCCAGGCTTGCGCATCCTCCGCCCGTCGCGCGAAGTCGAGCCAGGCGGCGACCGCGGCCGTATCGGCCCGGAGAACACGGAGCGCATCCCACCCATCGCGTGGCGCTCCCCACTCGACCTCCAGCGCGGCGGCGAGCCGGCGCGCGAGAACGGCGGCCGGC
>JBBJNN010000006.1:31440-79362 GCA_037720885.1 Gemmatimonadaceae bacterium | reverse complement strand
CCCCCCGCGACGCGGTGGGCGTTGGCGCGAGCGCGAACACTGCCGCCTGCTCCAGATACGGCTGCGCCTCGATGGCCGCTCGCCAGGCCTCTGCCGCCGGCTCCCACAGCCCCATCGCGGCGCGGAGCTGCGCGACCTCCAGCTCGAGCCCGCGGCCGCTGCCGAACTCCTCCTGCGCGCGGCGCAGCACCGAGTCGGCGCCGGCCGTATGGCCGTCCTGCAGTAGAAGCTTCGCGTACTCGCGGTAGGGCGCGATGTCACGTCCCGCGTCCCGCCGCCAGCGCTCGAAGGCGCCGCGTACTCGGGACGGGTCGCCTCCGCCACGCAGCGTCCGGAGCTGCATCGTGCGAAGCGTGGCATCACCCGGGCGCGAGGCTATCGCGCTGTCGAGGATCGGGAGCAGCGAATCGCTCCAGCCGAGCTGTGCGTACGAGCGCTCAAGGCCGAGGAGTGCGCCGAGGTTGCCGCCGGCCTCGCGGAGGGCCTCGCGGTAGGCGGCAGCCGCTTCGCGGTACTTGTCTGCCTGCTCCAGCTCGAGCGCGCGCTGATACGCGGGCGATGTCTGCTGTGCCTCGACGCTGGCGCTCGCGAGCGCCAGCGTAATTGCCCCGCCGGTCAGCCCGCGCAGTACGCGCCCGCGACGCTCACGGACGGTCGGCATTGATTCGCTTGAAGTACTCGAGCACGGCTCGGCGTTCCTCGACGGTCAGACCGCGCAACTCGTTCCACGCAGGCTCGCGGTAGCGCGCCGCGTCACGTCCGCGCGCGTCGCCGCCGGGCGTTACCACGTCGGTGCCCGTCGCCGACTTCGATTCGCGCTTGCCCTGGTCCTCCCGCTCCTCCTTCTCGAGCGACAACCCGGCGTCGAGCAAGCGGCGGAAGAGACGCTGCTGGCGGTCGAGCAGCGACGCGTCTACGCGCCCCTGGTCGAGCGCTTCGGCGAGCTGCCGCATCTCCTTCGCCATCTCGGCCGCGCGGCCGCTCGCGTCCTCCTCGCCGGCCTGATCGAGCTGCTTGGCCAGCCCCCGCTGCTTCTGCCCGAGCGAGCGAGCCTGGTCGCCGGCCTGCGAGCCCTGCTGCCCCATCATTGGGAGAAGGCCGGCGCTCTGGGCATTGAGCTGTCCTTGCTGCTTGGCCATCTCCTGCATCCGCTGGAGCATCTCGGCGAAGCCCGAGGCCGTCTGCGCGTTCGCCGCGCGCTCGCGATCCTTGACGAGTGCCGCGGCAGCCTTGTTGAGCGCGCGCGCCGCTTCCTCCATCGCCTGGGACGCTTCGCTCCCGCCTCGGCGCGCCTCCGAGAGCTGTTCGGTCGCCTGCTGCACCTTCTGCCTGGCCTCGCCCATCGCGCCCTGCGACTGGGGCGAGATGTTCGCCGTCTTCCCCGACGCCTGCTGCAAGCGCTCGCCGACCTTCTCCGTGCCCTGCTGCACCGCGCTCTGATCGCCGCGCATGCTCCCCGCCTCGCCGCCCGATTTGGCGCGCTGCGCGAGCGCGTCCTGCTCGCGCGCGAGCTGCAAGGTCTCCTGGATCGATCGGTCGAGTTCCCCTGTCGTCTCCTTCTTCCACTCGTTGATCTGCGACTGCCGGGCCTCCGACAGCTGCTCGGCCGCCTGCTCCATGTGCTGCGCGCCCTCGCTGGCAGCGCGCTGCCCCTGACCGCGCTCCGCTTCCTGTCGCTCACCCTGACCGGACTGCTGCCCGTTCTGGCGCTGGCCCTGCCCCTGCTGGCCACTCTGCTGGCCCTTTTGCTGTCCGTCGGCCTTCCCCTGCTCGCCGGACTTCTGCCCTTCCTTACGCTCTTCCGCGCCCTGCTTGCTGCCTTGCTGCTTCTCGCCCGCCTGCTTGTCGGCTGATTGCTTCTGCCCGGCCCGCTCTCCTGCTGGCTGCGTCTCGCCCTTCTGTCCCTGTTCCTTACGATCGTCCTGCCCCTTTTCTTCGCGGTCGGCCGTCCGCTCCATGGCCTCCGCCGAACGCTCGGCGTTCTTCGCGGCCGACTCGAGCTTCTGCGGGCCGCTCTCGGCCTTTTCACGCTGCAACCGCTCGGCGAGCTGCTCGATCTCGCGCGACAGATCGCGCGACTGTTCGCCAAGATCGCGGGCGCGCTCGGCCGCGGCGCTGTCGCCGCGCGCGAGCGAGTCCGACAGCGCACGCTCCTTCTTCGCGAGTTCTTTCGCGTCGTCTCCGAGCGTCTGCATCGCGCCCTCGAGCGCGGCGCGCTTGAGCATCTCGGCGATTTTCTCCATCTGCTCGCGAAGCTTCTGCTGCTCCGCCGAGAGATCCGTGAGCGACTTGCGCACATCGTCGGCGGAGAGACGTTGCGCTGCCTCCTGCAGCTTGCCGAGCTGCGCGGCGAGCTCCGGGCTCAACGCCTCGGCGAGCAGCTTCTGCACGTCGTGCAGTTGCCGCGCAAGCCCGCTATCCAACCCGTTGGCGGCGCGCATCTGCCCCTCGAGCATCTTCGCGTCGCGTTGGAGATTGCGCACCCGTTCCTGTAACTGCTCCTGCTCCTTCCCCAGCGCCTTCGCCTGCTCCGCGGACTCGTAGCCCATCGCCGATGGCTGCGCCTTGTCACCGCCACGCCCCTCGGGATCTCCCGTCGAGGTGCCGGCACGCTGCCCGCGCGAGCGCGCCGCTTCGCCGGTGCGCTGCTCGATCTGCTTCTGTGCCTTCGCCGCGGCGGCGGCGCGCGCCGCCGTGGAGTCGGCGAGCGTTCGCGCCATCTCTCGGCGCTCCGACATACTTGGCACACGGAGCACCAGCTCGCGGCTGTCGCCCCGTTGGCGCCAGGGTGACGCATCGGTCGCCGTCACGACGACGTGCAGCTCGTCGCCTGGCTGGAGGCCGCGCGCCGAGACGTCGAGCGGCACATCGCCGGTCCACTGCGCCTCGCCAGGGGTCCCGAGCGCCTGCGTGACTTCGGGCAGCGCCTGGCCGCCCTCGGGGCGGCGCCAACTCCGGAGCGTCACCGCCGCCAGCCCGTGGTCGTCGGTCGCGGCTGCGCGCAGCGTGATCCGCTCGTCGGCGAGGATGGCGGTATCAGCCGCCGGCGCAACGATCTCGGCGCGCGGTACGGAGTCGGGAATCACCTCCAGCTCGAGCGGCGCCGGCACGTCGGTCACCGCGCCGCGCTCGCCGAGCGCGAACCAGTGCCAGCGCCCGCTCTCGGCCGCCGAAACGCGTCCGGCAAACGTGTGCCCTCGCGGCGTGAGCCTGAGCGTATCGGTCGCCCGCACCAGCGCGATACGCGTGAGCGCGGTGGATGCCCGCCCGCGCACCGTGAGCACGGTGCCGCGCGGCACGCGCGCGACCTCGCCGAGCGGGACGACTTCCGCCGCACGCCCCAGGTAGGCCGGGAAGTCCGCCCGGATCGCGACATCGCCCACGAACGGCCGATCGGTCACCCGGATGACGAGTGTGTCGCTCGACGTCCGACCATCAGCCGCGACAACAGTGACCTCGGCGTCGAGCGGGCCGAGCATGGTGACCGCCGCGCCGCGTTCGACCTCCAGCGGGCGGGTTTGCCAGGCCGCACCCGTGGTCCGCGTGGAGAGCGTGATCTGCTGCCGCTCCGGCGCGCTGACCTGGAGCCGCACCCGCTCGCCGCGGAGCACCGTGGTCGGCGGGTTGACAATCGTGAGCGGCTGGAGCAGCGATCCATCCCACGCGCGCACCGGGTGGCGCATCGCGCGCCATCCGTCGGGGGCCCGCACCTTCGCCGCGGCGAGTCCGGCCAGTGCGAGGATGGCCGCGACGGCCGCAATGGCGCCGCGGCGCCAGGCACGCCACTGGAGCGCGGGCGCGAGCGTCCGCCCGCTCCCCTGGAGCCGCGAGGCCAGCGCGTCGGCGGCCCGGCGCCCCAACACACCGTTGGTACCAACCTCGAGTGCCCCACGCAGCGAGCCAGCGCGGAGTTGGCGCTCCCGCTCGATCTCGCTCGCCACGCGCGAGTGGGAGGCCGAGCGGCGTACGGCGGTCGCAGTCCACCAGAGCGCGACCGCCGCCATCGCCAGCGTCGCGGCCCACGCGGCGAGCGGCACGCCGGGATGCGTGATCCACCGCGCCCGGCCGAGCGCGAGCGCGCTCGCGGCGACGAGTGCCGCGGCGATGGCGAGCCCGGTGGCGGCGCCCCGCGCGACGATCGCGAGGGAGAGGCGAGCGCGCTCGCGCGCGACGAGTTGACGGACGGTCATGAGGCGGGCCGACTCGTGACGGCGTAGACGAAGAGATTTACACCCATGCGAAGCGCGGCCTCGTGCAGCTCGGGCGGATCCTTGTGAACTTCCGGATCCTCCCAGCCGTCGCCGAGGTCGCTCTGGTACGAGTAGAACACGGCGAGGCGGTCCCCGATGAATATCCCGAGCCCCTGCGCTGGCTTCCCGTCGTGCTCGTGAATCTTCGGGATGCCCTTCGGGAACTCGTACACCAGGTGATAGACCGGGTGCGCGAGCGGCACATCGATGAGCGGCCGATCGGGGAAGACGCGCTTGATCTCACGACGGAAGGCCGTATCGAGCCCATAATTGTCGTCCACGTGGAGGAAGCCGCCGCGCTTGAGGTACTCGCGCAGGCGCTCGACCTCGACATCGCTGAAGTGGATGTTGCCGTGACCGGTGACGTGGAGGAAGGGGTAATCCCAGAGCCGCTCGTCGGCGAGGGTCACGCGCCCCTCCCCGCGTTCCACCTTGAGCGACGTCCGCGCCGCGATCGCGGCGATCAGGTTCGGCAAGCTGGACGGGTTCGCATACCAATCGCCACCCCCATCGTACTGAAGTCGCGCCACGGCGAGCCGCGGCTGCGGCACTGCTCCGGCGAGCACGACTGCGGCTAGGGCAACGGCCGCTGCGGCGGCGGCGAATGGGAGGCACGGGAGAGGTCTGCGGATCACGATTCGTGGGCGAGGCGATAGGCGAGGTTTCGCGGCGCTCCGGCCTCCGCGACGAGCGACCGCGCGACGTCACGCGGCGTCAAGCCGGCCGCGCGCATCGCGACCGCGCGCTCCCGGAGCGTTCCTTCGTCCGGCTCGGCTTCGGCCGCGCCCGCGACGACGATCACGACCTCCCCACGGGGAGCCGATTCGGCGTAATACCGCGCCAGCACGCCGACCGTTCCGCGGCGCACCTCCTCGAACTGCTTCGTCAGCTCACGCGCCACGGCAGCCTCGCGCTCACTGGCGCCAGCCTCCGCGATCTCGCCGAGCGTCGCGGCCACACGGGGCGGCGCCTCGTACAATACGCTGGTGTGTCTCGATGCGACTACCTCTCGGAGCGTCGCCGCCCGCTCGCGTCCCCGGCGTGGCGGAAATCCATAGAACGTGAACCGCTCCGCCGACAACCCGGACGCGACGAGCGCGGCGAGCAGTGCCGAGGCGCCAGGAATGGGCACGACTGGCACGCCCGCGGCAGCCGCGGCGGATACGAGCCGCGCGCCGGGATCGGAGAGCAGCGGGGTTCCCGCATCGGATACGAGTGCCAGGCTCTCCCCGTTGCGCAGACGGTCCACGGCGCGTGCGCTCGCCTTCGCTTCATTGTGCTCGTGATACGCCTCGAGCGGCGTCGGGATATCGTACCGATCCAGAAGGTGCCGCGTGTGCCGGGTGTCCTCGGCGAGCACCGTTGCGACCGCCCGCAGTGTTTCCACCGCCCGGAACGAGATGTCCCCCAAGTTACCGATGGGCGTGCTCACGATGAAGAGGCGCCCTGCCTCGTTGCTCGCCATCGGTCGCTCCCGTCCGGAGAGCCCCGCTCCCGGTCGCCGACAGGGACAAAAAAGCAGGGGGATTCGAGCGATCCCCCTGCCAGTCCGTTAGCACGCCGCGCTCGCGCGCGGCGAGATCACGCCGCGTGCTGCTTGAACTTCGACTCGAGCTGCGACTTCGGCACCGCGCCGATGACCTGGTCCACCAACTTCCCACCCTTGAAGAAGAGTACGGCAGGTATCGAGCGGACGTTGTACTTGGTGGATGTCGCCTGATTCGTGTCCACGTCGAGCTTCGCCACCTTGGCCTTCCCGGCGTACTCGATCGCAAGCTGATCCACGAATGGCGCGATCATCCGGCACGGCCCGCACCACGCGGCCCAGAAGTCCACGACGGCGAGACCGTCGTGCTTCTCGATCTCCGCCTCGAAGTTTGCATCGCTTACCGCAATCGCGTTCGACATTGCTCTATCCTCCACATTCGGGGCCCGTAGGCCCCAGACCTTCGTTAATTTTCCGCCTTCGCCAGACTACAGGAGAGCGATTCCTATGCCACCCGACCGCCCGCGCGGAACGCGTATCGCGCACATTGGGATCGCCGTGCGCGCCCTCCACGATACCGTCCCGTTCTACCGCGACATCCTCGGCATGCCCGAGGTAGCGCTCGATGATGCCGACGGAGCCCGGATCGCGGCCGTCGCAGCCGGTGACGCTCTGATCGAGCTGCTCGAGCCACAGGCGCCGGACTCACCGATCGACAAGTTCCTCCGTGCTCGAGGGCCAGGCATCCACCACATCTGTCTCACTGTGGACGACCTCGACGCGTCCCTCGAGCGATGCCGCGCCGCCGGAGTTCGCCTCATCGACGACACGCCGCGCACCGGCGCCGAAGGGAAACGCATCGCGTTCCTCCACCCATCGGCGACCGGCGGCATTCTAATAGAACTCACAGAAGACTAACCCGCGAGCGTGACGCGCGGTTTCCGGGGGCGGGCGTCAGGGCGAGGGGGGCGTCCGGCAAAGGTCCTTCACCGGGTTGAGATCGGCGCTCTCGAGGTACCAGCGGGATTGCGGCCCCTGGACCGTGACGAAGTTGGTGGCGCGTGTCGCCGGACCGTTCGTCAACTCCACGCGGAAGATGCGCCGGCCCCCCTCGCCCGGAGAATCGTTCAGGACGCGATAGCTCTCGTGGGAGAGGTAGCACTGCATGATGAGCGCGCTCTTCTCGAGCTGGTCCTTCTTGTCGCCATCGCGCGCGGGCCCCTTCTCGAAGCCCCACTTGATCACCATCGTCTGGATGTCCTGCGTGCGGACAGCCGCGAGGAACTCCTCGACCGCCTGACGCGGGGATGGCGCGCCCGGAACGGCGGAGGCAGCGGGGCGACCCGTGGCGGGCCGGGCTCCAGAGTCGGGCTCCTGGCGGCGCGAGGAGGTGCACGCCGCGGCAGCCAACGCGAGGATGAGAGAGAGCCGCTTCACGTCCACACTCCTGGCAAGATTGCGTGCGAACCTAACGAGAGTGCCGAATGCGATCAACCCGGCAGCGATTGTACATCAACGTGGATCACGTGGCGACGCTGCGGCAGGCGCGCCGCGGTGAGGAGCCCGACCCGGTCGCCGCGGCGCTCCTCTGCGAGGAGGCGGGCGCCGACGGCATCACGGTCCACCTGCGTGAGGACCGTCGTCACATACAGGACGGCGATGTGCTCGAACTGTCACGACGCGTCCAGACGGTGCTCAATCTCGAGATGGCGCTCACGCCCGAGATGCTGGGCATCGCCGAGCGACTGCGCCCATTGCAGGTGACGCTGGTGCCGGAGCGGCGTGAGGAGGTGACGACAGAGGGAGGCCTCGATGTCGCGCGCGACCCGCGCGCGCTCGAGGATGGACTGCGACGGCTGCGGGCGGCTGGGATCCGGACGAGCCTGTTCATCGATCCGGACCACGGCGCCGTTTCGGCATCGCACGGTGCCGGCGCCGACGCGATCGAGCTGCACACAGGAGGCTACGCCCGCTCACCAGGCGACGCGCGGCGAACGACAGCCATCGCCTCGGCGGCCGCGCGCGGGCGCGAGCTCGGGCTCGCGGTCCACGCGGGCCATGGACTCACCGTAGCGAACGTCGGGGCGATCGCCGCGATGGATATGGTGGAAGAGCTGAACATCGGACATTCCATCGTCAGTCGCGCGCTGTTCATTGGCCTCGCCGGCGCTGTGCGTGAGATGCGCGCCGCAATGGATGCGGCGCGTGTGCCGCCGCGTTGACCGCCCCGCGCCGACCGGGTAAGATCCGGCCGGGGAATGGGTATGGACGCACAGCATAGGACACTTTTGGGGCTCTCTCCCGATTCGCGCACGCCGTACACAGACGCGGAACCGAGCAGCGCCGACGCCAGCGGTCTCGGCGCTAGCGCTCTCGGACGGGACGCGCGCGCGCCGGCGCGCGACGCGGTGCCGATCGCGGAACTCTTCTTCGACGACGAGGGGCCGCACATCCTCGCTGTGCGAGGCCGCGCTGTCGGGCGCTCCGATGACTCGCCGGCGGAGCGTGAACGGACGCCTCCCCGCCTCGCCTCGATCAATCCGCGCGCGCCGCGCAGGCGTCCGTCGACGCCCACGGGTGACCAGCTGCGCGCCTTCCTGCAGGATGGGATCGCCCGCATCGACCTCCTCGACGCGCAGCCGCTCGCGGCTCCCGTCGCGCTCCCCTTCGACGATGTCGTTCCGATCGCGCGCCTCCTCTACTCAGGGAGGGGCGCGATCGCGCGCGCGATCGAGCTGCGTGAAGAGCTCCGTCAGAACGGCGGTCCGCCAGACCCGCTCGTGCTGAACGAGCTGTACGAGCTGCTCGACCTGGCCGGCGGGAGCGAGTAGATCATGCGATGGAGTTGGCGGAGCGCCGTCGGGATCGGCCTGAGTGTCGCGCTGCTCGTCTGGACGCTCCGGGATGTGGAGCTGCATGCCGTGTGGGCGGTCCTCCGCGCGTCGAACATCGCGTACTTCCTGGCCGCAACCCTCTGCGCGACGCTCATCTTTCCCCTCCGTGCGCGGCGGTGGCGGACGATTCTCTCGCCGATCGACCCCCATGTCCCTTTCGGCGCGCTCTGGCGCTCCACGGCGATCGGCATGATGGTGAACAACGTCGTGCCGGCGCGAGCGGGGGAGCTGGCGCGCGCCTACGCGCTCACGCGCGAGCATCGCAGTATCGGCTTCGCCGCGGCGTTCGCCACCCTCGCGATCGACCGCGTCTTTGATGCGTTCGTCGTCCTCCTGCTCATGCTTGGGGCGATCCTGAGCCCGAGCTTCCCGGCCGGCACGCACATCGCCGGGCAGCCCATCGCGAAGGTACTCACCTTCGCGACGGGAGTGGCGCTTCTCTTCCTGGCCGCGCTCTATCTGGTGGTCTTCCTGCCCGAGCGCGTCATTGGCTTGTACGAAGCGTTCGCTCGGCGCGTGGATCCCGGGGTCGAAACGCTCTACCGGAAGATGGGGCGGCCCGCCGGGCCCGGTCTCGAGGCACGGGGGCGCGACGCCCTGCTGGCCTTCGCGTCGGGGCTCGGGGTACTGCGCCACCCGGGGCGCTTCTTCTCGGTCATGCTGTGGACCCTCGCGCACTGGCTGCTCAACGGGCTGGGGTACGTGATTGCGTTCAAGGCCGTCGGCATCGCCGTGCCGGTTCAGGCCGCGTTCTTCCTGCAAGGCGTGGTAGCGATCGGGGTGGCGGTCCCGTCGGCACCCGGGTTCTTCGGCATCTTCGAGGCGGCGAGCAAGACGGCGCTTGCGGTCTACGGCGTGGACCCGACCCTGGCGGTGAGCTGGGCGATCGGATTTCACCTGCTCACGTTAGTCCCGATCACGCTGATCGGCGGCTACTACTTCGCGCGGCTGGGGCTCAACTTCCGTGAGCTTGGTGACGCCCAGCGCGGAGGCGGCGAACCTCCACGTGGCGAGCCGGGGCGCGATCCTTCGCGGCCCGCGGCGCCCGAGCACGCGCCCTCGCCACGCGTGGCGCCTGAGCCGGGCATCTCCGGGGACGCAACGGTCTGAGCTCGCGCGCCGCGCGGGTCGTCGCGCAGGCGAAGGTCAACCTCGCGCTCCGCATTCTGGCGCGCGAGGCGTCTGGCTACCACTCGATCGAAACGCTGTTCGCCCGCCTCGAGCTGGGCGACGACGTCGTGGTTCGCACGGCCAGATCCGGGCGAGCGCTCGACTGCCGCGGCGCCGATGCCGGTCCGGCGGAGCGTAACCTCGCGTACCTGGCCGCCACCGCCTACGGCGACACGGCCGGATGGCCACCTGGATTCGCGGTCGAGATCGACAAGCGGATCCCCGTGGGAGGCGGCCTGGGGGGCGGAAGCGCCGATGCTGGCGCGGTACTCCGGGCGCTGAACGCGCTCAACCCGCAACCCCTTCCCGCTCGCCAGCTCCTCTCGATCGGGGCACGCCTCGGCGCCGACATCCCGTTCCTCGCGAGCAACGCATGCCTGGCGCTGGCCTGGGGGCATGGGGACCGCTTCCTTTCGCTGCCGGCGCTCCCGCGCCGCGACGTGGTGCTGCTCGTACCCCCGTTCGGCGTGTCGACAGCCGACGCCTACGCCTGGGTCAGCACGGCACGCGCGGATTCCCGGTCGGAGGCGGCCGCGGTCGAGTTCACGGATCTCGCGTCCTGGGACCGGATCGCGCAGGTCGCCGCGAACGACTTCGAGCCTGTCGTCGCCGAGCGGCACCCGCAGATCACCGCGCTCGTCGCGACGCTGAACCACGCCGGCGCGTCCATCGCGCGGCTCTCGGGCTCCGGCTCGACGGTCTTCGGCGTTTTCGAGGACGAGCCCGACGACTTTGCTGTCGCGCTGATGACGGGCGGGCCAGACGTGTGCGCGATCCGAACGCGCACGGCGCGCCGAGTTGAGGATGTAGAGCTGACGGAGTAGCTTCCGCGAGTCGTCAGTGCCCCCTCGTCCAACGGCAGGACAGCGGACTTTGGATCCGCGAATGGTGGTTCGAATCCACCGGGGGCAATCGTTCGAGGCGGCCACAAGGTGCTCACGCCGAAGCGACGCTCTGCTGCACGTGTGCCTCGCGAGGACAGCGGCGCGCCGATCCGTGCATTCGCTCGGTGCGGCCCTGCTTCGCGTCCCGTTGCCTAAGTCCGCAGGGCCAACTACGTTACAAGGCTGTCGTAATGGACCAACTGTCCGTGCCGCGCCGCGGGTTCAAGCTCCTCTCGGGGACGGCGAACCGGCCGCTGTCCGAGGAGATCGCGCGGTGTCTCGGCGTGGAGCTGTGCCGGTGCACGGTCTCACGCTTCGCCGACGGTGAGATCTTCGTCCGCATCGACGAGAACGTGCGCGGGCACGACATCTTCATCGTGCAGCCGACGAATCCGCCGGCCGACAACGTGATGGAGCTTCTGCTCCTGATCGATGCGGCGCGCCGGGCGTCGGCTGCGCGCATCACGTGCGTCATGCCGTACTACGGCTACTCGCGGCAGGACCGGAAGGACCAGCCGCGCGTGGCGATCGGGGCGAAGTTGCTGGCGAACATGATCACCACGGCGGGTGCTGACCGGGTACTGGGCATCGATTTCCACCAGCACCAGTTGCAGGGGTTCTTCGATATTCCGGTTGATCACCTGTACGCGGCGCCCGTGTTCGTGGCGCACTACCGGCGGAAGCAGTTGCGCGACCTCGCCGTGGTCGCGCCGGACGTGGGGTCGGCAAAGATGGCGCGCGGATTCGCGAAGCGGCTGAACGGCTCGCTGGCGATCATCGACAAGCGTCGTCCGGTCGCGAACGTCGCCGAAGTGCTGAACGTGGTTGGATCGGTGGACGGGCGCGACTGCCTGATCCCTGATGACATGATCGACACCGCGGGGACGGTCACCGCGGCGGCGCGGGTGCTGAAGGAGATGGGTGCACAGGACATCTACGTCTGCGCGTCCCATCCGCTCCTCTCGGGGCCGGCGGCAGAGCGCCTCGCGCAGGCGCCGATCGCCGAGGTGACGGTGACGGACACGGTGCCGATCCCGCCGGAGCACAGGTTCCCGCAGCTCAGGGTGCTGTCCGTCGGAGAGCTGTTGGCGAAGGCGGTGCGATACACGCACGACGACCAATCGGTCAGTTCGTTGTTCGAATAGTCGACTCTGGAGACTGAATTTTCATGGCCACCGTAAATCTCTCCGCGACCGCACGATCCGAAGTCGGCAAGGGTGCCGCGCGCAAGCTCCGCGCGGCGCGCCGGGTGCCGGCCGTGATCTACGGACACCACCGCGAGCCCCAGTCGCTCGCCCTCGACACGCGCGAGCTCGAGCGCCTGCTCGACCGGATCTCCCCCGAGACGACGGTCGTCGAGCTCGCGCTCGAGGGGGGGAGCGCCCGCACGCTCATCCGCGAGATCCAGCGCCACCCGTTCAAGCGCCATATTCTCCACGTGGATTTCCAGGAGCTCGTCGCCGGCGAGCTGGTGGAGGTGGACGTGCCGATCGTGCTGACCGGTACGGCGACAGGTGTCCGGCTCGATGGCGGCGTGCTCGATCAGGTGCTGCGCGACGTGACGGTCGAGGTGGACCCGGTGAACATGCCGAACCACCTGGAGCTCGACGTCACCAACCTGGGGCTCAACGATTCGCTCCATGTCCGTGACCTCACCCTTCCGCCTGGTGTGCGGGTGCTCGACGACGCGGACGCGACGGTCTGCGTTGTGTCGCCACCGCGTGCCGAAGAGGAGGCTCCCGTCGTGGTCGCCGAAGCGGCCGAGGGTTCTGCCGAGCCCGAGCTCATCCGGAAGGCGAAGGGCGAGGACGAGGACGAGCCCGCCAAGTAGTCGGTACTGTAGTCGGTGCGGCGCTGGTGAAGGTCATCGTGGGCCTCGGAAATCCGGGGCGCGAGTACGAGAGCACGCGCCACAACGTCGGCTGGTGGGTCGTGGACCACCTGGCCGACGTTTGGCATCTCGATGGCTGGCGCCGCGACGGCGAGGCGGCCGTCGCCGCGGGCAAGATTGGGCCGCTCGCGATCCGGCTCGTCAAGCCCCTGACGTACATGAACCTCAGCGGCGCCGTGCTGCGTCCGTACCTTCGGCGCACCGGGTGGTCCGCGGCCACCGACCTCATGGTGGTGGTGGACGATGTCGCGCTCCCCATCGGGCGCTACCGGCTTCGCGCGCGGGGGAGCCATGGCGGCCACAACGGCCTTCGCAGCATCGAGGGCGCACTCGGCTCTCGCGACTATGCGCGGCTACGGATCGGCGTCCATCCGGCGGAGCCAGACCGGCGGGTCGGCGATCTGGCTGACTTCGTGCTCTCCGCCTTCGGCAAACAGGAGCGCGCGACGGTGTCCGAGCTCATGCCCCGCTTCACCGACGCGCTCGAACAGTGGGCCCGCGACGGCATCGACAGCGCGATGAACCTGCACAACCGCGAGCCCGCGAGCTGACGTCTCCAGGACGCGGCGCAGCGCTCCCCTACGCGTACCTGTACCCGTATCAGGCAACACCGGAACCATGCTCAAGCTCGGTATCGTCGGCCTCCCGAACGTCGGCAAATCCACGCTCTTCAACGCGCTCACGGCCGCGGGCGCGGACGCGGCGAACTACCCGTTCTGCACGGTCGAGCCGAACATCGGGAACGTCGAAGTACCCGACCCGCGGCTCGGCCCGCTCGCGGACATCGTGCAACCCAAGCGGACGGTGCCGGCCGTCGTGCAGTTCGTGGACATCGCGGGGCTCGTCAAGGGCGCCGCGTCCGGGGAAGGATTGGGCAACAAGTTCCTCGCCAACATCCGCGAGACGGATGCGATCGTCCACGTGGTCCGCTGCTTCGACGACCCGGATGTGCTCCACGTGATGGGCTCGGTGAACCCGGTGCGCGACCGCGAGGTGATCGAGTTCGAGCTTGCGCTGGCGGACCTCGCGACGGTGGAGAAGCGGCTCGACCGCGCGCGACGAGCGGCGAAAAGCGGCGAGAAGGAGTCGCTCGCCGAATTGCCAGCCCTCGAGCTGGCGCACGCCGCACTCGCCGAGGGTAAGGGGCTCTGGGAGGCGGGCCTGACACCGGACGAGCGCGCGCTGATCGCCCCGCTCACGCTGCTCACGGCGAAGCCAGTGCTCTACGCCGCGAACGTGACCGATGCGGAGCTCACCGGCGACGAAGGCCCGCACATTCGCGCGCTGCGCGAGGCCGTGCGCGGGAGCGGCGAGCTGGCCGGCATCGTCTCTTTCTCAGCCAAGATCGAGTCGGAACTGGCGGAGCTGCCGCCGGAGGACCGGGCCGATTTCCTCGCATCGCTCGGTCTCGAGTCGGCGGGGCTCGACCGGCTGATCCGAGCCGGCTACGCGCTGCTTGGCCTCCGCACGTACTTCACCGCGGGTGAGCAGGAAGTGCGCGCGTGGACGATCCACGATGGCGATACGGCGCCGAAGGCCGCCGCCGTAATCCATACCGACTTCGAGCGCGGCTTCATCAGGGCGGAAACGGTAGGGTACGACGAGTTCCTCGCGAGCGACGGGTGGAAGGGAGCGCGCGACCGCGGAACCGTGCGTTCCGAAGGGAAGGAGTACGTCGTGCAGGACGGAGACGTGATGCTCTTCCGCTTCAACGTCTGACGACCGGCGTCGAGGCGCGGACGCCCCCGGCGCGCGAGGAGCGGCGTGGCGGGTCGCCCTGCCAGCCCCGTTGCCTTGAACCCGTTGGCGCGGGTATACTTGCAGGCTCCACACAACAATTGGAACCCCTCCTCCCGCGTGGCAATCGCGGGGGGCGGCATACGACCACAGGGAGGATTGCCGACACATGGCTCGACAGTACGAAGTCATCTACATCTTCGACTCGACGCTCGAAGACCCCGCCATCCAGGAACGCCTCGGCCGCTACGGCTCGTTGCTCGGTGTTCCGGAAGGCGACATGCAGCTGAATCATTGGGGACGGCGGCAGCTCGCCTACCCGATCGGCACGCGGGAAAACGGCTATTACGTGGTGGCGCGATTCGCCGCGGAAGCAGGCGTGCTCCCGGAGTACGAACGCGCCCTCAAGCTCGATGAGGGCATGGTCCGGTACCTCGTCACGCTCTACGAGAACGAAGTCGGCGCGCCGCCGATGACGCCGGAAGAGATGGCCGCCGCCGCCGCACGCAACAGCGACGACGACGAGGAGGATTGAGATGCGCCGCCCGCAAAAGACCTGTCCATTCTGCGAGACGCGCGTCCGCTTCATCGACTACAAGGACGATCGATCGCTCGGCCGCTTCATCACCGACACGGGGAAAATTCTCCCGAGCCGGCTGAGCGGCGTCTGCGCCCGTCACCAACGCCAGCTGTCCACGGCGGTGAAGCGCGCCCGTTACCTGGCCCTCATCCCCTACATCAAGGGGCAGCCGGGCTGACGGATGGAGGACGGCCAGGCGCCGGCGCCGCGGGAGCGTGGGTGGAAGGGCTTGCTCCTCGCTCTCGCGGCGTTCCTGTTGTTGCCCTTGCCGGTGCTCTCGGCGCTGCGGGGGCTCTTGCCCATCTCCGAGACGATCGCGCTGCTCGTTCCGGCGCTCGCGGTGTGCTTCGTCGTCGGGTGGTGCATGGGCGGTCGCGTCACGCTCGCGATCCTCTGGCTCGGCCTCGCCGCATGGGGGCTGACGCGGCCCATTGCCCCGTCCGCGCCAGCGTCGTACAACGACCTCGCGCGATGCTGGACCCTGCTCGTCGCCGGAGCGTTCGGCGTCATCTCCCTGGTCTCGCCGACCCAGCGTCTCTTCAGCCGGGCGCTTTCCGCCACGGGGCTCGCGCTGATACTCGCGCTGGTCGTGATGACGGTCGCGGGTCGGCGTCCAGAACAGGCGGAGCGAGTATTTGCCGAAGAGTTCTCACGCCGGGGAACGGCGTACACGGCCGCCGTACAGGCGCAGCTTCAGGCAGCTCGCACCGGGGGCTCGGAGGGCGTGACGCCAGCGCTGCGCGAGTTCTTCGAGCAGAGCGTTCAGCAGATGTCGCAGATGTCGCGGATCGCGACACCGCTGTACCCGGCTCTCCTGGGCCTCGAGTCGCTGGCGGCATTCGCGCTCGCGTGGGCGCTCTATCACCGACTCAGTCGCTCACGGCTGGGGCCGCCACTCGGGCCCCTGCGCGAGTTCCGGTTCAACGACCAGCTCATCTGGGGCTTCGTGGCTGGGCTCGTGATCGTGCTCCTGCCGAACCTGGCGAGCTTGCACGCGGCTGGTGGGAATCTGCTGCTCTTCTTCGGGAGCCTCTACGCGTTGCGGGGCTTCGGCGTCGTAGCTTGGCTGATCAGCCGGGTTCGGGGCGGCCGAATGGCGAGCACGCTGGCGATCCTCGGCGTCGTGCTGTTCTGGCCACTCGTCATGCCATCGGCACTCGGGCTCGGGCTGGCGGACACCTGGCTCGACTGGAGGCGGCGCCCCCGCCCCGCACCGTAACGGAGCGCGCGCGGGCACGCTCGCATACCATTCACCTTACACCGGACGATACGCGTCGGGAGTACTCTCATGGAAGTCATACTTCGCCAGGCGGTTGACAATCTCGGCAAGCCCGGGGACATCGTGGATGTGAAGGCAGGATACGGCCGGAACTACCTCCTCCCGCGCGGGCTCGCCTTCCTCGCCACCGAGGGGAACAGGAAGCGGATCTCGCAGGAGAAGCAACGCCTCGAGTCGGCCGAGAACGAGCGCATCACTGCGGCGAAACAGATCGCGGCGCGGCTCGAACAGGTCTCGCTCACCTTCTCGGCACGCGTCGGGGACGAGGAGCGGCTCTTCGGGTCGGTGACGGCGGCCGACATTGCGGCGCAGCTTCACTCGCAGGGCTTCGAGATCGAGAAGCGCCAGATCGACCTCCACGATCCGATCAAGGCGCTTGGCGTGTACAAGGTGCCGATTCGCCTGCACGCCGAGGTGAAGCCCGAGATCCGCGTGTGGGTCATCAAGCAGTAGCGCCTCCTGGGAGGCTCCTGTAGGGGTAGGAGACGATAGGCGTGTCATAGGAGGGGCGGGTGCCGGCGGGATCGGCGCCCGCCCCGCATGCGTTAGGAGGGGGTCTGGTGGCGAGGGGGGTGCGCGGCAGCGCTGTGCGGCGACGCACGCCGAGCGCGGCTGGTCCGTACGGCGGGGGGTCTGAAAGTGCAGCGCCTACGAGGAATCAGCCTGGCATGCGCCGTGCGCCCGTGTTATTAGCCAGATGGGGCTGCGGAACGGGCCGGGGAACTTTTCGTCCGGCCCGCAGTCTCAGCACGTTCCGGCATGGCAGGCAGACCGACAACCCGACCCGAATGGCCGAACTCGTTACACTCCCCGCGGCGGCGCACGTGCAGCGCGCCGCGGTACTGTGCGCCGACCGCAAGGCGGCGGACGTCGTGATCCTGGACTTGAGCAAGATCTCGAGCGCGACGGACTACTTCCTGATCGCGAGCGGAACCTCCGACACCCACGTGCGCGCGATCGCGGAGCACGTGATGACGGAGATGAAGAAGGAGGGTCGGGCGGTGCACCACGCGGAAGGGCTACCAGGCGGCCGCTGGGTGTTGCTCGATTATTTCGATTTCGTGGTTCACGTCTTCCACCCGGTGCTGCGCGAGTTCTACCAGTTGGAGCGCCTGTGGAGCGACGCCGTGGTCGTCCCGCTCGATGGAGAAGGAGCCGGCTCGTGAAAAACACCTGGACGCGCATGGCCGCAGTCGCCGCCCTCGTGGCGGCGCCATTGCAGGCGCAACAGTACTTCGGGAAGAACCAGGTTCAGTACGACAACTTCAAGTGGAAGGTCATCGAGACCGAACACTTCCTGGTGCACTACTATCCCGAGGAAGAGACGGCCGCACGCGACGCCGCGCGCATGGCGGAGCGTGCGCACGGCCGGCTGTCCCGGATCTTCCAGCATGAGTTCCGCGAGAAGAAGCCCGTGATCCTGTTCGCGTCGCGGACCGACTTCGCCCAGAACAACGTGACGGGCGACCTCGGCGAGGGCGTCGGCGGAGTGACCGAGTCGCTGCGCCACCGGATCCTCATGCCGTTCACGGGCGACTACGGGAGCTTCGACCAGGTCCTGACGCACGAGATGGTGCACGAGTTCCAGTACGACATCTACGCGCGCGGGAAGGCCGGCGGCGGGCTCCAGACGATGGCGCAATCGCCGCTCCCGCTGTGGTTCGCGGAGGGCATGGCGGAGTACCTCTCGATCGGCCCGGTGCACCCGCACACTGCGACCTGGCTTCGCGACGCGGCGCTCAACGGTAATCTGCCGACGATCGAGCAGATGACGGAACGCCCGGACGTCTTCTTCCCGTATCGCTACGGCGAGTCGCTGTGGGCGTACATCGGCCAGCGCTGGGGCGACGACGTCATCGGTTCGATCATGCAGGCGGCGCCGAACGTCGGCGTCGAGCGCGCGTTCAAGCGCGAGCTGGGCAAATCGCTGGAGGATCTGAGCGACGAATGGCGCGAGGCAATGCAGACGCAGCACCTGCCCCAGGTCGCGCAACTCGACCGCGCACGGAAGTTCTCGACGCCCCTTCTCTCCGAGCGCCGTAGCGGCGGGCAGATCTTCCTGGCGCCGGCGCTCTCCCCCGACGGCAAGCAGATTGCCTTCCTCTCGAACGGGCGGGCGCTCCGCGGCGAGGTGTTCATCGACCTCTATCTCGCCGACGCGCGCACGGGTAAGCGCGTCAAGCGGCTCGTCAAGAGCACGCTCAACCCGGACGTGGAGGAGCTGCGGATCATCTACTCGCAGAGCTCCTTCTCGCCGACCGGCAAGCGGCTCGCGTTCGTCGGCCAGCGGAAGGGCAAGGACGTGCTCTACGTCCTCGACGTGGAGCACAACAACCGCCGCTCGCGGATCGACCTTCCCCTCGAGGGGGTGACGAACCCAGCCTGGTCGCCCGACGGCTCACAGATTGTCTTCTCGGGGAATTCCGGCGGCATCACCGACCTGTACGTCGTCGGTGTCAATGGCAAGAATCTGCGGCGCCTCACGAACGACAAGTTCGGCGACCTGCAGCCCACCTGGTCACCTGATGGCAAGTCGATCGCGTTCGCGAGCGACCGCGGCTCCCAGACGGACTTTGACCGGCTCACCTACAGCGACTGGCGCGTCGCTCTGTACCATCTCGACGACAACCGCGTCGAGGTACTGCCGGGTCAGACCGCGCACAACATCAATCCGCAGTGGGCACCCGACGGGAAGTCGATCGCCTACGTCTCGACCCGTACCGGGATCCAGAACCTGTTCCTGTACGACGTGGGCGACCGCAATCATTACCAGCTCACGAACGTGGTCGGTGGGATCACGGCGATCACGGAGTACAGCCCGGTGATCACCTGGGCGCGACAGGCGGACCGGCTCGCGTTCACCTACTTCGAGAACGGCGACTACACGATCTGGGCGATCGACAATCCGCGCCTGTTGAAGCGGGCACCGTACCGCGAAACGCCGCCGGCGATCGTCGCGCAGCGCGCGCAGCCCGCCGAGAGTACAGTGGTTGCCTCGGTGGCCGCAGCGAACACGTCCGCGGTGCTCGATCTGGACACACTCGCGCGCTTCCGCTCGTCGCTCTACCGCACACCGGATGGGTTCCGCCCGTCCGCGTCCGCACCGCAGCCGGGAGAGCGGAGCGCGCGCGGGCCGGTCACGGTCGCCGCGCTGCTCGACAGCGCCGCGCTGGCGCTCCCGGACACGCAACGGTTCAAGAAGTACAACTACAAGATTCGTTTCTCGCCTGACTACGTCGCGCGCCCGACGATCGGTTACGCGCGCGACAACTACGGCCGCGGCGTGTTCGGCGGGACGACCATCATCCTGAGCGATCTGCTCGGCAACAACTCGCTGGCGTTCTCCGGCGAGGTCAACGGGCGCATCAGCGAGGCCCGCGCGTTCGCCGCCTACACGAACATGTCGCGCCGGCTCCAGTACACGACAGGACTCTATCAGGAACCGTATTTCTTCGCGCAAGGCTACTCGCAGGGCCAGGACCCGAGCGGCCTGGTGGTGCAGCGGGAAGTGTACACCCGCTTCATCCAGCGTCAGGCGTTCGCAATTGGCATCTACCCACTCAACCGATTCACCCGCGCCGAGTTCGGCGCCCGCGCGACGAATCTCGACCGCGCGGACATCGTGGTGGAGCAGGGTTACGATCCGGTCACGGGCTACCCGCGCACCGCGGCCCGGGTAACGGACATCGTCAACGGCCGGAGCATCAACTACGCGCAGCCGTACGCGGCGTACGTCTCGGACAACGTGCTCTGGGGCTACACGGCGCCGATCATGGGCCGGCGGTTCCGCTTCCAGGCCGAGCCGACAATCGGCACGTACCGGTGGATCGAGTACCTCGCGGACTACCGCCGCTACGATCCGATCCTCTTCAACTTCCTGACGGTCGCGACGCGCGTGATGACCAGTTACACGGTCGGACGCGACGCGGACAGCCTGCCGAAGTATCTGGGCTACCCGGAGATCATCCGCGGTTATGATCGCGAGTCATACCGCCTGGCCCCGGGGCAGTGCCAGGGTGGTCAGGGCACCATTACGAACGGATATCGCTGCTCGCCGCTCTTCGGTAGCAAGATCGCGCTGGCGAACGCGGAGCTCCGGTTTCCGATCATCCGTCGCGCCGACCTGGGGATACTCCCGATCTCGCTTCCGCCGATCGAGGGGTTGGCGTTCTACGACGCGGGCGTCGCGTGGTTCAGTGGCCAGAGCGTGACGTTTCGGCGCCCTGGGAACAACAACGAAGACCCGAACTCGCAGCGCTCCGTTCTCCGGAGCTATGGCTTCGGCGTGCGACTCAACCTGTTCAACTTCGCGCTCCTGCGCTGGGATTACGCGATCCCGCTCGATGGACCGAGCCGCCGGAACGGCTTCTGGCGCTTCTCCCTGGGGCCGAGCTTCTAAGGGCCACTCCCACATCCAAGGTCGCCATTCGTGCGACTGGGGCTGGCAGCAAGGACGAAGGCCGATACGGATGCTGCGGAAACTTCGGATAAGTACGAATCGCTCCCCGTGGCGCACAAGGCCCTCGTGCCGGGGCGACCAGAATGTTCTGGGGGCGCGGCGCTAGGGATTCTCGCGCCACACGGAGCGATCCGTCGTGTTCCGGCTCCATCCGCAGCATCCGTGTCGGCCTTCGTACTGGATGCCGGATTCCGCGCCAGGGGCTCACGAGACTCTCTTGTGAGCCCCAACCCACGGGCATAGGTTAGGGGCGTGCGAACGACGCCTCTCGCGTTGGCGCTCGTTCTGGTGGCATGCGGTTCGTCCGACCGGTCCGGCACCCCCTCCGCAGCCGATACCCCCTCCACCAGTCGCGCCACCAGCCCCCACGGTCCCGACCAGCTCGTCCTCCGCTTGCCGAGGACGGGTGGCCTCGTTCGCGCGTACACCTACCCGGGCCTCGATTCGGTCGTCTGGACGTCCGCCGCTGCGATGCCGGCCCTTGACCAGGTACTCGCGTTCGACGACGGTGCCGGGTCGGTCCTCGCGCTCGACTCGAAGGGCGTACCTGTGCGCCTCGACCTGCGGCTCGGCGGCGTACTCCGCGAGCCGAAACCGAAGCTGACCGCGATCGCATCGAGTGATGGGTCCGCCGTCTTTGGTCTCGCGCCGGATGGCGCCATCACCCGCCTCACGCCCAGCGGACGCTGGAGCTACAAACCGCCATCGCCCGCGCGGGCGCTGTTGCCGCAACCCGACGGTGCGCTGCTCGTCGTCGCCGAGAGTGGCGACCGAACGACGGTCTGGCAGCTCCGGCCGCCGGAGACTCGGCTCTACAACACCGCGACGCTGCCGCGCTCCGTGCGCGCAGTGCGCGCGCAGGCGGGCGACCGTGTCTACTTCAGCGTGGACAGCGGCCTCGTCGGCATCGCCGGTCGCGACCTCGCGCCGGCACCGAGCATCCGCCTCCAGCATCCGGTGCGATCGCTCGCGACAACGCCGAGCGGCGACCGGGTGTACGTCGCCAGCGACTCGGCGAACGAGGTGGTCGTCGTGGACCGGTACCGCAACGCGGTGTCCGCCCGCATCGAGCTGCCAGGCAGCGCGGCGGAGCTTCGCATGGACCCGAACGGTCGCTACCTGCTCGCGCACCCTGCGCACGGCGATTCAGCCTGGGTCCTCGCGGTGGGCACGGATCGCCTCCTGGGCGCCGTACGGACCGGGTGGCGCGCAGATCTGCCGGCCGTGGCGCCGGATGGCGCGCTCGCGCTGCTCCGCGCGAAGGACGTCGTATTCGCCGACGCTGAAACGTTGCGAGACGGAGAGCGGTTCGCCGGCGGCGGCGCCGACGTCTGGTATTTCATCACCTGGAACGGTTTCCGACCCGGTTCGCTGGCGCAGGATGCTCCCGCCCCCGTGAGCCGCACGCTCGGCGAAGCGGACGACTCCGCCGCGGCCAGCGCCGAAAACCCGTTCGCCGGGCAGATCGCCACTGCGGATACGACCCCGGTCGTAGTCGCAGACACCGCGCGGCCCGACCCGGCACGCGCCACGCGCGCGGCGAGCGCCGGCAGCGGGCGCACGCCGGCGGGGCTCGCCTACTCGATTCAGTTCGGCGCGCTGCGTGACGAGCGCTCGGCCCGTCTCCTCGCCGCTGGATTCCGCGAATCGCCCACGCCGGCTGTCGCGGCGGCGCAGGTCGTCCGGTCGGCGGAAGGCGGCGCGACGATCTATCGCGTGATCGCCGGGCCGTTTCGTACGCGCGAGGATGCCGAGCGCGCGGGCCGCGCGTCGGGCAAGACGTACTGGGTATTCCAGGGCGAGCCGCGATGACGACCAGCCTCGCGCCCGACGCCTGGGAGTCCGAGGGACGACGTGTCGCCGATGCGCTCGACGGACTGGGCTCGGCCGTGGTGGTGAGCGACGATGCTGCCGCCGGCGCGCTCGTTGCGCTCGGCATCGGGCGCGCGCATGCCCGACGGCGCCGCGTCGCGATCGCCGATCTGATCGGCGAGGAGCCCACGCTCCAGGCGCTGGTGCCAGAGGACGCCGAGCACGGCATCGTGGATGCGCTCACGTATGGCGTGTCGCTGAGCAAGATCGCCTACCCGATCGATCCGGCGCAGAATCTCTACATTCTCCCGAGCGGCGCTGGACCGCTCGATCACGATGCCATGCTTCGCAGCGAGCGCTGGCACCGGCTCGCCGCGAGCTTCGAGGAGGCTGGCGCGTTGCTCCTCGTGGTCGCGCCGCCTCGAACGGTGGCGCCCGAAGCGCTCGACACGCTCATCGCGGCGACCGGCGGTGCGGTCACGGTCGGAAGCGCGTACGTCGCCGACGAGAAGCGAATCCTTGCCCGCGTGACGGCGCCAGCCGGCGCCGATTCGGCCGCGAACGTGGAACGATCGGCGGCAACCATCACCGATGAGATCGCGGAGATACCGGCCGGCACGCAGGCCCCGGCTGGCAAGGCGGCTGTCAGCGACTCGGCGGACGATCTCGTACCGATCGAGCGAGCAGACGCTCGGGTGCGCTCGCCGCTCGTGACGTGGGCGCTGATCGCCGTCGTCGCGCTTGCGCTCGCGGTTGCTGTCTACTGGGTCTGGTCGCGGGGGCGCGCGACCGGGGCAGCGGCCGCCGCGCAAGCGGATAGCACCTCGACGCCGGCCGACGCGGGAGCAGGCGCGGGCACGCTCACCGGGGACCCCGCGGATCTCGCGCCAACGAATGTCGCGGATTCCGCCGGTTCGTCCGCCTACGTCGTGGTGCTCGCGAACCTCGGTGATTCCGCGAGCGCTGCCCTCCGGATGGCTGGCGACGTCGGCGCACTCCCCGCGGCTACCCTGTCGCCCGTACTCCTCGGGCGCGAGAGCGCCCTGTGGTATCGCGTGACCGCTGGTGCCTACTCGTCGCGGGCGCGGGCCGATTCCCTGCTTCGCGCACTCAGGGCGCGCACCGAGCTCGAGGCGCAGAGCGGCGAAGTCATACGCGCGCCGATCTCGGTTCGCCTCACCCCGCCCGGCGATGTGGCAGGCGATCCGGTCGCGTTCGCGCAGGAACTGCGAGCGAGCGGAGTGGCGACGTTCCTGCTCCGCGCGGCGGATGGTACAACGGTAGTTTATGCCGGTGCCTTCGAGACGCCCGGGCAGGCGGCGCCTTTTCTATCCAAGTTGCGCACGGCCGGTATCAACGCCGTGCTGGCCTATCGAATGGGGAACGTGTTCTAGTGCGGTTGACTTCGCTGGAGGTGCAGGGCTTCAAGTCGTTCGCCGATCACGCGCGGCTCGTATTCGAGCCAGGCGTCACCGCGATCGTCGGCCCGAACGGATGTGGCAAGTCGAACGTGTCCGATGCCGTGCGCTGGGTGCTCGGGGAGCAGCGCGCACGCCTGCTCCGCGGCGCGAAGATGGAGGAGGTCATCTTCCAGGGCTCGTCCGCACGCCGGCCGGTGAGCATCGCCGAGGTCTCGCTCCACTTCGAGAATTCGGATGGTCAGCTTCCGGTGGCGTTCAAGGAGGTCGTCATCACGCGCCGCCTCTCCCGGTCAGGCGAGAGCGAGTACCTGCTCAACCGCGTGCCGTGCCGGCTCCGCGACGTGCAGGATCTCGTGCGGGGCACCGGCCTTGGCGCAGACTCGGGCGTGGTGATCGAATCGAGGATGATCGACACGCTCCTGTCGGACCGGCCGGACGAGCGTCGCGAGCTGTTCGAGGAGGCGGCCGGCGTCAGCGTCTATCGTGACCGCCGCCGCAGCACCGAGCGCCGCCTCGAGGAGACGGGCGTGGACCTGTCGCGGCTGGATGACCTGATCGCCGAAGTACAGAGCCAGGTGCGCTCGCTCGCACGGCAGCGAAAGCGGGCGGAACGCTACGAGGAGCTCGCAGAACGGCGCTTCCACGTGGAGCTGACGCTGGCGTCGCGCGAGATAGATCTGTGGCGCGACGAGCTCGCGCGCCTTGAAGCTCGTACCGCCGAGCTCCGTCGCGATGCTCCGGATGCTGACGACGCGGTGCGGGCGGCGGAGCGCCGGCGCGAGGACGCGCAGGGGGCGCGAGCGGCCGCGGAAGGGCGGCGGGCAGAGCTGGCACGGGTCGCGGGCGCGCAGCGTCAGGACGTCATGCGCCTGGAGGGCGAGGTCGCCGTGGCGGATGAGCGGCAGCGCAACGCCAGCGCTCGCCGCGAACGCGCCGAGGAGGAGCGACGCGCGGGAGAGGAGCTCGAGTCGCAGCTCGCCGACGACCGGGAGCATGCCGCGGGGGAGCGCGTGCGTCTCGACGGCGACGCGGAGTCCGCGCGCGCGTCGTTGGCGGAGCGGGTCGCGGCCGAGGACGAAGCACGGGCGGCGGTCGGGGCGGCACGCGCCGCCTCGGAGCTCGCCGAGCGCCGGGCGCGCGAGATGCGCGACCAGGGGCGCCGCCTCGAGCTCGATCGAGAAGCCGCCGGCCGGGAGGCGGCCGAGGTTACACAGCGATCCGACGCGCTCGCGGCTGAGCGCGCGACCGTCGAGGAGGCGCTCGAGCTCGCGCGCGCCGCGCTCGCGCTGGCGCTCCGCACGGCGGCCGAGGCACGCGACACGGCCGCAAGGGCGCTCGATGCGTCGGCGACCGCGAAATCCGGCGCTGGTGCCGCTCGCGACCACGAAGCAGCGGCCCGGGCCGAGCTATTTCGCGCCGAAGAGGCGCACACCTCGCTCGAGGGGCGGGTGAGCGCGCTCGAGACGCTCGAGCGCGAGCGCGTTGGCCTCGCGCCCGCGGCGGCCCGTCTGCTCAAGGATCGAGGACAGTTCGATGCCGGCGCGATCCTGGGACCGTTGAGCGATTTCATCACGTCGAGTGCCGCGTCGGCCGTGCTGCTCGAGCGGTTCCTGGGTGCGACACTGCACGCCGTACTCGTTCGGGATCGGACGGCGGCGGACTCCGTGCGGCGCTGGCACGCGCGCGTGAGCCCCGGCCCGCTGCTCGTGCTTCCGGCCGACGCGCAGCCGCTGCGCGAGAGGACCGGCCAGGAATTCGCCGCCCTCGCGGATGCGTCGGACTTCGCGCGCGGTTGGGTGAGTGCCCTGCTCGCTGACGTCAGCCCTCTCGACGAGGGAAGCGCGTTTCTCGACGCGCGCGGTGCGGTGTGGCTTCCTGGCTCCATCACGGGAGCTGGCCCGCTGCGTCGACGTGCGGAGCTCGCTGCGCTGCGGGCCGAGCTGGCCGGGAGCGAGGCAGCACGCGGCGCCGCGTCCGCGGATGCGGATGCCGCCCACCTCGCGCTGGCCGCCGCGGAGCATGCAGCCACGGCCGCCGCCGAGGCCGCGGCAGCCGCCCAGGGAGCGGTGCGTCGAGCAGACGACGAGTCGACGGAAGCCGAGCGGCGCTGCAAGCGAGGCGAGCGTGAGGTCGCCAACCTGGCGGCGGTCGCCGAGCGGCTCGCGGCGCGCCGGGAGGAGTTGGGCCGGCGCGCCGCGACGATCGACGCGCAGACGCGCACGCTGGCGGACTCGATCAGCGCCTTCGAGGACGGCGCACGAGCAGCCCGCGAGCGGTTGGCCGATATGGAGCGGCGCCAGGAGGAGGCGCGCGATGCGCGCACCCACTGGCAGGTCGAGCTCGCGCAGATCCAGGCGCGACTCCAGGTCGCCGCCGACCGCGAGCGTCGTCTCGCGAGTGAAGCCTCGACGGCGACCGCCCGGCTTCGCGCGCTCGTCGCGGAGCTGACCGACATCGAGCGTGCAGACAGTGCGCTGGCCCAGCGGATGGCGACGTGGCGGCTCGATCTCGAGGCGCGCCGGAATGCCCTCGGCGACGTCGAGGGCCGGCTCACCGACGCAGAGGGGGCGGTAGGCGGCGTCGAGCGCCACCTTGCCGAGTGCGACCGCGCAACCGACGAGGCGCGTCGTCGCGCGGCCGGTCTGGCCGAAGCGCTCCACCAGGCCGAGTTGCGCCTGACAGAGTTGAGCGGACGGCGGTCGGCGATCCGCGGGCGGCTCGAGGCGGAATGGAAGCGTCCGCTCGATGAGATGCTCGCGGCTCTGACGCCTGTGCAGGTAGACGACGCGGCGTTACGCACGGAGCACGCGACATTGCGCACGCAGCTCGAAGAGTTGGGGCAGGTCAACCCGCTGGCGATCGAGGAGCATCAGGAGGAGATGAAGCGCCTCGACTTCCTCTCCGGGCAGCGCGCCGATCTGGCGTCCGCGAAGCACTCGTTGCTGCAGGCGGTGCGCGAGATCGACGTGACGGCGCGAGAGCTCTTTCTGGCGACCTTCGCGCAGGTGCGTGAGAACTTCCGGCAGATCTTCATGACGCTCTTTGGCGGCGGCGAGTGCGACATCCGGCTCGAGAATGGCGAGGCGCCACTCGACTGCGACATCGAGATCCACGCGTCGCCACGCGGCAAGCGCACTCAGCGCATACACCTGCTGTCCAGCGGCGAGCGAGCGCTGGTTGCACTGTCGCTGCTGTTCGGCATCTTCCTCACGAAGCCGAGCCCCTTCTGCCTGCTCGACGAGGTGGACGCTCCGCTCGATGATCAGAACGTCGGGCGCTTCGTCCGCATGCTGAACCAGTTCAAGGAGCGGACGCAGTTCATCGTCATCACGCATAATCCGAGGACGACGACGGAAGCCGCCGACGCGGTGTACGGCGTGACGATGCAGGAGCCGGGAGTCTCCTCGGTGGTGAGCGTCCGCATGCGGCAGCGCGCGGGCGCGAGCGACACGGCGGCGGACGGCGCGGAGGACGCGGAAGCGGTCGCGGCCACCGCATGACGCGCGGCGCGGCCAGGCTGGGCCGTTCGCTCGGGCAGGCCACTCTCGCCGCCTCGAGCGTCGCGCTCGCGGTCACGCTCGCGGTCACGCTCGCGGTCACGCTCGCCGGGTCGTCACGGCCGCAGCGCGCGGCGGCCGACGATCCCGGCAACGCTCGGCGGGCCTCGGCCCAGCCCCGGCTCACGCTGCGAGGGCCGCTCGATCCCGACACCGTACACAACGTGACGCCGACGTTCGTGCTGGCAGCGGAGGAGTTTCCGGTGTCCGCGAATCCGCTCTCGTTGCGCCTCCAGATCGCGCGCGACCCGCAATTCGTCGCCGGCTCGCTCCTCGCGGATACGAGCGTCGCCGGCGACACGCACGACGCCGCAACTATCACGCTCGGGCGTCCGCTGCCGGAGCTGGCACGCGTCTACTGGCGGGGAATGGCGCGCACCGCCGCCGGTGATACGGTCCTCTCGGAGACGACGGGGCCGCGCACGGTGGCCCGGTGGCTGCGCCTCGTCACGCCGAATCCGCCGAGTGGAGTGACGCTCGAATCGCCGCATGTGCGGTTCGTGTGGTCGAGCGCGCCAACCGCGCAGCCGCCTGGTCCGTGGGTCTACGTATTCGAGCTGCTGGAAGGTGGGAGCCGGTTTCCCATCGTCCGCGTTCCCGGTCTGCTCGATACCACCTTCACGCCTGCGTTTCAACTGGAGTCGAGCGCGTCATACCGCTGGGCGGTCACCGCACGAGCAGGATCGAGCGACAGCGTCCGCGTCGCGAGCGCGGCGAGCTTCGTGATCCTCAATCAGGGGCAGCCCCCTCGCACGGTGCTCTACCAGAACTTTCCCAATCCCTTCCCCACCACGAGCGCGCAGACGACCTGCTTCTGGTTCGACCTGCGCGACCCGGGCGATGTCCGGCTGGAGCTATACGATCTGCGCGGCCATCTCGTCCGCACGCTCATTCCGTCCGAGAGCGTCGGTAGACAGCTTCCCGCGGGTCGCTACGGACGCGCGGTTGCCTCCGCTCAGGACACGGGCTGCGACGAACGGTTCTCCTGGGACGGGAGCGCGGCTGACGGGCGGGTCGCGCCGGCCGGAGTGTATCTGGCACAAATGTACGCCGGCGGCACGGTGCAGACGCGGAAGGTGCTCTTCCAGGGTCGCTGAGTGCGACTGACGACGGTCGGAACAGGGACTGTGGCGCCGTCGGCGCACCGGGTGTGCAGCGGGCAGCTCGTCGAGGCCGGCTCGCTCGTGATTCTACTCGACTGTGGAAACGGAGTCGCACACCGGATGGCGGCGCTCGGGGCCGCTTGGACCGGCATCACCCATCTCGCGCTCTCCCACTTCCACCCCGATCACATCGGTGACATCCCGCTACTCATGATGGCCTGGCGCTATGGGACGCTGCCCCCACGAGCCGCTCCACTCGAGATTATCGGGCCGGTGGGTACGGTCGCGCTGCTCGACCACCTCGCCGGCGCATTTGGCGCCTGGATGCGCGAGCCGGGCTATCCGGTGTCGGTGCGCGAGATTCCCGCCGGCACCGGGGCGGACCTCGGCGACGGCGTTCGGTTGGAGACGCGGAAGGTTCCGCACACCGACGAGAGCATCGCATATTCGATCACAAGTGGCGGCGCCCGCGTCGTCTACACGGGCGATACCGGCTTCGACGAGACGCTCGGCTCGTGGGCAGCCGGTTGCGACGTCTTGTTGGCGGAGTGTTCGCTCCCTGGTTCGATGGGGATACCGACGCACCTCACGCCGGAAGAATGCGGCCGTCTGGCCGCACTCGCTCGGCCGCGCCTTCTCGCGCTCACGCACTTCTATCCGCCGGTCGAGCAGGTAGATATTCTGGGCATCGTTGCCGAATCGTTCGACGGCCAAACGGTGGTGGCCACTGACGGTTGGGCGGTCCAGATCGAGGAAACGTAATGCTGGTCGTGATGCGACACGGTGCGACCGACGAGCAGGTACACGGCGTCGTGCGCGTGATCGAGGAGATGGGGTACGGAGCGCGGGCGATGCCCGGTGCGCAACGAACGGCCGTGGGTCTGGTCGGGAACGATGGGCGGGTGGACAGCTCCCGCATCGAGGCTCTGCCCGGAGTGGCGCAGGTCATTCACGTCTCGCAGCCGTACAAGCAAGTCTCGCGCGAATGGCGGCCTGAGAACACGGTCGTCACCATCGCGCCCGGCGTGGAGGTCGGCGGGAGCGACGTCGTCGTGATCGGTGGGCCGTGCTCGGTGGAGAGCGAGGAGCAGATCCTCGCCGCCGCGCGCGCGGTCCGGGCCGCCGGCGCCTCGTGCCTGCGTGGCGGCGCGTTCAAGCCGCGAAGCTCGCCCTATTCGTTCCAGGGGCTCGGCCGGCGCGGTCTCGAGCTGCTCGCGCTCGCGCGCCGGGAGACGGGACTTGCCATCGTCACGGAAGCGATGGACGAACAGGGCGCAGAGTTGGTGGCCGAGTGGGGCGACTGCATCCAGATCGGCGCGCGCAACATGCAGAATTACTCGCTGCTCAAAGCGGTAGGCCGGCTCGGGAAGCCAGTCCTGCTAAAGCGCGGCCTCGCGGCGACGATCACGGACCTGCTGCTCAGCGCCGAGTACGTTCTCGCGGAAGGGAACGCGCAGGTGATCCTGTGCGAGCGCGGCGTGCGCACGTTCGACCCCGCCGCGCGCAACATGCTCGATCTCACGGCGGTTCCGACCGTGCACCGGCTGTCGCACCTTCCGATCATCGCCGACCCGAGCCACGGTACCGGACTGCGCGACACGGTCATCCCGATGGCACGAGCGGCGGTAGCGGCCGGCGCGGACGGTATTCTCGTCGAAGTGCATCCCAACCCCGAGCGCGCCCGCTCCGATGGTGGGCAGTCGCTGTATCCGGAGCAGTTCGCGCAGCTGATGGGCGAGCTTCGCACGATCGCATCGGCGATTGGCCGCGCGCTTGCGCCGGCGACCGCGCCCGGAAGCGCGTCCGGAACTACGCGTGCGGGGATCGGGTAGATCAGGGTAACGCGCGCTGCACCAATCCGGCGCGGCGCGCGATGGCACCACAACACGCTGCAACGTCCCGAGGTCATCCATGCGAGGGCTCACCATGGCGGCGTTTGCCGTCATCGCGGTCGCGAGCGCGCGAGCACAGGCGGCGGCACAGCCCGCGCCGAACGCAACGCTCGATCGCGCAATTGCCGCCTACGCGAAGGTGAAAACCGTTCGCGCGAGCTTCACGCAGACGATCACCAATCCACTACTCGGCAGGACGTTCACATCGGCGGGAGACGTGACGCAGCAGCGGCCCGGCTACCTGTCGGTGCGCTTCACCCAGCCGGCCAATGACCGGATCGTGGCCGATGGAAAGTATCTGTGGGTCTACCTACCGAGCAGCACGCCTGGCCAGGTGATCCGGATGCCCGTAGGAAAAGGCGGCGCCGGTGTACCCGATGTGACTGCGCAATTCCTCGAGTCCCCGCGGACACGCTACGACATCGCCGATGCGGGCCGCGCGACCGCCGCAGGCCGGCCGGCGCGCGCGCTCAAGCTCACCGCGCGCGACAGCTCGCTGCCGTTCACCACGGCCACGGTGTGGGTGGATGACGCGGACGCGCTCGTGCGCCAGTTCGAGGTGACTGACGGAAGCGGGGTCACACGCCGCGTCACGATCTCGAAGCTCGCGGTGAACGGGGCGGTCAGCCGGAGTACGTTCACGTTCGCGCCGCCCAAAGGAGTTCGCGTGTTCGATCAGGGCAGTCCGTAGCGGTCATCGGATCGAGCCTTCCACGTCTCACGGGGCCCCGCGCGATCGCGCGGGGCCCCGCGTGCATCTGGCGCGCGCCGCCGCGTTCTCGCACGGTGCGCCAGCTTTCGGTCCCGCTCCGGCCCTACACCCTCCGCACGTTGCGCGACACGGCCAACGCGGCTACCCGAGCCGTCGCCGCCGCAACGTCTCACTCGGAGGGAAACATGCCCCGTTCCTCGTGGCGCGCGATCGCCGTCGCGGCCTCGCTCCTGCTGCTCCTCACGTCGAGCGCACTTCCCGCGTCCACCCCGCGCCCCACGTCGGGCGCGCTCATCACCGATACCTCGCTCCGCCACACCGGCGCGCAGAGACCCAGCGGGGCGCCGCGCCGCCCCGCTCAGTCGCTCGTCGCGACTGCCCACGCCATGCGCATCGCCGGCGCCGGATCGGGCAGCCGCGCCGCAACGGGAGATCTCTGCATCCGCGAGTGGGCCGCGTACTTCGAAGCGGTCGGCGAGTTCGTGGGCGGCATGCTCATTCCATTCATCCTGCCCGTGCCGGTCTTCCCGTTCGTCGACGTGGGGCCGATCGCCGAGCACGTTGAGCGCGCCGAGGAGGTGAAACGGACGCTCGACGACCTTACCCGTTGCCTTCTCGGATCCTAACCGACGGCGGCGTCCACCAGGTCGCCGATCGCCCCGAGCAGTGCGGCATCGGTGCCGCCATCCCGCGCGAGCCGAAGCGCGGCTCGCGTGAGCGCGCGGTACGCGTCGAGCATCTCGGGCTGGTCGCTGAGGGCGCGGAGATGACGTCCAACCGTCTCCGCGTCCCCTCGCGCCACGGGCCCCGTCAGCACCTCCGACCCTTCGTGATCGCGCAGATTCTCGGCGGCGCTGAAGAAGAGCGCCCGAACCGCGCCGCGCGCCGAATCGTGCTCGACGCCCGCGCCGGTCAGCGCACGCTCGGCCAGCGCGACGAGTACGGCCGGAAAGTTGGAGGCGATCACCGCGCCCGCATGGTACAGGGCACGCCGCGCCGGAGGGATCGGGAGGGTGTACGCACCCAGTGCAGTCGCGAGCGCCGAGGCCGCAGCGCGCGCGGCCGGCTCGCCGTCCACGCCGATCCATGCGCCGCGGAGCGCGGCTGAAGCGTTCGCCGGGTCGGCGAGTGGGACGAGGGGATGGAAGGTCCCGGTCGGGTGCTGGAGCTCGCGGAGTCGGCCGAACACCTCGGGCTCGGCACTGCCGCTCGCCTGCAGGACCACGACGCTCGGCGCCATGCCCGCGACCGATAGCTCGTCCAGTGCGTGCGAGAGCTGGGCGTCCTGCACGGCTACGATCACGACCGTCGCTCGCGCGAGCGAGGCGGGCAGCCGTCCAGAGCTGACACCCTCGGAGTTGGCCCGGGCGCGGCGGCCATGGACACCGATGACAGCGACACGGGCCGCGCGAAGCGCGCGGGCGAGTCCGAGCCCGGCCTTGCCCGCGCCCAGGATGAAGACCCGGAGCTCGGCGCCGTTCACGGCTGCCGCGGCACGTCCTCCTGCCGCGCCGTGCGCCGTTCGGCCGCGCGCGCGAGCAGATCGCGCTGCGAGCCGGCACCGCGCGCAAGGTCGAGCGCGAGCTGTACCGCCCGGTCCGATCCCAGGCGGCGCTGCAGCTCGGCCTCCGTGCCGAAAACATAGCGCGCGACCTCGTAGCTGAGCAGGCGCGACACCAGCGCGCCAGCGGAGTCGTATGCGGCCTTGCTCGCCGTCACACCGCGCTTCTGTGCCGCACGCCACAAGGCGTCGCGCATTGCCTGGGTCACCTCGAAGTCCGCCGTCGCGACCGCGCCCGAGGACTTGAGCGCGAGTGCATACTCCGTGAGCGCATCGCGGAAACGGGGTAGCTCGCGGCCGAGCGCCTGTTGGAAGCGCACGGCCGAGCTATCCGCTTCCTCCGCCGTGACGATCAGATCCGGTGTGATCGCACCACCGCCGTACACGGCGCGGCCCGCATCGGTTTTGAAGCGTTGACGCGCCGTGAGCGGCAACTCGCCGAGCGAATCAGACGACGCGCCGTCTCCGTCGTCATCGTCCGCCGACGCGGCGCGCAGCTTCTGCGTCTTCTGGATGCTCCGTCCGGACGGCGTAAACCACCGCGCCGTCGTGAGCTTGAGCACGTCGCCGGCCGGTAGCGCGTACACGGATTGGGCACTCCCCTTCCCGAACGTTGTTGCGCCGACCAGCACCGCGCGGTCGTGGTCCTGTAACGCGCCGGCCACGATCTCCGACGCGCTGGCCGAGCCACCGTCCGTGAGCACGATGAGCGGGAGGCCGGCCCACCGTTGCGGCGCGGCGTCCACGAAGTCGCGCGTAGTCGCCGCCGCGCGCCCGCGGAGCGAGACGATCTTTTGCCCGCGATCGAGGAACAGATCGGTGACCTCGACCCCCTCGTTGAGCAGGCCGCCCGGGTTGCCGCGCAGGTCGAGCACGAGCGTGCGCATGCCGCGGCGGCTGAGCGTCTCGATGCCTCGGCGTAGCTCGGTTGCCGTCGAGTCGGAGAAGATGTTGACGTCGAGATACCCGACCCGGTCGGCGAGCATCGTCGCCTGGCGAACCGATGGGTTGTGAATCTCGGCGCGCGTGAGGACGAAGGGCAGCACGTCGTCCACGCCGGTCCGCTCGATCGAAAGCCGGACGCTCGTCCCCTTGCGGCCGCGGAGGGAGCGCAACGCGTCGTCCGGCGACATGCCCGTCGTCGGCTTGGCGTCGATCTCGACGATGCGGTCTCCCGTCTGAATGCCGGCGCGCTCGGCGGGCGTGCCAGGCAGCGGCGCGATCACCGTGATGCCGCCCTCGCGCGCATCGACCTGGATGCCGATACCGCCATAATTGCCCGTCGTCGTCTCGCTGAGGCGCCCCGCGCGCTCGGGCGTCAGGAGCGCCGAATAAGGATCATGCAGATCCGAGAGCAGCCCGGTGATGGCCATGCGATAGAGGGCGGGCTGCGAGACGGTGTCCACGTAATCGGTCGCCACACGCGTCATCACCTGGTCGAATAGGCGCGCTCGGTTGTGCAGCGAGCCGTCGTTCGCGAGACCGCGCTGCAGATACCAGCCGCCCGAGACGAGCGCGCCACCCATGGCGGCGAATGCGACGAATGCGCGGGAGCGCATGGAGTCTTCTATCCGGCGTGAAAGTCCGTGGCGGCGCGCCGACGCGGCGCTACTGGTGAGACTCCGCCCGAGGAGAGAAAGTTTCAGGCCACCGCTCGCGCATTGCCGCCAGCACGCGCTCGAACACCTCGACTTCGCCGCCCTCTCCACTCGTTCCGACAATGCGGCCACACTCACAGTGCGCCGCCTGCCACGCCGGATCGAGGAACGCCTCGAACGCGCGCTGGACGCGCTCGTGAAAGTCACCGCCCACGCGCTCCATGCGGTCGTGCCCACCGCGCACGGCGGCGCGCTCCAGCCCGCGCGCGACGGGTAGGTGGAGCAGGATGGTGAGGTCGGGCACGAGGCCGCCGGTGGCGAAGCGATTCGCCGCGCGAACCTGCTCGAGATCGAGTCCGCGCGCGGCACCCTGATACGCGTACGTGGAGAGAAAGAAACGGTCGGCCAGAACAGTCTCACCACGCACCAGCGCCGGGGCGATCACCCGCTCCACGAGCTCAGCGCGCGATGCCAGAAAGAGAAGCGTCTCGCCCACTGCACCCAGCTCCCCGCCCGGGTCCAGCAGCAGCGTCCGGATCGCTTCGCCTACGGCCGTTCCGCCGGGCTCCCGGACGAGCAGAACTCGCTCACCCCGCCGCTCAAGGTGTTCGGCCAACCGGCGAATCTGCGTGCTCTTGCCGACCCCCTCCGCGCCATCCAGCACGATGAGCCGGCCGCCTTGCGCCACGCTAGCCGAGCGTGATGATCGAGCTCGTCGCGCCCTTCCGGATCCCCTCGAGGATCCACTGATTCACGCGCGCCATGATCTTGTCGAAGTTCTCCTGCGCAACAATCATGCTCTGATAGACGGTATTGTTCTGCACGGTGCCGAGCAGGCTGTCGAGCTGCTCCTCCATGTCGGCGCTGGGCTGTTCGCCCCGCTCGATCATGCGTTGCGCATCGAGCTGCAGCTGCTCCATCCGCCGGAGGAGTGCGGACGCATCCCGGTCATTGTTCAACGCCTCACTCGCGCGTTTCACCGCCTGGTATTCGCTGCTCTGCCCGATGATGCGCCCGAGCTCACGCGCCTTCTCTTCCATCGTCATGTCACCTTTCGTGTCGCGAGAAGAATTCGCTCGCGGCCGGCGAGGTCGAGCCTGACCGCGACATCCATGTAGCGTCCATCGGCGAGCGCGATCTCTGCCGCCAGTGACGCTCGGCGCGCGTCGAGCTCGAGCGCGAGCAGCCCACGCGGTTCGAGTACGTCGGCCGCATCGCGTACGAGCCGAGTCGTTGCCGCCATCCCTTCGGCCGCGGAATAGAGCGCGATCGGCGGCTCCCAGTCACGCACGCTCGCGGGCAGCGCGGCGGCCTCGGCGTAGGCGATGTAGGGCGGGTTGGACACGACCGCCCGCGCGCGTACGCCTGCGACCGGGGCGAGGAGGGAGCCGTGGCGCATCTCCACGACCGCGCGCAACGCGCCGCCGAGACGCCGCGCGTTGGATGCGGCAACGGCGAGCGCGCCACGACAGATGTCTGTCGCGATCACGCGCTCGAAGCGCGCTTCCGTCGCGAGCGCGAGCGCGATCGCGCCGCTGCCGGTCCCGACATCCACCGCAATGCCGCCGGAGGCCGCACTCCGCTCGAGGACCGCCTCGACCAACATTTCCGTTTCCTGACGCGGAATGAGCACGCGCTCGTCCACATCGAGCGTGAGATGCCGGAAGGCCGCGCGCCCGACAGCGTAGGCGAAGGGCGCGCCTCGCGCACGCTTGCGAGCCGCGGCCCGGCAGGCGTCCGCAGCCGCGTGATCGATCGGCTCGTCGCGGTTCATGGCAGGCCAGAACCGGGGCATGTCGAGGATGGCGGCCACCAGGTCGCGCGCCTCGGTACGCGCGTCCTCCACACCCGCGCCCGCGAGCACTCGCGCGAGCTCGCCCAGGAGGGAGCCGACAGTCGCCGCAAAGGTCTCACGGACAGCACGCGGTGGAGCGCCCGCGTCAGCCACCGAGCTGCTCCTCCACGGACGCGAGCGACAGCGCCTCGATAAATGCGGCGATGTCCCCATCGAGCGTGCGGTCGAGCGAGTGGACGGTGAAGTCAATGCGGTGGTCCGTGATCCGGTTCTGGGGATAGTTATACGTGCGGATCTTGGCCGACCGGTCCCCCGTACCGACATGCCGATTCCGGATCCGTGACCGCTCGGCGTCCTGTTCGGCGATGCGCATGTCGAACAGCCGGGCGCGCAGAACCTCCATCGCTTTGAGCTTGTTCTGCAGCTGCGACTTCTGGTCCTGCTGGGACACCACGATCCCCGTAGGAATGTGCGTGATCCGCACCGCGGAGTCCGTGGTGTTCACGCTCTGACCACCGGGTCCGGACGAGCGGAACACGTCGATGCGAAGATCCTTGTCCTCGATCTTGACGTCGATCTCCTCCGCCTCGGGGAGCACGGCGACCGTGGCCGCCGACGTATGAATGCGACCCTGGCTCTCCGTCGCCGGCACGCGCTGAACGCGGTGCACCCCCGACTCCCACTTGAGTTCCCCATACGCCCCCTCGCTCGCCACCTTGAAGATCGCTTCCTTGATCCCGTGGAGCGCCCCTTCCGAGTGCGAGATCACCTCGCGCCGCCAGCCGCGTCGGTCAATGTAGCGGGAGTACATCCGGAACAGGTCGGCCGCGAAGAGCGCCGCCTCGTCGCCGCCCGTGCCAGCGCGGATCTCGACGATCGCGGCGCGCTCGTCGAGCGGATCGCGCGGCACGAGCATGGGCTTGAGCCGCTCCTCGAGCGCCGCGATGCGCTCGGCGAGAATTGTCTCTTCCGCGCGCGCTTCAGCGGCCATGTCCTGGTCGCCTATGAGGACGAGCTCGCGCACTTGCGCGAGCTCGTCCTCGAACTTGTGGAGCTTCGCGGCCAGGTCTACGACCGGACTCAGTCGCCGGTGCTCCCGGCCCAGCTCCGCGAGCCGCGCCGGATCGCGCCCGGCGCCCGGGTTGGCGAGCTGCCCTTCCACCTCGGCGGCGCGCTGGAGCGCATCGGCGAGGCGATCACGTACGCTCAGCTCTCTTTCCCGACGCCGTACTTCTGACGGAACCGCTCGACGCGGCCAGCCGTGTCCACGAGCTTCTGCTTACCCGTATAGAACGGGTGGCAATTGGAGCAGATGTCCGTATGAATCTCGTCTTGCGTCGAGCGCGTCACGAACGTATTGCCGCAGGCGCACTTCACGTTGGCCATGGCGTATGCGGGATGTCCTTCACTCTTCACGGGAACCTCTGATCGTTGGGGTAAGACAGGGGTGAAATATACTCGCCGCCAGCCGTAAAGGACAACCCGACAACGGGTTGGGCGGCTCGCGCGGAGTCACCCGATCCGACGTTGGCGGCGCGCCGCGCGTTGGGGGTGGGTTGCCCCGAGCGGCCTCCGGCTGCACACTCCACCGCGCCGCGCCACCACCGCGCGGCGCGCTACCGGCTCCACCCGCACTTCCGCTCGGAGACACCTCATGCAGACCACCGATTTCCTCGCCACGGTGTCGCTCCTTCACGGGCTCGACAACGCGGAGTTGACGCGCTTCGCCGAGCTCACGCGCGAGCGGACCTACCCCAAGGGCAGCGTCATCCTGTTCGAGGACGACCCGGGCGACTCGCTGTTCATCGTCAAGTCCGGACGCGTCAAGGTCGTACTGGTCGGCGACGATGGCCGCGAAGTGATTCTCGGCCTCCTCGGCGTGGGTGAACACTTTGGCGAGCTCTCGCTCATCGACGGCCAGCCACGCTCGGCCCACGTCATCGCGACGGAGGACACCCTGCTCATCGTCCTTCGCCGGGAGGATCTACGGCGCCGAGTGGAGGAGTCGCCGGCGCTCGCGTGGTCGCTCCTGACGGCGCTGTCCAAGCGTCTGCGCCGCGCAGACGAGCAGATCGGTGGGCTCGTGCTCCTCGACGTGCACGGGCGGATCGCGCGGCTGTTCCTCGATTCCGCCGCCGAAGATGGGGTGATTGACCGGAAGTTGACGCATCAGACAATCGCGCACATGATCGGCGCGAGCCGCGAAACCGTGTCGCGCGCGATGCGCGATTTTCAAGACCGCGGCCTGATCGCCGTACGCAAGAGACAGATCACCGTCTCGGACCGACCGGCGCTCGCGCGCATGGCGCAGCTCAGTCCGTAACATCGCGCGCGACCGAGCCTCGTGAAACGGTGACACCGGGCGGGGACGACGCCGCGGCATCGTACGCCGGCAGCGAGCTCGTGCCGTGAGCCTCACCGTCAGGTTCTGGGGCACCCGCGGGTCTATCCCCACCCCGGGCCCACACACCCTGCGCTATGGCGGTAATACGCCGTGCGTCGAGGTCCGCGCACGCGAAGGGCGCTCGCTCATCCTCGATGCCGGAACCGGTCTCCGCGCGCTTGGCCGCCGGCTCGTGGCCGACGCCAGTGCCGGAGCGATAGAGACTGACCTGCTGCTCACACACGCGCACTGGGATCACCTGCAGGGACTTCCCTTCTTCGAGCCCATCCACCGGCGCGGCTCAATGCTCCGCATCTGGGCGGCGCACGAGGCGGCGGCCGTGATCGAGGACGCCGTTCGGCGGCTGATGGCGCCAAGCGTGTTCCCGGTGCCGTTCGACGAGTTGGGCGCGACGATCGAGTTCCGGACCGTCACGCCGAGCGGCGGGCGGATCGCCGGCTTCGATGTCATGCCGGTTGCCGCGTGTCACCCGGGCGGCGCGTGGGGCTACCGGATCGCGCACCCCACTGCCGCGACGAGCCTCGCGTATTTCCCGGACAATGAGCTCGGCGGCGCGGCTGGCTGCGCGATCTCCGACGACGAATACGCCGAATGGCGCCAGGCGCTACGCCGCGCCATCGCGGGCGCCGATACGCTGATTCACGACAGCACCTACACGGAGGAAGAGTACCCCGCGCACGTCGGGTGGGGGCACTCGACCGGGGAGCAAGCGGTAACGCTCGCGCGCGACGCCGGGGTGCCGCGACTCGTGCTCTTCCACCACGCGCCAGACCGCACCGACGACGAGATCGATCGCGCTACCGAGGCGCTCCGCGCCAGCGCGGCCACACGGGGTAACGTGCCGACGATCATCGCCGCCGCTGAGGGTGAGACGATCGAGCTCGGCTGAGCGCTGGTGGTGGCCCGCGTCAGACGCGGTAGATGGTGACCACGGAATCCTCGAACGTTCGCCGGTAGGCGCCCGGTGGCAGCTCATGCTCGCGGGCATGCTCGACGGCGAGGACGCGGGCAAAGCGGCGAAGCCGCCAGCTTTCCAACACGCGGTCGAGCATGCGCGATCCGTACGGCGGGTCCGCGAAAGCAATCTCGTAGCTATCGGGCGCGAGCGCAGCCGCGAATGGGAGTGCGTCGCGCTTGAAGATGCGAACTCTCTCGCGCAGGCGGAGCGCCGCGACGTTGGCGCGCAGTGCATGGAGACTCGATGGCCGGAACTCCACAAAGTCCGCACTGCGCGCGCCGCGCGAGAGCGCCTCCAGGCCGAGTGCCCCCGTTCCCGCGAACAGATCGAGTACGCGCGCCTCCGGCAGATCGAGTCGCAGCAGGCCGAGCAGCTCGGCGCGCACGCGCTCCGCGGTGGGCCGAACACGGAAATCGCGCGGCGAGGTCAGATCACGACCCGCAAACTTTCCTCCGACGATCCTCACGTCCGTCCCACCGCCCGCGCTCCCCAGCCGCCGCCGCCCGGCGTCTCGATCGTCACCACGTCGCCCGGGCTCAGCTCGGCCCTGCACTTGGCGGGCAGCTCCCGGCCGTTCAGCGCGTTGCGGCCATGAGCGCCCGCGTCACCACCCTCGCTCCCTCGCGGCGCGTACCGTCTCCGCTCCGTGAGCAGCGTGACGGTGCACGGCGCGAGGACGCGGTAGCGGCGCACGACGCCATCGCCACCGGCAAACCGGCCACCGCCGCCCGAGCCCACGCGCAGGGCATACTCGTCGATGCGAATCGGATATGCGTGCTCGAGCGATTCGATCGGCGTATTTCGCGTGTTGCTCATGCCCACGTGGACGGCGCTCGGGCCGGCACCGCGCGCGCTCGCGCCCTGGCCGCCGCCGAGCGTCTCATAGAACGTCCAGCCGGCGCCGCCGAACGTGACGTTGTTCATGGTGCCCTGCCCCTGCGCAGGCACATCGAGGCCCGCATCGCCGAGCGCAGCGAAGAGCACGTCGGTGACGCGTTGGGACATCTCGACGTTGCCGGCCGCCACCGCCGCCGGCCAGCGCGCGTTGACGACGCTGCCCGGCTCGGCGACGAGCTCGATCGCGCGCGCGATCCCATCGTTCGTCGGTACATCGTCATCGAGCAGCGTACGAAGCACGAACACGGCGGCGGCACGCGCAACCGCGAGAGGGCAGTTCACGTTGCCGCGCACCTGCGCCGACGTGCCGGCGAAATCGAGGTGCAGACGACCGTGCACAGCGCGCACCTCAATCGCGACGCGGATGTCGTCGGCCGTTACCCCGTCGCCCTCGAGCACGTCCGAGGCGCGCCCGACTCGCTGGCCGAGCCGCGACACCGCGGCGCGCGCGCGCTGCTCGGAATAGTCGAGCAGTGCGGAGCCCGCGGCGCGCACACGGGCCTCGCCCTCGCGCTCGATGAGCGCACGCCAGCCGGCGGCACCGGCCGCGCACGCGCCGAGCTGCGCGCGCAGGTCGCCACGACGTTCTGCCGGCGTCCGGACGTTGGCGAGGATCAGCTCGAACACCTCGTCCTCGAGCGCCCCTCCACGTGACAGTCGTATGGGCGGCAGCACCAGCCCCTCCTGCACGAGCTCGGTGGCACCCTGCGGCATGCTGCCTGGGCTCATCCCTCCGACGTCGGCGTGGTGCGCGCGGACGGCCGCATAGCCCGCGATGCGCCCGTCCAGCTCGATCGCTTCGACGAGGGTGAGGTCCGGCAGGTGCGAGCCGCCGTGATACGGATCGTTCAGGATATAGACGTCGCCCGGGCGGGGAGCGCGCTCGCGAACGGCGCGCACGGATTCCGGCATGGCGCCGAGGTGTACGGGAATGTGCGCGGCCTGAGCGACCATGTTTCCGTCCGCATCGAAGAGTGCGGCCGATGAATCGCGCCGCTCGCGGATGTTCGGCGAGAGCGCACCGCGCACGAGAATGCTTCCCATCTCCTCGGCGATCGACGCGAAGGCATGCCCCATCACCTCGAGCTCGAGCGCGTCGAATCGGTCGCCCGGTGACGTGCTCGTCACGCGGCGCGCTCCAGAAGCCAACCGCCCATAGGGAGGGCGCGCGCCCTCCAGTCGTCCGTCACAAGCAGCGTCGAATCAGGGAGCGAGATGACTGCACGGCCGCGCACCGCGACGTCGAGCGCCGCACCCGAATCGGCCATGCGCTCGGCCGACCACGCGGATTGCCCCACGCGGGCGAGACGAAGCTCACGAGCACGCCCGAGCGCCGCGTGACGCGCGCTCACCACTTCGACCGGTGTATCGAGCGTGAAACCGAAGCGATCCTCGTGGAGGGTGGCGAATCGCGCGGCTACCGTCCCGCCGTCGTCACCCGGCGCGAACGGCACCTCGACCTCATGCCCCTGGCCCCGGTAGCGGACGCGTGCCCACCACTCGCGCGTTTGCCCCGGCCCGGCCCGCTCGGCGAGGCCGTGCGCCAGCGCCCCGACCGCCGCGCCGTCGAGCTCCGACGCGCCGCGCATCACGCTCGCGATCGCTTCGCGCCGCTCAGCGGCCATGGCGAGACCGAGCGCACTCAACACCCCGGCCAGAGGCGGCACGAGAATGGCGCGAAGCCCGAGCTGATCCGCCAGTCCGCAGGCGTGCAGCGGTCCGCCTCCGCCAAACGCAACCAGGACGCAGCGACGCGGGTCCACGCCGCGCTCGACGCTCACCCGACGGAGCGCCCGCGCCATCGCGGCGTCCGCGGCGGCGACCATCGCCATCGCCGCGCGCTCCGGGCTCACGCCGAGCCGCGAGGCAAGCCGCCCGACCGCGGCTCGCGCGGCGTCACCACTCAGCGCGATGCCCCCACTCACCCGCTCGGGCCGAAGGCTGCCGAGCACGATGTGCGCGTCGGTCACCGTCGCTTCCTGGCCCCCGCGGCCGAACGCGGCGGGACCCGGCAGTGCCCCCGCGCTGCGCGGCCCGACGCGCAGCGCGCCGCCGTCATCCACCCAACCAACGCTCCCGCCCCCGGCGGATACGGTCTCGACGAGCACCCTGGGCAGCGCGATCGGAACGCCGGCGACCGCGCCGCCACGCTCCATCAACGGCGCGCCCTCGAGGATGAGGCCGACGTCGGCGCTCGTGCCGCCGATGTCGATGGTGAGCGCGTCCGCGAAGCCGGCTATATGAGCCACCGCCGCCGCTCCCACCACACCGCCGGCGGGCCCCGAGAGCGCGAGCGATGCGGCGGCGCCCACCGACTCCGCGGCGCTCCGCATACCGCCAGCGGAGGTCATCACCGCGGGCGCGGGAAACCCTCGCTCGGCGAGCCGCGCGGCGAGATGCGACACATACCGCGCCACGCGCGGGCGCAGATACGCCTCGGCGACTGTCGTCGCTGTCCGCTCGTATTCGCGAATCTCGGGGAGCACGTTGCTCGAGAGCACGACGTCGGTACCTGGCATCGCCTCACGGAGCGCCGCGGCAAGCAGCCGCTCGTGATCCGGATAGGCATAGGCGTGCAACAGCGACACGGCCACGCACTCGGGCGCCGCGCTCCGCACGCACACCGCGACCTCACGTGCCGCGCTCTCCGACAATGCGCGTGAGACACCTTCCGGCGCCGCGCGCTCGGGCACCGGGATCACCCGATCGCGCGGCACGAGCGGGAGCGGGTGGTGCCGGCTCAGATCGTAGAGCTCCGCGCGCTCCTGCCGTCGCAGCTCGAGTAGATCGGTCGCGCCCTCCGTCGCGCACAGCACGACGCGCGCGCCACTCCGCTCGAGGAGCGTGTTCGTCGCGACCGTCGTGCCGTGGACGATGCGCGCGAGCTCATGGCCCGCGCGGCCGAGTGCGTCGAGCGCCGCCATCACGCCCTCGCTCTGGTCACCGGGCGTACTCGAGACCTTGCGCGCCGAGACCGTCGCATCGGCGCCGATCGCCACGAGATCGGTGAACGTCCCGCCGACGTCCACGCCGACGGAGAGGTCCGTCACCCGAGGCGGCGCCGTCGGCGCCACCCGCCCGCCGCAACGCCAAGCGCCGTCGCGAGCAGGCAGGCGGTCCCGAGCCAGTCGCCGAAGCGCACGTACGGTGTGACGATGTCCGTCGTCTCGGCGGCATAGGTGCGCGCGTCGCGCGTGAAGAGCGGCGTCTCCCCCCGCGCCCGGCCGAGCGGATCGATGTAGCCGGAGATGCCCGTATTCGCGGAGCGCACGACGCCGACCCGGTTCTCGATCGCGCGCAACGCGAGGTGTGCCTGGTGCTGATACGGCGCGATGGAGCGCCCGAACCATGCGTCGTTCGTAATGTTGATCAGTAGCTCGGCGCCCTCACGCCGGTAGTGCCGCGAGAGCTGCGGGAAGATGGACTCGTAGCAGATGAGCACACCGACGTCGCCGAACGGGAGGCGGAACGGCACGGCGTCCTCCCCGCGCCCGTAGCCGCCGAAGTACTTGAGCGACCCGAACCACCTGGGGTTCAGAAATGGCACGCGCTCCACGATCGGGACCAGAAACTCCTTGCGGTACGGGCGCTGCTCGCCGACCCGGCCGAGGGTATCGGTGAGCAGTGCGGCGTTGTAGTAGTCGTAATCGGTCTGCGAGCGCACCTCGGCATCGAGTACGCCGAAGAGCAGCGGAACGCGCGCCTCGGCACCGAGCGCGCGTAGCGTGTCACCCCAGTCCGGGTGGCTCGAGAGGTATCCGGGGAGCGCGACTTCGGGCCAGACGATGAGGCGCGCATCGCGCCGCCGCGCGTGCTCGCGCGTGACGCTCGCCAGGATGCCGACGATGCGATCCTGATTTTCTTCCTGCCATTTCTCTTCCTGCGGGATGTTCGGCTGGATGACCGCGATCGGCGCCACGATTCGCATCCGGATGGCCGACATACGCCAGGCGCCATACCCGGCAACTGCCGCGCCGAGCACGGCGGCCCCGGCCAGGCGAACCGCGGCGGCTCGCACCGCGCCCGTCGCCCGGGTTCCTCGCGATGCGTCGGCCTTGCGGCGCCGCGCATAGGCGAGCCACGCATCCGCGAGCAAACCGTTCGTCGCCGCGATCCAGAACGAGACGCCGCGCACGCCGCTCAGCTCCGCGAGCTGCGCGAGGATTGGGTGGCGCGACATGGCCAGCCCAAGCGGCAGCCAGGGGAATGCGAGGTCGGCGAGATAGTTGAGGATCACCTCGAGCGCGACCCACGCGAGCGGAAGCAGGACCGCCATCGGCAGCCGCGTGCGACGTCGGAGCACGCAGAGCGCCGCCGCATCGAGGGCGACGAAGGGCGCGAGCCAGGCAAGCGCGGCGACGTAACCCAGGATCGCGAGCTTCGTGTAGAGCGACAGCGCGATGGCGATCCAGTAGAGGTTGCAGGCGTAGCCAAGGAAGCCAAACCAGAACCCGATACGGGCAGCTGAGCGCGAGGAGCCACCCGTGTCCGCCGTCCGCGCCACCGCCGCCGCGAGCGGCACCAGGCACAGGAACACCGGCAACCAGAGCCGGAACGGCGGGAACGCCACGGCGAACAGCGCGGCGGACGCAACCGCCGCCAGCGCCTCGTCACGCGCCGGAACGACCGATCGCCAGCTCAAGCCCGGTTCACAGGCGAATCTCTTTGTCGTCGTCGGCGGATTTGTAGATCGCCTCCATCACGCGGTGCACCAGCACCTGGTCCGTGGGTGCTTCGTAGGGCGTCTCATCGCGGATGACCGCGAGGAAGTGCGCGAGCTCGGCCCGGTATGACTGGATGAATGCGCTCTCACGCGCCGCCGCGCCGGCTGGCGACACGTCCGTCGCCTTGCCGTTGAGCTCCTTGACCACCCTGAGCGGGCCGAGCTGCGCGCTCCCACGCGTGGCGAGCACCGAGAACCACCAGCGCTCCTCGGTGCCAACGAACGACCAGTTGACGTCGAACGCGCAGGTGAGTCCCGACCCGCACTCGAGCTGCACCAGCATCGAATCCTCGACCGCGCCGGCGCCGCGCGCACGTTCCATGTGAGCCGACACGCGCACCGGTTGGGGAAGGTCGCCCAGCCAGAGCGCGAGGTCGAGGAGCGGGAAGCCGTGCTCCAGGAACGCGCCCCCACCCGCCTCGGCGCGCCGGTGGCGCCAGCCGTCCGCACCGCGGCGGGGCTGGTAGGCGCCCGCGCGCACCCCGACGAGCCGCCCGAGCTCGCCCCCGCGGAGAAAGCCGCTGATCGCCTGCACGTCCGCGCGGAACCGGTGATTGTTCCCGACCGCGACCTTGCAGTCGGCACGCTGCGCCGCGGTCAGGATGCGCTCGACGCCGCGCGACGTCAGGGAGAGCGGCCGCTCACAGAGCACGTGCACCTTCGCCGCCAGCGCGCTGAGCACGTGAGGCTCGTGCAGATGGTTCGGCGTGCAGATGACGACGGCATCGACCTCGCCGAACTCGAGCAGCTCCGCCATGTCGGCGAATACGTCGCGGACGCCAAAGCGGTCGGCGAGCGCGCGCGCCTTCGGCACGTCGTTGTCGCACAGCGCGACCACCTGGGCGCCGCGCATCTTCGCGAGGACCGGCAGGTGCGCGATCTGGCTGATTGCCCCGACGCCCACCACGCCAATCCGAATGGCCGGTTTCACGGTGTGGGCTGGCTGACGTTGAAGAAATAGCTGAAGCCCGCGCGCGCCGTGATGAATCGGGCATTGCTCACCAGCGTGTAGCGCCCCTGCACGCCGAGCGTGAACGCCGAGATCGGCGCGATGTCCAGGCCGGCGACCGCGGCAAGGCCGGCCGCGATGTTGTCGAGGGCGCTCTCGACGAACGTGTTCTCGATGAACCGCGACTCCGCGTTGATCACGTGCGCGCCCACACCGCCGCCCAGGTACGGGCGCAGCACGCGGTGCGGGCGCGGCGTCCAGCGGAGGTCAGTCTCGAGTGAGATGTCCGACACGCGAATGCGCCCGATGCGGACGGTGTCGTCTCCCGAGGGATCGATGACCGAGCGCTCGAGCTGACGCGCGAAGCGCGCGACGACCGCGTCCGTGAAATTCGACCCCCAGTACGAGGCGAGAAAGACCACGCGCCAGCGTTTGGTGATTTCGCCGTAGTCCGCCTGGACGGTGTAGATCCGCGCCGCCTCGGCGCGCGACGGGTACACCGGTCCGGTGGACACCCCGATCGCCGCGAGCTTGAGCCGGTCGAGGTTCAGCCGCTCGAACAGGGTGCCCTCCTGTGCGGAGGCGATGCGCCCGGACGAAACGCACAGGGTACCGAGCGCGAGCGTGGCGAGCCGAAGCCGCCGCACCGCGCGATCGCCGGCCCCGCGCGCCAGGCCTTCAGTCCTTCGCGGCAATGACCGTCCCCGGATAATAGGTTTGCAGGATCGTGCGGAAGTCCTGCCCGGCGCGCGCCCTGCCGATCGCTCCCCACTGGCACATGCCGACGCCGTGCCCGTTCCCCGCGCCCCGCAGCTCGAGGCGCGCAAGTGACCCCGCACGGTCCCGGGTCGCCTCGACGGAAAAATACGTGGAGTTGAGAATCTCGCCACCAGCGGTGCGCAGGACGAACCGGATGTCGTTCCCACGCAGCACGTATCGCCTACGCTCGGTGCCCACGACCAGCGCCCGAACCCGGCCTGAAGGCGTGTGGCCATCTACCTCGACAGACTGGACAGTTCCCGGTCCGCCCGGCGGGACCGTCGCGTACCCGGCGAGGTAGCGCTCGATCGTGGCCGCCAGCGACTGCGCATCGTAGCTCCGCGTCCAGCGAAACCGTGGCGACGGGTCGCAGTAGTACCGCTCCGTACCCGGAATGCGGTCGCTCACGCGCACGAGAAACGGCTCGTCACCCGTGCGCTGCCAGAGCTCGGTGGCCGCCGCGGTGCTCCCGCCGCACGTGGAAGAGTACGGCGCGCTGACCACACGGCCGCCATAGGTGAGCACCAGCCCCGCGGTCCGATCCACTGCCGAATCGGTCAGCGCGGTCTCGGCGTCCACCCCGCCGTAGACCTGATCGAGCGGGCCGGCCAGCACGTCGTACCCGCGTGGTGAGCGCGAAGGCACCCGCGTGAAGGCATAGCTGCGCGCCGCGACCGCTTGCACCTCGATTGCAGCCATCTCCCCCGGGGTCCGGCGGCCGATCTCCAGAGGGACGACGCCGCGCAGGTAGTCCTCGATCGCCAGCGCGTTGACGACCGTGAGTCCGGAGTCCGTCGCCAGCACCTCGATCTCGCCCCGATATCGCTTGCTGCCCACCCGCACGAATCCGCTGTCGAGCGCACGGACCGTGAGCGGCGCCGGCCGGCCGGCCGTCACAACGCCGTCGCCGCGCACGGCACGGAGCAACCTTCCGGCGCGCTCGATGGTCCACACGTCGCCCGGTGCCGCGCGCAGGAGCATGCTCTCGCCCGCTTCCGACGTCAACTGCCACGCCCCGGTGGCCGAGACAGCGATCTGCGCCACGCCGCCCGCGAGCGCGACGCGGATGACACGGCCCTGCCGGGGCGCCCGCGCCGCCTGGGGGGCGCGCCGAGCGGGCGTGGACGCAACGTCACCGTGGGCAGCGCCAG
>JBBJNN010000006.1:0-31430 GCA_037720885.1 Gemmatimonadaceae bacterium | reverse complement strand
AGCGCGGCGGTGCTCATGCCTCCCATGGTAGGGAGCGCCAGCCACCGTGCCGCCGGTCAGGCACGCGAGCGCGAACGGAATCGCACCACGGCCCGCACCACGAACGAGGCGGAGCACCGACCGGGCGCCGCGAACGGGCCGCGGCGCCAGGCTCATCGGCCGAACGATCCGATCGTCGCCGACACGAGGGGGAGTCGGCGGGAGAGCTTCGGCGCAGGCGGCGCCGACAGCACCCGAAGCGCGGTCGCGCTGAAATCGTAGTCGTCTACGACGTTCTCCACGCGGGCCTCGACGAGCGAGCCGGGCGGCGCTTCGGACGGGAGCGCCAGATGGGTGACGCCGTCAATGTCGTCGGCCTGCCAGGGGAATCGTGCCTGCGCATGCCGTGCCGGCGCCCACTCGGGCCCGGACGCCGGCCGATCCACGATCGCCTGCGCCACGCGGCCCACATACCGCTCGTAACGCTCCGCCGTGATGGCGCGCTGCAGCTCGGTCACACGCTCGACGCGGTCACGCTTTACGTCGTCGGGCACGTCGTCGGCCAGCGCGAACGCGCGCGTCCCCTCTTGCGGAGAATAGGCGAAAACGCCCACGCGCTCGAACTGCATCTCCTCGAGAAAGTCGGCGAGCCGCTCGACATCCTCGCCCGTTTCTCCGGGGTAGCCCACGATACACGTCGTGCGAATCGCGACATCGGGCACCGCGTCGCGGTACCGCGCGACGCGCTCGCGGATCGTCCCCTGCCGCTCGGGGCGCCGCATGCGCGCCAGCACGACGTCGGACGCGTGTTGGATCGGCATGTCGATGTACCGGAGAATGCGCGGCTCCTTCGCGACGACCTCCAGCAGCCGAGACGTGATCCCGGTTGAATACAGGTAGAGCATCCGGAGCCACGCGATGTTCGTCTCGGCGACGAGGGCCTCGAGCAGCTCGGGCAACTCGACTCCGTCGCGCCGGTCGCGCCCGTAATGCGCCAGATCCTGCGCTACGAGATTCACCTCGCGCGCACCCTGCGCCTCCAGCAGCTGCGCCTCGGCGACCACTTCGGGGAGCGCGAACGAGCGGTGCCTGCCGCGCATGAGGGGAATCGCGCAGAACGCGCAGCCGTGATCGCACCCCTCGCTCACCTTGAGATAGCGGACGTGCGGGAGGTCGCCGGAGTAATAGCGCTCGCCCGGGTGGAGCGTTGGCGCGTCCGTGATGAGTCCGCGCGCGCCGAGCTCCGGAATCAAGCGGTCCACCTGCGAGGAGCCGAGGAAGAGATCCACCTCTGGCAGCGCATCCTCCAGTTCGGAGCGGTGGCGCTCGACCATGCAACCAACCGCGACGATGGCGCGGCAGCTGCCCTCGGCCTTCAGCCGTCCCGCTTCGACGATCGCGTCGATGGATTCCCGTTTCGCCGCATCCACGAAGCCACAGGTATTCACGACGATGACGTCGGCTTCAATGAGGTCGACGACGGGCTCAGCGCCACAGCCGACGAGCTGCGCGAGGTACCGCTCGGTATCAACGGTGTTCTTGTCGCAGCCCAGCGTGATGAAACCGACCTTCACGAAGCGGAACGCACGGGAAAGGATCGCATGCACGGAAGGTAGCGGGGCGGCCCAGGCCCCTCAACCGCGCGTTCCGCCGCGGGGGCGCACCCGTGAACGAAACGTGACCGCTTGCCCTGTTTCTCGTCTGGCTCTTATCGCGGGGCGCCTCTCCTCACCTCCAGCCGTCTCCCGGTTGGGCGGCCAGCTCGCTGGACGCGGAGCGCCCCTCCCGCCTCGACTTCTTCCCGACGATACCAATGACGTTCTTCTTCGCCACGGGCATCGAGAACAGCTACCCGACACTCGCGAGCGGCACGCGCATCGACCAGATGGAGAAGTGCGGTCATTACGAACGCTGGCGTGAGGACTTCGCGCTCGTGCAGCAGCTCGGGCTGGGCGCGCTCCGCTACGGTCCGGCGTACTACCGCACGCACGTCGCCCCGCACCGGTACGACTGGGATTCGTGCGACGAGCCAATGGAGCAGCTGCGAACGCTGGGCATCGAGGTCATCGCCGACCTCTGCCACTTCGGGGTACCGTCGTGGCTCGGCGGGTTCCAGGATTCGGCCTTCCCGGTGCTGTTCGCCGAGTACGCGCGCGCGTTCGCGAGGCGGTACCCCTGGGTGCGGTACTACACCCCCGTGAACGAGATCTTCATCTGCGCGAGCTTCTCGGCGCTCCGCGGATGGTGGAACGAATGCGAGACGAGCGACGCCGCCTTCGTGCGCGCCCTCCGGAACATGTGCATGGCGCACGAGCTGGCCGTCGAGGCGATCCTGTCAGAGCGGCCGGACGCGATCTTCGTGCAGAGCGAGTCTGTGGAGCATTTCCACCCGACGGGACGCGCGGCGATCGCCGAAGCGAACCGGTGGAATGGTCTCAAGTTCCTCTCCCTCGATCTCACGTTCGGGCGGGAGTTGGCACCGGGCATGGCCGGCTACCTGCACGCGCATGGCGTGACGTCGAACGATCTCAGCTTCTTCCGCGAGCGACGCGCCGGCGGCCAGCGGTGGCTCGGTCTGGATTTCTACCCAACCTGCGAGCACCGCGTCGCGTCCACGGGCCGGTGCACGACCGCACGAAAGGGCGCGGGCTTCCGCGCGCTCGCGGCGGAGTACTTCGCGCGCTATCAGGCGCCACTCTTCCACTGCGAGACGAATCGCGTCTGCGGACCATCGGTCGGATGGCTGCGGGAGCAGTGGGAGGACGTCACCTGGCTGCGCGCCGCGAACATTCCGGTACGCGGCTTCACCTGGTACTCCCTCACGGACCAGATCGACTGGCAACACGCGCTTCGAGTCGAGCGGAATGATCTCCACCCGGTCGGTCTGTTCGACCTCGATCGGAAGATCCGGCCAGTCGGCGCCGCCTACCGTGATCTGGTGGCGCGGTGGACGCCGGTGCTGACCGCCCGATCGGAGCAGAGCGTGCAGTTGGCAGCCGCAGGCTGACCGCAAATCGTCGGGAACCGCCCCGCGTTACCGGTAGTTCCCAAACTTGAGCTCCACGCCGAAATCCTGTCCGCGCAGCAGCGTCATCACGACCTGGAGCTCGTCTTTCGAGGCTGACGAGACGCGCACCTGCTCGCCCTGAATGGCGGCCTGGACCTTTTTCATCTTCGCGTCCTTGATCGCCGCCACGACTCGCTTCGCGGTGTCGCCGTCGAGGGACATCTTGAGCGCGATGTCGCGGCGTACCGTGTCGCCGCCGGCCTGTTTCTGTTCGCCGATGTCCAGGTTCTTCACCGCGACGCCGCGGCGGATCAGCTTCGACTGCAGCACGTCGAGCAGCGCGCGCATCTTGTAATCGTCGTCGGCTGTGAGCGCGATCACATTGTCAGATCGCCGGAAATCAATGCTCGACTTGGAGCCTTTGAAGTCGTACCGCTGGGCCACTTCCTTCTGCGCCTGGTTGACCGCATTGTCCACTTCCTGCAGATCCACGCCGGTCGTGACATCGAAGGAGGATTGCTGAGCCATGGTGGTCCGAGAGGTCTTGAGCGACGGTTACGGATGCGAGTGCCGAATGTTCGCGGCGCCCGGGCGTGACCGGAAGGGGATGCCGTCGTCCATGTAGACCGCTGGCGGGTGGAATGCGCGCGACGAGGCCGCGGCGGCGCCACCAATGCAAGCGTGTGGGGTAGAGAAGACGCAGGCGACTTTCACGAATGGGGGCGCTGATGCGGGGAGTCCGGTTCTTCGAGGAATACTCGGTGTGGGAGGAGTGCGGGAGCGCCGGCAACGTGATCGCGGTGCACCTCACACATGATCCGCTGTTCGAGGCGGGTGGGCTCTGCCTCAGCGCCGTCGCCGCATCGGCGGAATCGCGCACCCCGAACAGCCCGGTGACCCCCACCTACTTCAGCGCCGAGTACCTCGGCAAACGGTGCCGAGGCATTACGGAAGCGAGAGCGCGGGAAATTCACCCGCGGCTGTTCGAGTATCTCGACCGGGTCGCCTGACCGTCGGCCACACGGTCCTGTAGGAAGTCGTCGGGCGTACCGGTACCCTCGGGGACCCCCGCGTCGCTCCGTCTACCCGTCTACCCCAGGTACGATTCCAGCGAGCGCGCCCGTGAGACGTGGCGCAGGCGGGAGAGCGCCTTCTCCTTGATCTGCCGTACGCGCTCACGCGTGATGCCGAGCAGCGCGCCGATCTGCTCCAGGGTCATCGGCTCCTCGCCGTCCAGCCCGAAGTAGAGGCGAAGGATCTTCGCCTCGCGCTCCTTGAGGGATGAGAGCGCCTCCTCCACCGACTCGGTGAGCGCCTTCTCGAACGTCTGCTCATCGGGCGTCGGGTTCAGGTTGTCCGGGAGGTAATCGAGCAGCCGATTGTCTTCGCCCGGCGTCATCGGTGCGTCGAGCGAGAGGTGCGTCTGCGAGATCGAGATCGTCCGCGCGACCTCCTCCTCGGTGAGCTCCATCTCGTGCGCGATCTCCTCGTGGGTCGGCTCGCGGCCAAGCTCCTGCAGCAGCGCGTTCGCGCGCTTTCCGATCCGATGGAGCGTGCCCGCCCGGTTCAACGGCACGCGCACGATGCGCGACTGCTCCGCAAGCGCCTGCAGGATCGCCTGCCGGATCCACCAGACAGCGTACGAGATGAACTTGATGCCCTTCGTCTCGTCGAACTTGTGCGCGGCGCGGATGAGACCGAGGTTGCCCTCATTGATCAGATCAGAGAGGGCGACACCCTGGTTCTGATACTTCTTGGCGACGGACACCACGAATCGCAGGTTGGAGCGTACCAGCTTGTCGAGCGCCTCACCGTCGTCGCCACGGATGCGTTGCGCGAGGCGGACCTCCTCGTTGCGATCGATCAGCGGGTAGACGCTGATGTCGCGCAGGTACTGATCGAGCGACCCTTCCTCGAACGAGTGCTTGCGGTGCGTGCGCGCGGTGGTGGCCATGGGAGTGGCGGCTCCTGGGTGCGGCGGGGCGTGCTGACGCGCGGGGACGCGCGGGGCGGGATGGCGTGGATCGGAAGCGGGAAGACGTTCAGCGAACTCGTTCACCAAGACGGGACCAACGGATGTTGGTGATCCAAGGGAACCGGTGGGTGACGTCGCGCTCGTAGCTGTAATAGACGACGAGTGGCCGGCCCTTCACGAGGGAATCCGGCACGAACTTCCAGTAGCGGCTGTCGTACGAGTTGTCCCGGTTGTCCCCGAGGACGAAGTAATTCTTCTCGGGTACGATGAGGGGGCCCCAATTGTTGCGCGACGGGTGATCGCCGTGCTCCCCGACGCGCGCCTCGGCGCTCTTCACGAGGTACTGCCGCTGCCAGCGGAACTCGTCGCTCGAAGGGTCGTTCCCGGGCTCCGTGTGGACGACGTACGGCTCGCGCTGCGCCCGGCTGTTCAGGTAGACCGTACCGTCCCGCATCTCGAGCGTGTCGCCCGGCAGGCCGATCAGCCGCTTGACGAAGTTCTTCGACCGGTCTTCCGGCCACTCGAAGACGATCACGTCCCCGCGGTCCGGACTCTCGATGGCGGGGAGGCGCGTGCCCGTGAATGGCACCTCGGCGCCGTAGACGGCCTTGTTGACGAGCAGAAAATCGCCGACGAGCAGGGTGTTCTCCATGCTGCCCGTTGGGATCTTGAACGCCTCGACGAGGAACGTCCGGATCACCAGGAAGAGCCCGACCGCGATGATGAACGACTTCATCCAGTCGAAGACCAATCGGCCGGGCGTGCGCGAGCGATTCAGCTCGCGCAGGATCTCCCGGCGCTGCTCTTCCGTGATCTCGATGCGGGTGGTGGTCGTGCTGAGGCGGTCGCTCATCTGCTGCCGACGGCGGGACCGGGAAAGAATACCGGGCGGATGAACCGGCCGGCAAGGAGGCCGCGGTGGGGGAACGATCGCCGGCGCGGAGTGACCGCGACCGGAGCGCCACGGCCGGCGCCCGCGAGCGATGCGTGTTCAATCAGAGCTCGGGCGAAACAGAGCCCCGGAGCGATCATCATGATTGCAGACCCAATTAAAGAGCGTTCGTTGGTGATTTCAAGGGCGCCGCCCGCCGGTACCGCGCGTCAGTAACCGGACTGCGGGTAGTTGTCGATCTGCGCCCGCTGCAGCGATCCGGAGAAGTCGATGTAGCCGACCTTTGTCTCCGAGTAAAACTCGTACACCTCCCACCCGCCCTCGCGGTGACCGTTCCCGGTCTGCTTCACTCCGCCGAACGGCAGGTGTGCTTCCGCTCCGATCGTCGGCGCGTTGATGTAGGTGATACCGTTATCGAGGTCATTGAGTGCCCTGAACGCGGTCTGCACGTCGCGCGTGTAGAGCGAGGAGGACAGACCGTACTTCACGCCGTTGTTCACGGCGAACGCCTCCTCGGCATTCCGTACGCGCACCACCGAGAGCACGGGTCCAAAGATCTCCTCCTGCTCGATCCGTGATCCCGGCTGCACGCGCGCGAAGATCGTCGGCTCGTAGAAGTGTCCCTTGTCGAGCCCTTTGCCTTCCGGTCGCCGACCGCCACACAGCAAGTCGGCGCCCTCTCCCTGCCCCACGTCCACGTACCGCTCGACCTTGTCGAGCGCCGAGTCGTTGACGAGCGGTCCGACGTCGGTTCCCGATTTTCGGCCGTCCCCGAGCGTGAGGGAGCGCGCGCGGTCCACGAGCCGGCTGAGCAGCTCGTCGTGGATGCCCGACTGAAGGATGAGACGACTGGTGGCCGTACACCGTTGCCCTGTCGTTCCGAATGCGCCCCACAATACCCCGTCGAGCGCCAGATCCAGGTCGGCGTCGTCGAGCACGATCATCGCGTTCTTGCCACCCATCTCGAGCGAGAGCCGCTTGTGCATGCGACCGCACGTCGCGCCGACGCTGCTCCCGGTCTCCGTCGAACCGGTGAAGGAGACGAGCGCAACATCCGGGTGTTCGACGAGCGCCGCCCCGACAGTCTCACCGGCTCCGTGCACGAGCTGGATGACCGACGGCGGTAGCCCGGCCTCGAGCAGAATCTCCACGAACACCGTGGCCGTGTGCGGAACGTCCTCGGACGGCTTGAGGACGACCGCGTTCCCACACAGCAAGGCGGGGAAGATCTTCCACGTGGGGATGGCGAGCGGGAAGTTGAACGGCGTGATGATCCCGGCGACTCCGATCGGGCGCCGGAAGCTCATCGCCCACTTCGACCGCAGCTCGCTTGGCACCGTGTGGCCGAAGAGCCGGCGCCCTTCGCTGGACGCGTAGTATGCGGTATCGATCCCCTCCTGGACGTCGCCCCGTGTCTCGGCGAGCGGCTTTCCCATCTCGCGCGTCATGAGGTCCGCGATCTGCTCTTTCCGCTCCGAGAGCAGGTCCCCCACGCGGCGGAGCACATCGCCACGCGCCGGCGGAGGCGTCCGGCGCCAGAGCTCGAACCCGCGCCGCGCCGCCGCCACAGCGTTGTCCACATCCTCGCGGCCGGAGAGCGGAAAGCGCCCGATCAGATCGGACGTGTCGGCAGGGTTCACGTTCTCGAAGTATTCGCCGGTGGACGGCGCGGACCAGGACGTCGCTATGAAATTCTTGAAGGTCTTCATGGGTCAGGGTACGGGAGTTCAGCGTTCGAATCGCATCATTCCGGCGCGCCAGGGCTCGCTCCGTCGCGCCTCGCTCAGGGGCAGAACCAGGTCGCCGGTCGCGTCACGTCGGTCTGCGCGTAGCCCACCCGCGGCAGCACCTCGGTAGCACCGAGCACGAGGCCCCACACCATCGTCAGGAGCGATACGACGTGGGCGGCGCCGGCGCGGTGACGCCACGTCCAGAGCGCACCCCAGAAGCCAGTGACGGAGATGAGCGCGGTCGCGCCCAGGTAGAGAAAGAGGTTCGGCCCGCACGCGATCGGGTAGACCGCTTTCGGCCAGAAGAGAATCCCTACGCCGAGCGCGACTCCGATGAGAACCCGGAGATACACGGCCCAGCCGCGCGTGCGCCGGCCCGGCGACGCCGCGGCTGCTGTCACCGTTGCGGCCGGCGCTTGTCGGCCCGCCGCGCGGACGGGCGGCGGTGCGCTCGACTTGCGAAGCTCTTCATCCGAGATGGACGCGAGCTGCTTGTCGATCTTCGCCATCTCCCTGTCCCAGTTCGAGCTCATGACCCCTCCAGCGTTTCGGCACTCGGCACTCGGCGCCGAGTCCCAGCAACTCACCCGTTCTCGCGCGACAAGGCATATCGCTCGATCTTCTTGTACAGGTTCGACCGCGGCATGTCGAGCGACCGGGCGGTCTCCGACACGTTCCAGTCCAGCTCGCGCAGCTTGGCGAGCAGGAATGCCCGCTCGGCGGCATCCTTGAACTCCTCGAAGGTACGGCATTCCATGAGCGAGCCGATGCTCGCCCCATCGGACGCCCGTCGCCCGACGAGCCGGTCCACGTCCGGCGCGCCGATTCGCGGGCCGGACGACAGTATCAGTAGCCGCTCGACCGTATTTCGGAGCTCGCGCACGTTGCCCGGCCAATCGTTGCCGGCCAGACGCTCGACAGCCTCTGGCGCGATGCCCTTGGGCGCCATTCCCTCACGCCGTGCGAGAACGTCCACGAAGTGCGCGACGAGGGACGGGATGTCTTCGCGGCGGTCCCGCAACGCAGGCACCGAGACGGGCACCACGTTCAATCGGTAGAACAGATCCTCGCGAAACTTGCCATTCTCGATCTCGGATTCGAGGAGCTTGTTCGTCGCAGCGATCACCCGGACGTCGACCGCCACCGGCTTCGCGGCGCCGATCCGCGTGACGACGCCGTCCTCGAGTACACGCAGCACCTTCGCTTGCGCGGCGACGCTCATATCGCCGATCTCGTCGAGAAAGAGCGTGCCGCCGTCGGCCTGCTCGAACTTCCCCGGACGGTCGGCGATCGCGCCGGTGAAGGAACCCTTCATGTGCCCGAACAGCTCGCTCTCGATCAGCTCACTCGGGATGGCGGCGCAGTTCACCTCCACGAACGGGCCAGTCGACCGCGGCGACAGCCGGTGGAGCGCGCGCGCAACCAGCTCCTTCCCCGTTCCGTTCTCCCCCGTGATTAGCACCCGGGCAGGCGTTGGCGCCACTTTCTCGATCTTCTCGATCATCCCACGTATCGCGTACGACCGGCCGACGATCTCGTGTCGCGATTCGATGGTCTCGCGCAAGCGCAGATTCTCGGCCTGCAGCTCGAGGTGCTGGAGCGCGTTCCGCAGCGTGACGAGGATCCGGTCGGTGTCGAGCGGCTTCTCCAGGAAGTCGTAGGCCCCGAGCTGCGTCGCCTCGACGGCCGTCTGGATCGTACCGTGACCGCTGATCATGACGACGATTGCCGCCGCGTCGATCTCACGCAGCCGCTTGAGGGCTTCCATCCCGTCCACGCCCGCCATCTTCACGTCCATGAAGACCAGGTGCGGTCGCCAACGCTCGTATTCGGTGAGCGCATCCACGGCCGTGCCGACGGCACGCACCTCGTACCCTTCGTACTCCAGGAGCTGGCCGAGCGCGGCGCGGATGCCGCGCTCGTCGTCGACGACGAGGATGCGACGGGTCACCGCACCGCCTTGTACAGGGTGACCTTGCCGTTGCTGATCCGGACATCGCCGATGTACTCCGGAATCACGAGCGGCAGGCCGTCCGGCGCGACCCCCGCCTGACGCGGGCCGCGCTCGATGTTCTTGAGAATGCGCGGAATCATCGGCGGTGGGAGCGACAGATCGCGGATCTTGATCGCCTTCACCCGGTACTGCGCGAGCCCCGGCCGGATGACCTCGATCGTTCCGCCGAACTGCACGGGCTCGCGGTCGCCGAGCATCGCCGCAATTGGACCGACGCTCTGCTTGCCCCCAAAGTCCGCAAGGTTGATCAGCGCGCGGATCGCGAGCTGATCGCCGATCACCGCGGCTTCCGCATTCTGCGCCGAGGGCGGCAACACGCCCTTCGACAGCTCCTCGAAGACGTACGACGATACTTCGCCCGGCCGCATGTTCGTGAACACGGGTCCACTCCGCCCGCCAAGCCCCGCGACGCTTCGCCGCGCCCGTGCGGCCCCGGCCGGCGTCAGCGGTTCCCACACGACGCCCGTGGTCGGCGCCGCCGCCGAGGTGCGGTCGCGGCCGAGCCGCGCCCGGATGTCATCGCGGAAGAACCATGCGATGACGGCGAGCACGGCCAGCACGACCAGACACCCGATATTGCGCAAGCACCCCATCTCACTCTCCCCCGAACCGCGCGGCGTAGACGAGCGTGTGGCGTGCGCCCGTACCGGCCAGTTCACTCCGCATGAGACCCACCGATCGCACGTTCACATCGGCGGCAAACGGCACGCTCTGCACGCCATCGGTCAGCGCCGCCGCCACGCTCGCGGCACGCTCTGCCTTCAGCCGCGCGAGCGTAACGTGCGGCCTGAACGTGCGACGTTCGGGCTTGTACCCCACCGCGGCGCATGCGGATTCGACCTCCGCGTGTAGGGAGGCGAGTTCCGCGCCAGCATGCACGCCTATCCATACGATGCGCGGCGCGCGCGGATTCGGGAACGCGCCGATTCCTTCGAGGCGCATCCAAAACGGATACCGCTCCGCACACGCCGCGCGGAGCGCTTGCGCGAAGTCGCCGGCCATGGGCTCCGGCCATTCGCCGAGGAAGGCGAGCGTCAGGTGCAGCGCATGCTCGGCCGCGACGGAGACGCCCGGTGCGGAACCGACGAGGCTCGCCGCGGTGTCGCGCAGCCCGCGTCGCACCTCTTGGGGCAACCTAATCGCGACGAACAGGCGCACCGGCGTCCGCGATCTCCAGCGCGGCGCCGCGAAACCCGTGCGCCCGCGCCAGGGCGAGCACCGCCTCGCGCACTGTTCCGTCGGCGAGCGACGACGCGTCCGGCGTCCGCAGCACCGCAATCCCGCCGTGTGCCTCGACCGTCGCGACCAGTCCGAGCCCTCCGAGCGCGCGGGCCAGCGCCTCCTCGCTCACGACCCGAGGCGCCCGTGCGATTCGGCTGAGACGGGCATCGGCGGTTCGTCGCGCGCCCGCGGCTCTGCATCCACGCCCGCGAGCACGTTCAGGGAGCCGGAGCGGAAGCCGCGGAGATCGACCGTGACCCGAGCAAATCCGGCGGTGCGCACCGCCCCCACCAGGGAGGGAAGCGCTGCCGGCGCGAGCCAGCGCGCGATCTCCGCGGGCGCCAGCTCGATGCGCGCCAGATCGCCGTGATGTCGCACGCGTAGATCGCCACGCACGCCGAGCGCCCGGAGCGCGCGCTCCGCGGCGCCGATCTCGCCGAGCCGGGTCGGCGTGACCGCGAGCCCGTACGGGATGCGCGACGAGAGACACGGCGACGATGGCTGCGACCACGTCGGAATGCCGCGCTCGCGCGACAACGCGCGAATCTCGACCTTCGTGATCCCGAGCTCGGCGAGCGGCGATCGCACGCCATGCTCGTTCGCCGCGAGCATGCCGGGCCGGTGGTCGCCCAGATCGTCGGCGTTCGTTCCGTCGATCACTGCCGGGATGCCGCGCGCCTCGGCCAACGGGCGGAGGCGTCCCCAGAGCTCGCTCTTGCAGAAATAGCAGCGATTCGTCGGGTTCGCCGCGTAGCGCGGATCGAGCAATTCCTCGGTATCGAGCTCGAGCACCGGAAGACCAAAGGTTCGCGCCACCTCGCGGGCCGCGGCCCACTGCTCCGCCGGGTACGATGCGCTGCGTCCGATGACCGCCAGGACGTGGTCCGCGCCGAGTGCTTCGAGCGCGACGCAGGCGAGATAGGCGGAATCGACGCCGCCGCTGAAGCCGACGAGCACCGATCCCTGCTCGCGCAGCCAGCGCACGAGCGCGGCTTCTTTTCCGCTCGCTTCGCGACTCGGCGCCTCCACTCCGTCGTGCTCCATGGTGAAACGTAGTCCGCGCGCCGCGCACGATGGAAGTGCGCGGCGACGGCCCGCCGGTCAGCCGCGGCGGCCGTCGTCGCCGGGTCGTCGCGATCGCGCGCCCGGAAGGGCGCGCGTCCACCAGGGGCGAGCACGACGGCGCATGGTGGAAAGCGCCGACCGCAGCGCGCCGAGCATGTCGGCCGCCTCGGCGAACCGATCGTCGGGCGCCGGCGCGAAGCCGCGGCGCAACCACGCCGCAAGCTCCGGCGGGAACGCGTCCAACCCGACGTCGCCAGCCAGTTGGCGCCGGAGAATCCCCTTTGCATCGCCGGCGCCGAACGGTGGCATTCCGGTCACCACGTAGACCACGATCGCCGCGACGGCGAAGCAGTCCACCGCAGGCCCCTGCGGATCCCCGAGCAGTTGCTCGGGAGCAGCGAAGGCCGGCGTTCCTGTCGCACCAGGCAGCTCCTCGCCGGGAATGTTCGCGATACCGAAATCGGTGATGCGCCAGCGGCGGTACCGATCGAGCAGCACGTTCTCGGGCTTGAGATCTCGGTGGATGATGCCGTGCGCGTGCGCCGCGCTCAGCCCCTCGAGGATGAGCTCGACCTGAGGCGCTACGTCGACCAGCGGACGCGCTCCGGTCCGCGCGACCAGATCGGCGAGCGATCCACCCTCCTCGAGCTCCATCGTGTACCAGGAGACATCGCCACGACTGTCCCAGTCGTAGATGGGGACGATGGCCGGGTGCGCGAGCTGCGCAGCCAGCTTCGCTTCCCGGCGGAAGCGGCTCACGGCGCGCTGGTCGCCAGACACCGCTGGGTGCAGCGCCTTGAGAGCCACCTCCCGCTCGAGCGCGAGATCACGCACGCGCCATACGGTGCCGAACGTGCCGGAGCCGAGGAGGGCGAGCACCTCGTAATCGTCGGCCACGGCCCAACGGACCCGCGCCTCTTCCGTCTCACGGTCGGGCGCGCTCGTCGCATCGCGCTCGGCGCGCGCGACTTCGATCAACATGCTCCGCGCGCCGATCGCCCGGTCCACCGCGCGCAGGAACGCCGGCACGGATGGGAAGCGGTCGCGCGGCCGCTCTCCCAGTGCCCGATCGATTGCCTGCGCGATATCCTGCGGGAGCTCGGGTCGTACCCAGGCCAGCGGCGGAATATCACGCGTCGGCGGCCGCTCGCCGGTGAGCGCCGCGAAGCAGAGCGCGGCGAGCTGCCATTGGTCGCTCACGATTGTCGGGCGCCAATCGGCGCGATCCCATTCCGGGGGCACGGGTGTCCAGCGCCGGTCCGGCATGAGGCCGGCTGGGATGTCGGCGCGCGGGAGTGCCCACTGCCACTGCGCCAGCCAGAACCGCGTGCCGGGCGTGACCCAGAGCGTATCGGGCGACAGCGCGCCGTAGATCGTACCCGCGTCATGGAGGTACGCGATCGCAGAGCCGGCCGCGCGGAGGAGCGCGAGCGCGTAGCCGACGTCATCGGCGCCCTCGCGCGCCATCCGCGAACCGACCGTCTCGCCCGCGATCCAGCGGCGAAGGTAGCCGGGCCCGCGGCGCGCCTGCCGGTCGTTCACCCAGTAGTGGTACGTCGTCGGAATGGACGGATGCCCGAGATGCGCGAGGTGACGCGCCTCGGCCGAGAGCCACGCCGAATGCGCGGGGTTCGGCGCCGTCACGAGGGACAGCGAGCGGCCGAGCGCGTCTACCACCTCCTGGTAGTGCCGCTGGCCCGCGAACACGCCGCCGCCGCCCCACCGCCATTCGGGCGGGAGGCGCCAATCCTCCAGGTGCCGGGGGATCCCGGCCACCGCGACGTACGGACCGGAGATGTCGGAGCGCGTCATGAAGCCCGGGGAATTGCCCGCGCGAGCGAGCGCCGGCCCGGCACACCAGCGCGCGGCGACGCGGCGCGGGGCCAGGCGGCCTCACGAATGTGCAGCCGCTCGCGGCCCGAGCGCCACTGGCGCGGGCCGATAGCGCAGCGCCTCCGCCGCGTGCGGCACGCCGACCGTGCGCGCGCCGTCGAGGTCGGCGACCGTGCGCGCCACCTTGATCACCCGGTGATACCCGCGCGCCGTGAGCCCTAGACGGTCCGCGGCCGTGGCGAGCAGCGCGCGCGCGCCGGCCTCGAGATGGTCATGCGCGTCGAGCCACCTGCCAGGCACCTGCGTGTTGCAGGTGACACCGCGAAGACGGGCATACCGCGTGCGCTGCGTGGCTCGCGCCTGCTCGACGCGCTCGCGCACCGCCGCCGACGATTCGGCCGTCGATCGCGCGCCGAGCGTCGCGATCGGGACCGCGCCGACGTGCACGTGCATGTCTATCCGGTCCGCGAGCGGTCCGGAGATGCGGCCGCGATAACGCGCGACGTCGGCCGCCGAGCACAGACACACGCGCGAAGGCTCGGTCGCGTTGCCGCAGGGACACGGGTTCATGGCGCCAACCAACGTGAACCGCGACGGGAATGCGACCGCGCACCCCGCGCGCGCGATGATCACGCGCCCGTCTTCCATCGGCTGGCGGAGCGACTCGATGACGTGGCGTCGGAACTCGGGCAACTCGTCGAGGAAAAGCACCCCGTGGTGAGCGAGGCTCACCTCGCCGGGCCGAGGCGGATTTCCCCCCCCGATGAGGCCCGCATCCGAGATTGAGTGATGCGGCGCGCGAAAAGGCCCGTGGCGCATGAGCAGCTCGCCGGGCCTGAGCACCCCGGCTACGGAGTGGATGGCGGTCGCCTCCAACGCCTCGCCCTCATCAAGGGCCGGGAGAATGGACGGAAGGCGGCGCGCCAACATCGTCTTCCCGGCGCCGGGTGGCCCGATCATCAACACATTGTGTCCGCCGGCCGCAGCCACCTCGATCGCGCGCTTGGCCGTCTCCTGCCCGACGACGTCCGCGAAATCGAGCGCGTCGCCGTCGGCGGCTGGGAAATCAGACGGGATCGGGGACTCCCCGGGCACGAGCGCACCGGCGGCGAGCTGCGCCACCAACTCCCCGAGCGTGGCCGGTGCGGCAGTCCGCAACGACGCGACGAGCGCCGCCTCGGCCCGGTTCGCCGTTGGCGCCACGAGCATCGGCGTCGAGCGAGCGCGACCAGGCTCACCCGAGCCCCCGCGCTCGGCCAGCGAGCGGGCGATGGGAAGCACGCCGCGCACCGCGCGGATCGCACCATCGAGCCCGAGCTCACCGACTACGGCAAGACCGCGTACTGCGTCCGCGGGGAGCTGACCGGTCGCGACCAGAATGCCGAGCGCGATCGGAAGGTCGAACGCAGTCCCCTCCTTCCGGACATCCGCCGGGGCCAGGTTGACCGTGATGCGGCGTGGCGGAAGCTTGAAACCCGAGTTGGCGAGCGCGGCGCCCACGCGCTCGCGGCTCTCCTTCACCGCGCCGACTGGCAGGCCAACGATCGTCCACTGTGGGAGCCCGAGGGCGCAGTCCACTTCGACAGTCACATCGTAGGCATCGATGCCGAGGACAGCGGCGGAGCGGATGGCGGCGAGCATGCCGCCGACTGTAGCAGAACTCGGCAGCCGCGCCGCAAGCGATCGCCCGCCCCTGGGAGCTTTTCGCGGACGTCAGCCGGGCGATGGAGAGTCGTCTTACCGGCTGAGCCCGATTCGGGCTATTGCGGGAGTGCCGGCCCCTCCCGCTCGAGCAGTGCCGCTTCGACGAGTGCCACCAGCTCTGCCATCGGTACGGCGTCGAACAGCAGCTCGGCGCCGGCGGCGCGGTAGATGTCCGGCAGCGACCGCGTTCCCCCGAGTGCCAACGCCGCCTTATAGCGCGCGATGGCGGCGCCCGCGTCCGCGAGGGAGTTCCGCCAGATCTGGAGCGCGCCGAGCTGCGCGATGCCGTACTCGATGTAGTAGAACGGCTCTTCGAAGATGTGTAGCTGACGATACCAGCGCGCCGCACGAAGCGGCTCGAGTCCGCTCCAGTCCACGCCGCGCTCGAACCGCGCGCGGATGTCGAGCCATGCGGCGTCGCGTGCGTCGCGGTCGGTACCCTCCGCGTGCGTGTAGATCCAGCTCTGGAACGCATCCACACTCGCGATGTGCGCGAGGCTCGTCAGGATGTCCTCGAGCTGCTCCACCCACGCCCGTCGGACGTCGGCTGGCGCGTAATAGCCCGCCGGCCGCGCGAGGTACGGCGCCGCGAGTAGCTCCATCGTCATCGACGCGAGCTCGGCGGCCTCCGAGCCCGTGCCGCGCTGCCAGATGAACGGATGATCCGCTGCCGCATACGCATGGAAACAATGCCCCGCTTCGTGGAGCAGTGTCGTGACATCGTCCGGAACGCCGACGGCGTTCATGAAGATGAACGGCTTCCGCTGATGGCTGAGCCTCGTGCAGTACCCTCCGGGCGCCTTGCCGACGCGGCTCTCGAGGTCGAGCAATCCGTCGGCCGCCATCTCGCCGAACTGCGCGCCGAGCTCGCCATCCACCCGATCGAAGATCTGACGCGCGCTCCCCACGAGCTGTTCGACGGCGTCGAATGGCCGGAGGGCCGGGGCATTGTCGGGGTCCACACCGAGGTCCCAGGGGCGGAGTGTCGGTACCTGGAGGCGCGCACGCCGCGCCGCGTGAAGGCGCTCGACCGCGGGCACCACGGTCAGCTCGACGGCGCGGTGGAAGCGCGCGCAATCGGCCGGACTGTAGTCGAAGCGATGCTTCGCGCGGAAGGCAAAGTCCTCGTAGCTCGCGAATCCGGCATTTCGGGCCACGCGCGAGCGCGTGTCGAGCATGCCGTCGAAGAGATCGGAGAGCTCCGGGCGCTTGGCAAGATACGCCTCGTCACGGGCTCGGAACGCGCGCTCGCGCACCGCGCGGTCTGGGCTCTTGAGCAGGGGCTGCAACTGCGGGATCGTCCGCACCTCGCCGTCCCAAGCCACCGTGAGGGCGCCAGTGATCTTCTGATACGTTGCCGACATCTCCTCGAGCGCCGCGAGTAGCGGAACGTTCTCCTCGCGAAAGATCTGCGCATCCGTCCGAAACTCCCGCAGCGTCACATCGAGATCGTCGCGGCGGAACCCGAGATCGAGCAGACGGCGGGAGAGGCGAACCTGCTGTGCCTCCACCAACGGAAAGATCTCGGTGGAAAAACGCAGATATGCCGCTTCTTTGCCCGGGTCGGTCGTGTCGCCCGTGTATGCGATCATCGCGATGGTGCCCGCTTCCCCGACCAACTCCTCCAACTGCGACCACTCGGCCAGCCAGCGCTCGACCTCGGCATCGTCGAGGAGAGGCGCCGCTGCCAACTCGTCGTAGAGCGGCGCGATGTCTGCCCACGTCGCGTTCGCGAACGCGCTCGGCGTCTCGGGCAGGGGGAGAGTCATCGGGCGACCGGGCGACGAGCGGCGTGGGGCGAGACGACCAACCTGCGTCGGAGCACCCGGCCTCTCACGAGGCGCGACCGCTCGCGCCGTCCGCCTCGAGCACGAATCGCGGAATGTCGGCATCGAACGCGGACCCATCCGCGCGAACGAAGTGGTACTGCCCTTCCATGTACCCGCTCGGCGAGCGCAGCTCGCAGAAGCTCTCGTACTCGTGCACGCCGCCCGGCGGGAGGGTCGGTTGAAGCCCGACGACGCCGGCACCTTCTACACGATTGTCCCCGCGGAGCGAGTCGTGAATGAGCCACCGACGCGAGAGGAGCTGGGCGGACTGCGCTCCGACGTTCTCGATCCGCACCGCGTAGGCGAAGACGAACTGCCCTTGCGCCGGGCGTGATCGGTCAGGCCGGTACGATGGCCGGACGGTGATGCGTACGCCGTCGGTGATCCGATAGTAGAAATGGGTACCCATGTTCGGCTGAATATACGGCTCGCCAGCGCCGCGGCCACGGCCGCGCCCGCCGCGATCAGCTCCCGGCGACGATCCGTGACACGCGACCGTCCGCCGAGAGCAGATACAGCTCCCCCGCCGAGTCGAGACCGAAGGAGAGCACGTTGCCGGCGCCGGAGAGCGACCAGTCGCGCGCGTCGTTCACCCGGCCGTTCGCATAGCGGAAGGAGCGCACGAAGCCCGTGCAATAGTCGCTGTAGAAGTAGTGACCGACGAGGCCCGGCATCTGCTGGCCGCGGTAGACGAAGCCTCCCGTGATCGAGCAGCCATCGTCGTGCGAATACTCGGCGGCTGCGGGCACGAGTCCCGTCATGTCGCACGCGTCAGTGCTGTAGCAGTGGTTGCCCTCGGTTCGATTCCATCCATAGTTGAGCCCCGCGCTCGCGGCCGGGACGACGCTCACTTCCTCCCAACGATTCTGGCCGACGTCGGCGATGTAGAGCAGCCCGGCCTGTGCATCGAAGGCGAAGCGCCAGGGATTCCGGAGACCGCTCGCCCAGATCTCGCGACGGCCCGCGCCGCTCGAGGCGTACGGATTTCCGGCCGGGATGGCGTACGGATCGCCGCCATCGACATCGAGCCGCAACATCTTCCCGAGCAACGCTTGCGGGTTCTGCCCATTCCCCTGCGGGTCGCCGCCACTGCCGCCATCCCCCATGCCGATGTAGAGCATCCCATCTGGCCCGAACAACACCAGGCCGCCGTTGTGGTTCGCGAAGGGTTGCGCAACGGTGATGACGAGCGCGGCGGACGAAGCGTCGGCCAGGTTGGCATTGGCGCTCACGTGGTAGCGCTCGACGCGGGTGTCGCCCCGCGTATCAGTGTAGTTCACGTACAGCAATCCGTTCTGCGCGTAGCGAGGGTGGAAGGCGACGCTGAGCAGCCCGCGCTCGCCCCCGGAGGAGACCTTGCTCGATATGTCGAGAAAGGGCGCCGGCAGCAGTTGGCCGTTCTGCACGATGCGCACGCGACCAGGCTGCTCGACGATGAAGAGCCGGGCGTCGCCATTCGGCGCTGTGAGATAGAGCGGGTTCGCCAAGCCACTGGCAACCAGCTCCAGCCGGAGCGACGCGACAGCGGGCGGCGATTGCTCCTCCACGGCTGACGCGTCCGAGCACGCGACCGGGAGCGTGCAGGGACCGAGCAGCGCGGCCCCGATGATGATTCGACGTGTTACCCGCATTCGTCAGCTCCCCCTCAGCTCGATCCGCACTGTCGTTCCCTCCCCCTCGATGCTCGAGATGGCGATCTGGCCACCCCACCCCTCGATCATCTGACGGCTGATCGCGAGACCCAGGCCGCTTCCGCTCGTTCGCGTCGAGAAGTGGGGCTCGAAGATGCGTGGCAGCACCTGCGCGGGTACCCCATGCCCATCATCGGCGACTTCCATCACCACGCGACCGTCCTCCCGCGCCACCCGCACGGCGACCCGCCGCGCGGCCGCGAGGCGCGCGTTCTCCAGGACGTTGAGCAACACTTCGTGGAGCTCATCGGCGCGGGCGCACGCCAATGCCGGCGCGTCCGTCCCTTGAAGCTGCCACTCCACCGCTCCCTGGCCCAACCGCTCGAGCTCGACCACGTCCCGCACGACTGCCGACACGTCTGTCGCCTCCGTGGTCGCCCTCTCGGCCGGCGCCATGCCGTATCGGCTGAAACCGCGCGCGATCTGGTCGAGCCGGTCGATCTCGGCGAGAATGCGCTCGACGTTGCGATCCAGAATCTGATCGAAGTCCGCCCGCGCGTCCGCGCGCGCCCGCTTGAGGTGCTGCACGCCGAGCCGGATCGGGGTGAGCGGATTCTTGATCTCGTGCGCGACCTGGCGCGCCATCTCGCCCCACGCCAGCACGCGCTGCGCCCGTGCGAGTTCCGTCACATCGTCGAGCGTCAGCACCGCGCCACCGCCTCCGCGCGTCAAGCGCGTGAGGCGAACGTGGAATTGCTCGGCGCCGCGCTCCAGATCCGTTTCCTCGTCGTCCGCCTGCCCCGCGAGAAATTCCGAGATCGTCGCGGCAAGCTCGGGCCACGCCGTCCCGCGAACCTCCATGCCCGCCGGCAGCGCCCGCCCGACCAGCTCTTCGGCGCGTGGATTCGCGAGTAGCACGAGCCCGCTGCCCTCGACCGCGATCACGCCGCTGGCGACGTTCCGCAGAACGGCGGCGGTACGACGCTGCGCCTCCTCGAGCGCGTCCCGGCTCTCGCGCAGGTCGGCGGCCATGCGCCGGAACGCGGAGAAGACCGGCACGAACTCGGCCGAGCTCTCCTCGGGCAGGAGCGCGGGGTCGAGCGTGCCGCCCGCGATGGAGAGCGCGGCCGTCCGCAGCCGCCCGATCGGACGCGCGAGGGACCGGGCTGCCGCACCGCTGAGCCACAGAGCTGCGAGCGCGCCAAGGAGCGTCGAGAAGAGGACGAGGACACCGAGATCCCTGCGGCGGACGTCGAGCGCCTCGTCATTCCCCCGCGCGGGCGCCGCGATGACTACGCGCTCCCCATCCACCTCGAGCGCCCGGTAGCCAAAGAGCGTGCGCCGGTCGCCGACGCGCTCGATCCGGCTCGCCTCCGGCTCCGAGCCGAGCACGATCCGGCGGTATACCTCGGGGGGCAGCAGCCGGCCAACGGGCGCCAGCGTATCGATCAGCGGGTCGCTCGTGGAGCGGAGCGCGCCGTCCCGGTACACGAAGACCGGAAGCGTCTCGCGTACCTGGCCAGCGCCGGATGGATCGCCCTGGATCTCACCGACGCGGCGCAACGCCTCCCGGACGAGGAGTCCTCGCGATTGGAGATCGTCCGCTTGCAGCCGACGATAGCTCCAGGCCGCGAAGGCACCCGCTGGCACGACGAAGAAGCCGAAGAGCGCGACCGTGAGGCGCGCCCGGTAGCTCAGCCCCCACACGCGCCGCCGGCTCGCGATCCAGCGTCGGAAGGCGCCGCTGGGGGAGATGCTGAGTGCCCAGAGCGCGAACATGAGCGCGAGGTCGAGCAGAACGACGAGCGTGCCCCGCTGGACGAGCACGTCGAGTGAACGCAGATCCACCTCGATGTGCGCGTTCAACGTCCCTCCCTCCGTGCGAATGCGGCGGCTGCCGTGCATCTCATCGCCGTCGCGACTCCACCGGACGCCATCCGCGACCGGCCCCCCGCTCGAATCGGCCGGCGCGAGGCTCACGACGTACGGAGGTTCGCCCAGCTCGCGCGGCGCGATTCCGAGAAGCGCGTTGTAGGGGTCGTCGGCAATCAGCCGTGTGCGTGGCGCGACGAGCGCGGTCACCACCGTGCCATCGGCGTAGGGAACGGCGAGCGCGAGGTAGACGCCGAGGTCGCCCGGTACGGTGCGAACTTCGGCCGCCCCGCGCGCGCGCGCGTTGCGAACGAGGGCCAGCTCGTCATCCGGGCGGACGGGAATCGCGGCGAGGGCAACGCGCGCCGGAACGCCACCGTCGGGCGGCCAGGAGGCGAGTGTCACGGCATTGGCGCTCCCCGCAAGATCCGACTGGACATAGCGCGTGAGGAGCGCCGCTTCCGAGCGTGGCGCGTCGGCCGTCGCCAGCGCATCCTCGAACCGTTCGGCCAACGTCACCGTGAACGGGTCCACGTCCGCGAGCGATGCGACGTCGCGCTCGGCGAGCTGCACGCGGCCGCGCACGTCGGCGCGCCACGCGAGCGTTGTCGCACCCAGCGCGGCCACGCTCGCGGCGGTCATGACCATTGCGCGATGGCGGCGCGTGAGGGCGACCGCGCCGATCGCCGCGATCCAGAGTGCGGGGTACCAGCCCGGCCAACTCTCGGGCGCACCGAGCACGACGGGCGCGAGCCCCGCCGCGATCGCCGCGAGCGCGGGAGCCGTGAGGGGCGGGAGCCCGCGACGCACGCCGAGCGCCGCGCTCCCGGCCCACGCCGCGCCGAGGAGGAGCGTCGCGGCGGCGAGAAAGAGCGCGACCTCCCAGGCGAGCCAGAGCCCGACGGTGGCGCCACCGCCCGGCGTGGCGATCCCCTTCGACAGATTGCGAAGGAGAAAAGGACCAGTTCCCATGATGCCGAGCACCCCGGCGAGCGCGATGCCGCGGTTCGCCACGCCGAGTCGCGCACGGATCGCGACGAGCATCCCGAGTAACGTGAGCACGCCAGCAAGGAGAAGCGACCCGACACTCGCGGTGTACGGGCCGCCGGACCCCACGAAGTAGACGGTCGGGTCGAAGAGCCGGATCGAGTTCGACAGGCTGTTGAGCGGGACGAACGCCAGGCATGCGAGCGCCACGGCGAGCGGGGCGAGTAGCCGCCACACCGATCCGGTCGCGGCGGCCCACGAGGCGGCGAGGTACAAGGCGAGGGCGAGGGCAAGGATCGCGCTCCCAACGACGCGCGCGCGACCCTCGGCGAACAGACGAGTTTCTCCCTGCCCCAACGGCACGGGCCGGACACGGAACAGCGTATCGCCACCCGGAGCGAACACGAAGCTCTCACTCGCGTCGGGCGGCAGCGAGGCGGCGCTTCGCGACTGGGCGGAATCGCCACCGAGACCCGGCGACGCGGATGCGGCGGAGAAGGCGAACCCGCGAAGCCCCTTCTGCCGTGCAATCTGTTCGTCCAGCGCGTCGGTGAGTTGATCCGCCGGCGCCTCGCTGTGCACGATGGCCGACGCGACCGCCCGCGTCTCGCCGCGGGTTGCCCTCGCCTCGAGCGTGACATAGAACGTCGAGAAGCCGGCGCTCAGTGGCCGCGCACGCGTCCCCGAGTCGGGCTCGACATAAATTCGCCCCGCCCAGGCCTCCGGCTTCCCCGCCCGGTAGCGGACCACGCCACGGTCGGCATCGCCGGACGACGCCGTGGCTGGCCTTCCAGCGGCTGGACTCGCGGAGACGACGGCCTGTGCAGCAGTCGCCTGGAGTGACCGAGCGACGTCGTCGAGGGCGACGGCCAGCGAGCTGGCGCCGTCCCGTGCGAGCGCCGCACGATACGCCGGCCAGTCGCGGTCGAGTCGCGCGAGTCGCCGCTCCACTCTCGCGCCGACGAGACACATCGCGCTGGTTGCCGCGGCGAACGCCAGCCCCCAGCGTCGCGCGCGCGCGGGCAATCGCGTCGCGGCTACCGCCGCCGCGAGCGTAGCGAACGCGCTCGCCGCGAGGTAGCGTATTCCCAGCTCGCGGAGCCAGCCGGATGCCGCGACGAGCGCGAGCGCGCCCGCGGCGGCCCAGACAAGCGCGGCCGCGGCCTGGGCGCCGGAACGCGCCGGGTCGCGCGACCTATTCACCTTGCGAATGGCCACCGTCTCCGAACTGACACTGGGCCCGCGGCACTACCTCAAGGAGATGACGCCGGCCCAGGTCGCGGCCGTCATCGCGGATGACCCGCGGCTCATCGTACCGGTCGGTACCTGCGAGCAGCACGGTCCACACCTCCCGATCGGTTGCGCGACGCTGATCGCGGAACGCCTGGCTGACGACCTCTCGGCGGAATACGGCGTGATTCGCGCGCCGACGGTGGAGTACGGCGTCAACGTCGATACGGAGCGCAGCTTCGCGGGCAACGGGTCGATGCGCAAGAAGACGCTGCACCGCATGCTGAACGACCTGCTGGCGTCGTGGGAGGCGAGCGGGTTCCGCGAATTCATCCTCCTCACGGCGCACGACCACGATCCGCACCAGGAAGCGCTCGCGACGGTGATCACGAATGTCGCTCGCATCCGGGTGGTGGATGTGTTCGCCATTGATCTGTCGGACTTGCTCGAGGGGCAACGCGAGCACATGCACGGGGACGAGGTGGATACGTCGCTCATGCTACACCTGGCGCCGCATCTCGTGCGAATGGAGTTGGCGCAAGATTATATGATGTCGCGGGAGGGGCTCCGGCGTTACCGGCGCGGATGGCTACGCGTCCCGAAGGGTAGCCCCGGCTGTATCGGTACCCCCACGCTGGCCACCGCCGAGAAAGGCAGCGCGATCTACCAGCGCCTCCGGGGGAGGATCAGCGAGCGCATTTTCCTCGCGCCGTCGCTCGAAGAATGAACCCTCGCGCCCGCTGCCGGGTACTACACAGACCACACATGCGCTACACACCTCTCCTCCCCGCCCTTCTGGCCACGCTCGCGGCCTCCGCGTCGGCGCAAGTCACGACCGTGGACGAGGGCCGCTTTCTGATCTCGCGGGGCGGTCAACGCGTCGGGAGCGAAGATTTTGCCATCCGTCGCACGCCCGGCCCCGGCGGCGGCACGCTCGTGGCCAATGGCGCTGTCACGTACGACGACCACCGTCTCGCGCCGGCGCTCCGCACCGACGGTGCCGGCGCCCCGATGGCGTACCAGGTGACCGTCCAGGTCGGCTCCGAGGTGCAGGAGCGCCTCAGCGGTCAGATCGGCCGCGGCCGGTTCAGCGCGCGCATGCAGACGCCGCGCGGGGAGTCGGCCAAGGAGTACATCGTCGCCGACGGGGCCGTGGTGCTGGATGATGAGGTCTTCCATCAGTATTATTTCGTGGGGCGTGGGGAGCAGGCCGGTAGTCTCGCGGTCGTCATTCCCCGGCGGAGCGCGCAGGTAACCATGCGCGTGCATGCGGCCGGGGCCGAGCAACTGTCCATCGGAGGCGTCTCCGTCTCCACGCGCCGGCTCGTGCTCACGGAGCCGGGGGGTGCATCGCGGCAGGTATGGCTCGACACCAATGGGCGCGTGCTCAAGGTGGCGCTCGACGGAAGCGGCGTGGTCGCGATACGGGACGAAGTGCCACGCTGAGCTTCGCCGGCCACCGAGAGACGCCCCGCGCTGCGGGGCGTTTGCGTTTCCGGGACTGAAACCCCCTCCGAACACCCCCCGTACGTGTGACGGACATTCTGCGAGGACTCCCCATCATGCGATTCACGTCGTTCACTGCGCTGGCGCTACTGATCGCCGCCGCCGCGCCCGACTCTGCAAGCGCCCAGGCGCGTGACACGCTCGCCGGCCCGACTCTGACGCTCGAGGAAGCGCTCACCCTGGCGGCTCGGAACAACCCCGACTACCAGCAGTCTCGGAACGCACGTCGCAGCGCCTCCGCCGCCGTGCGCAGCGCGTACGGCGACCTTCTCCCGAGCGCCGACGCCGTCTTCCAGGGACAGTTCCGCCAGGGCGGCACGCAGCCGATCAATGGCGTCAACTTCTCGACCTCGGACATTCGCCAGTCCTCGTACTGGCTCGGGCTCAACTACCGGATCAGCCCTGCGACCCTGCTTGGACCGAGCGTAGCGCGAGCCAACGCGTCGGCGGCGGACGCTGACCTCGCCTATACCGGTGAAGCCGTCAGGTCCACCGTCGCCCAACAATACCTGACCACGCTGCAGAGCGAGGCTCGCGCCGCGTTGCAGGACACGCTCGTCGGCACGGCGGAGGCGCAGTTGGAGCTCGCCAAGGCCCGTGCCGCTGTCGGCTCCGGCACGCAGCTCGACGTGACGCGCGCCGAGGTCACGCTCGGCCAGCAGCGCGTGCAGGCGCTTCAGGCGCACAACACGGCCGACATCGACAAGCTGCGGCTCTTCGAGCGCATGGGCGTCTCGCAACCCGCGAACGTACGGCTCACGTCCACGTTCGTGGTCGGGGAGCCGCCCTTCACCCTCGAGTCCGTGCTGCAGATGGCGCAGCGCCAGAACCCCGCACTCGGCGCACTCCGTTCACGCGATCGCGCGGCCGGGCTCTCCGTACGCCAGGCGCAGAGCCAGTACCTGCCGACGTTGAGCCTGAGTACCGGATGGGGCGGCTACACGTACGAGTACACGAACAGCGAGTTCCTCATCCAGCAGCAGCAGCTCGGCATCGCCGGCCAGCGTGCCAGCTGCTTCTTCCAGGACTCGCTACGCGCCGGCGCGAATCTGCCGAGCCGCGGGATCGATTGCAGTAGCTTCAACTTTACCGACGTGCAAGCCGCGCGCATTCGCGACGAGAACAATCAGTTCCCGTTCAACTTCACGAGGCAGCCACGGGCGATCACGGCGTCTGTCTCCCTGCCGATCTTCGACGGCTTCGCGCGCGAGCAACGGCTGCAGGAAGCCCAGGTGAGCCGCAGCAACGCCCGCTATCGCGTGCGCGCCCGCGAGCTCCAGATCACGCAGGAAGTGACGGCGGCGTACCTCACGCTCACGACTGCCGTACGGACGGTCGCACTGCAGGAGCAGAACTCGCTGAAGGCCGCCGAAGAGCTACGGCTGGCCCAGGAGCGCTACCGCGTCGGCGCGAGCACGTTCCTCGACATCACGCTGGCGCGTGACTCGTACGAACGGGCGCAGAACGACCGAATCAACGCGATCTATGACTATCACAAGGCGTACGCCGTGCTCGAGAGCGCGGTCGGCCGCTCCCTCAGATAAATCAGACTACTGGAAATGGCCATGAGCAAGCGTGCGAAGTGGTCCCTCGGCGTCGGGCTTCTGATGGCCGCCGCCGCGGTGTCCGTGCTGGGCGCGATGAAGAAGGGAAGCAAGGCAACCGAAGTGCGGATGGAGTCCGTGCAGCGGCGCGACCTGATTGCCTCCGTCACCGCGAGCGGCCAGGTGCGCCCGCGCACCAAGGTTGATCTCAGCTCCGACATCACGGGTCGCATCGTTCGTCTGGCCGTGAAGGAGGGGCAGATGGTCTCGCGCGGGCAGTTCCTGCTGCAGATCGACCCGTCGCAGTATGAGGGTGAGGTCCAGCGGGCCGAGGCGTCGCTCGCGTCCGCGCGCGCGCAGTCCGCGCAGTCGAAGGCCAACCTCGAGCAGGCGAATGCGAACCTTCGCCGCTCGGCCGACATCAAGAAGGCGAACGCGACGCTCATCTCCGACGAACAGCTCGAGCAATTGCGCACGGCGGCCGAGGTGAACACGGCGCTGTACGAGTCGTCCACGCACCAGGTGGACGTGGCCGCGGCGGCGCTGCGCAACGCGCGTTCGAGTCTCACGAAAACCACGATCGTCGCCCCGATGAGCGGGCGCATCACGCGGCTGAACGTGGAAGCGGGCGAGACGGCGATCATGGGAACGCTGAACAAGGACGCCGCCACCCTGCTCACCATCAGCGACATGACCGCGCTCGAGACGAAGATCAAGGTGGACGAGACGGATGTCGCCCGCATCTCGCTCGGCGACTCAGCCGTCGTCGAGATCGATGCCTTCCCGGACACGTCGTTCGTGGGCCGGGTCGTCGAGATCTCGAATTCGTCCGTGCGCGCCGCGGCGACCGGGAGTACGGATCAGGCGATCGACTACGAAGTGACAGTCGAGCTGCTCAATCCGCCAAGCGAAACGCGCCCCGACTTCTCCGCCACCGCGAAGATCGTGACCGACGTGCGGCGGAGTGTGCTCTCCATCCCGATCATCGCGCTCACCGTGCGCGAGAACGAGTCGCTGCCCAACGCTGACTCGGCGCAAGTCGTACTTGGGAAACAACCCACGAAGGCGGTCGGCAAGCGCGACGTGGAGGGGGTGTTCATAGTGGGAGGGACGGCCGGCACGGCCGCCACGGACACGGGGAAGAGCACCGGCGGCTTCAGCGTCGCCCGGCGTGGCACGAGCGCCACGACCAAGGTCGCCTTCCGGCCGGTCCGCATCGGCATCGCCGGCGACGAATATTTCGAGGTGACCGGCGGACTGCGCGAGGGCGAGCGCATCGTCGCCGGGAGCTACCAGGCCATCCGTGAGCTCAAGGACGGATCGCTCGTGAGAGAGACGAAGATACCCGAGAAGAAGGTCGCGGGGACGACGAAGTGAGCGCCGACATTCAAGAACCCGAGCTCAGCACTACCGCAGAGCGCGAGGCCGTCACGGTCAGCGCCGGCGTCACCCCGTCGAAGGAATGGGTGATCGTCACGCGCGGCATCGAACGCGACTACGACATGGGTGGCGAGGTCGTCCACGCCCTGCGCGGGGTTGACCTCGCGGTCCGCCGGAACGAGTACGTGGCGATCATGGGGCCGTCGGGCTCGGGCAAGTCCACGCTCATGAACATGATCGGCTGCCTCGATACGCCGAGCGCGGGCGAATACTGGCTGAACGGCGTGCAGGTATCGCACATGAATGACGATGAGCTGGCGCGCGTGCGAAACCGGGAGATCGGGTTCGTCTTCCAGACCTTCAATCTCCTCCCTCGCGCGACCGCGCTGCACAACGTCGAGCTGCCGCTCGTCTACGCCGGCATCCCCTCGACGGAGCGGAAGAAGCGCGCGAAGGAGGCGCTCGACCGGGTGCAGCTCTCGGATCGCATGGACCACCGCCCGAACGAGCTGTCAGGTGGCCAGCGACAGCGTGTCGCGATCGCGCGCGCGCTCGTGAACCAGCCCGCCATTCTCCTCGCCGATGAGCCGACCGGCAATCTCGACTCGGGGACGTCCGCGGAGATCATGCGCGTGTTCGAGTCGCTGGCGAGCACCGGCCAGACGGTGATCATGGTGACGCACGAGGCGGACGTCGCGGCGCATGCGCGCCGCGTGGTGGTGCTGCGCGATGGACGTATCTCGTCGGACATGCGACGCGACAAGTTCACGCAGCAGCTCGTCTCGTCGCACTGACCGGCGGCGCCGCATGCCTTTCCTCGAGGCCGTCCGCCTCGCCCTGACACAGATCCGCGTCCAGAAGCTCAAGAGCTTCTTCACGCTGGTCGGCGTGACCATCGGGGTCATGTTCCTCATCGCGATCGTCTCCATCGTCGAGGGCATGAGCACGTACATGGAGGAGGACTTCGTCGGGAAGCTCATGGGCGTGAACTCGTTCGAGCTTCGCCGCTTCCCGAACATCAACATCGGGAACACCACGGACGAGATGTGGCGGGAGTACATGCGCCGGCCGCCGATCGAGGACGTGGATCTCGACCCTGTCCGCGAGGCGCTTCCCCCAGGCTCGCGCTGGGCGATCGCGACCGGCTCGCGCGATCTCCGCGCCGAATCGAAGTATGGCCCCTCCCGGCAGGTGAGCGGCTCGGCGGTGGACGGCGACTACTTCGCCATCAAGAAGCTCGACCTCGACCACGGACGCCTCATCGCCCCACAGGAGTTCGAGAGCGGCGCCCCGGTGGTCGTGGTCGGGCAGGACATCAAGGAGAAGCTCTTCCCCGACGTGGACCCCGTGGGCCGTGAGCTGCGACTCAATGGTCTGCCGTACCGGGTCGTTGGCGTCGCCGCCAAGCGGGGCAGCCTGTTCGGCAGCATGTCGCTCGACAACTTCATCGTCGCCCCGCTCAACTCCCCGCTGCGCCGCGTCACGCAGCCCCGGGGGGTCCTCAACGTCATCATGGTCCAATCGCCGTCCGGTGAGGACATGACGGAAGCGATGGAGCGCGTGCGGACCGTCATGCGGAGCCGCCACAAGCTTCGGCCCGCGCAACCGGACAATTTCGCGCTGCAAACGTCCGAGTCGGCGCTGGCGTTCTGGGACAAGATCAAGGGGTATCTCACGATCGCGGGCGTCATCCTGCCGCTCGTCGGGCTCGTCGTGGGTGCGATCGTGATCATGAACATCATGCTCGTCGCCGTTGCCGAGCGAACGCGTGAGATCGGGATCCGAAAGTCCCTTGGCGCCCGGCGCCGCGACATCCTGTCGCAGTTCCTCGTCGAGTCGGCCACGCTCAGCACATTCGGCGCGATCGCCGGCATCGGACTCGGGTTCGCTCTGGCGGCGGCGTTCGGCGGCGTCTCCGGCATGCGCGTGAGCGTAGCGCCCTGGTCCATTGGTGCCGGCGTCCTGCTGGGCATCAGCGTCGGCATGGTGGCCGGCATCTATCCCGCCAGCCGCGCGGCGCGCCTCGACCCGATCGAGGCGCTCCGCCAGGAGTAGCGCAGTGGCACTCGGCACCCGGTTGTTCACGCTCTTCGAAGGTGTGCTCATCGCCTTCGACGCCATCCGCTCGAACAAGGTGCGCGCCGGGCTCACGATCCTTGGCGTCGCCGTGGGCGTCTTCGTGGTAGTGATCCTCGCCGCCGCAATCCACGGGATCAACCAGAGCGTGGCGAAGGACTTCGAGCAGGCCGGCCCGAACTCGTTCTACCTCTCGAAGACCCCGATGGGGCCGACGCACTGCGATGGGAGCAACAATACCTGCCCCTGGCGTCACTACCCGGATCTGACCCTGGCCGAGGCGAGCGCGCTCGATCGGCTGCCCTCGGTGCGCGGGGTCACCGTGCGCACGGGAAGCGGCGGCGGGATCAAGTACCGCGCGCGACAGCTGTCGGCAATCTCCATTGACGCCTACACGCCGAACTGGCTCGAGGTGAACGGAGGCGACATCGCGCCGGGACGGAACTTCACCTACGCGGAGAACTCGTCGGGCTCGCGGGTGGTCGTCATCAACACGAAGCTCGCGACCGAGCTGTTCGGCGAGAGTGAGCCCGTGGGCAAGACGGTCGAGCTCAACGCAGCCCCGTATCGGGTGATCGGCATCTACAATACGACGGCGAGCTTCTTCGAGGGCGGCGACCAGCCCAAGGCGATCGTGCCGATCGAGACCGCCCGCCGCAATCTCGGGGTTGACGAGAGCTGGATGATGTTCACCGTGCGCCCGCGCGAGGGCGTCGAGCGTGACCGCGCGATCGATGACGTGACCGCGACGCTCCGCGGCCTCCGCGGACTCAAGCCAGCAGCAGACAACAACTTCTACATCGTCACGCAGGATCAGCTCTTCGAGACCTGGAACCAGCTCACCAGCAAGATGAAGATCGTCATGCTCGTGCTCGGCTCCATCGGGCTGATGATCGGCGGCGTCGGCGTCGTCGCGATCATGATGATCAGCGTCACCGAGCGCACCAGGGAGATCGGTGTCCGGAAGGCGCTGGGTGCAACGCGGATGACGATCCTATGGCAGTTCCTGGTCGAAGCGTCGACGCTGACGACGATCGGGGCGGGCGCCGGGCTGATCCTCGGGTGGCTCGCCACGCTGGCAATTCGGAAGTTCTTCGATGCGTCCATTCCTCCGGGTGCGGTGATCGCCGCGTTGGTCGCGAGCGCGATCACCGGGGTGCTGTTCGGGATGCTCCCCGCGATGCGGGCCTCGCGGCTCGACCCCGTGGACGCACTGCGCTACGAGTAGTCGAGGTCTGCCGTACAGCACCCGGAACGGCGAGCGCCGCGTGGAACACTCCCACGCGGCGCTCATCGATTGAGCCCCAGACTCTCGAACGGGTTCAGTATTTAGGCTTACCTAAAATAAAAATTCGTCTATCTTACTCGCTGACTGCGCTTCGCAGGGCTGCCGCTTGTGAAACAATTCACAAACAGCCACGTTAGGTACCTCGGGTGCCGAGTTCGCCAGCCGACCCACCGCGTATGCGTTTCGTAGACGTCGTCATCGTTGCCCTCTCGCAGATCCGCGCAAACAAGCTGCGGTCGCTGTTCACGCTCCTGGGCATCATCGTCTCCGTCGCGTTCCTCGTCGCCGTGGTCGCCGTCATTCAGGGGATGAACGCGTACGTGCGCGAGAACATCGCCGGCGCCGTGATCGGCTCGAATGCGTTCCAGGTGCGCCGAGTCCCGCTCCAGTTCGGCTTCGTCGCCGAGGAGGAGTGGCGCCGCGTGCAGCGCCGCCCGCGGATCACGGAGACAGACGCCGGCGCCGTCGCCGCAGCGCTGCCGGAGGCCGAAGCGGTGGCCCTGTCGTCCGGTTGGCCTACCCCGCTGGCCGATGTGGTCTGGCGCGACCGGACGATCGGCGACGCGACAATCTTCGGCGTCACGGCGGCCTACCAGGTTGTGCAGGACTACCGTTTCGCCAGCGGGCGCCCGCTCAGCGAGATGGACGTGCGCGAGCGCCGCGCCGT
>JBBJNN010000073.1:3463-26472 GCA_037720885.1 Gemmatimonadaceae bacterium | reverse complement strand
CTCGATCTCTTCGATGAAGAGATCGCGCTCCCGCCGGTCATTCGTCCAGGCACTCGCAGCGAGCCCGAACGTCGTGTCGTTCGCGAGTGCCACCGCTTCGGCAGCGCTTCGCACGCGGAAGATCGGCGCGACGGGCCCGAATAGCTCCTCGCGGTACGCTGGCGAATCGCGCGGTACGTCCGCAAGCACCGTAGGCTCGTAGAAGTAGCCCGGCCCCTCCCGGCGGGCGCCACCCGTGAGCAGGCGCGCGCCGGCGGCAACAGACTCCCGCACCTGGCGATCGAGGTCATCCAGAATATCACGCGTGGCGAGCGGGCCGACGTCGGTACCTTCATCCATCGGATCGCCGAGCCGTAGCGCGCGCACTCCGCTCACGAAGCGTCGCTCGAATTCGTCCGCCACGGCTTCGTGCACGATGAAGCGCTTGGCGGCAATGCACGACTGCCCATTGTTGATCGCGCGCGCCTTCACCGCCGTCGGCACCGCCACGTCGAGATCGGCGCTCGGCATCACAATGAATGGGTCGCTGCCGCCCAGCTCGAGCACCGTCTTCTTGATCGCGCGTCCCGCGGCTTCGGCCACCTTGCTCCCGGCGCTCTCACTCCCCGTCAGCGTCGCCGCGGCGACCCGCGGGTCCGCGAGGAGCCGGCCGACGGCATCGCTCGTGACGAGGAGCGTGGTGAACACACCCTCGGGCACGCCGGCTCTGCGGAATACGTCCTCGATCGCGAGCGCGCATTGCGGAACGTTCGACGCGTGCTTGAGGAGCGCGACGTTGCCGGCGGCCAGCGCGGGTGCCGCGAACCGGAAGACCTGCCAGAAGGGAAAATTCCACGGCATGATGGCCAGGATCACGCCGAGGGGCTGGAAGAGCACGTAGCTTTCACGCGCTTCCGTCGGGACCACCTCCGGTGCGAGAAAACGCGCGGCGTTCTCTGCGTAGTAGCGACATGCCCGCGCGCACTTCGCCGCCTCGTCGGCTGCGGCCTTGACCGGCTTTCCCATCTCGAGCGTCATGAGCCGGGCCAGCGCCGGGCGCTCCGCATCGAGGATGTCGGCGGCACGCGCCACGATCCCGGCACGACGGGCCACGGGCATGCGGCGGTAATCGTTGAACGCGTCGGCCGCCCGCCCCACGCGAGTATCGAGCTCCGCCGGCGTAAGCGACGCGAATTCTTGCAGGGTCTCGCCCGTCGCCGGGTTCACTGAAGCGATCATCGCTCGCCCTCGGGGATGACGCGTTGCCGGGTCAGGCGCTCGCCCTCCTCGCGACGCCAGAGCGCGATCTTCCGATGATCGCCGGAGAGCAGCACCTCGGGCACACGCAGCCCGCGATATTCGGCTGGCCGCGTATAGCTCGGCGCACTCAGCCCAGCGTTCCAGAACGAGTCCGTCCGCGCGCTCTCCGCATCCGACATCGCGCCCGGAAGCAGCCGGACCACCGCGTCCACGATCGCCAGGGCGGCCGGCTCGCCCCCACTCAATACGAAGTCGCCAAGCGAGACTTCCTCCGTCGCCAGGTGGTCGGCGACGCGCTGGTCCACGTCCTTGTAGTGGCCGCAGAGGATCGTCAACTCGTTCCCCGCTGCATAGCGCAACGCGTCCGAGTGCGCGAATGGCCGCCCGCGCGCCGAGACGAGTACGACCGGCGCGCGCGCGGCGACCGATTCGGCCGCCTCAAAGAATGGCTCGGGCTTCATCACCATCCCTGGCCCGCCGCCGAACGGGTAGTCGTCCACCGTGCGGTGACGATCATGCGTGAAGTTGCGAAGGTCCACGACATGGTAGCTGACGCTCCCCGCCGCCGCCGCACGCGCGGGAATGCTCAGCGCGAGCGGACCGGCGAAGTACTCCGGGAAGATTGTCACGAGGTTGATGCGCAGCGGCGCGTGGGAGTCCACGGTCAGTCCAGCATCCCCTCCGGAAGCCGCATGACGATCCGCCGCTCGACCCGATCCATCGATACCAGGAATTCGTCCCGGAAGGGAAGCATCACGGTGGCTTCGCGCCACCGGACCTCGAGCGTGAGGCCCTGCGGCAACTCGTACACTTCGAGCACCTCCCCGACAGACTCGCCCGTCTCCTGGTCCACGCGCATGCCGATCAGCTCGTGCAGGAATACCTGCCCATCCTCGGGCGGCTCGATTTCGGCGACCGGCAGCAGGAGATAGCGATCGCGCCAGCGCTCGGCCGTGCCGCGATCAGCCAGCCCCACGAACTCGGTGATGAAGCCGCCGTTGGGACCAAGGCGGGCGCGCACGATCGTCAGTTCGGCACCGTCCTCGGCGAGGTCGCCCACGGCGGTACCCACGAGAACGCGACGGCCGGCCGAGAAGATCGCGGCCGGCGCGTCGGTAATCGGTTCCACGATGACGGCACCGCGGATACCGTGAGGTTTGCGGATCCGCCCGACGATCACGTGCTCGGGCGGCGTCACGTCACGCACCGGGCTCGCCCGCGGACTCGCCGTCACCTTCACGCAGCGGCACGGCGTCCGCCGTGCGTTTCGCCGCGACGCGGCGCTCGTGCCTGGCCTTGAGGATGCCCGCGCGGCGTAGCAGCGACCGCACGGTGTCGCTCGGTTGGGCGCCGACATCGAGCCAGTAGTTGGCGCGCTCCGCGTTCACGTTGAGCCCACCGTCGGCCTGCCGAGGAGCGTACTGGCCGATGTTCTCGATGAAGCGCCCGTCACGCGGGCACTTCGAGTCGGCGATGACGATGCGGTAGACGGGCTGCTTCTTCCGGCCTACGCGACGGAGACGGATACGGACGGCCATGCAGAATCCTCGATGGCTGGTGAATCAACGGACCGGGCTCCTCGCGACACCGGCATTTCCGGCGCGCGCCCGGGTACTGCAGGGACTCGGCAGCTGGCACTCGGCGCGGTCCAGTTAGTCTGTCCCGGTCACGCGGAGCGCCAGCTTAACAGCCGAGGGCCGAGGGCCTACTTCATGCCGCCGAATAGCCCGGGCCCGCCGGACATGCGCATGCCGGGGGCGCCACCTCCCATCTTCTTCATCATTCGCTGCATCTCGCGGAACTGCTCGAGCAGGCGATTGACCTCGCTCACCGGACGGCCCGACCCCTTCGCGATGCGCGCGCGGCGGGAGCCATTGATGATCGCCGGCGATCGGCGCTCGTGGGGCGTCATCGAGAGCACGATTGCCTCGAGGTGCTTCATGCGATTCGGATCGAGCTTCGCGTCCTTCAAGACCTTCCGGTTGACGCCAGGCAGCATCCCCAGTAGCCCCTCGAGCGGGCCGAGCTTCTGAATCTGCTTCATCGCGGTGAGGAAGTCCTGCAGGTCCATCCCCTCCTTTCGCACCTTCTTCTCGAGCCGCTTCGCCTCGTCGGCATCGAAGGAAGACTGGGCCTTCTCGACGAGCGAGACGATGTCGCCCATCTGGAGAATTCGGCCCGCCATGCGATCGGGGTGAAACTCCTCCAGCGCGTCCAGCTTCTCGCCAACCCCGATGTACTTGATCGGCTTCTTCGTGACGCCGTAGATGGAGAGCGCTGCACCGCCGCGCGCATCGCCGTCCATTTTCGTCAGGATCACGCCGGTCACGCCCAGCGCATCGTCGAAGCCCTTCGCGATCTTGACCGCGTCCTGGCCGGTCATGCCGTCCGCGACGAAGAGGATCTCGTCCGGATGGATCTCCGCCTTGAGCGTGCGGAGCTCGTTCATCATCTCCTCGTCGATCTGCAGGCGCCCGGCGGTGTCGATGATCACCACTCGGTCGCGGCCGCGCTTGGCGTGGTCGATGCCCTGCTTCGCGATGCGGACGACATCGCGCGTGGTGCGATCGGCATAGACCGGAACGTCGAGCTGCTGGCCCAGGGTCTCGAGCTGGTCGATCGCCGCGGGGCGGTACACGTCTGCGGCAACGAGCCGCGTCGGCCGGCCCTCGCCCTTGAGCTTGCGCGCGAGCTTGGCGGCGGTCGTCGTCTTCCCCGAACCTTGCAGCCCCACCATCATCACGATGGTTGGCGGCACGGACGATAGCTTCAACGCCTCGCGACGCTCGCCAAGCATGGCGGCAAGCTCGTCGTGGACGATCTTGACGAGCTGTTGTCCGGGCGAGACCGTCTTCAGCGTGGTGACGCCGACGGACTTCTTCTCGACGCGTTCGAGGAACTCACGCGTCAACTGGAAATTGACGTCGGCCTCGAGCAGGACGCGCCGTACCTCGCGCAGCCCCTCCTTGATATCCGCGTCGGTCAGGACGCCGCGTCCACGCAGGCGCGTGAAGACGGTGTCCAGCTTCTCACTGAGCTCGTCGAACATAGCCTTGGAACTTAGACGCCGTTAGCATTCAAAGCAATCGCGGCACGTAGCGGAAGGCGGCACCCGGCACCAGGGACTGCGGTATCGCGTCACGCTCGCGGTGGCGGCGGCGAACTCCCCGGCGGAGCCGAGTGCCGAGTCCCCAGTGCCAAGTCCCGATCGATCAGTCCCGCGTCTCGAACTCCGATCATGGCACGAACGCAGCGAAAGGAAGACATCCTACGGTCCGAGCTCCCGCCGACGCTCCCATTGATGGCGCTGCGCTCGACGATCGTCTACCCGCTTGGCACGATCGCGGTACAGATGGGCGCGCCCGAGAACCTGGCCATCCTCCGCTCGAACGAGGACAACGGGCTGATCGTCGCCCTCGTCGTGGCGAGCGGCGATCATGACGACGCGGTCGACCCCGAGGTTTTCGTGGGACGCGTCGGCGTCGCGGCGCGCGTGCACGAGCGGATCAATCTTCCCGGCGAGACCATCCAGATCACGCTGCAAGGTCTCCGGCGCATCGTGATCGAGGGCTTCGACCGTCGCGAGCCGTTCCCACTTGCGCGGATCCGGCCGGCGCGGGAGACGCAGCCGGATCCGGTGGAGAGCGAGGAGCTGATGACGCGCCTCGTCACGGCCGCCGAGACGCTGACCGACCTGGTGGATCGCATTCCGGACGAGGTGCCGGCGATCCTCAAGATGAACATGTCCGATCCCGGGCGCTTCGGCGACCTGGCGGCGACGAACATGAACTTCCGCGTGTCGGAGAAGGACGAAGTGCTCCAACGCCTCGACGTCGGCGAGCGGCTGCGCTTCGTGCTGAGCCGCCTGGATCGGGAAGTGGGTCGCGCGCGCGTGATGGAGGACATCAAGCGGCAGACCGAAGTGAAGATCGAGCAACACCAGCGCGAGTTCTATCTCCGGCAGCAGTTGCGTGCGATCCAGGCGGAGCTGGGGGAGGTGGACCCCGGCGAGAAGGAATCCGTCGACATGCTCAAGAAGATCGAAGATGCCAAGCTCCCGGACAAAGCCGCGCAGGAGGCGCGGCGCGAGACGGAGCGATTGCGAATGCTCTCGCCGGCGTCGAGCGAGTATCAGGTGATCCGTAACTACCTCGACTGGCTCCTCGCGCTGCCCTGGCACAAGCGATCTGGCGACGAGGAGATCACACTACCCAAGGTGCAGGAAGCGCTCGATCGGAAGCATTACGGACTCAAGGAAGCGAAGGAGCGCATCATCGAGTTCCTCGCGGTCCGCAAGCTGCGCGGCGGCGACCCACTCGGCCCGATCCTCTGCTTGGTCGGCCCACCTGGCACCGGCAAGACGTCACTCGGAGAAGCGATCGCCGACTCCATCGGCCGCCAGTTCTACCGCATCTCGGTGGGCGGCGTACGCGACGAGGCCGAGATTCGCGGACATCGGCGCACGTATGTTGGCGCGATGCCGGGCCTGCTGATTCAGGCGTTCCGGCGTGTCGAGGTACGCGATCCGGTGCTCATGATCGACGAGATCGACAAGATGGCACATGGCGGGCCCGCCGGCGATCCGACGGCGGCGATGCTCGAGGTTCTCGATCCGTCGCAGAACGACGCGTTCGTGGACCATTACCTCAATCTTCCGTTCGACCTCTCGTCGGCGCTCTTCATCTGTACCGCGAACAATCTCTTCGACATCCCCGCCCCACTGCGCGACCGCATGGAGGTCATCCGCATCGCGGGGTACACGATCGAGGAGAAGGTGGAGATCGCGTGGCGCTACTTGCTGCCCAAGCTGTTCGAGGAGCACGGCATCACGGATCGCGACCTGCAGTTCACCGACGACGTACTCGGCTACATCTCGAGCGGGTACTCGCGCGAGGCCGGCCTCCGCGGCTTTTCGCGAAACGTCTCGACGATCATGCGAAAGCGCGCCCGGAAGAAAGCCGATGGCGAGGAAGGCGCTTGGGTGGTGGACCACGCGATGATCGAGTTGATGCTCGGCCCGCAACGCTATACCTCGGAGGCGGCAGAGCAGGAGCCGGAGATCGGAGCCGTAACCGGGCTCGCCTGGACGTCGACCGGCGGCGAGCTCATGCTGATCGAGGCGCTCAAGATGCCGGGCGCCGGTCGCCTGATCGTCACCGGCCAGCTCGGCGAGGTCATGCGCGAGTCCGTGGACGCCGGCTACTCGTACGTGCGCTCGCGAGCGGCGCAGATCGGCGTGGAAGACCGTGCCTTCCGCGACTTCGATCTTCACATCCATTTCCCCGCCGGCGCGATCCCCAAGGATGGGCCGAGCGCCGGCGTGGCCGTCACGCTGGCGATCGCGAGCGTACTCAGCGAGCGGCCGGTGCGGCGCGACCTGGCCATGACCGGTGAAGTGACGCTCCGCGGGCGCGTGCTCGAGATCGGAGGCGTGAAGGAGAAGACGCTCGCCGCATACCGCGCCGGCCTGCGCGAAGTCATCATGCCCAAGGCGAATGAGAAGGATTTGCGCGACGTGCCGGACGAGGTGCGCGCGAACATGGCGTTCACTTTCGTCAAGACGATGGACGAGGTGCTTCGCCTCGCGCTCCTCATAGGCCCGCCGGTGGCGATGGCCGATCTCGCACCCGAACCCGCACCGCAGTCCGCACCGGAGCCGGCGCGCCGCGCCCCCGACACCGAGCGCGTGGTGCCCATTCAGACTGGCGGGTAACACCACGGCCGCGCCCCCGGCTCCCGCGCGCGTCGTTCCCGGCGGCGGCGCGATGATCAAGCCGCTCGACGACCCGGCCAAGAAGGCGCAGCTCACTCGGATGAAGCGCCGGGCGACCGGGCTTCTCGTGGTGGCCGCTGTGATCTTCGTCGTGACACGGGCGCTCGAACACGCGTACCCGTGGCTCGGCATCGTGCGGGCGACGGCCGAGGCGGCGATGGTCGGCGGGCTAGCGGACTGGTTCGCCGTCACGGCGCTCTTCCGACACCCGCTCGGCATTCCGATTCCACACACGGCCATCATTGGCGCGCGCAAGGATCAGATCGGCCGCACGCTCGGCCGGTTCGTGCAGCAGCACTTCCTCAGCCGCGACGTGCTCGCCGAAAAGCTCTCGACCTTCAAGGTGGCCGAGCAGCTCGCGCGCTGGCTCTCCGAGCCGGAGCACGCGGCAACCCTGGCACGCCACGCCGCGACGAGCCTGGCAAATGCCGCCCACGTGCTCCGCGACGAAGATGTGCAGGGGCTGATCGATGGTGTGCTCGAGCGCAAGCTGCGCTCGACTCAGGTGGCGCCGCTGCTCGGCAAGGTTCTCTCCGTCATGACGGCCGGCAACCGGCACCAGGAACTGCTCGATCAGGCTATCCGCTTAGTCGCCCGCGCCGTTGAAGAGAACGAGGGGGTGATCCGAGACAAGATCGAGCGAGAGAGTCCGTGGTGGGTGCCGGAGCTCGTGGACAATCGGATCCATCGCAAGATCGTCTCCGGCATCGACCGCACGCTTCGCGAGGTGCGCGACGACCCCCAGCATCCACTGCGTGCGCGATTCGATGAAGAGCTCGCGCAGTTCATCGACAAGCTGCACCACTCGCCCGACGTCCAGGCGAGGGCGGAGCAGATCAAGGGGGAGGTCCTCGACGCGGCAGCCATTCGGCGATTCTCCTCCGCCATCTGGACCGATGCGAAGGAAGCAATGGTGCGGGCAGCGGAGAGCCCGGAACGGTATAGCTCCAGTGCGCTGGAGCGCGGGCTGACTTCGCTGGGGCAGACGCTGCTGAACGACCCCGCCTTGCTCGCGAAGGTGGACAGCTGGGTCGCGGACATCGCGCTCTATCTCGTGGAGCGCTACCAGGGCGAGGTGTCGCAGCTCATCGCGACGACGGTCGCGGCCTGGGACCCGGAGGTCACGTCGCAGCGCATCGAGCTCGCCGTAGGAAAAGATCTTCAGTTCATCCGCATCAATGGCACGCTGGTCGGCGGGCTGGCGGGAACGTTGATCTACCTCGTGTCGTCGCTCTTCTAGCGTCGGGCGGCCTTCGAGAGGCGAAGCGGCGCGGCCGGACTACTGCGCGAGCGTCACCTTCATCGGATCAAGGACCGCGGTGGAAACCCCGGCTGGTACGTCCGTGTAGACCACCGCGGGGCGGCCACCGATTTCTCCGCCCCAGACCGATAGCGCACGGTCGCGCGTCGTGAATGCCGACGCGCCCGCCGCCGTCGCGCCGGGGCGCAGCCCGCCGTATCGCTTCCCGAGCGCCTGCTCGAGCGCACTCGAGAATTCCGCGGCCTCCAAGGAGTTGTCCCAGACAGTGACCCAGACCATCCCGTCGCCCCGCGGCGTCCGCACGATCATGTAACGGTCGCCATCCCAGCCCGCTGCCGCGCGGACAGCAGCGCTCGCGTCCTTCGTGTGCGCGAAGAGGAAGAGCCGCGTCTCGAACTCCCCGACGTTGTTCTGATACACCGCGCTCGCCCCGGGCGCGAGGGCCGGCAGCGTGATCCGTACGGGCTCATCGCGCGTCTCGCCGTACGCCTCGGCGTGAATGATCTGCTCGGTCGAGCTTGGCATCCGACCCACAGGTGAGGTGCGCGGGTTGCGCTCGTAGAAGCGCCCCATGAACTCACCGCCGCTCAGATAGGGAAAGAGCATGGTCTCCTGCACCACCATCGGCGCCGAGGCGAAGCGCGGCATGGCCTCGCCCTGCATGTCGCGGATCATCTCGCGCCGCTTGTCCCAGGGGATGAGCGTAGCACCGAGCAGCTGCATCGAGACGAGCGTGGCCTGCCCCTCGAACACCGATTGCGCGGCCGTCGTCCGATCCTGGTCGCCGTCGACGTGCAGCACCGAGTCCAGGTCGATGTACTGGTCCTGGAGGGCGTGCACCAGCTCATGCGAGACCGTGGCGTCCACCACCTGTCCCTTCGCGTCGGACGGTATGTAGAGGACCTTCGTCTTTGGATCGTAAAAGCCGGCGATCTGCTCGGTGTAGAGATCGACGAAGAACTTGCCGAGATCGAGGGAATCCGGAATCAGGCCGAGCCTCCGGTACATCGCGCCCTGCCCCTCCAGGTCGCGCTTCGCCCGCTCGTCGGCGAGAAGTCGCACGAGGAACTGCCGTATCTGATCCCGCGACCGTGTCTCGACACGAGGCGGCTGCTTGAAGCGCATGCCAGTCGCCTGCTCGATCTGCGGCACGTAGCGCGAGACCTCCGCCGCGAACGGCCCGTTGCCGCCTCGTGCCTTGCACGCGCCCATCGCGAGCAGGGCTCCTACTGCGACGGCCGTCCTCGCCGCTCGCGACGCTGCCTGCGAGCTCACTGCTTCCACTCCACGCGCTGACCGGTCGCCACACTCACGACTCGCGCGACATCGTGCCCGCGAACCACCAGGCCCTCCTCGATCAGGCGCCGGTGCAGCTCGAGCTCGAGCGCCGGGAGGCGGGCGGCGGAATCCCCGGACGGACGCGTCGGAGCGCGCGGGGCGGCGCGCGCGCCGTTCGGGGCGGCCGTCGCCGGGTTCGCGCCCGCGTCCGACCAGCGCGTCACATCGCGCTCGCCCGCGAACGCGGCCTCGAGATCGGCGCCGAAGCGTTCGAGCGCCGCGATCCCGTCGCGTGCGAAGCGGCCGAGCGAATCCTCCTCCCCTTCGCCAGTCGCGCCAGCCGCTGTCGGTGGCGCCTGGGGCCGTGGCGGCGCGTCACCGTCGGGGGTCTTGCCTCCCCCCTCTCGCGCCGGCCGGCGCAGCAGCTCCCGTCGCTCCGCGACGAGCGCTTGGGTGCCGTCGCTGTAGCGCGCGCGCGCCTGCGCATGGGCGCACGCTTCGTCGAGCACGTCGATTGCGCGATCGGGCCGCGCGCGATCCGTGATGAACAGATCGCTCAGGCGCACGGCGGCGGTGAGCGCATCATCGGAGATCGCGACATTGTGGTGCCGCTCCAGCCGCTCCTTTCGCGCCTCGAGGACATCGAGCGTCTGCTCCGCCGTCAACTCGCCAACGGTAATCTTCTGGAAGCGCCGCTCGAGCGCAGGGTCGCCGCACACCCAACGCTCGTATTCCTCACTCGTCGTCGCGCCGATCACGCGGAAATCGCCGCGCACGAGCGCTGGCTTGAGCATGTTCGCGGCGTCCATCGCCGCGCCCATCGCGGTTCCCTGTCCGATCAGGTTGTGCAGCTCGTCGATGAACAGGACGACGTTCGGATCAGCGGACGCTTGCGCGACGAGCGCGCGCAGACGCTCCTCGTACTGACCGCGATACATGGCGCCCGCGAGCAACGAGACGTGATCGAGGGCGAGAACGCGGGCCGAGCGCAGGACGAAGGGTACGTCGCCCGCAACGACACGCTGCGCGAGCCCCTCGGCGATCGCCGTCTTCCCGACCCCGGCCGGCCCGACGAGCGCCGGATTGTTCTTCGAATGTCGCAGGAGGATGTCCACCACCCGCGCGATCTCCGCATCGCGGCAGCAGACCGGCTCCAGGCGCCCGCCGCGTGCTTCCGCGGTCAGGTCGCGCACGAACCGCGAGATTGTGCCCTCGTCGGGGCGGAACATATCACCGAGCATCATTCACTCTGCGTCAGGATCCGAGCATTCGATCCACGTACCATCCCATCAACGCGTGGCCGCCGAGGAGCGCCACGATCGCGGCCGGCGCCAGAAACACGCCGAAGGGAACGAGCGGCGGGTCGAACGCCTCGCCAGCGCGCCGGCTACGCACCCACTCCACCGGGAACACGACTGCAAGAAACGCGACCGCGCCGATCAACGCTCCGAGAAACACTGTGAGCAGCGCGCGACCGGGCCCGAGCGCGGCGCCGGCCATCGCCATGAGCGTCACGTCGCCAAACCCCATCGCTTCCTTCTTGAAGGCGAGCTCGCCGAGCCACATGACGATGGCGATGGCGCCCGCGCCGACGCACGCACCCATCAATGCATTATACAGGTCCGCGAACGGGACTGTTTCCCCGAGGATCGCACCGGCGACGGCGGTGCCGAGCGCCCAGAGGAGCCCGAAGAGCGTGAACCCGTCGGGAATGAGGTAGTGTTCCGCGTCGGTGAGCGCGATGCCGAGAAGCACCGTACCGAATATCGCGACGCGGAGCGCCGTAAAGCTCGGCCCGAATTGGAGCGCCGCCGCCAGCCAGCCGAGCCCTACCACCAGCTCGACCAGCGGGTAGACCGCGGAGATACGCTCTCCACACCCGCGGCAACGGGCGCGGAGTGCCAGCCAGCTCACGATCGGGACGTTCTCGAACCACGCAATCTCGTGCCCGCAGCGTGGGCAGCGCGAGCGCGGCTTCATCACGGACAGATCGCGCGGCCACCGGGCGACGCAGACGTTGAGGAACGAGCCGACGCAGGCGCCGATGAAAAAGGCGAGCAGGTAGAACGGTACGGTGTCGCTCACGGTCGCAACTCGAACAGGAGGATGCCGGCCGCGACCGCGACGTTGAGGGATTCGACGCCCGGCTCGATCGGGATGGAGATGATGCGCGCGCACCGGTCGCGAGCGGCGAGCGAGAGGCCACTGCCTTCGTTGCCGACAGCGAGCGCCACGCGCTCGGGCACGGTGCCCACACCTGGCGGTTCGCCGCCGGTGTCCGCACCCCACAACTCGAGGTCGTGGCGGGCACGGAACGCGTCGAGCGCTTCCCAGGTACAAGGAGATGACGGGTGATGGAACAGCGCGCCCATCGAGCTACGGACGACTTTAGCGTTCCAGAGGTCAACCGTGCCTGGTAGGGCCAGCGTGGCGGAGGCGCCGAAAGCGGCCGCGGTGCGCAGGAGCGTGCCGACGTTTCCGGGATCCTGAACGGCGTCGAGCACGAGCAGTCGGGCGCGCAGGGGGAGGTCGAGCGCATCGAGCGAACGGTCGGGAATCTCTCCGATTGCCAGCACGCCTTGCGATGTCTCGGTGTCGGCTGCGCTGGCCAGCTCCCGATCATCCACCTCGAGCGAGGGTACACCCAGCGCCGCCACCTGCGCCCGCAAGGCGACGCCACGAGGCGTCGCGTCGAGCGGCGGCGCGAGCAGCACACCACGCAGGCGCAGCGACGACCGGAGGAGTTCCTCTGTTGCGCGGATTCCCTCGGCGACGAAGAGGCGCTGTCGCTCGCGCGCGCGCCGGCGCCGCAGGTCGCGCGCTAAGGTCAGCAGCCCGACGGAGTTGCTCCCCGGCATGGAATGGGACTTGCCTTCAACGCGGTTGGACGCTCACGTAGGAGCCAACATGAAAAGGATCGTCAGACGCATCGTCGCGAGCGCCGGGTTGGCGCTCACCGCCGCCGCTTGCGGCGTGTCGACGCAGCAGGAAGTGGAGATGGGAGCGCAGTACGCGTCCCAGATCAACGCGCAACTTCCAATTGTTGGTGACCCGGAGATCAACCGGTACATCAACGTGCTCGGTGACTCGCTCGCCCGGCTGTCGGACGATCGGAGCCTCGATTGGCACTTCTACGTCGTGGATAGCAAGGAGGTGAACGCCTTCGCGGTGCCAGGTGGCTTCATCTATGTGAACCGCGGGCTGATCGAGCGCGCCGACAACGTGGCGCAGCTCGCCGGGGTGCTGGGCCACGAGATCGGGCACGTCACCCAGCGGCATTCTATCAAGCAGATGCAGAAGGCGCAAACGGCCAACATTGGCGTCACCCTCGGCTGCGTGCTGCTCAAGGCGTGCAACGACCCGGCGACTGGGCAGCTCATCAATGTCGTGGGCGGCGCGGTCTTCGCGAAGTTTAGCCGCTCGGACGAGAGCGAGGCGGACGTAAAGGGCATCGAGTACGTGACGCGCGCGAACATCAATCCGGTCGGCATCCCGCAGATGTTCGCCAAGCTGCTCGAGGAGCGAAACCGCCGGCCGGAGGGCGTGGACGCATGGTTCTCGACGCACCCGCTGGAGGAAGACAGGATCGCGGCGACACAGGCGATCATCGCGAAGATCGACCCGGCGATCGTTCAGACGCTCACGACGGACACGCCGAACTTCCACACCTTCAAGCAGCGCGTGCAGTCGCTCCCGCCGTCACCCGTGATGAAGCAGCCAGGCCGCTGAGTCGCGCGGGGCTCGCAGGGCGAGGTACGGAGCTCCGAGCCGGCGTGCGCATCGCGCTCACGATCGCCGGCTCCGACTCCGGCGGTGGCGCCGGTATCCAGGCCGACCTCAAGACGTTCTCTCGATTCGGCGTTTTCGGTACCTCGGTGGTCGCCGCGATCACCGCTCAGAACACGCTCGGCGTGACACAATGGTCCGCCGTCGCCGCGGAGATGATCCGCGCGCAGTTGGACGCCGTTGCGACCGACCTCCGTCCAGCGGCGACGAAGAGCGGCATGCTCGCCGACGCGGAGGTCGTGGCAACCGTCGCGCGCGGGCTCCGCGATCATGCGTTGGCGCCGTACGTGCTGGACCCGGTGATGGTGGCGACGTCCGGCGACGTACTCCTCGAGGCCGGCGCGATCAGCGCCATCCGTGACAAGCTGGTCCCGCTCGCGGACCTCGTCACCCCCAATCTCGACGAGGCGCGGATTCTCGTCGGCGAGCCGGTGACCGACGTCGCCTCGATGCTGGCGGCGGCTCGACGCCTCGTGACGCTGGGCGCCAAGGCCGCGCTCGTGAAAGGCGGCCACCTGACCGGCACGGAGATGATCGACGTGCTGTACGATGGCGCGTCCGAGCACACGTTTCGCCACCCCAGGATCGAAACCCGTCATACTCACGGCACCGGCTGCACGCTCTCCTCGGCGATCGCGGCGCACCTCGCGCTCGGCCACTCGCTCGTGGACTCCGTGGAGCGGTCCCTCGACTACGTGCACCGTGCCATTGCCACGGCGCCCGGGTTGGGCGCCGGACATGGACCTCTCAACCATTTCGCCTGATTCCGCCGGGGTGACGCGCTTCGTCCTCCGTCAGCCGTCACGCGGAGGGTCGAGCCGGGCAATGAATGCGCGGAGGAGGGCCACGAAGCGCGATGCTACCCGCGCGGTCGTCTCGAGCACTTCCGCGTGCGAGAGGGGCACTGTCGAGAGCCCCGCTGCCGGGTTCGAGATGCAACTCACGCCGGCTACCCGCATGCCGAGCGCGCGCGCCGCGAGTACCTCAGGCACCGTGGACATACCGACCGCGTCGGCGCCCATCCGCTCGAGCATGCGCACCTCCGCCGGCGTCTCGTAGGCCGGGCCGAGGAGCCCGGCATATACCCCCTCGACGACGGGCACACGCGCGTGCAGCGCCGCCTCGCGGAGAACGACCAGCAGGCGGCGGTCGTACGGGGCCGACATGTCCGGAAAGCGAGATTCTCCCGGCTCCACCGGCCCGATGAGCGGATTCCGCCACATCAGATTGAGGTGATCGTGGATGAGCATCAGGTCACCCGCACGAAACGTCCGCCTGATCCCTCCCGCGGCATTCGATACGACGAGCGTGCGGACGCCGAGCGCATGGAGCGTGCGGACAGGCAGCGCGGCGAGGGAGCCCGGGTGCCCCTCGTAGAGGTGGAAGCGGCCCTGCATCGCGATCACCTCGCGCCCATCCAGCGTCCCCGCGACGAGCCTGCCGGCATGCCCTCGCACGGTCGGCGCCGCAAAGCCTGGAATCTCGCCGAACGGTATGGACCGCGCGTCGCCCAGCGACTCCGCGATGGCGCCCAATCCGCTGCCGAGAATGAGCGCGACCTCCGCTCGGAGCGGGCCAACGCGCTCCGAGATCGCGCGCGCGGCTCTCTGGGAGGGCGCGTCCCCATCGCGCCGCGAGTTCACGTGGCGCCGAGCGCGGCGATCGCGCGCCGGGCTTCGTCGACGAGGACCCGGCGCTCCTCCCACGGTAGAAATGCGCTCGAGAAGCCGTTCGTCGCGATCTCGCCCAGCTCGGCGAGCGAGAACCCGAGCTTGCTGGCCGCATGCCAGTACTCGTCGGTGAGCGTCGTGCCGCTCATCAGACGGTTATCGGTATTGAGCACGACGTTGTGGCCGTGCTCGAAGTACCGTCGCAGCGGATGCTCTTCGTAGGTGGACGCGACACGTGTCTGCACGTTGCTCGTGAGGCAGATCTCGAGCGCGATCCGCCGGTCGTTCACGTAGCGCGCGAGCGATGGATCCTCGATCAGGCGGGTCGCGTGGCCGAGCCGGTCGGCGCCGCAGTGGTGTACCGCCTGCCGCAGCGACTCAGCGCCGTCGCCCTCGCCCGCATGTACCGTGCACGCGAGGTCATGCTCCCGCGCGAACGCGAACGCGGCGGCGTGCGCGCGCGCCGGATTCCCCAGCTCGCCCCCCGCCAGGTCGAACGCCACCACGCCGCGTGAGCGGTAGGCGACCGCCAACCGGGCCAGCTCGAGCGAGGTCTCTGCCGGCATGTTCCGGATCGCGCACACGATGACACGCCCGCGCACCCCGAAATCCCGTTCCCCGCGCGCGATGCCCCGGAGCGGCGCCTCCACCGCCTCGCCCAGCGAGAGCCCTTCGCGCGTGTTGAGGATCGGGGCGTAACGCACCTCCATGTACCAGACTCCGTCGCGCGCCGCATCTTCCATGAGCTCGTACGTGACTCGCTCCAGGGCCTCCGCGCGCTGGAGCACGGAGAGCGTCACGTCGAAGCGCTTCAGGTAATCCTCGAGATTACGCGCGTCGCTCACGAGCATGAAATCGCGCAGCGCCTCGACGTCGGCGCGCGGCATCGGCCGGCCGTACTCCGCGCCGAGCTCGAGGAGCGTTTCGGGCCGGATGGAGCCGTCCAGATGGCAGTGCAACTCGGCCTTCGGAAGCCGCGCGAGGAGCGCGCGACTGAGCGCAGGGGGCATCCGTCCGCGCGCCGCTCTACTCGGCCGTCAACGGTGTGGCGCCCGCGTCGCGCTCGCGCGAGGGGGCCAGGCGCAGGATGGCGCCGCCGGTGAGCGCCGCGGTGGCCGGCGTCGGGAGGCCGCGGCTATCGGTGACAATGATGCGCCCCTCCTCGACAGCAGGGGCATCGCTCGCGCGCCAGGCACGCACGGCATCCAGCACGGTCGCGTCGCGCGCAACCTCCACCCGTTCCGCATTCACGAACACGACCAGGCGCTCGGGCTCGGGCGTCACGGGCGGATCACGACACGTTCCATGGCGGGCGCGCGAACAGGTTGCGGAAGGAAGCGCAAGTACGCCATCAGCGCGTCAAGGTCCGTCGCATCGATCGTCTCGTCCTTCGCCGCGCGACGGGCGAGATCGAGTCCCGCCCCGCCGGTCGAGAGGAAGTCATTGAGGATGATCGAATACGTTCGGGCCCCGTCGATCGCGGTCCCGTCCTCGCGCGTCAGGGCGCGCAGCCGCTGTCCGGCTGGCGCAGTCGGATCGTACGCGATGCGGAGACCGGCGAAGTGATAGCGGGGTTGCTCGCCACGCTCCTCGAGCAAGCGCTCCATATATGCGCGAACGTCCGAGCCCCGAACGCTGAGGCGATGGAGCACGTTCCCGAAGGGCTGAATCTCGAACAGGCTACCGTACGTCGCCTGTCCGGCGGCGAGTCCAGTACGGATTCCCCCATTGTTCATGACCGCGAAATCGGCCTTCCCTGCCCACCGTTGCGCGTCGGCGATCAGGTTGCCAAGCGCATACTCGTCGCCCTCCTTCTGCATCGCGGCGGCGATCTGTGCCACCGGCTGGTTCACCTGACCCGCTACGTCGCTCGCCGCGCGCCGCGCGATCGAGTCCACCGCCGGATCTGGGGGGAGCGAGTCCGTCACGACATCACGCACCGTGATCGTCGTCGCGCCGCCCCCAAGCGGAATGTCGATGATCCCGAGCGCCGTGCCGCTCGAGCGGGACTGCACGATCGGGATACCCTTCACCGTGGTTTCGACGAGCGAATGCGTGTGGCCGCTGACGATGGCGTCCACCTTCTCGGTGACAGCCTGCGCGAGCGTGACGATCTCCCCCTGGCACGATGCGGCGCCTGTGCGATCGCAGAATGCACCTTCGTGCGCGACGACCACCACGGCGTCGGCGCCACGAGATCGAAGGGCGCGGGCCCGCTCGTCCACGATCCGAGCCGCCCCGTCGAAGCGGAGGCCCTTCACGTTGACCGCCCGGGTGACCGACGGCGTCAGGACGGAGGCGAGGCCGATGATCCCCACCTTGATTCCGTTGCGCTCGACGAGCGTGTCGTCCGGGATCCACGGAACGTCGCGGCCATCCTCGAAGCGGACGTTCGCGCCAAGGATGCGGTAGCGCGCGTCGCGCATGCGCGCGCGGAGCGTATCCACGCCCCAGTCGAACTCATGGTTTCCGAGCGCCGCGGCAGCGTATCCCAAGGCGTTGTACACGGCGACGACCGGGCGCCCGAACGCGAGATTCGACGCGGGCGTACCCTGGAACATGTCGCCGCCATCGAGGAGCAGGAATGCACAATCGTCCGCGCATTCGTCCGCCGCCCGACGTATGGCGGTCGCGAGCGAGCCCGCGCCTCCGCGCACCACACCACGCGAATCGGCGCGCGGAAGGAGCGCACCATGGAAGTCGTTCGTGGCAGCGATGCGGAGCCGGCGTGCTCGTCCGGCCGGGCGGGTACGCGGCGGCGTCGGCGCAGGCACTGCCGGGCGCGGCGCGGCGGCGGCAGCGCGCTCACGCGTGGCGCGACCACCTTCCTCGAAGGCATTGCCGCGCATCGCGGCGAGCGCCGGCGCGATCGCGGAGCGCGGCACGAGTTCCCAGTTTCGCGTGAAGTAATCCGCCGGACGAAGGGTTCCGCGCGCCTTCACCTCATCGATCAGCAACTGACGGATCTCGACCTGCCCCTCGTAGACGACCGGCGCGTCGCGCAGCATCGCATAGCCGCCCCCGCCGGATTGCCGGTAATTATTGAGGGCGAGCGTGAACGTGTCCGCGTCCCGAACAGGCCGGCCGCCGATGGCGAGGCGCGTGACGCGCGCGCCCATCGGCTTCGAGAGATCCAGCGTATAGTTGGCGCCGGCGACGATGTCGAAGTTGTAGCCAGGCACGGTGCTGTCGACCGCCGGCGCTCCGGTGCCATACGTACCGAAGTAGCGAGCGCTGTACTCGAGGTAGTCGCGCAACTGCCGACCGGTCACCCGTACCGCTTTGAGCGTATTTTCGTACGGGTAGAGCCGCGCCACCTCCGCGACCGAGATCGCGCCGGAGTCGAGCGACGCGCCGAGGGAGAAGGCGGCCGTGGACGCGAGCTGCGCGCCAGACGCCTTACGCTCTACCTCGAGCACGAAATCGGTGAGCGGCGAATCCGCGACGCGTGCGGAGTCGGCACGCCACCCGGAGGCGGTCGTGCCGATCGTCGTGCCGACGTACTGGACCGTCCGGTCGTGCGCCGCTTGCGTCGCCGCGAGCACGCGCGCGGCTTCCGGGTGTTGGGCGGTCGTGATGAGAGTGCCCTGTCTCGCCACCACGCGCCATTGCGGCCCCGCCGCCGAGTCGGCCGCCCGCCGCTCCAACCGCAGCGTCGCGACCGCGACACTCGTCGCCCAATTCTTCGCCTGCATGAGGAGCGTCGTCCCGATCGTCGTGTCCGCCAGCTGGCGGTGCGTATGCCCATAGCTGACGACGTCGATCCCCTCGATCTCCCGCGCGACGCGGGCGCTGACGTTCTCGCCAGGCAGCTGTGCGGAGACACTGTCGTAGCTGGCGGGCTCATTCAGCCCGGAATGGATCGTCACGATGACGACATCCGCGCCCTGCGAGCGAAGCTCGCGTACCGCGCTCCGTACCTCCGGCACGATGTCCCGGAAGACCAGCTTCCCCTCGAGCTTGTCACGATCCCAGACCGCCGCGCCTGGGGTCGTCGCGCCGACGATCCCGATCCGCACGCCGGCGCGGGTGAACATGCGCGACGCCGGAAACGCGCGCGTCCCGTCGGGCCGATACACGTTGGCCGCGAGGAACGGGAAGCTCGCCTGGCCGACGGCCGCCATGAGCGTCGGCAGCCCGTAGTTGAACTCGTGGTTTCCGACCGCGGCGGCGTCGTACCCCATCGCATTCATGGCCGCGATGACGGGGTGCGGGAGCTCGGGCGCGATTCGCGCCGCCACGTAGGTGAGCGGGTTCCCCTGCAGCAGGTCGCCCGCGTCCACCAGCACGACGCGATCGGGCGCCGAGGCTCGGAGCGAATCCACGATCGTCGCGGCGCTCGCGAGGCTGTGCTGCCCGTCGGCCGCGTTCCCATAGTAGTCCCATCCCCGCACCCGGCCGTGCTGATCGGTCGTGCCCACCACGAGCAGCTCGACGACGTCGTATACGCGAGCCGCCGAGCTCGGGCCCGCCGGTCGCGGACCCTCCGCGGGCGGCGGTGCCGCGACCGGGGCGCTCGCGCGCGGCGCGCTCGAACACGCCCCAGCCGCGACCGCGGCGACGAGCGCTGCGGCGCGGCCAGCGACGGAAGGGTGTAACATGGGCGGAAGTTAGCGGCCGCTCGCGCACCGGGGGAGGCCAGTTGACCGGGCGGCCGGGTGCGCGCACATTCGCCGGAGATTTGACGCGTGACCTTGGCTGCTCCCCGGGCTGATACAACTTCGTGACGCGCACGCGGCTTTCCCTGGTGCGCCGACGCGGGCAACATCCTGCTCGGTATCGATGAAGCCGTTCATCATCGGCATCGCCGGTGGCTCCGGGTCGGGCAAGTCCACCGTGGCGCGCAGCGTCGCGGAGGCGCTGACCGGTGCGTCGGCGTCATTCATCGACATGGACGCATACTACCGGAACCTGCTGCACGTCACGCCGGAGGAGCGGCGCGACGTGAACTGGGATCACCCGGACGCGTTCGACATGGAGTTGTTCGTCGCGCACCTCGAGCGGCTCGGCGCTGGCGAGGCCGTGGACAAGCCGATGTACGACTTCGTGCGGCACGCGCGGCGTCCCGAGACCGTCCGCGTCGAAGCGGCGGACGTCATAGTGATCGACGGGATCCTGCTCTTCGTGGATCCGCGCGTCCGCGAGCTGTGTGACGTAAAGGTGTTCGTGGATGCGGACGCGGACGTTCGCCTCATTCGCCGCATTCGGCGCGACATCGCCCTCAGGGGCCGGCCCTGCGAGGAGATCATGGAGCAGTATCTGACCACGGTGCGCCCGATGCATCTGGAGTTCGTGGAACCCAGTAAGCGGTATGCGGACGTCATCCTGCCGCGCGGCGGGCACAACGCCATCGGGATCGAGATGATCGTCGCCAAGATTCAGCGTCGGCTCGGCGCCTCGCGCGCGTGACCGGACCGTCGAGCTCTCGCGAGCGCGTGCTCGTCGTGGACGACGAGGCCGACATTGTTGCGCTCGTCGCCTACCACCTCGCGAAGGCGGGGTACCGCGTGTCCACCGCGGCGTCTGGAGTGGAGGCCCTCGCCGCGGCACGCGAGGAACGACCCGCCCTCGTCGTGCTCGACCTCATGCTGCCCGAGATGTCGGGCTTCGAGGTCCTGGAGCAACTGCGCCAGGACGACGCGACGCGCGACCTGGCCGTCCTCATGCTCACGGCGCGGAAGGAGGAACCGGATCGAATCCGCGGTCTCTCCCTCGGGGCCGACGATTATCTCACCAAGCCATTCAGCCCACAGGAGCTGGTGCTTCGGGTTGCCGCGATTCTCCGCCGCGTGTCGGCGTCCGGCACGTCGCAATCCGACGTGCTCACGATCGGACCGATCCTGATCGATCGCGCGGCGCATAGCGTCTCGATCGGTGACGAACCAGTGGAACTGACGCCCACGGAGTTCAAGCTGCTCCTGACGCTCGCGGAGCGGCGAGGACGTGTGCAGGCGCGGTCACACCTGCTCGAGACGGTCTGGGAGGCGGCTCCGGACATCCAGACGCGCACGGTGGACATGCACGTGCAACGGCTCCGCGCCAAACTCGGAGAGGCAGGCGATCTGATCGAGACGGTGCGCGGCTTCGGCTACCGACTTCGGACCGTAGGGTCGCGCAGCGCGTGAAGCTCGCGCAGCGGCTGCTACTCGGCTCTCTGCTCGTCGTCAGCGCGCTCGTCCTTCTCGTCGTCGCCCTCAGCGGACTTCGGCTCCGCTCGCAGCTCTTCGAACTCACCGCGACCCAACTCTCCCGCGAGGCACGGCTGCTCAGCCTCGAATGGCGATTCGGCGCCGACGCAGACTCCATCGCTGACGCCGCGGGCGCGGCGCTCGGGCACCGGATCACCTTCGTGGACCCGTCGGGACGGGTCGTTGGAGACTCGGAGTTCGACGGTCCCGCGCTCGCCCGCCTCGAGAATCATCGCACGCGACCGGAGATCGTTGCCGCCCGCGCGGGTGGCGCCGGCTCCGCCAGACGCGTGAGCGCATCCGCGGGCGACGAGGAGCTGTACGTCGCGGTGCCGTCGCCGCTCGGATTCGCCCGGGTTTCGGTCCCGACGCGACAGCTGAACGCGATCGTTGGCCGTGCGCTCCGGGATGTACTGATCTCGGGGTTGATCGCGCTCGTCGCGGCCTCGCTCCTCGCGTTTGCGTTCTCGCGCGCCATCTCCCGCCCGATCGTCGAGCTTCGCGACGTGACGAAGGCGCTCGCCGCGGGGGATCTGTCGCGCCGCCCGGCGCTGTCGGCGCCCGGCGAGGTAGGCGACCTTGCCGCCTCCGTGCACAGCATGGCCGAGCAGTTGGACAGCCGCCTCAAGGCGCTGGCGGCCGATGATGCCTTCACCGAGGCGATGATCGAGTCGCTCAATGAAGGCGTCGTCGCGGTGGATGGACAACGCGAGGTCTTCCGCCTCAACGAAAGCGGCCGCAGACTGCTCGCGCTCCGTGCCCGCGTCCCGTTCTCCGCCGAGCTGTTGCCGCGTGAGCGCACGCTCCGCGATGCGCTCGAGACGGCGCTTGGCGGCCGGTCGGTCGAGCACGCCGAGCTCACCTGGGATGGACGCACACTCGCGCTCACGACGCGACCGCTGGTCGGGGGCGGGGCGGTGCTCGCGCTCTACGACCTGACGGCTGTACGCCGCCTGGAAACGGTGCGACGCGACTTCGTCGCGAACGTCTCCCACGAGCTGCGGACGCCACTCACGGTCATTGGCGGATTCGCGGAAACGTTGGCGACCGATGAGATGGAGCCAGCACAGCGGCAGCAGTTCGCCGACACGATTCGCGCGAACGCGCACCGGATGCAGCGCATCGTGGACGATCTACTCGATCTCTCGCGTATCGAGTCTGGTGGTTGGGTACCGAACCCCACGGACGCCGACGTTCGGAGCATCGCGAACGACGCGCTGGCCGTCTGGCGCGGGACCGCCGCGCAAAAGGGTGTAGAGGTCGCGCTGTCCATCGACGCGGATGCCGAGACCATTTACGCCGATCCCACCGCGCTCCGGCAGGTGCTCACGAACCTGATCGAGAACGCCGTACGCTACACGCTACGGGGGGGCTCCGTCACCGTGTTTTCCGCGAGAGACGAGCGCGGAGTCTGGACAGGGGTGCGCGATACGGGGATCGGCATCGCACCCTCCCACCTCTCCCGAATCTTCGAGCGCTTCTACCGGGCGGACCCAGCGCGATCGCGCGAGGCGGGCGGCACTGGCCTGGGCCTGGCGATCGTCCGCCACCTCGCCGAGGCGCACGGCGGGCGGGTAACGGCGGAGAGCGTTGTCGGTAGCGGCACGACGGTCAAGGCGTTTTTCCCGACGCCTGCCTTCCCCAGTTCGTGATGAGGCCCCGAGCCGGGCCGTGACTGGCGGCGGCCGATGCGCGGCCGATGCGCGGCCGATGCGCGGCCGTGACGTTCGTGACCGGTTCGTTGCACAACCGTGCGGGCCCCGTAACAGCGGCCAGGCACCTTTTCGATCCGGCGGGCGCAGAGACGGCCCGCC
>JBBJNN010000073.1:0-3453 GCA_037720885.1 Gemmatimonadaceae bacterium | reverse complement strand
TCTTGAAACCAGCGAGCTCCATGAACCGACGCTCTGTCAGGCCAGCGCTCGTCGCGGCCGTCGCCGCGCTTCTCGCGCTCGACGCAGGCGCCGCACCGTCCCTCGCCGCTCAGGTACCGACCGGGCGCGTCGTCGGGCGCATCATAGATGTAGGAACGGGCCAGGGGTTGTCTGATGTCGGCGTTCAGGTCGTTGGCACCACCCTCGGCGCGATGAGCGGTGTGGACGGGCGCTTCACCGTCGCCAATGTGCCGGCGGGCACCGTGTCGTTGCACGTGCGGCGGTTGGGATATCAGGCCAAGACGGTGACCGGCCTCGTGCTCTCGGCAAGTGGGACGGTCGAGCAGAATATCGGCCTCGAGGCTGCAACCGTGCAGCTCCAGGCACTGGAGGTGACGGCGGCGTCCGAGCGCGGTACGGTCAACGAAGCGCTCGATACCCAGCGCAACGCGACCGGTATCGTGAACGCGATCGGCTCCGAGCAGATCGCGCGAAGCCCCGATAGCGACGCCGCTCAAGCCGTCCAGCGCGTGAGCGGCGTTTCGGTGCAGGAAGGCAAGTACGTCTTCGTGCGTGGCCTGGGCGAGCGGTACACCACGACCTCGCTCAACGGCGCCCGAATCCCGAGTCCCGAGCCGGAACGGAAGGTCGTTCCGCTCGACCTCTTCCCATCCGGGCTCCTGCAGACGATCACGACGTCGAAGACGTTCACCCCCGACCTGAGTGGCGACTTCAGCGGCGCACAGGTGGACATTCGGACCCGGGAGTTCCCGGCGCGTCGCCAGTTCTCGTACAGCACCACGGTAGGCTACAACACCGCCGCGACGGGGAAGACGCTGCCCTACTCGCCAAGCGCCGGCGGCGAGTGGCTGGCCCTCGTCGGAGACCGCCGCGACCTCCCGGGGGCCGTGCAGCGCTTCGGAAACTTCCGCGCCTCCGAGCCGTCGCAGTTCCAGACCAACCAGATGATCAATTCGTTCCGCGACGTCTGGGCCGCGCGCGAACAGGCCGGGCGTCCGAACTCGTCGTTCAGCGCCTCCGTCGGGGGCAACGATCCGGTGCTGGGACAGCGCCTCGGTTACCTCCTGTCGGCGAGCTACGCCTACACGCAGGAGACGCAGAGCGACGCGATTCGCGCGCTCGCCGACCGCGGCTCGCGGCCCGGCGAGACGGTCGAGATCGATCGCTTCGAAGGCGACGTCGGCCGCGCCAGCGTCCTCTGGGGGGGACTGCTCAACCTCAGTACGCTCCTCGGCGCGCGTACGCGGCTCGCGTTCAACAACACCTACAACCGGACGTCGGATCACGAGGCGCGTACCGAGGTCGGGACGTTCGAGGAAGTCCCCGACACCTTCCGCATCGACCGCCTCCGCTATGTCGAGCGGAGTATCCACTCCACGCAGCTCATCGGCGAACATGAGCTCGGCTCGCGCAATCGCATCGACTGGTCCGCCACATTGTCCGGCGTCACGCGCGTAGAGCCCGACCGCTCCGAGATCGTGTACCAGTTCACGCCCGATCCGATGACCGGCGGCACCATTCCGCGCTGGGTCAATACGAGCAACCAGGGGGCTGTTCGGACCTTCGGCGACCTTAGCGAGAACTCGTTCGAGGGGCAAGCCAACTATCGACTGTCGCTCGGCGATGTGGGGCGGCAGCAGGTGGTGAAGCTGGGGGCACTCTTCCGCTCGACCGATCGCGATGCCGACACGCGCTCGTACAGCATCAACAGCCCCGGCCTCGCCGACGACATCCGTGCGCTCCCGCCGGAACAGCTGTTCGACGGCCGGCTGACCACGCCGACCAGCGCGGTGCTCCGGCTCGACCCGCTGTTCCAGGGCGGCGCCTATTCGGCCCGCGATCACCTCATCGCCGGTTTCGGCATGACGGAGCTGGCGCTCGGCGATCGGCTGCGGGCGATTGCGGGCGCGCGCGTCGAGGACTCTCGCGTACGTGTCGATGCCGCACCGACGCTCGGATCCACCTCCACGATACGCAAGCATTACACGGACGTGCTCCCGTCAGCGGCGCTCATCTACAAGCTGTCCGAGAGCCAGAACGTGCGGCTGTCGGGTTCACAGACGCTGGCGCGCCCGGAGTACCGCGAGCAGGTCGACATCCTGTCGCGCGACGTGCTGCGCGGCGACAACATCCGCGGGAACCCGAACCTGCGACGCACCCTCATTCAGAACGCCGACCTACGCTGGGAGTGGTACCCGAATGTCGGCGAGCTCGTCAGTGTCTCGCTCTTTGGCAAGCACTTCGACCAGCCGATCGAGCGCGTGTACCGCGCGGTGAGCGGCTCTCGCGTCATTCAATACGTGAATGCGGATGCAGCCGAGAACTACGGCGTGGAGGTGGAGCTGCGGAAGGGGCTCGGGTTCCTGTCACCGAGGCTCTCGCCGCTGACGGCATTCACGAACGCCACGGTCATGCACTCCGATATCACAGTCGGGAACAGCGAGGCGAGCGTCACGAACGACAAGCGCGCGATGGTCGGACAGGCGCCGTACGTGGTGAACGCCGGCCTGACCTACACGACCGAGAGTGGCCGCAGCAGCGCGACGCTGCTCTTCAACCGCGTAGGGGAGCGGATCGTGGACGCGGGCGAGGCTCCGCTTCCCGACACAAAGGAGCAGCCGCGCAACGTCGTCGATCTCTCGCTCCGCTTCCCGCTCGTCGGCGCGGTGTCGGGTCGCTTCGACGCACGCAACCTGGCCGACGCGCCCTTCAAGATTCAGCAGGGCACGGTGACGCGCGAGGGATACCGCACCGGCCGCATCTTCCAGGCCGGTCTGTCCTGGCGCCCATAGGAACACTCGCGTACCAAGCGCCGATCGGAGCGCTTGCGTAGCGCCCCCTCGGCGCTGCGGCGTTCCGCAGTCACAACCAACCGGCCTCGCCGGGCCAGCGTGACATGCCCGTGACGAGGCCGTGGCACCGAACGCACAGCCACATGCTTTCTTGGCGCGAGCGCTCCGCGACGTTCCGCCATTCCACACATATCAGACAGGTGACCGATGCACTTCGCTCCGCGTAAGCTCATGTTGGCCGCGGCACTCGCGGTGGTCACGCTCGCCGCGTGCGGCGATGACGACAACGGGGGAACCGGTCCGTCGGTCGCTCCGCCCGCCAACGTGACTGTCACGGCGAGCACCTCCACGAGAGCCACGATCACGTTCAACACGGTGTCGGGCGCGTCGAGTTACCTGATCGAGCGCGCGTCTGGCGCGACCGGTACGTCGTTCGTGACGGCGGGCAGCGTCCAGCAGCCGGCCAGCGGTACCACCGTCACGTTCGATGACCCGGCGGTTCTCGAGGCCGGAGCGACGTATCGCTATCGCATCGCGACGCTGCGCGGCAACACATCGAGCGACTACAGCGCGATCGTGAATGTCACCACGAAAGCAGCCGGCAGTGGTGGGACGGTCACCGTCTCGGGCGACATTACCG
>JBBJNN010000181.1:0-6197 GCA_037720885.1 Gemmatimonadaceae bacterium | reverse complement strand
CTTATCCGTTGTTTCCGAAGCATCCGTATGAACCCTCCCACCTTGATGCCGGGCCCGGCGCCCGGCGATGCCTTAACGTCGGCCGAGCGTGACCGTCATCTGTTCAGAGCGCGCGCGTTCGCCGTGCTCCAGAACCGATAGATGGAGGTCACTACCAATGCTACGCATTCCTCGCGCGGTGCTCGGCGCCGCATTGCTCGCTGGTATCGCGACCGTTGGCGCTGCGCAACAGGGAGCCGCAGGGAAAGGCGCTCAGACGCGCGCCGAGCGGATGGAGGGTCGGCGTGGACCGCGCGACGCGATGAGGGGGCTGCTTCGCGGCATCGATCTCAGTCAGCGGCAGCAGGAGCAGGTGAAGGCGATCAACGAGCGCCACGCGGGCCAGCTGCAGGAGCTCCGGAAGGCCAACCGGCCAGACATGGAGAAGATGCGCGCCGCCCGTGAGAAGGGCGACACCGCGGCCATGCGCGTCGCGCGCCAGGAGATGGCCAGCGAGCGCCAGCGGACCCTGGCGATCACCCAGCAGGCGTCCGACGAGGTCCGCGCGGTGCTGACCGCCGATCAACAGAAGACCTTCGACGCCAACCGTGCCGCCATTGGGAAGCGTGGCGAGAAGCGCGGCGAGCGCCCTGGCGATCGTGACGCGTGGGCGAAGGGTGGGAGGAAGCCGGGCCGCCGGTAGGAGTGAAACTGGCACTGGCCGTGTAGGGCCGATCAGCGGGTACGACGGGAGGGGTGGGGCGTGACGCAACGCTCTACCCCTCCTCCCCATTCGTCCCTTGTCCGTCCGTCAGCGCAGGGTCATCTTGGCTCCGTCTCACTCTGGCGCCCGGATGATCGCGAGCCTCCTCACTCGACCCGTCAGCAAGGTACCCGACCGCGTCCGCTTCGACGGACGCGTGCTGTTTCTCGCGGATGACCCCGCGCTCATCCGCCGCCAGCTCGCGGGCGAGGACCTCCCCTTCGATCCCTCGGCTCCGGTAGGAGACCAGCGGCACCCCCGCCTGCGGGACAACATCTCGACCGACGAGATCACCCCCGCCTACATCTGCTACTACTTCGACGAGACGCTTGGCGAGTTCCCATATCTGGGGCTCAAGGCCGGTGACGAGTTCCCGATCGGGCGCGGGGCGGTGAAGGCCGGCGGCTACGTGTGCAGCGTGTCGGGGAAGCGGCGCGGGAAGGGGTCGTCGCGCGAGCAGTCGCCGTACGCCGAGCTGGTGGCGGGAATCCGGCTGGTGATCGCCGAGAACATCGAGCGGATCTACCGGGAGAACTGCCAGAACCTCGGCGTCTTCACGTCAACCGACCTCAGCCTCGTCGAGCGGGTACGCGCCGGCGAAGAGATTCCGCTCGCCGCCTTCACCGAGGGCGAGGGAGGGATCTCACGCGGGATCATCGAGTACGGCGGGCTCTTCCCGTACAACGTCGCGCGGCTGCAGGGAAAGGTGGAAGTGCCCACGGTCACGACGCCCAAGCGCCCCATGACGGTGGCCGAGAAGGTGTTCGCGCGCCGGTGGGTACGGGACGCGGCGAGTGGGGCGACGGGCGTGACGGCGGTACGGCCGGGGGATCAGGGGTTCGTCCGGACCGACATCCGCTTCAGCCACGAGTACGTCACGCCGATGTCGGCGATCTTCTTCGAGGAGCTGGTGGGCGCGGACGAGCCGGTGAACGACCCGGATTCGGTCATCTTCTTCCGCGACCACCTCACCTTCCTCGACCAGGTGATGCGCCCCGAGCATCGCGAGATGGGGCTGCTCGACGTGGCGAACCAGCTCGAGGCCAAGCAACGGACGTTCGCGGCGGCGAAGGGGATCAAGTTGTATGGCGAGCTGGAGAAGCGCGCGAACATCCATGGCGCGCTCACCTCGCAGGGGTCGGAGGCGATCTGCCACTCCAAGATCCTCGAGGCGCACGCGCTCCCCGGCCAGGTGATCATCGGCTCGGACTCGCACACGCCACACGCCGGCGCCGTTGGGTGCGTGGCCTTCGGTGTGGGGACGACGGCGATCTTCAACTCGTGGATCACGAAGGACGTCCGCGTCGAGGTGCCGAAGTCGTTCAAGGTGGTCATCCGCGGCGAGAAGCCGGCGAATGTCACGGCGAAGGACTTCATGCTCGAGATTCTGCGCCACCCGTACGTGAAGAGCGGCGAGGCGATCGGGCAGATTATTGAATACGCCGGCGATGCCGTCGCCGGCTTGTCGGTGGACGAGCGCGCCACGATGACCAACATGGCGGCGGAGGTCGGCGCGTTCACGGGGATCATCGCGCCGGACGCCAAGACGGTGGAGTACCTTGTCCGCCAGCGCGGGATGCGCGAGGCGGAGGCATGGGCGCTCTGCGAGGGCCTCTTCTCCGACGAGGGCGCCGAGTACGCGACCGTGATCGAGATCGACGCGGCGACGATCCGGCCGATGATCGCCCTGCCCGGCGACCCGGGCAATGGCCTCCACGTCGACGAGCTGGGGAAGGACGTGGCGGTGGACATCGCCTACGCCGGGAGCTGCACTGCGGGGAAGAAGGACGACATGGACATGTACGCCCGCGTCTTCCGCGAGGCGGTGGAGCGTGGGCAGACCGTGGCGGTCAAGACGTACATCCAGTGCGGCTCGCAGGAGGTCTTCCAGTATTGCCGCGACCAGGGGTACGATCAGCTGTTCGCCGCGGTCGGCGCGACGTTCATCGAGCCGAGCTGTGGGGCGTGCATCAATGCAGGCCCGGGCGTCTCGCGCACGAAGGACGAGGTCACCATCTCGGCCATCAACCGTAACTTCCCGGGGCGGTCGGGGCCGGGTCAGCTCTATCTCGCCTCTCCGTACACGGTGGCCGCCTCGGCGATCGCGGGGAAGATCGTGGAGTGGGATGCGGGGTGAGTTCGTAGACCTCGGGGGGGCTCGCCTCTATTACTACGCCGCGGGCACGCGCGGCACGGGCGAGCCGGTCGTCTTCCTCCACGGATTCCCCACCTCGTCGCATCTCTGGCGCGAAGTCGTCCCGCTCGTCCCCGACGGCCATCGCGTGGTCGTCGTGGACCTCCTCGGCTACGGCCGGAGCGACAAGCCGCTCGGACGGGATGTCTCGATCAAGGGGCATGCGGAGCGTGTCGTCCAGCTCCTCGATGCGCTGCGGATCGAGCGTGCGGCCATCATCGGGCACGATGTGGGGGGCGGGATCGCGCAGTATCTGGCGGTGCGACATCCGACGCGCGCATCGCGCATCTGCCTCATTGATTCCGTGGCCTACGGCGACTGGCCGACGCGCGACGTGAAGCTGGCGAAGGCGTCGCTGGCGCTCACGCGGCACCTGCCGGCGACGTGGATCCTCGGAATTTTGCGGACGGACCTGCAGCGCGGGTACGCGGAGAGCGAGCGCGGGCACCATTCGATTGACCAGTACGTGCAGCCCTTCGCGACGCCGGAGGGCCGCGACGTACTGGTGGAGCACATGTTGGCGCTCGACCCGGCCGAGACGTTGGCGCTCGCGCCGCGCCTCAAGGACATCGTGGCGCCGACGGCGGTGGTGTGGGGCGCGCACGACCCGTTCCTCCCGACGGCGCTCGCGCGGAAGCTGCACGAGGCGATTCCCGGCTCGACGCTCGACGTGATCGCCGACGTCCGCCACTTCACCCCCGAGGAAGCGCCGGAAACGGTGGGCGCGGTGATCGAACGGTGGCTGGAGAGATAATGCCCCCTACCCGCCTCGAGACGTTTCGCGCCATGGTGGCGAAGAACCCCGGCAACGCGCTCGCCCGCTTCGGGCTGGCGACCGAGGCGCTGAAGGAGGGGAAGTACGAGGAAGCGGCGGAGCAGCTTCGCGCCTATCTCGGGATGTACGACGATGAAGGGAACGCCTACGGCCGATTGGCCGAGGCACTCGAGCAACTTGGCCGGACGGACGAGGCGCGGGAGGCGCTGCGCACCGGGATCGAGGTGTCGCGCCGGAACGGCCACCCGGGGATGGCGAGCGAGTTCGAGATGAAGCTGGAGGAGCTGGAGGAGATCGAGTAGAGGTCATTCACCCCCGAATGGCCGCCGTAGCGCGGTCGTGATGGCGCCGCGTGCCGAGTGGGGCGCTGCCGCGCTGGTCCGCACTATGCGGCACTGCCTTGAAACGGCCGCCGCGCTGATGGCGTACCTAATCGCGACGACGTGGTACTCGTGTGGTACTCGACAGGGAGGTTTGTATGCGGAAGAAGAGCGACCCGAAGAGCCAGCCGTCGCGGCGCTCGCCGCGCGTGCCGGCAGAAGGGAACGAGAATGGCCGGGATCGCCGAGCGCCCGGCGCGCGCACGTCCGGCGTCGGGCGGCTCCTCGGCTCGGTCGTGAGCCGCCGCCACGAGCGCGGCGTGCCGTACCCGGGCGACTTCCCGAACCCGCTGAGCGGCAAGTATCCGGGCTGCTACTGAGCGCGTGACGTGCCACGCGTGAGGTAGAAGGGGGCAGCGACCGGGTGGAGGGCAGCGGGTCGTCGCCGCCCCTCCACCCGGTCGCTCACTTTGGGTATAGCCGGTACTTCGCCGCCTCCTGGGCCCACCGGTCGGCGTCGGCCTGGAGGCGGGGAAAGAGCTCCTCGATGCCGCCCTCGCGCTCCACCGCCCGGCGCAACGCGTCGCTCCCGGAGAGCCGGTCGATCCGGTCAGGCGACCACTGCCAGTCCTTCTGGTGGCGCACGTAGATCGCCCGGAGCATGTGCGCCCCCACATCCACGGGGCGGAGCGCGTCGCGGTCGGTCACGCGCGCCCGGAGCACCGGGATCGTCTGCCCGCCGTACTCGAATCCCGCCTCGACCGTCTTCGACGTCGAGTCGAAGCGCACGCCGGGCAGCTTCTTCGCGTTCAGCTCGCCGGCGATCACGCCGGCATCGGTGAGCCAGGGCGCGCCGGCGATCTTGAACGGCTCGTCGGTCCCGCGACCTTCGCTGAGGTTCACTCCCTCGAAGAACACCGTCCCGGGATAGAGAACGATGGCCTCCATGTCGCGCAGGTTCGGTGAGGGGTTCACCCACGGCAGCCCGGCCTCCTCCCACCACATCGACTGCCGATAACCCCGCATCGGGATGACCGTCACGTCGGCCTTCACCTGGCCCGTCGCGACGAGGTAGCGGAGCAGCTCGCCCGGCGTGAGGCCATAGCGGAGCGCCACCGGGTACTGGCCGACGAACGAGCGGAACCTGGGGTCGAGGACACCCCCCTCGATCCGGTCGGCGCGGATCGGGTTGGGCCGGTCGAGCACCACGAACTTCTTGCCGAGCTTCCCGGCTGCCTCCGCGGCCAGCGCCATTGTCCACTGGTACGTGTAGACGCGGGCACCCACGTCCTGGATGTCGTAGACGAGGACGTCCACGTCCCGCAGCATCTCCGGCGTCGGTACCCGCGTCTCGCCGTAGAGGGAGCGGATCGGGATGCCGGTAGCCGAGTCCACGGACGAAGCGATCTTCTCGCCCGCCTTCGCCACACCGCGCAGGCCGTGCTCGGGGCCGTAGAGCGCGGTGAGCGTCACGCCGGGCGCACGGTGGAGCAGATCGATCGTGCTCGTCCCGCGGCGGTCGCGCCCGCTGTGGTTGGTGATCAACCCCACGCGCTTGCCGCGGAGCAGGTGCAGCGAGTCGGCGAGCAGCACCTCGATGCCCGGCGCGACGGGGCCTGCTGCGGCGGCCGCGGCGGTCGTCGCGCGCGACGCGGTGTTCGACGCGGCGTTCGACGCGGCGTTCGACGCGGTGTTCGGGTTCGGCGCCGCCGTGTCCGACTGCGTATCGGACCCGGGCCCGGTACAGGAGAGCGCGACGGCGGCAGCAGCGGCGGCGACCGCCATGACCGTAGCACGGGACGAGAGCAGAAGAGCCATCGAGGATCCCTCGTGAAGATGGTTGGACCGGCAACGCACAACGGAACTGCCTCCGCCCGACCTCGTCACGGCCGGCCGCCGACGTCCGCGAAGCGAATGCACACCGGCGTTGGAAGCTCGACCGTCTGGCCAGTCGGCGTGAGGCGGCCCGTGGCCGGGTCGACGCGGAAGCCGACGATGGAGTCGGAGCGCTGATTGGCCACGAACAGGAACCGCCCCGTCGGGTCGAGTGCGAAGTTGCGCGGCCAGCTTCCCCGCGTGGACGCCACCTCGACCGGCTTAACGACTGTGCCCTCGGTGGGGTGGATCGAGAAGACGGCAATGCCGTCTTGGCGGCGGTTGGACAGG
>JBBJNN010000180.1:5516-6299 GCA_037720885.1 Gemmatimonadaceae bacterium | reverse complement strand
GTGGATGAGGACACACAATATGCACCTGGATGCCGCCCAGGGGGACCGACGAGCCTACCCCCGCGCGCTTGTGCTCTTCGCCCGCGCGCCCGAGCGGGGCCGCGTCAAGACGCGCCTCGCCGCCGGGCTGGGCGACGATGCGGCCCTCGCGATCTACGTCCGCCTCGCCGAGCGTGCGGGGGCGGCGGCACGTGAGGTGCGCGACTGCCGGCGCGTCGTCGCGTACACGCCCGCGCACGATGGCGTCGCGAGCGCCATGCGCACATGGCTTGGCGCCGACTTCGCGTACGAGCCGCAATGCGACGGCGACCTCGGGCGGCGCATGGCGGGCGCGGTCGGACACTGCCTCGCCGGCGGCGCGGAGCGCGTGGTCGTGATCGGCACGGACTGTCCGGACCTCGAGACGGGGCTCCTCGAGGAGGCGTTCGCGGCACTCGACGTGGCGGAGCTGGTGTTCGGCCCCGCGGAGGACGGCGGCTATTATCTGATCGGCGTGCGCGCGGTGCAGCCTGTGCTTTTCGAGCAGATTCCGTGGAGCAGCCCCGACACGCTGGCGCGCTCGCTCGGGGCGGCGCGCGCCGCCGGGCTCTCCGTCCACCTCCTGCGCACGCTCGCCGACATCGATACAGCCGATGATTGGCAGCGCTGGTGCTCGCGTGGCGCACTCGGTGCGAGGGAATAGCCGCATGGACGCCAGCGCTGACCTCGAGCCTCCGCCGCCCGCGCCCGCGGTGCCCCCGCCGCCTCCGGCGCCCCCGCCCGTCGCGCGTCCCGCCGCTGGTC
>JBBJNN010000180.1:0-5506 GCA_037720885.1 Gemmatimonadaceae bacterium | reverse complement strand
GGTCGGCGCCGCGGGTGGGCGGCGGGCGGGGGGCGCGGACGGCTCGTACTGCTCTTCGCGATCCTCGCCGTGGCGATCCTCGCCGTCCATGCGACAGGGCTCTCGCACTACCTCCACCCGCGCGCCATGGTCGGCCTCCTGCGCGGGCTCCGTGGGTCGCGGTTCGCCGAAGCCATCTTCGTCCTCGGGCACGCCGCGGCCGTGCTCGTGGTGCCGTCCACCCTCCTCACGATCGCGGGGGGCGTGCTCTTCGGCTTCCGCGCGGGCGCTGCGCTCAATTGGCTCGGCGCCATGCTGGGCGCCCTCGGCGCCTACGCGCTCGCGCGCGGACTCGGTAGCGAAGCGGTGAATCGCTGGCTCGGGCGCCACCCCTCGAGGCTGGGCCGGCTGGCGAGCGCGCACGGTTTCCGCACGATCCTCAGCCTGCGGCTCCTGCCGATGATGCCGTTCACCGTCGTGAGCGTCGCCGCGGGGCTCGCGAAGGTGCGGATGCGCGACTACCTCCTGGCGACCGCCATCGGCTACCTGCCGATGGACATCCTCTTCACCTACTTCGCCGGCGCGCTCTCCTTCGGGGGGCGTGCGACGCGCGCCGCGGTGTACTGGCGTGTGGGCACGCTCTGCGCGCTGCTCCTGCTGCTGTCACTGCTGCCCGCGATCACGTCGGCGCTGGCGCGGCGCTCGCGCTCGCTGCCGGCCTTCCGCGCGCTTCGCGCGTTGGCGCGCGGCCGCCACCTCTGGCTCGCGCTCGTCGTCGGCGCGGCGGCGCTCGAGCCCGCCGCGAGCCAGGTGCCTCGCGCGCTCATGCCGATCGAGTTCGCGAACTCCGCCGAGTTCGGCTGGCTGGGCAAGAGCGTGCACGAGCGCCGAGCGCTCGACAGCATGGCTGACTCCACGAGCTGGCGCCTCACCGGCACCGGACGGCTGACCTTCCCCGCGGAGCCGCGCCTCGCGGGGATGCGCGTGCTGCGCGTGGACATGCAGATGTTCAGCAGCGCGCCGGCGCCGACCCGCAATCGCCTCTCGGCGGTCAACCTGCGGCGCCCGTTCGCCGGCGAGGACTGGCGCGCGTACAACCGCCTCTCGATGTGGATCCGCCCCGAGGTCGCCGGCTTCCCGATGTTGCCGCTACAGATCGTGCTGCACAACGATGGCGCCGAGAAGGTCCCGGACCGGTACGGTCGCGAGGGCATTCACTACGCCACGCTCGCCAACGGCGGCTGGCAGCAGGTCGTCTGGGAGATCGAGCCGCTCGCCCGCGACCGCGTAACGATGATCGAGATCGGCTACTTCGTGAACAAGATGCTCGCGGCGCCAGGGGACCGCGTGGCATTCGAGGTCGGCCGGCTGGAGCTGCAGCGCGTGGACCCGGATCACTACACGGGGTGGAGCGTCGCGCCGGGTCGGATCGCGTTCAGCCATACCGGATACCAGACGGGCCACTCCAAGACGGCCGTCACCAGCGGTGTCGCGGCCTCCGACTTCGAGCTCCTCCGCGTGAACGACAATGCCCTGGGAGCGGTCGTACTCCACCGGCCGGTGCAGACGGTGCGGACGCGGCTTGGCGAGTTCGGGCAGATGGACTTCTCGGAGGTCGAGGCCCCGGGGACGTACATCCTGCGGTCCGGCGACACGCGAACACGCCCGTTCCGCATCGGCCCCGACGTCTGGACGGGGACGATCTGGAAGGCGCTCAACTTCTTCTACGGCAATCGCTGCGGCTACGACGTGCCCGGGTCGCACGGCGTCGACCATCTCGACTGGTTCGCCGCGCAGGGTGACCAGCGCATCACGATGAGCGGCGGATGGCACGATGCGGGGGACCTGTCGCAGGGCGTCATCAACACCGGCGAGGCCACGTACGCGATGTTCGCGCTCGCGGAGCGGCTCCGTGCGCGTGGAGATGACCCCGCGCTGGTCGCGCGGCTGATCGAGGAAGCGAAGTGGGGGCTCGATTGGGTGATGCGCGTCCGGTTTCCGGGCGGCTACCGCGTGGCGTTCGCCAGCCACAATCTCTGGACGAACAACGTCGTCGGCGACGCGGACGATCGTACGGTCGTGGCGAAGAACAATCCGAACGCGAACTACATCGCGGCGGCGGCCTTGGGGCTGGCCGCTCGCGTGCTGAAGGAGACCGAGCCGGAGCTGGCGGCGCGCAGCCTGGCGCTCGCCGAAGACGACTGGACGCACGCGATCGCCGGGGTCGACGGGCCAGCGACGTGGCACACGCCCGCCTTTGCGGCGACGCGCTTGGAGCTCGCGGGTATCGGCATCACCGCGTCGCTCGAGCTGTATCGCGCGACGGGCAGCCAGCGGTACGCGGACAAGGCCGTCGAGCTGGCGCGGGTGATCGTCGCGTCGCAGCAGAAGCGTCGCGTCGGCAGCGCGTTCCCGCTCGCCGGCTTCTTCTATACCGGCCCGGAGCGCGACACGCTCTTCCACCAGTTCCACCGCGGCAACGACCAGGCTCCGATCGTCGCGCTCACGCAGCTCGTGGAGGCGCTCCCGGACCACGCGGACTGGATGCGGTGGTATTCGACGGTCGCGCTCTATGCCGAGTACCAGAAGCGGAGCGCGACGACGACGGCGCCCTATGGCGTGCTGCCCTCGTACGTTTACCGCGCGGACGATGCGGCGAAGGAGGTACCGGATTCGGGTGCCCTCCATCTGGCGACGCGCGACGCGTATCGAGCGCAGGTGCTCGCGGGGCTGGCGCTCGGCGACGGCTGGTACCTGCGCGCCTTCCCGGTGTGGTTCGCGCGCCGGGGCAACTTTGGCGTCCTCCTCTCGCAGGCGAAGGCGTTGGCGACCGCGGGCCGGCTGCGCGGCGACAGCGCGGCGCTCGACCTCGCGCAGCGGCAGGCGCAGTGGATCGTCGGGCGCAACCCGTTCGTGCAGAGCACCATGTACGGCGAGGGCTACGACTGGGCGCAACAGTACAGCGTATCATCGGGCGACTTCGTCGGCTCCCTGCCGGTCGGCATGCAGAGCCGGGGCGTCACGGACCTCCCCTACTGGCCGTCGCAGAACACGTACGTCTACAAGGAAGTCTGGGTGCATCCCGTGAGCCGTTGGCTGTGGCTGATGGCGGACCTGATCGGCGGCGCATCCCCGGACTCCGCCACGCGGCATCCCGCTGCGACCGCGACAGCGACGACCGCCCCCGGCGGTGAGGTCACAATCCGCCTGACGGCCAGCGGCGAGGGGACGCACACCTTCGCGTTGCGTACGGACAATCTCGTCATGCGCGGAGGGGGCACTCCGGCATCGCGCGTCGTCACGCTGCGCCCGGGCCGCCCGGTGACGGTCGAGTGGAAGACGCGACCGACATCGGCAGCCATGCCGTGGGTCGCTGTCGTGGTGCCGGATCGCGATTTCTCGCGCCGGCGGGAGGTGACACGCTAGCTGAGCTCTACGCGATCACCGCGCGATTTCCGCCCTTCCCGCGGGCGAGGCGCAGCGCCTCGTCGGCCTTGCGGGTGAGCGCGAGCGCGGCGAGGGAGATCGGTGTGTGCGTCACGCCTTCCTTCAGGGCGGCGAGGCCGATGCTCACCGTGAGCGCGAGGTCCGCCGGCGCCCCCGCGATGCCCCGCCGCACGCGCTCGGCCACCACCAGTCCACCACGCGTGTCGGACTTGAGAAGGAGCACCGCGAGCTGCCGATCGGCGACCCGGAATGCGGGATCGGAAAGCCGGATCGCCTGCTTGAGCGCGTCGACCACGGTCGCGAGCCCGAGATCAGCGCCGCCGCCGTGCGTGGTGCTTGCACCGCTGGGCTCCACCTCGCAGAGCAGGAGCGTGAGCGGGTTCCCCGAGCGGTTGGAGCGCGCGAGCTCCTCCTCGATGCGCTCGGAGAACGCGCGCCGGTTGCCGAACCCGGTGACCAGATCGGTGAGCGACACGTGCATCTGATCGCTCGCGATGTCCGCGTAGGCGATTCGTGGCGCGACGACCTCGCAGAGGAGCGCGAGGAACTCGGCATCGTGCGCATCGTGCGGCGCGCCCGTGACCGGCGGCCCGATGACCACCCAGCCGAGCCGGTCGTTGTGGGCATCGATCGGCGCCGCGATCGTCGCGTCGTCGAACAGCCAGTTGGTGGCCTCGAGGCGGGTCTGTGGCGCGCGTGGCGCTTCGCGAAGCGCGGCCGCGGACGTCCCGTTCACGCGCTCCGGCAAGCGCGCCGCGACGGGCCCGGTCTCGGCCCGCCGGACGAAGGTCGCGTCGCCCTCCGTGCGGTAGAGGGCGACCCAGCTCGCGCGGAACGCGTCGGCCAGCGCGGTGACGAGCGCGCCCGCGAGCCGCGCCGGACGCTCCCCGCTGTCCAGCGCCGGCAGCAGCCGGTGCAGGGAACGAAGCTGCGCGGCAAGCCGCTGGTCCGGCGCCGCGTCACGGCGCACGGGCATCGCGGGCTCAGCGCCAGCGCTGTATGCCTGAATCGCCACTGTGGGGTACCATCACCTTACGCTTACGCGTCATAGGAGCTGTGAGCCGTCCGGGTCCGCGGGGAGCAGTCGAAGTTATCCGCCCGTGAACGTCCTGCACTTCCCACTCGGAGGACACGGCGTCCTCACGTCAGGACAACGACTTACGGGTGATCCGGGTCACGGCTTTTCCTAAGCTATTGAATGCTAGGCACTTGTACAGCATTTTGCACCGGCTGGGTCTGGCACCGGCCGTGCATTCTCTGATCGCCGAGGACCCATGGCGGTCTCAGGAGGTCTGGTGAAGCGATACATGATGTACCTGACAGCGGCCGGTGCGCTGGCGCTCGCGACTCCACTCGCGGCCCAACGGCCGCGCGAGCGAGTGCCCGAGGATTCGATTCCGGCCGAGCATCGGCCGCCTCCGGGCATGTGCCGGATCTGGCTCGATGGGGTTCCGGCGAGCCGGCAGCCGGAGTCCACCGATTGTGCCACCGCCATTCGCCGCCGGCCGCCGAACGGGCGCGTCATCTTCGGTCCCGAGGCGCAGCGCGTACCGCCGCCGCAGGGCTTCCGGCCGGGAGACAAGCGCGACACCACGCAGAACAAGCCGCGCAAGCCCGAGGAAAGCACGAGCGGGCTACGGATACCGGTCGGCTGGAAGCGGCCGGAGTAACGCCCGACGCGGCACTCTACCTTCCTGCCGCGATCTCCTCGTAGTACCGGTCGCGCACTCCCAACGCGTTCACCTCGCACATCGAGACGAGCTCCCCATCCACAGGCACGTGGAAGACGCACAGCGCGAGCCGCTCCCGGCCGAGCGGGGCCTCGATCTCGGCGCGGCTCATGAAGTGGTGGCTCACGATCACGAGGTAGTCCAGCCGTGCGCGGCCGGCGAGGAGCCGGGCGAGAAAGGGGAGGGGACGCCCCTGGCTAGCGCGGCGGAGCCAGTGCCACGCGAAACGCGGGATGCTGCGCCCGATGAACGCCGGCGCGCTCGCGAATACGCCGAGAAAGCGCGTCGCGGCCTCGGCGGCGGAGTCCTGGCGGAAGGAGATGCCGCCGAAGCGTCGGAGAAATCCATCG
>JBBJNN010000179.1:283-6315 GCA_037720885.1 Gemmatimonadaceae bacterium | reverse complement strand
GGCCCTCGCCGCGTTCGCGGTATCGTTCCGCATCTGGGCATCGCCATCGCCCGCGCAGCAGCCGGGCCGCGGCGCGGCTACCGCGCAGTCCACCGCGCCCGCGCCGCCGCCCGCGCTCTGCGCCGCGGCGAACATCGCGGCGGCGCCGGACTCGCTCCTCTGGCCGAAAGCGCCGCTCGTCGCCACGCCGCGCCCCCTGCGCGGCCTCTACGTGAACCGGTGGGCCGCGCTCGGCCAGCGGATGTGGCAGCTCCTCGATCTCGCGAAGACGACGGAGGTGAACGCGCTCGTCATCGACGTGAAGGATGACCGCGGCTACGTGCTGTACCGCTCGCGCGTGCCGCTCGCGCGCGAGATCGGCGCCGACACCGTGATGCCGATGCGCGCCGAGCGCGTGCGCGCGATGCTCGATTCGTTGCGGACGCATGGCGTCTACCCCATCGCGCGCATCGTCGTCGTGAAGGACCCGCTGCTCGCCGAGCAGAAGCTGGAGTGGGCGATCAAGCGGGCGGATGCGCCGGCCAGGCCGTGGCTCGACAAGAATGGGAAGCCCTGGCTCGACGCGCATCGCGCCGAGGTGTGGCGCTACGCGGCGGACCTCGCGTGCGAGGCGGTGGACCTGGGTTTCAGCGAGGTGCAGTTCGACTACGTGCGCTTCCCCGACGAGAAGCGGCTCTGGCGCGAAGCCACCTTCCCGCTGGCGGCCGGGCGACCGCGTGCGCAGGTGATCCGGGACCAGCTCGCGATGACCCGGGGGTGGCTGCGTCCGCTCGGCGTACCGGTGACGGCGGACGTCTTCGGTCTCACGACGTCCGACACGACGGACATGGGGATCGGGCAGCAGTGGGAGCAGTTCGTGGACGTCGTGGATGTCGTGTTGCCGATGATGTACCCGTCGCACTATGCGCGCGGGAGCTACCGCATTGGCAGCCCGAACGCGCGTCCCTACGAGGTGATCGACCACGGGCTCAAGGATGCGAAGCGGCGGAGCGCGGGAATCGCGAATGCGGCCCTCGTCGTCCCGTGGTATCAGGACTTCACGCTCGGGCCCCCACGCTACGGTATTGCGCAGGTGCGCGCGCAGATGCAGGCGGGGTACGACAACGGAATCACGAGCTGGATCCTGTGGAACCCGCGGAGCGCGTACACGGTGGAGGCGCTGCGGAAGGAGTGATGCCGGCCCGCTCCGCGTCCCGCTCCCTATTTCTCGCCCATGTCCGCCTCCCCCTCCCTCGGCATCCCTGAGCTGGCCGGCCTCTGTACGTACGAGGACGCGGCGCGCGTGGGGTATTCCGTGGACGAGAACGTGCGCCGCCTCGTGCGCTACCACTGGGTGGAGCGCCGGCTCATGGATGTCGCGCTCTCCCACCTCACGGCGACGCCGGAGTGGGAGGTCAAGTGCGCGCTCTCACTTCACCAGTGGCAGAACGCCGAGCATGCGGACGCGATCGCGCGGCGGGTGAGCGAGATGCGGAGCCCGGCGCCGCGCATGGACCTGGCGCCGGACGCGGCGCTCGACGCCTGGATCGAGGAAGTGCTTCGGGCCCGCGACACGGTCGAGCTCCTCACGGGCCTCTGTCGTGTGGCGCATTCCGCGCTCGCCAGTGCGTACCGCGAGCACCTCGCGAAGACGAACCCGCTCGTGGACCATCCCACGCGTCGCGTGCTCCGCTTCGCGCTGCTCGAGGTGGAGGAGGCGCTCGCGTGGGGGGAGCGCGCGCTCAGCGCGCTCCTCGCGGCCGAACCGGCGGCGGCTGGGCGGAGCGTGGCGTGGGAGCGGCACCTGCGGGCGTACCTGGCGGCGGCCGGCGGGATCGCGGGCGAGCCATCGCGCGCGGGGGGCCCCCCCCAACATCACGATACCACCGCCCCGCTCGCCGACCACCACCATGCGAGCGCCGAGCGCATCGAACTGCCGCCGCCACGCGCCGCGGAGCCCTTCGTCCCTGATTTCACCCCCAGACGCGACGCCCGCTTCGAGGGACAGTACAACTTCAACTTCCCGCCGCACCTCGTCTACAACGCACCAGGCGTCCCTGCCGACGAGCGCAACCTCGCGCTCCTCTGCAAGCGCGCGCTCGAGATGGACGTTCCCGAGATGATGGCATCCATCATCGTCGAGCGGCGCGACGCGCCGTGGGAGTTCCGGCGCGACTTCGCGCGGCAGCTCTGGGACGAGGCGCGCCACGCGATGATGGGGACCGTCGCGTTCGAGGCGCGCGGCGTGGACTGGACACGCATCCCGCTGAACGTCAGCTTCGCGCTGCGGTTGAATGGTCACGCCACCGCGCTCGAGCGGCAGGTCATGCTCTACGCCATCGAGCAGCGCCTCATGCCGGGGGAGACGGGGAAGCGCTTCGAGTTCGAGACCGCCCTCGCCGCGGGCGACGCACTCTCCGCGCACTTCCACGACTACGACTGGGCCGACGAGGTGCTGCACGCCCAGATCGGACGGCGGTGGATCAAGCGCGAAGGGGTCTCTCCGAGGGATGCGACCGAGAGAGCGCGCGCGGTGCACGAGAAGACGTGGGCCGCGCTCGCCCTCTACCGCGGCCGCGATGACCAACGCGACTGGTGGCCCGAGTTTGTCCTCCGCGTGCTCGGCAAGGCGAGCGCGGTGCGTGTGGAGGAGTTGGGAGATCTCACGGTGATCAGCGAATGACTCGCACGATCAGTTACCCTATCCGTACTCCGGAGCGCCGACCATGTCCCCTCTCGTCCGACTCACGCGTGCTCCCCTGCGTCGCCTCGCGCTGGCGCTCGCGGCATTTCCGCTCCTCCTGAGCGCGCCGGCCGGCGCGCAGCCCGGCTCTGCGCGCGCCGCGACCCCCGTGGCTGAGCGTATCCGGCGGGTCGAGGGCGGTCTGCTGCCCGCCGCCGTGGCGCGCGGGGGGAGCGAGCCCGGGATGGGGATCGCCGAGCGCATGCGATACTACAAGGTGCCCGGCGTGAGCATCGCGGTCATCAACGGCGGCGCCATCGAGTGGGCTCGTGGCTACGGCGTGCTCGAGGCTGGCAGCGCGGCCCGGGTGGACACCGGCACGCTGTTCCAGGCGGCGTCCATCAGCAAGCCCGTGGCGGCGATGGCAGCGCTCCGTCTGGCGCAGGAGGGGCGGCTCGACCTCGACGAGGACGTGAACCGGAAGCTCACCTCGTGGAAGCCCCCGGAGAGCGACCTCACGAAGGAGAAGAAGGTGACCGTGCGCGGCATCCTGAGCCATGGCGCCGGCCTCACCGTGCACGGCTTCCGCGGCTACGCGGCCGGCGAGCCGGTGCCGACAGTGGCGCAGGTACTGAATGGCGCCCCACCCGCCAACTCCGCGTCCGTCCGCGTGGACGTGGTACCCGGCACGATGTGGCGCTACGCCGGTGGCGGCTACACGCTATTGCAGCTTCTCCTCACCGACGTGACCGGCCGGCCGTTCCCCGACCTCATGCGCGAGATCGTGCTCGAGAAGGTGGGGATGACGAGCAGCAGCTACGAGCAGCCGCTTCCGCGCGCCCGCGCCGCGCGGGCCGCGTCCGCGCACAAGGGCGACGGTGCGGCCGTGCCCGGGAAGTGGCATACGTACCCCGAGATGGCGGCCGCCGGCCTCTGGACGACGCCCTCCGACCTGGCGCGCTTCGCGATCGAGATCCAGCGCTCGCTCGCCGCGCGCGGGAACCATGTGCTTTCCGCGGAGATGGCCGGGCGGATGCTCACCAAGCAGATCGGCTCCTACGGGTTGGGGCTCCAGCTCGACGGGGAAGGCGCGTCGGCGCGTTTCAGCCACGGAGGGTCGAACGAGGGGTTCCGGTGCATCATGATCGCGTTCCGCGAGAGCGGGCGAGGCGTAGTGATCATGACGAACGGCGACAACGGCGGCGAGGTCGCGTCGGAGCTCATTCGCGCCGTCGCGCGAGAGTACGATTGGCCTGCCTACCGCCCGGTCGAGCGGGCGGTCGCCGCGGTGCGCACGGAGGCGCTCGCGGGGCTCGTCGGGCGCTACCGGATCGGCGGCGGCGACCGTGTCCTCGACGTGACGCGGGAAGGCGATCGCCTCCTCGCCAAGCTCCCCGGGGCGCCGCCGCGCGTGCTGCGCCCCGAGTCGGACAGCACCTTCTGGATGGCGGAGGACGGCTCGGTCCTCACCTTCCGGCGCGGCGCCGGAGCGGGAGCCCGTGCTGATTCCGTGATCGTCGCGCCGCGCGGGGCGCAGGGGCAGCCGCTACGGGGGGGTCGGGTGCCGTAGCCGGGTGCGGTGGCCCGCGTGCGTCCACGCCGCCTCGAGCAGCTCGCTCGGCCCGCACGGTCGCGTCACTCGCGCAGGCGCTCGCCCTCACTCATCTTGGCGCGAAGGATCGCGTCATCATTGAGCCCCAGCTCCTCCTGGGCGCGCGGCGACGAGCCCTCCGGCGCCCGCCCCACGCGGAGGCGCACGCTACGCCAGGCGAGCTTCGCGTCCGCCCAGCGGTGGCCGGGCGTCTGGTAGCCGTAGGCGCGCCACCGCCCCGGCTCCACCTTTCCCTTGGCCCCCACGTGCGCCGCGAAGGCGTCGGTCCACGCATCGAACGTACGCATGAACTCGTCCTCGCGGATCATGTCCTCGGCCTGGTTGTCGCTGTAGGGCCGCCCTTTCCCCGTCGTGCAGTATGTCCAGAGCGGGTCGGGCACCTCGATCCCCGAGTAGCGGCACTGCCAGACGAGTGGCGCGTAGGCGTCGCGCGGGTCCTCGAACGGCTCCTGACGCGGGTCGAACCACTGCTTGTGGCGCAGCTTCTTCGGGCGGCCGGTCTCGTCCATCTCGTCGGCCCCCTCGTCGCCGTAGTTGAAGAAACCGGCGGTCCGCCCCTCGAGGTGATTGACGGAGAGCTCGTTCCACTCCGGCGCGTGCTCGAGCGCCATCGCCTTCTCCGGGTCTTTGTGGTCGATCAGCTCCTCCCGCGGGTTGCCGCCGTTCATGCAGACCAGCCGGTCGAACATCGCCTTGAGGTTCGTGCTCGGCCCGTACCAGTTGTGCGGGCCGATGATGGCCCACGCATCGGCGAGGTCCAGCCGCGCGTACAGGTCCAGGTTCCACATGAGATCGGGCTCGGTGTCGTTGCCCTTCTCGTAGCAGTTGCACGGCCACACGCAGAGCGCCATCGACGTCGACACGCACGCATTGCAGCTCTGGATGCGCTCCCGCCCGTAGACGTTCCCCACATCCTCATAGTCGATCTCCCACGCCTGCGGGAGCCGCTCGGCCATGCGCAGCATCAGCGCGCGCGACTTGGAGTCGACGCCGGGGCAGTTGTACTGCCGCCGGCCGGAGCCGGCGATGATGAGCACCCGGAATGGGCGCTCGGCGGCCGGCAGCGTGCCGTTGTTGTCGTTCGGTTTCATGTCCCGCCAGCGTTTGATCGCCCCGAACCGGGCTCGAAGTTCAACGCGCGACCACCGGCGCCGCTCCGGCGCCGCTCCGGCGCCGCAGGCGCACGAACACCACGCCCAGGATCACGCCGTAAATGATGTGCCCCACGAGGCTCCCCATCGCGACCGGTCGCATGGGCGGCATTCTCAGCGCGGCGAACGGTGGCATGCCGAGCAGGATCGGCATGAGGAGCAACGCGCCGAGCACCCACCACACGACGCCCCAGAGCGCGCCCCATCCGGCGCCGCCGCCGTCACCGCGCGCGCGATCACCGAGGAGCGCGCCGAAGAGCGCCCCGATGACGGCACTGTTGACGAGGTGGTAGAGCCAGCCCACCACCAGGCTCTGTGAGCGCACGACCATCGCTACCATCGCCATCATCGGCATTCGGCCGCCGTCCGGCGTCGGCGCCGACATCAACTGCATCATGATCCCGAACACCACGCCCGCCGCACCCCCTGCGATGGCGCCCGCCACGATTCTGGATCGCATCGTCATCCTCCCATGGTACGCTCGTGAGCCCGGCCGCCAAGCCACGCGGCCACGCGCCGCGCCTGCTCGACGCAGGCCTCGGCGAGCGCCGCGAGCCGTGGCGCCGGCAGATTGCCGACCATCGCGTGGAGGAGCCCTGGCTCGCTC
>JBBJNN010000179.1:0-273 GCA_037720885.1 Gemmatimonadaceae bacterium | reverse complement strand
CCCCGCCACGACGTGAGAGTCCCCCAGCGTCGTGCGGTCGAACCGGGGCGGCCCGGCACGTCGCGCGTCCCCGGCTCCGCCGGGCACCACGAAGTACGAGACGGCGACGCCGCCGACCTCGTACTCCACGACCGCGCCGCGATGCCCGCCCACCACGCAGAATCGCGCGCCGACGAGGCGCGCGCCGGGCAGCACGGGCACGTGCAGCGCGAAACGCACCTGCCGCTCGAGCCAGCGAGCGACCTCGGCCGTGTCGGCCGAGGCGATGTGGGC
>JBBJNN010000072.1:0-27704 GCA_037720885.1 Gemmatimonadaceae bacterium | reverse complement strand
TGCCATCGGCGGCGGCGGGGATGTGCAGGCCGTGCCAGTGGATCGTGGTCGGCTCAAGCAAGTCGTTCCGGAAATGGACCGTCACCCGATCGCCTTCTCTCAGCTCCAGCGTCGGGCCCGGAACCTGGCCGTTGTAGGCAACCACGTCGGTCACGGTGCCGGGCCGGAGCGAGAGCCGCGCGGGTGCCGCGGTGAGCGTGACCTCCACCGTTCGCGAAATTGGGGAGCGGCTCACCTGCACGGACGGACGGGATCCGGAAGCCGCCACCGGCTCGGCGGCCAGGCGTCGGCGCACCTCAGCGGAGGGGCGAACGGAATCCGAGAGGTCGCGCTAGCCTCCCTCGACCCAGAACACGTGCGCCGCCGCCATCAGCTCGTCGAGCGGTAGCTCCGCCGGCAGCGCCGCCTTCCGCATCGCCGATCGCTCGAACATCCGCCGGAATTCGTCTCGCTCGGCCACGAAATACGGCACGAGCTCCGAGGGGTGCGCGACCAGCCGGCGCAGCATGTAGTCGCGGATGAACGGCGTATCGGCGCGCGCCTCCACCGAGCGCGCGCGGATGGTCGCGTCCTCGGCGTCGAGCAGGACGAGGCCACAGCCCGCGGCCGCCAGGCGGCGGTCGTACGGCTCCACATCGCCCCACGCGACGGCGCCGGGCCGGAGGCAGTGCGTGAGGTGCAGCGTGTCCACCAGCGCGAAGCACTTCGTCACCGCCTCACCCTCCACCGAATCGGCGAGCCACTCGAGCAATTCGACGACACGCTCCAGGTGCTCGACGTTCTCCTCGCGCGTGAGCGTCCCCGCGTCCGCCGCCGGCGCAAGGGGGCCGAAAGTGTGAGCCTGCGTCAGATGCAGCAGCGTGCGCACGCGGCGCTCCTCCGCGCCCACGACGTGCGTCCGCAGCAGGCAATCGAGCACCGTGGATTTGCCGAGGCCTGGTACCCCCTCGATCAGCAGCAACCGCGCGCGGCGAGGCATGCCTATGAGGTCGTGCCGCTACCTCGCCCGCGCGACGGCGCCAAGGCTCGGTCCCTCGGCGATGCGGCGCGCCGCCTCGGCCGGCTCGGCCGCGCCGGTGTCCACGATGAGCTCCGCGGCCGGCATGCGCGGCCGGTCGAAGGTGCCCTCGGCGTCGAGGCGTCGGTAGAACGACACATCGCGCAGCTTGCCGAATCGCTCGCGGGAGGGCGACGCCAGACGCCGCTCCAGCTCCGCAGAGTCGCAGCGCAGCTCCACGAGCCGCAGCGCCCCACCGCCCGCCGTCGTGCGCGCCGCGCCCACCGTGAACTTGCCGACGCCGGGGCGGCCGAAGAGCAGCACGACCTGCGGGGTCTGCGAGGTCACGGGCGCACTCGCGTTGCGACGGTCACGTGCGCGCGACGATCACTGCCCGTCGCGATCCGCGACCTCGCTCGTCAGCTCGCTCGCGAGCTCCTGGATCTGCGCGGCGTGCCGCGCCTCGTGGTAGCCGGTGAACGCGAGCCACTCGTAGAGGTCGAGCGGCCCGAGCACCGGGTGTGGTCTCGTCACCTCGCCGATCGCGAGCCCATCGCTCGCCAGAATGGCCTCGCGAAAGACCCCTCGCGTGCGCTCCAGCTCCGCGAGCGCCGCCCGGGTGTCGAGCGTTCCCGTGGGCAGGATGAACTCGGCCGCCATGATGCGGCGACGCCGGTCGAGTACGACGCCGGTCCTCGTCTTCGCGAGGACGGAGCTCGTATCGCTTTCCGCGCCCAACCCATTGCCACGGGCCTCGGCGACCTGGCTGGAGAAGAACTGCGCCAGCCGTGATTCCACCAGCGCCAGGTGCTCGAGGATCTCCGCCACCGACCAACGCTCCGGTGCTGGCTTCCGGTCGCGGAGGTCGGCGGGCACTGCATCCACGGCATCGCGCAGGGTGGCACGCTGCGCGTCGAGATGCTGGAGGAGCTCCTGCGTGCGAGGGTGCATGACGGGTCTGCCTCGGATGGAGTGTGCCGGCGCGCCGCTCACCGCACCACCGGGTAATACCAGACGCGACGGATGCGGCCGTTTCGCACCTCGTACACGGACATCGCCGCCTGCGAGCGCCTGGTGCGGCCCGAGCGCCAGTATGCGCGCTCCCGTACGGTGACCCACGGTCCAAGCGAGGTCATCGTCTCGGCTACCGAGCGCGCGTCGAGGGTGTTCCGGAAGTACGCCTCGAGGCCGCGCCGCATCGCGTCGAGCCCGCGAGCCTCCACGCGCACGGAATCGCCCTCGATGCTGAGCCACGCGACCGTGGGATCGAGGAGCGCGAGCACCGCCGGCACATCGTGCCGGTTGTACGCCACGAGGTAGTCTCGCACGACCTGCTCCGGCGGCACCTCCCGTTGCGCCGCTCCGCCCGGGCGCAGGCCGCGACAGCCTGCCCCCAGCGCGAGAGAGGCGAGCGCGATGCGGAGCCCCGCGGCCCGCACGCGCTGCACGCGCCGCCGCATGCGACCGGCTGAAGCTATACTGAAGCTATAGCCCGAGGTACGAGCGGATGCGCGGCTCGATTCGATCGGGCGACCAGAAGGGGCTCCACACGAGATTGATCGCGACATCCTCCACGCCGGGCAGCGCGCGGATCTGCTCCTCCGCGCCTCCCATGATCTCGGGCCCGGAGGGGCAGCCAGGCGAGGTGAGGCTCATGTCCACACTCACCTTCGCGCCCTCGACAGCGATCGAGTAGACGAGCCCGAGGTCGATGATGTTGAGGTTGAGGTCCGGATCCTTCACGCGACGCAGCGCGGCTTTCACCTGGTCCTCCGTCACGATGCCGGACTGCACCTCGCCGGCCATCTCGGTCGTGCCCGTCACCTCGATTGGCTCAGCGGCATCGGTCGCCGCGGAGCCAACAGCCCCAATCTCGTGCTCGCTCATCACTACTCCCCTGAAGATCGTGATGACAAGTTCACCAAGCGCACGCCGCGCAGGCAAGTGGGCCGGCCACGCGTCGTCGTCTGGTTGAAGCGCCGCGGCCCCATCTGCATCGTGAGGCGGTGCCGCTCGACGTAGTGGGTCGAGATCGTGTGTGGAACGTGTTCAGCGAGCCGGAGGGGCGATGCGACTTTCAGCGTTCATCGTGGCGAACCGCGAGCCGATCCTCGCAGAATGGGAGGCATTCGCGCGGACGTGCGTGCCAGCGAGCGGCTCGATGGACATCGCGGCGCTCCGCGATCATGCCAATGAGATGCTCACGGTGATCGCCGCGGATCTCGATACGCTGCAGGGCAAGCAAGAGCAGTCTGAAAAATCGAAGGGAAATGCACCGGCCGGCGATCTCGATGCGACGACGGCGGCCGAACAACATGGGGCCGGTCGGGCGGAGAGCGGGTTTACGGTCGAACAGATGGTCTCGGAGTACCGCGCCCTGCGTGCCAGTGTGATCCGACTCTGGACGAAAGCGCAGGGGGCGCTCGCGCTGACAGACCTCGATGACCTGACGCGATTCAACGAGGCCATCGACCAATCGCTCGCCGAATCGATCACGCGGTACTCTCAGGATCTGGGCCGCTCGAAGGAGATGTTCCTCGCGATCCTCGGTCATGATCTCCGAACACCGCTCGGTGCCATTAGCACGGCGGCGAGGTTCATGCTCGACACGGAAGAGCTGAAGGAGCCCCACCTGACGCTCGCATCGCGAATCGCCAGCAGTTCCACGCGCATGGTCTATATGATCGGCGATCTCCTCGACTTCACCCGGAGCCGTCTCGGCGGAGGCATCCCGATCGTGCGTGCCGACATGAGCATGGGGAAGGTCGTGCACGATGTCGTGGACGAGATCTCGGCGATGCACCCGGGTCGAACGCTCCAGGTGGACGCGCGAGGCGTACAGCGAGGTGAATGGGACGCGGCGCGAATCAGCCAGGTGTTGACCAACCTGATGGTCAATTCGCTGGAGCATGGCTCCGACGGGACGATTGTCACCGTCGACATTAGCGGCAACGACGAGGACGTCGCGATCGCCATACACAACCAGGGCCTGGCGATTCCGGCCGACCAGTTGAGCGGCATCTTCAACCCGATGAAAGCCAGGGAGAAGACGGGGTACGCCGCGGCCAGCGGACCGTCCGGGCACTTGGGTCTCGGGCTCTACATCGCCGAGCGAATCGTGAGCGCACACAACGGGAAGATCGAGGTGGAGTCTTCCGCGGCGCGCGGCACCACCTTCACGGTTCATCTGCCGCGCCGTGGCTGAGCGGGCACGGTTCCCGGAAACCCGAGATCACTCCCCGCGCATCGCGATCAACGGGTCCACTCGCGCGGCCCGGCGTGCCGGTACCACGGTCGCCACGAGCGCCACCGTGGCCAGCACCAGCGGCACCACCACAAACACGCCCGGGTCGGTCGGCGCCACGCCGTAGAGGAGCCCGGCGAGCAGGCGGTTCGCCGCGAGCGCGCCGAGCATCCCCACGCCAAGGCCGAGCGCAGTCAGGCTCCCACCTTCGCGCAACACCATGCGCAGCACCGCGCCGCGCTCGGCGCCGAGCGCCATGCGTACGCCGATCTCCCGTGTACGGCGCGCGACAGCGTACGCGATCACGCCGTAGATCCCGACGCCGCCGAGGGCGAGCGCCAGCGCGGCGAAGAGCGCGAGCAGGAGCATCGTGAAGCGCGGGCGCGCGGCCGACGCCGACACCAGCTCGCCCAGCGAGTGGATCTCACTCACCGGCACGCTCGTGTCCACACCCGCGACTGCGGCGCGGATCCCGCGCGCGAGTACGCCAGCCTCCGCGTCGGCGCGGATCACGAGGTGCATGGATCCGAGGTACGCCTCCTGAAGCAGCGGCAGGTAGACGGACGGCTGGCTCTCGCTGCTCAGGCTGTCGCGCTTCACGTCGCCCACCACGCCGACTACCGTGATCCAGTTGGGGAGCCAGACGCGCTTGATCCGCTTGCCCGTGGCGTCCTCACCCGGCCACAATGTTCGAGCCGCGCGCTCGTCCACGAGCGCCACCAGCGGCGCGCCGGCGCGGTCGGCGCCGGTGAAGCTGCGCCCGCGGAGCAGCGGCACGCCCATCGCGCGGAAGTAGTCCCCGCCCACCGTCGTGCTGATCAGCATCGGCGGTGCACCGCCCGGCGGCGTCGGGTGCGACTCCACATCGACCGGGAGCGAGCCCGCGTTGCTCCCGCGCCGCCCGAACGGCAGCGCGTTCGCCACCGCCACCGCACGCGCGCCCGGTAGCGCGCGCACGCGCTCGATCACCTCGCCGTAGAAGATGCGCGCCCTCGGCACGGAGTCGCGCGGGAAGGCCGGCAGCGGCACGTCCGCCGCCACCACGTGCTCGGCGCGGAATCCCAGCTCCACCTGGTGCAGTCGCCAGAAGCTCTTGATCAGAAGCCCCGCGCCCGCGACGAGAATGACGGCGAGCGCGACTTGCGCCACCGCGAGTGCCTCTGACAGGCGCCGCCGCGCCGCAGTCCCGCCCGCGGCCCGCGTGCCGCCCAGCGTGCGCTGCAGGTCCGGGCGCGAGGCGCGCAGCGCGGGCGCGAGTCCGAACGCCACGCCGGTCACCAGCGCGAGCGCGAGCGTGAAGCCGAGCACCGTACTGTCCATCCCGATCTCCGCCGTGCGCGGCGTGCCGGCGGGGAGGAGCGCCACCAGCGCGCGCACCGTTCCGTAGGCGAGCGCGAGCCCGGCGGCGGCGCCCGCCAGGCCGAGGAGCATGCTCTCGGTAAGGAGCTGGCGCGCGATGCGGGCGCGGCCGGCGCCAAGCGATGCGCGGATGGCCATCTCGCGCTCACGCGATGCGGCGCGGGTGAGGAAGAGGTTGGCCACATTCACGCACGCGATGAGGAGCACCAGCCCCACCGCGCCGAGCAGGATGACGAGCGTCTGGCGCGTGCCCCCCACCACCTGCTCCTGCAGCGGAACCACGTCCACGCCGCGCCCCCAGTCGTCGGGCATGCGCCAGGGGAACGCCGAGCGGGCCCGGTCGATGAGGGCGGCGGCCTCGGCGCGGCCGCGCGCGAGTGGCACCCCGGGCTTGAGCCGCGCGATAGTCTGCATGAAGTTGCTCCCCCAGTACGTGCCGACATTCGACGGGTCGAACGTGACCGGCACCCAGAGCTGCGCGGCCGGCGAGGGGAAGCGGAAGTCGTGTGGCATCACGCCGATCACCGTACGGCTCACACCGTCCACGGTGACCTGCCGGCCCACTGCCGCCGGATCGGCGTCGAAGCGCTGCCGCCAGAGTGCGTGGCTCAGGATCGCCAGGCGGTCGCGCCCCGGCTCGTCGTCGCCGCGCGCGAAGGCGCGGCCGAGCATGGCGCGCACGCCGAGCACGTCGAACAGCCCGGCGGAGAGCTGCACCGCGGTGAGGCGCGCCGGCTCGCACCCGGCTCCCTCGGCGCACCCGCCCGTCACGCTCACGTCGAGCGGGATGCCGAATCCGGCGACCCCGCGGAACGACCGGTTGCCGTCGCGGAGCATCACGAGCGCTCCGGCGGGCAGCGCCCCGGTCGGCCACACGCTCACCAGGCGGTCGGGATCGGCGTAGGGGAGTGGGCGGAGGAGGACGGCGTTGACCACGGAGAAGATGGCCGTGTTGGCGCCGATCCCGAGCGCGAGCGTGAGCACGGCGACTGCGAGGAAGCCGGGCTGTCGCCGCAGGCTGCGCGCGGCGAAGCGCACGTCCTGTCGGAGCGCATCCCACCACTCGCCGCGCCGGGTGCGCGCCACGCGGGCGCGGTCGAGGGCGTTCAGCTCATCACGCGCCGCGCGCACGTCGCCGAACTCACGCAACGCGCGCGAGCGCGCCTCGTGGGGCAGCGCGCCGCGTGCCACGAGCTCCTCGACGCGCGTCTCGATGTGGAACGCCAGCTCCGCCTCCACGTCGCGCTCGACGCCGCGGCGGGTGGCGGGGAGGCGGAACAGGCGGCGGATGCCTCGGGGTGGCTCGTCAGGTCGCATGCAGGATCTTGAACACGGCCTCGGCATACCGCGTCCAGCGCGCGGCCTCGGCGCGGAGCTGGCGGCGGCCCTCGGCCGTGAGGTGGTAGTACTTTGCCTTGCGGTTGTTCTCGGAGAGCCCCCACTCGGCGCCTACCCAGCCGCGCCCCTCGAGGCGGTGGAGTGCCACGTAGAGGGCGCGGTCCTCGACGGTCAGCGCTTCATCGGAGGTATCCTTGATCCATCGCGCGACAGCGTAACCGTGTCGCGGACCCCAGGCGATCGCCTTGAGGACGAGCACGTCGAGCGTGCCTTGCAGGAGGTCGAGGTCGGAGGACGGCGGCATGGCTTCCCCGGAAATGTTCCGGGGAAGGATAGTGTGATGGTCTGTCGTGCGTCAATGGCGCGACGCGCGGGTGGCCGGGCGGCGCTGCCCCGGTCCATGCAACAGATCGTGTGTGCGCTGCGACCTGTTACCGGTGCGTGGCGCGTGATATGCTCACGACCGGGCCCCGCCGACGCCGAGGCGGGGTGTCCGGGACGTCGCTCACCCTGAGGAATCGTGCATGACGAGGGTGCGGATCGAGATTGCCAGTGCGCTGCGACAGCGGCTCTTCAGCGAGTTCCACCTCGGCCGCATCCGGCAGGGCGACCGCCTGCCGAGCGTGCGTGAGCTGGCGCGCGAGTTCGGCACCGATCCGCGCGCCGTCCTCGCGGCGTACCGCGAGCTCGAGAAGGAGGGGCTGGTCGAGCTCCGGCAGCGCTCGGGGATCTACTTCGCGCCCACAGGGCGTCGCGCGCCGGCGGCGTCGCAGTCGGCCGGTTGGGCGGTGGCCGTGCTGAAACAGGGGCTCGCGCGCGGCATCAGCGTGCCGGCGATCCCCGACCACTTCCGGCAGTGGACCGGCCGGGTGCGGCTCCGCGCTGCGTGCATCGAGTGCAACGATGATCAGATCGCCTCGCTCTGCGCCGAGCTGCGCGCTGACTACGGGTTCGACACCGTGGGGGTGAGAGACGAGGCCATCGAGCTGGACGCCGAGCTGCCCGCTGGTCTCCGCGGCGCGGACCTGCTCGTGACGACGCAGTTCCACGCGGGGCGCGTGCAGGAGATCGCCGAGCGAATCGGGAAGCCGTGGGTGACGGTGTCCGTCCGGACGGATGCCTTCGCCGCCATGGCGCGCGAGCTGTCGAGCGGGCCGGTCTACGTCGTCGCGTCCGACCCTATCTTCGTCGAGAAGCTCCGCGAGATCCTCGCCACGAGCGCCGACGTCGGCCGGCTCCATGCGGCCATCGTCGGACGCGATTCGCTCGACACGATCCCCGCCGACGTCCCGGTTCGCGTCACCGAGTCGGCGCGGCGGCGGATCACTGACCGGGCGCTGCTTGCCCGCGCCAATCCGCCCGCGCGCGAGCTGGCGCCCGAGTCGGCCGACGACATCCTCTCGTTCATCGTCCGCGCGAACCTCGCCGCGGTCGAGCGGGACCACGTCGCGCGCTGACCGCGGCGCGCGACGTGGTCGCCGGGCGTCTCAGAACGCCGAGATGCCGAGCGGCGCGGCGAGCGGGCTGGGCGCTTGCGCCTGGACGGTCTCCAGGTAGGTGAGGCCGCCGTCGTTCCCGACGCGGAAGACGTTGATCGTCCCCTTGAACGAGTTGAGCTGGTAGAGGTACCGGCTGTCCTCGCTCAGCGAGATGTCGCTCGCGCCCTGATCCACCTGGTCCGTGTTCGCGGTGGCGTTCAAGAGCTCGAGACCGCCGTTCGGCTTCACCAGATAGCTCGAGATGCGGCCGTCGCCGAAGAAGCTCGTCGCGAAGCCGTACTTGCCATCGTCGGTGATGACGAACCAGCAGGTGTCCGTGCCGCCGTTGTGCACGGAGGGGCTGGCCGGCGTCAGCGTGCCGTCGTCGTTGACCATGTAGCCGGCGGCCGCGCCCTGGTTCGGGCCCATCGACCCATCGAACTGCTCGGTCGTGAACAGCGCACCCTGCTTGTTGAAGGTGAAGCCGAAGGGGCCCTGGCCGGTGGCGTCGGTAATGCGGCGCTGGCCGAGCCGCCCGTCTTCCTTCACGACGAAGGTGACGATGTAGCCCTCGTCGCCGGCGGCGCTGGTGGGATCCTCATCGCCCGCCAGACGCTCGGTCACCACGAGCACCCTGCCGTTCGGGGTGAACGACACCTGGGCGCAGCCGGAGTGGTGATCCTCGCTCAGATGGCGCGTGGAGTTGGGGATCGGCTCGAGGTGGCCGTTCGCGCTCACGCGGAAGCCGGTGACCGAGGGGAGGTTGCCCGTGGTGCAGTTGGGCGTGGTGATCTCCCCGTCCATGAACTCGCCGCTGTGCAGCACGTAGAGCAACCCGTGGTTCACGGTGACGCTCACCGGCTTCTCGCCGCCGGAGGGCTGCACCTCGACGAGCTTGAGCCCACCCTTCGGCATCACCTTGAACACGGTGATCGAGTTCGAGCCGGCGTTCGTGACGAAGAGGAACTTCTCGGACTCATTCAGGTTGTTCGGGGAGGACTCTCCGCGAGCGTTGCCGAGGATCATGCCGTTCGCCGTGTCCTCGAAGCCGCCGCTCCCTGTACCTCCGGTGGGGTACGACTCGAGGCGATCGAGGTGGCCGCTCTCGAAGCGGCGGTAGGCGACCACGTGGTTCCCCGCGGGATCGTTGCTCATCGAGTACACGGCGCCGGCGACCTTGCCGTGGCGCCCGTTCGCGCCCGACCTAGCGGCCGAAGCCGTGATGTCGGACGAGGGAGCGAGCGGGGTGGGTTGGTCGGCGCAGGCCGCGAGCGCGAGGAGCGCGACGGCGGTAGCGCCGGGAAGAGCGAAACGCATACGATTACCCTCCTGGGTGTGTCCGGGACCGCGCACGAGCTGCGAGGCTGGGCGCGAATGCCGTGCAGGAAGAGGGCAACTGTTGGGTAGTTTGTTGCAACAGAACCCGGGTTATTTCGGTTCTGTTGCATCGTATCATGTCTGTTTCGATTACCGTCCAGGTGGCGGCATCCTCCCGCCCGGTTCCGGAAGTCCCCATGTCTACGCCACCACGCACGCGACGGATGAGCACCCGGCAGCAAGAGATCGCGATCGCCATGCGGCAGCGTGTGACGAGCGGGATGCACCTCGGTATGCTCAAGGCCGGCGACCGGCTGCCGAGCGTACGCGACGTCGCGCGCGAGTTCGACGCTGACCCGCGTGTCGCCCTGGCGGCGTACCAGGCGCTCGAGCGGCAGCATCTCGTCGAGCTGCGGCAGCGCTCCGGCATCTACGTCGCCCCGCCGGCCGGCGAGGCGAAGCCCTTCCCACCGACGCACACGGAGTGGCTGATCGAGACGCTGGTCCAGAGCATCAGGTCCGGCGTGCCCGCGCCCGATTTCCCGGAGCGCGTGCGCCGCTGCCTGGAGACGCTGCGCCTCCGCGCGGCCGTGGTGGAGTGCAATGACGACCAGCTCTTCTCCATCTCCGACGAGCTGACGCGCGACTTCGGCATCGAGGCCGAGCGCCTCGACATGGACCACCTCGGCGGGAATCGCGCGCTCCCTCCCGGGGCGCGCCGCGCGAACTGCGTCGTCACCACGGCGCCGCACGCGGATCTCGCGCGGGGGATCGCCGAGCGGCTCGAGGTGCCCGCGCTCGTCGTGTCCATGTGCGACGACCTGTTCGTCGAGACCGCCCGGCTCCTGCGGATGCGGTCCGTTTACTACGTCGTTACTGATCCGCGCTTCGCGGCGAAGCTGCGTGGCGTGTTCCGTGGCGCGCCCGGCGTGCGGAACCTCCGCGTCCTCGTCAATGGCCGCGACGATCTCGCGCAGATCCCAGACGACGCACCCGCCTATCTCACGCGCCTCACGCGTCGGAGCGTCGGCGAGCTGCCGTTACTCGAGCGCGTGCTCCCGGAAGCGCGCGTGCTCGACGTCGATTCCGCCCGCCTCATCCTGCGCTTCGTCGTCCGGGCGAACATGACGGCGCTCGGCGCGCCGGCCGACTGAAGGCGACGCGCCACGGCCGCGCCCGCCAGCCACGCCGCACCAGTCGTCGGCCGCCAATGTTTGGCGCCCCTTATGTCCTGTCGGCCCCGCTTTCGCTATAGTTGGTGCCGCGGGGCCGCGACACCGGCGAGCCCACGACACGGCAGACACGGGAGGGGACGATGCCACGCTGGGAATACAAGCTGTTAGCCGCGACCGACGTGCCAAGTGAGGGGTTCGGCAAGGGACGGAGCCGGGAGGCCCTCGAGGAGTACCTGAACTCGCTCGGAGCGGAGGGGTGGGAGCTGGTGACGGTGGATTTCCCCGATGGCTACGAGAACCCAACCCGTTTCTCGGCCTGCGCCAAGCGTGAGGCGGGTGGCGGCGGAGGGTCCCGGTAGGAGGGACGTAGCCGGCAGTAGCCTGATGACGGAAGCCCGGAGCTTACGATCGCTCCGGGCTTCCGTCATCAGGTCATCTATCTCGTCACACCGTCACGCGGTCGCGTTGCGTGGGCGTCCACTCGCTCACCTTCGCTTCGACGCGCTCGCCTTCTTCGCAGGCTTCTTCACGGGCGTCTTCGCCGGCGTCTTCCTCACCGAGCTCTTCGAGGCCGACGCGCGCGACCTGGAGGCGCTTGCCTTCGATGCGCTCGCCTTCGAGCTCCTGCTCTTCGACGCGGTCGCCTTGCCGCGCGAGCTCGTGCTCGTACGCCCCTTCATGCTCCTCGTGCTCCGGGACCTGGACGCCTTCCCGCGGCGCGCCTTCGCGCTGCGCGCGGGGCGGTTCCAGCCGACCGCGCGGTCGGCGCGGAAGGACGGTGGCATGCTGAGCACGCCATCCGGGTCGTCCATGACGGCGACGGCGGCGGCATCGGCGAGGTCGGCGCGTACATCCGAGATCACCTTGGCCGGGCGCTGCGCCCGCGCGGCGTGCACGCGGTTCGTCAGCAGGATCACGAACATCTCGCGGTCCGGATCGATCCAGAGCGAGGTACCGGTGTAGCCGGTGTGCCCGAAGGCTCCTTCGCCAAGAAATCGGCCCGACCCGCCGGTGCCATCCGCCGACGCCCAGCCGAGCGCGCGGTTTCCGGCGGCGCGGGTGGTGAAGAGGCGCACGGTGGAGTCGCTGATGATCCGCGTGCCCTCGTACTCACCGCCGTTCAGAACCATCTGCGCGAAGACGCTCAGATCGGCCGCGGTCGAGAAGAGCCCCGCGTGGCCGGAGACGCCGCCCAACGCGTAGGCGTTCTCGTCGTGGACCTCGCCGCGGAGCGGGTAGCCGCGCGGGGGCGTCACTTCGGTGGGCGCGATGTGGTCGCGGAGCGCCGCGGCCGGACGGAAGCCCGTGTCCTTCATGCCGAGCGGGCCAAACACGCGCGTCTCGAGAAACTGGTCGAGCCCCACGCCGGAGATCTGCTCGACGAGCATGCCGAGCGTCGCGGCGCCCAGATCGGAGTAGATGAAGCAGGTGCCGGGACGGCAGGTGAGGGGCGTCGCGAGGACCGCGGCGCGCGCCTCCTCCGGCGTGTGGGCGATGCGCCAGAGGTCGCGGCTCGCCGGAAGTCCCGAGCGGTGCGTGAGAAGCTGGCGGATAGTGACCGAGTCCTTCAACCCGCCGGTGAACGCCGGGAGGTAGGACTGGACGGTGGCGTCGAGCTGGAGGCGCCCCTCGTCGTACAGCACCATGATGGCCGTCGTCGTCCCCACCACCTTCGTGAGCGACGCGAGATCGTAGACGGTCTCGGTGGGGGAGACACGGTCGGCGTGCGTCCAGTCGAGCCGGCCGAATCCCTTCTGCCAAACGGCGTATCCCTTACGGCCGACGACGACGGCGGCGCCCGGGTAGCCGCCGGCGGAGATCCCGCGGCTCACGACGCGGTCCACGGTCGCGAGCCGGGCGGCCGACATACCGACGGCCGACGGCGACTTGACCGGGAGTCCATCTCCGACACCGGAGATGAGGAGCGCGGTGAGCAGCAGCTTCATTCCTGCGACACCTGTTGGCTTGGTTGTCCTACGAGAGAGCTAGGGACGCGCGGTACGGTGAACGACACTGCACGACCGCGCGTGAAGCGGGTGACGTGGTGCTATCACGTATGGAAGCATTGCCGGAAGCACTACCGGAAGCACTGCGAGGGACCCGGGGGCGACGTCGCTCCCGTAAGCATACCTGGACGTACCGGGGGAAGTTCCGCGGGGCCGCGGGGAGAGCAGCCTGCGCGCGGCGTGCCATCGCCATCCGCGGGCCGCGCCATAATAGACCCCGCGTGCGAAGCGGTCAAGACAAGCGCCGCGGTGTGCCGCCGCCACACCTGTCGCGAGGACTGTTGCAGTAGGGTGTCGCACGGGGAAGACGACCAGATGGCGCCGCCGGTCACCCTCCCACCCGCCGCTCGACCGCCGCGCGCAGGGCCGGAGCCCGCGCTCCCACGAGGTGGCGATAGTCGAAGAGGAGGCGGATCACCGCGCGGTCGATCGGCGCGAACTCCGTCACCTCGGAACGCGGCTCATAGAAGATGCTCTCCGGGTAGCGCTCCGAGTCGTTCAGGAGGCCGAGCGCTTGCGTCACTTCCTCGCGAATCACATGGCGGCGCCGCCGGTCCGAGAGCCCGTCACTGCGGACGAGCACGGTGCCGGCGTAGATGCGCGAGCGCTTATCCCAGCGGATCGCGACGTACCCGGCGTTCTGCCGCGCGTAGGCCGGCGCGTGCCGGTCGAACCCCTCCTGACCGACGAAGTACACGCCCAGATTCGCGGCGTCGGACACGCGCCGCATCACCCGCCGCCCGGCGAGCGTGTTCAGCTCGCCAATCACGCGGTCCAGCTCCACGGTGTCTGCCCCGGTGGGCGAGCCGAACATGCGGACGGTGATGTCCCTCCCCCACACCCGCAGCCGGTCCGCGCGCGTCCCGTACTCCGACCCGTAGGCGATCGAGAGGAAGTAGTCCGCCTCGGCGCGTGACACGGGGGACGCTGGCACACTGCGCGACGATCCGATCGCCCCGTGCGTGCAGCCGGCGAGGAGGCCGCTGAGCGAGACGAGGGCGGCCAGCGCCCACCCGGCGCTCCGCGTGGCGGTGCTGAGTCGGCGGGAGGGTCCGAGGCCGCGGGGCCAGGCCGCCGCCCTCACGCCGCCATCAGGGTGCGGGCGGCTCGCTGTGCGCGACGTCGCCGGGTGGGGGCTCGCCGCGCCGTCGGCGCAGCTCGGCGCCCCGCGCGAAGTGGAGATATCCGCCGTATGCCGCGACGCGGAGCCGGCCGCCGTCCGAGTAGCAGGCGGAGAAGTGCGGCGTGTACGCGTCGCGCACATCCTCGAGCGGGCGGACCATCGCCTCCCGCGTGCTGGCGACGGTCTCGAGGAGGTAGTCGCCCCCCACGCCCCGCATCATCACCCATGCGTGCCCGCGCTCTACGCTCCCCGCATCTCCACAGGCGGCGGCGGGGCGGTAGCGCCCGACGCAGAACTCGCTCGGGACGCCGAGCTCGGTGAGCTTGCGCCAGGCCCAGAGCGCGTGGTCCTCGCAGTCGCCCTGGCGGCAGCGCTCGAAGTCGCTTGGGTGTTGCCATACGTCGCCCGCGCGGAAGAGCTCGGGGTCGGCAATGTACTCGCAGGCGAGCAGCCACTCGCACAGGGCGTCCACGCTCGCCACGGTCACGGCGCTCTCCCCCTCGAAGTACCACCCGAGCGGGCGCACCGAGCCCGGCCCGAACGCCGAGTGGGGCGCACCTTCGCGGATGCGCTCCCAGGGGTGGGGGAGGGGAACGGTCCAGTCCGCGAGGCGAACGAGACGGCGGGCGAGGTCGGAGAGGCGCATGGCGACGGCAGGCACCGGATGGCGGAGGCGGGGCCCAAGGTGGATTCCGAGCTCGATCCCGAGCTGGATCCAATCGCTACGGACGGAAGGGGTTCGAGGGTTCACCGGGCCTCCCCCGGCAAACAATCTACTCTCCGCCCCGTAGTGCCCGGCATCACTTCCCCGCGGGCCGGGCTGTCCGCTTCCGGGATCCCTTCCCATTTCCGCTCGCACATCCGGGCAACCTTCCACCCCCCCGCGCGTGACCAATTCGGTGAAGGCATGGAAACGGATCACCTGCTGATCAAGCGCGCCATCGCTGGTGATGAGCGAGCGTTGCGGCTCCTCTGGTCGCAGCATGCGCCGCACATCGATGCCGTGGTGCGACGGCTGGCCGGCGACCCCGACCTGGCCGCCGACATCTCGCAGGACGTGTGGATGCAGATCTTCCGGGCCCTGCCCGGCTACCGCGGCGACGCGCAGTTCGGCACGTGGGCGCATCGGATCGCGGTGAACCGGACGCTCAACGCGCTGCGGAAAAGTCGCCGGATCGCCAAGGTCGAGATCGGGATCGAGGAGGATACCGCGGCCGTGGAGCTGGACGGCGACCGGGCGTTCCTCGCGGCCTCGATCGAGGATGCGGCGGCGAGGCTACCGGCGGGAGCGCGGACGGTATTCGTTCTGCACGATGTGGAAGGGTACACGCACGAGGACATCGCCCGGGAGCTCGGCATCACCGCGGGCGCGTCCAAGTCGCAACTGTTCAAGGCACGCGCGAAGCTCCGCCGGCTCCTCGCGCACCTGGTGGACGCCCCGAGCGGCGTCCCCGTGAATGTCCCGAAGCCGGCAGCGAACCGAGCACATGCGGCACCTGGATCCTGAACGTCTGGCCGAGCTGGCCGACCTCTCCGATAGCGAGCCGAACGCGCTCGAGCGGGTGCACCTGGCGGAATGCGCCAGCTGCGCCGCCGAGCGGAGCGCGGTGCGGGCGCTCCTCGCCCGCGCGGCGCACGAGCGGGACCACGAGCGCGACCATCCAGCTCCCCCGCTCACGAGCTGGGCGGCCATCGCCGCCGGCCTGCGCGCCGAGGGGCTGCTCGCGCCGGAGACGGGCGTCGCCGGCTCCATCGCGCCGCTGCCCCCAGCCGGGTACACGACCCAGTCCGTGACGGAGGTCTCCGGTGGCCGCCCCGTCCGCGGTGGCGGTGGTGCACGGCGGTGGCGCGGGTGGATGCAAGCGGCCGCGGCCGTGGCGCTCGTCGCCGGCGGCATGGCCGCCGGCCGGCTGAGCACCGGGGCGCGCGCGCTGCCAGGCACAGGAGCGCTGGCGTCCGCCTCCTCGTCCGACAGCTCTGTCCGCTTCGTCACGGCTGCCACGGACACGATGCCGAAGTTCGGCACGCTGGTGGAAGCGCAGGCAACCCTCACGCGGGCCGAGCGCGAGTACCGGCAGGCGATGAGCTTCCTCGCGCAGAATGACACGGTGACGCGCCCCGTCCGCAATTCCGATCTCTACCGCGCTCGGCTCGCTGCGCTCGACGCGATGGCCGGCGCGGCTCGGGAGGGCGTGGACGAGCTCCCGCACGACCCGGTCATCAACGGCTACTACATGTCCACGCTCGCCGCGCGTGAGGCGACGCTCAAGCAGCTCGGGAACACCCTCCCGGCCGGCGTCCGGCTCACGCGGTTCTAGTTTCTAGTTCATGCTCACGGTCTTCACGGGTTCCGTATGATTGCTCGCATATATCTCATAGATGCCAGGCGGCGGACGAGGGGCGCGCGCTGGGCGGTCGCGCTCGCGCTCGCTGGCGCCGCAGCCCCGATCGGCCACGTCGCGCCGCTCGCGGCGCAGTCCGGGTGCGCCAACTGCGACACGGCGCAGCTCCGCCGCGGGCGCGATGCGGCGGAGCGGCAGCGGATGACCATGCTCCGCCGAAAGCTCGATGAACTGTCGCGCACGCTGGGCCAACGAGACTCGCTCGACTCCAGGACGCTGCTCGCCACGCAGGTGCAGCTCCAGCAGATGGTCCGTCTGATCGAGCAGGAGCAGGCGCGCTCGCTCTTCGAGGCGCGGGTCGCGGGCACGAGGGAGCGGGTCGTGGTGGGTGGCTTCGGCGGCGCGACCGCCGGCGCGCGCATGATCCCCGCCGCGCGCCGCCAGGGGCATCCGGGCTACCTCGGCGTCACCCTCTCGGCTGCCGCGGACACTGTGGGCATTGACGGTGGGAAGCGCGTGTGGCGCTTCTACACCTATCCCCAGGTGGAAGCGGTCGAGCCCGGCTCGCCAGCCGAGCGCGCCGGCATCGCCGCCGGCGACGTGCTGGTGGCGTTCGACGGGCGCGATCTCGCGGCGAGCAAGCTCCTGCTCGATGACATGATCCGCCCCGGGAACCGGCTGCCCGTCCGCGTGCGGCGCGATGGGGAGTCGCGCACGGTCACGATCGCCGTGGGGCCGCGGCCGGAGATGTCGGAGACGTACTTCATGCGGGTCGAGGGGATGCCTCCGACCCCACCCATGCCGCCCATGCCGCCCATGGCGAGCACCGAGGTCCGCATCCCCCCGATGCCTCCGCGCGTCCGCATCACGCCGAGCGCGGTGCGGACGCCGGCCACCGCGCCCGCACCGCCCATCGCGCTCGTGCCCTACGGCTTCGGGAGCTCGACGAGCGGGGTCGCCGGCGCCGAGGTCACGAACGTGCGCAGCATGCGCGACTACTTCGGTGTGGAGTCGGGTGTCCTCGTGCTGCGGGTGGCGCCAGGCACCGCTGCGGCGCGCGCGGACCTTCGCGATGGCGACGTGATCGTCCGCGCGGGAGGCGAGGATGTGGAGAGCCCGCAGGAGCTGCGCGACGTGATCGGCACCGCGCGTAGTGGCGACGCGGTGCCACTCGATGTCGTGCGGAAGCGGGAGCGGGTCCGGGTGGTCCTGAAGCGATAGACCGCTCCCCCACGACCCCTCAGCTCTTCCAGCTCGCCGCCGTCTCCGTCGCGAAATCGCGGAAGCTTCGCGGCGGGTGGCCGAGGACGGCGGTGAGGCGCTCGAGATCCGCCGGCGTCGCCTGCCACCCGTTCCGCTGGAAGTAGTCGTACATCAGACTGAAGTCGAACACCATCCAGTCGGGCAGGTAGGCCCGCTGCTGCTCCTCCCACGCCGCGAGGTCGTTCCCCGCGTAGGCAATCGGCCGGCCGAGTGCGCGACTCCACTCCTCGGCCGTGCTCTGGCCCGTGTGCGCGTCCGGCCCAACGAGATTGTACGTCTCCCCCTCGTGCCCCGGCGTCGTCAGCGCTACCGCCGCCACCGCGGCGATGTCGCGCACGTCCACGCGCGAGACGCCGACGTCCCCGATCGGTTGCGCGTACACCCCGTACTGCAGGATCGCCTCGCGCAGCCAGAGGTCGTTCTGGTAGAAGTTGATCGGCCGGAGAATGGTGTAGGGGATGCCGGCGTGGGCGATCGCCGTCTCGACGCCGGCCTTCGCGCCGAAGTGCGGAAGATATGCCGCGCGGTCGGCATCCTGAACCGAGAGGTACACGATGCGCCCTCCACCCCCTCGGGCAGCGCCTTCGCCTTCTCGGCCGAGCGCGTCAGTACCCGCACGTCCACCCCGCGCGCCGTCAGCTCCCGCACGACCTGCGATCCCACCCCCCCGGTTCCGCCCGTCACGAGGACGTTCATGATCCCGCTCCCATACTGAATGTGAAGTGCCCGGCTATGTCCCTCCCCCCTCCACCACAACGGTCTCCGCCTTGTCGGGGTTCACCATGCCCGCCTCGTCCTTCCGCTTCTCCTCGCCCACCTCGCCCAGCCCCTCGCGTCCAATCCAGCCGCGCTCCAGCGCATGCCGCGCCGCGGCGAGCGTGTCGTCGGCCAGGATGAGCGTGCTCCCCGCTTCTACCACCTCCGCCGCCAGCGCGCGGATGGCGGCCGAGCGGTGCGGGTCCGGTGTCACGTTCCGGATGTAGGCGGCCAGGATGCGGGTCGGGTAGCGGCGCACCACCTCGCGGTAGATCTCCGGATCCTCCTGCCCGCTGTCGCCAATCAGGATGAAGGGGAGCCGGGGGTACGTGTCCATGATGCGCGCGATCGCGCCGAGCTTGTGCGGCGCGTGCCCGCCGCGCGGCACGGCGAGATCCCAGTCGCGGAGCACGAGCGGCCCATCCGGAATTCCCTGCAGCGACAGGAACTCGGTCAGCAGATCGTACAGGTTCCACGGGCTGCTCGACACGTAGAACATCGGGTTGTCGGCCGAGCCGTGCGCGCCCTGCCGGAGCGCGCCGTAGAAGGCCGCCACGCCGGGGAAGGGAAGCCGCGTACGCGCGTTCTCGAAGAGGGTCGCGCGCGCCATGCGCACGAGATCCGTCGCCTCGGTACGGATCACGGTGTCGTCGAGATCGCTGATCACGCCGTACTCCGCTGAGGGCGGCGGCACCAGCACGTCCCCCGTCGTCCGCGCCGGCTCGGCGCCCTCGTAGATGGGCGAGATGAGCTCGAGCGCCACCGGGTGCCAGGATCGATCCGCGGGGAGCGGGGCGGCCGGCGTCACCCAGCCGGCGATGTAGCCGTCGTCGTCCGAGGTCAGCTCGTGCGCGGCGCCGCTCCAGGTCACGCGCACGCGGGCGTGCGGCACCTCGTCGCTCTCCAGGCGCTTGAGGGTGTTAACGAGGTTGCGCCACCGGCTGTCCGTGATCGTGGCGGCGCTGACGCGCTCGTTCTCGAGCACGCGGCCCACCACCCACGCGCGCTCCGCGGTGCCGTAGCCGCGGTACGCCACCACCTGCACGGGGTCCGGGCCGAGGAGATCGCGGGCGAGTCGGTGCGCCGTGCCGAGGTGGCCGCGAAGGTCGCCAGCGAGCCCGGCGAGCAGCGACCCCCACCCCGCCTCGCCGCTCACGCGGTGCGCACCGCGTGCGCCGACCGGAACCCGTCCAGGCTCGTCCCCTCGGCGCGGTCGAGCGATTCGCGGAGGATGGCGATCGCACGGTTGACGACGCCCTCGGTGCCCGGTGGCGCCGCCTGGCGGATCACCGTTTCCACCTCCTGGCGAATGATCTCGTACTCGCGGTAGAGCGCCGCCTCCGACCACCCGAGCCGGAATCGCTGCGCGCCGTGCCGCTCGGCGATGAGCCGCCGGATCTCGCTGCCGTCCGTGAGCTCCGGGTCGTCGCCCGGCACGTCGGTGGCCGCGCCGTCGGCCCCGGCGCGGACGAGGAGCTCGCGGCCGACCTCGGTGAGGAACGTGCCGATGTGATCTTCCACGTCCTGGTCCTGGTGGTCGCGCGCACACGGCGTCTCGGGATCGGCGCGGAGCCTGTCGGCGATGGTGCGGACGACCTCGCGAACGATTCCCGCGGTGAGCACGGCGCCCACCGTCGAGACATCAATCTCCACCGGCCGTGCGCCGATCGGCCGGCTGGCCCGGGCCGGGGTGGCGCTCCCGATGAGCGCGGGGAGCCAGAGCGTGAAGGCCGAGCCGCGGCCGAGCGCGCTCTCCGCGGTGAGGTCGCCGCCCATGAGCCGCGCGAGACGCCGGCCGATCGCCAGGCCGAGCCCCGTGCCACCCTGCGTGCGCGTGCGCCCCGTCTCCACCTGAACGAAGGGCTCGAAGATCGCCTCGAGCTGATCGTGCGGGATGCCGATGCCCGTGTCCTCCACGCGCACGAACACCCACGGGCCGTCGCCGTGGAGGTGCGTGCCCGCGCCCCCCTGCGGGACCGCGCCGCACCGGATGGTGATGTGTCCGCCAGGCGGAGTGAACTTCACGGCGTTCGAGAGGAGGTTGACGAGGATCTGCCGCACGCGCGCTTCGTCGCCCACGTACGACACGCCGGCCACCTCGCAGGGTGTGGCGAGCCCGAGTCCGCGCGCCGCCGCCTGTGGGCGCACGAGCGACAGCGCGGCTTCGAGCGCGCGCTCCACGCGCGCCTCCACGCGTGCCACGACGAGCTGCCCCGCCTCCACCTTGGCGAGGTCGAGCACCTCGTCGATGAGACCGAGCAGGTGCTTGCCGCTGGCGCGTGTGCGCTCGAGGTAGGCGCGTTGCCGGTCGGTGAGCGGGCCGGCGAGGTTGAGCTCGAGCAGCTCCGTGTAGCCGAGGATGGCGTTGAGCGGTGTGCGCAGCTCGTGGCTCATCGTCGCGAGGAACTCGCTCTTCGACTGGTTCGCCGCCTCGGCGGCCAGGCGGGCGCCCTCGGCGTCCTGGGTGGTGGCGAGGAGCTGCTCGTTCGCGCGGCGTAGCCCGTCGTTGGCGATCTCGAGCTCGAGCGCGGCATCGTGCAGCTCCTGCTGCGCCTGCCGCCGGTGCGTGATGTCCACGAAGGAAACAATCGCTTCGTCGAGCGCGCCGGTGCGGGGATCGAGCACGGGGACGGCATCCATCAGGAGCCAGCGCCGCCCGCCGTTCGCGCTGCGCACGCCCTGAACGACGCCCTGTACCGCGCGCCCCGTCCGGCGCGCGATGGCGAGCGGGTGCGCCTCCGGCGGTTGCGACTCGCCGTTCTCATCCACGGCCGACCAGTGCACGGTCGCGGGGACCGGCGTGCGGCGCCCGATCTGCCCAGCGGCGAGGCCGAGGAGGTCGCGCGCGGGCTGGTTGGCGTGGGTGATCCGGCCATCGCGATCCTGCACGACGACGCCGAAGGCGAGCGCCTCGTACGCCTTGCGGAGGTGCTCCTCGCTCATGAGGCGCGCCTCGCTCGCGGCGAGCTGCGCACGGATGCGGCGGCCGAAGATGGCGCCGAAGAGCACGAGTCCGAGGACGACGACCGCGGCGATGGCGACCGTCATCACCAGCTCGCGGGTTGCGTCGGCGGCGGCCGCGGCCTGGAGGACCGCGCTCGCGCCGCGCACCGGGAAGACGGCCAGGGCCACGTCGTAGGTGCCGCTCATGCTCCGGGGCGCGGGCTCGGTGACGTCATGAGGAATCGCCGCAGCTACTGCATCACGCGTACCGGGCTCTGATGTTCCCGCATGGTCCCGCCGAGCGGCCGCCTGCGCCAGCGGTTCTCGCTACCCCGCGCGCTCGCCACTCGCGCTGTACCTGCCGCCCGGCTCGGCGCGCAGCTCCCCCATGATCCCGAGCGTCTCGAGGTGCCGCGCGACGAGGTCGCGCCGGGCGCCGGCGAAGCGCGCCGCGATCTCGTCGGCCGTGCCGGGCGCGGCGGACGCGAGCGCCTTGAGCGCCGCGATCTGATCGATGGCGCTGGTGGGCCACACGGCCCGGGATTCGGCGCCCGGTTCGGCCGCCCGGGACGCATGGGGCTCCGATGCATGGGGCCCCTCCCGACCCGGCCCTCCGACCCGGCTTCGAGTGCCCGGGGCGGAGTCCCCGCCGAAGCGCGGGATCTGGTAGTCCGGACGAAGCCAGCGGACGTGGCCGGCCGCCGCCTCCTTCACGCGCTCGTCGTGGAGGGCGACGATGCGCTCCAGGATCTCGTCCCGCCCCATCGGTCACGGCCACCCGTACGCTCCGGCGACCAGGCGGTCCAGCTCGTCGTGCAGATCGCGAAGGACGCCGCAGGCGGCGAGTTCGTGGACGGCTTTCTCCTTCGCGGTGAGCGCGTCGCCGGAGCGCAGCTTCTCGACGACGTTGTACATCCCCGTCATCGTGACGCGCTCGTCGCGCTCGATCGCCTCCTTGCGATGCCGGTCGAGCCGCTCGGCGACGTCAGCGATCTTCGCGCGGACATCGGGCGGGGCGTCGGGGAAGGGGAAAGGGTCGAAGCAGAGGGTCTTGGTGTAACGAGGATTCGACGATCTCGTCCCACGCGAGCACCGCGTCGCGCTGGTCAAGCGTCCCGGTGTCGCGAAGGATCGGCTCCGGCGGCTGCACGCAGTGGTGCGCGCGCCAGAACTGGTGGAAGCCAATCCAGAGCGTGAGCTCGGCGATCTCGCGCGCCCACGGCTTCACCTCGATCCAGAAGAACTGGCTCGGGTCCACCTCCTCCACGCGCAGCTCACCCTGCCCCTTCGACAGTTCCTCGATCGTGCGGATCACCTCCAGCTCGATCCGCTTCACCGCAGGGAGCGTCACGTAGAGGAAGTTGCCGCTCCCGCACGCCGGGTCGAGGAAGCGTAGGCCGCGCAGCCAGCCGTGGAACTCGCGCAGGCGGAGGAGCGCGGTCTCCACATCCTTCTTCTTCCCCGTTCCCTTGAGGCCGAGTACCTCGGTCTCCACGAGCTTCCAGCGCTCGCGGATCGGCTCCTCCACCGTCGGCCGCACCAGCCGCTCCACGTACGCCCGCGGCGTGTACTCGGCGCCCAGGCGGTGGCGCTCCTCCGGGTCCAGCGCGCGGACGAGGAGCGTGCCGAAGATCGTCGGCTCCACGTGCTTCCAGTCGGCGCGGGCGGCGCGGAGGAGGAGCGCGAGGTCGTCGCGGGTGAGCGGGAGCGCTTCGGCGTCGCGGAAGAAGTGGCCGTTGAAGCGGAGCAGCTTCCGGTGGCCGAAGCGCTTCCCCGCGTCCATCGCGCGCCAGAGGTCGGTGGCCGCCTCGGCGAACTCGGCCGGACTCTCCATCGCCACTTCATCGATGATGCGCCGGAAGGGCTCGTCGGGGAGGAGCCCCACGTCCTCGGCGAACATCGTGAACACGCAGCGCATGAGGAAGCGCGCCACCGACTCCTGCGCGTGCCCGCGATCCTCCAGCGCGGCGGCCAGCTCGGCGAGCCGCGTGGCGATCTCCTGCGTCACCGCGGCCGAGGTGCGGCGCGGGTCGCGGGCGTGCGGCTGCTCCCAGATGTCGCGGAGGAGCGCCGTCTCGTCCGGGTGATCGGCGAGCGTCGCGAGGTCAATACGCCGCCCCGCCTTGAAGCCGCCGTAGTCGCCGCTCCACCGGTCCCACGCGACGAGCGTCCTGCCGACGTCCAGCACCATGATGTAGGGCGGGCGCTCGTGCGGAATGGAGCCGAGGTAGCCGCGCACCTGCCCGAACGCCTTGCGGAGCGCGAGGTCGTCCCTGCCGGCGAGCTCCGCGTCCTTCGCCTCCAGCGCGAAGTGGCCCGCCCTGTACAGGTCGATGAAGTTGGTGCTCTCGGCGCCCGTGTCGCGGCTCGTCACCTTGATCGGGAACTCGAACTCGTAGCCGCTCCCCGCCGGCCGCGGACGCTCCACATCCAGCGCCTCCGCCAGCTCGATCAGGTAGGACTGCGCGTTCGCCCGCTCGGCGGCGCTCGCGCTGCTCCAGCGTTCGGCGAGCGCGCGGAGGCGCGCGGCGGTGCCCGTGATCGTCGTGCTCATGGGAGGGGAAGAAAGCGGCGCGCGGTGGCGGCGGCTAGCGCCAGCCGTTCGCGCGCCGCTCGCTCGCACGGCCCACCGCCCACCGCCCACCGCCCAGCCGGCCCCGCCGAACCCGCGGAGACCGACCGGAGCGACGTTCGTGCGCACCGACTCGATGCGAGCGAAGTCGGTGCGCACAGGGTTGTCGTTTACCGAGACTAGTGGTGCCGTTTACCGAGAGCGATGGTGCCGGTGAACGAACCGGACGAGATGAGGTCTGTTCCGAGGTTCACTTGCCTGAGGATGAAGCTCCCCGTGGCGCCCGCGAACCGGCCCGTGCCACCCGTGATCGTCATGGACTCCACTGAGCTGAGGGTCAGGCCGTCTGCACTCGGTATTCCCTGCCCTGTCCCCGTCGCGAAGAGCATGTCCCCGTTGGCCGCCGTCAGGGTCATCTGCTCGGGCCCCGTGAGCGTCGCCGGATCCAGCACGAGGTCACTCACCAACGTGAACCGACCGAGGTGGTTCGCGGTGCCGGTGCCGACCAAGTGTATGAGGACGGTGTTGGTCTCGGGGTCGTACAGCGACGTGTGCGTCGCTGCTTTCAGGGTGCCGTGGAACGGCAACGCCTTCCCGTTCGCGGCCGCGCGGGCCGCGGCCCCGCTGCCGCCAGAGGAGGGCGCGGTAGGCACGTCGTCGGTGCAACCGATGAGGACGAGCGACAGCAGGGTCAGCGGGATCATGGGAGTGCGCATCGGGATCTCCGGAACGGGGTGACCAGCGACTGCGGGGGCGCGGCGCCGCCGCCCGCATTGCCGGCAGGGTGACGTGGCGGTCGAGTTCGACCGCCCGCACCCACGAGCGGTGGGCCGCATCAGCACACGCGCAGGATCGCGGCGAATCACGCAACGCGGTCCGGCGTCCGGTCGCCCGAGGTCCGGAACATGGCCCAACAGGCACGTGAGGCGGCGCGTGAGGCGCCGGAAACGGACGAGGAGATCGGCGCGGCGCTGGCCATGCTCCGCCGCGGCGCGCCCGAGGGGATGGCGCGGCTCATCCCGCTCGTGTACGCAGAGCTGCGGCGCGTCGCCCACCGGCAGCTCGCCGCGGAGCCGGCGGGCCACACCCTCTCCACGACCGCGCTCGTCCACGAGGCGTACCTCCGCCTCGCCGACCAGACGCGCGCCGAGTGGGCGAGCCGCGCGCAGTTCTTCGCTCTCGCCGCTCGCGCGATGCGGCGCGTGCTCGTCGACTACGCCCGCCGCCACCAGGCGGCGCGGCGCGGTGGCCGCGGCCAGCGGCCCGTGTCGCTGGAGGACGCCGAGGCGGGCGGCGACGCCGGCGCGCTGGCCGTGGCGGCCCGCGGAGACGAGCTGCTCGCGCTGGACGAGGCGCTCGCGCGGCTCGCCGTGGTCGACGCGCGCGCCGCTGGGGTGGTGGAGTGCCGCTTCTTCGGCGGGCTGACCGAGGCCGAGACGGCCGAGGCGCTCGGGGTGTCGCCGCGCACCGTGGCGGGCGACTGGCTGATGGCGAAGGGGTGGTTGTACCGCGCGCTCCGCCCGGAGGGCGAATGACCGCGCCCGAGCCACCGAACCGGGGGAACCGCCGCGCGCCCGCAGGGCCGCCGCGCTGGGTGGATGTCCGCGCCGCAGCCGAAGCGGCGCTGGCGATGCCCGAAGCGGCTCGGGCCGACTTTCTCGATCGCGCATGCGGCGCCGACTCCGCCCTGCGCGCGGAGGTCCAGGCGCAGGTGGACGCGTGCGAGCGCGCCGCGCACTCGGCGGCGTTCCTCGCCGAACCGGCTGCCGCGTTCGTGGCCCCGCTTTTCGCAGCGCTCCCCGGATTGTCGGGCGACGAGCGCGTCGGCGACCCCGAACCGCTGCGGCACGCGACCGCGGAGCCGAAGCAAGTCGAGGCGGCGCTGCGAGCGGCGCTGGCAGGGCGCTACGACGTGGAGCGGGAGCTGGGGCGCGGCGGGATGGCGACGGTCTACTTGGCCCGGGACCTCCGGCACGACCGGGCGGTCGCCGTGAAGGTCCTCGAGCAGAGTGTCGCGCCCGCGGGCGCCGAGCGCTTCCTGCACGAGATCCGGACCGCCGCCCGGCTCACGCACCCGCACGTGCTCGGCGTCCACGACTCGGGGGAGGCCGACGGCCTGCTCTACTACGTGATGCCATACGTCGAGGGCGAGACCTTGCGGACGCGCCTGGCGCGCGAGAAGGCGCTCCCGCTCGCGGACGCTGTGCGCCTGGTGCGTGAGCTCGCCGACGCGCTCGCCTACGCGCACGGGCGCGGCGTCATGCACCGCGACCTGAAGCCCGAGAACATGCTCCTCTCTGGCGGGCACGCGGTGGTCGCCGACTTCGGCATCGCCAAGGCGCTGGCGGCCGCGACGCGGGGGGGCGCGGCGCCGCGTGCCGGGCTCACGTCGGCCGGCGTGGCCCTGGGGACGCCGGCGTACATGGCCCCCGAGCAGGCGGTCGGCGACGCGGCCACCGACCACCGGGCCGACCTGTACGCCCTGGGCGTGGTCGCCTACGAGGCGCTCGCCGGGCGGCACCCCTTCGGCGCACGCTCTCCGCAGGCGCTCGTGCGCGCGCACCTGACCGAGGCGCCCGCGCCGCTCGGCCCGCGCCGCCCCGACGCGCCACCCGCGCTGGCCGCGCTCGTCATGCGGCTACTCGCCAAGGACCCGGCTGAGCGCCCGCAATCTGCGGACGAAGTGTTGCAGGCGCTCGACGCGGTCCCGACGCCCGCCGGGGGCACGCTGCTGTCCCGCACGCCCCCCGGAGGCGCGGAGTTGCCGCGCCGCAGGCGGTGGCCGGTAGTGGTCGCCGCGGCCGCCCTGCTCGCGGCCCTGGGCGCCGGCGGGTACGCGGCGTGGCGGGGGACCCCCGCCCTGGGCGACCGGCGCGGGGCAGGAGGCGAGCGCGCCCCGGCGGTGATCCGGGCGGTGGCCGTGCTGCCATTCGTGAACACGAGCGGCGACGTGGCCGACGACTACTTCAGCGACGGCCTGACGGACGAGCTGGCGCACGCACTCGCACGCCTGCCGGGGCTCCGGCTCACCGGGCGCACGTCCAGCTACGCGTTCAAGGGAAAGGCCGTTGGCGCCCAGGAGATCGGCCGCGCGCTCGGCGTCGACGCGCTCGTCAACGGCACGGTGCGCCGCGCGGGCGACCGGATGCGTGTCTCGGCGCAGCTCGTGAGCGTGGCCGACGGCACGGTGCGGTGGGACAGCGTCTACGAGAGCCGCTCGGGCGACGTCTTCGCCGTGCAGGACGAGGTCACGCGCGCCGTCGCCGCCGCGCTCGCGCCGGCGCTCGGCGACCGCGGCGTCGGCGCAACGGCGGCGGCGGCGCAGGGTGGACGCGGCACGACCGACGCGGAGGCGTACGAGCTCTACCTGAAGGGCCGGTACCACTACCTCGAGCGCGGCCGGGCCAACGTCGCGCGCTCCATCACGTACTACCGGCAGGCCGTCGCGCGGGACCCGGCGTTCGCACGCGCCCACGCCGGCCTGGCGCTGGCCTACGGCGTCCTGCCGGTCTACGTCGCCGACCCGACCGACTCGGCCACGGCGCTGTTCGCGGCGAGCGCCGAGCGCGCCCTGGTGCTCGACTCCACGCTCGCCGACGCGCAGCTCGCGCTCAGCCTGGCGCTCGTGCGTGGGCTGCGGTTCCCCGAGGCCGAGGCGCGCTTCCGCGCGGCGCTCGCCGTCGACCCGTCGTCCGTCACCGGGCGTCAGGCGCTCGGCATGCTGCTGCTCACCTTCGGGCGCACCGACGAGGCGCTCGTCGAGCTGCGTCACGCGAGGGAGCTCGACCCGC